>DXEM01000004.1 GCA_019114985.1 Candidatus Anaerostipes excrementavium
CACCCGGAAAATCGAAATCCATTATAGCTTTGTCGGACAGGTTGATACCGAGCAGGAGCCGACGCAAGTTGTCAACCATGACCGCCGCAACATGGTAGATGTAAAAAGTATCGCTATCTAACCCCAGCAAACGTTACACCGGAAACGCCGTCATCAATGAAAAATGTAGGATTAGGAAAACCGTTGTCCTTTGCATACTTCAAAAGAATTTTCTTTTGATTGGCTATGCTGTTGCTCTCTCTGTCTAAAGCGTCCTCTTGAGAAAGCCTTGCATATAAAGCGGTAATGTTGTCGGGATAGTTTTTCGTCGTTGTCATGTGTTCATTCCTCCTGTAATGAACGCCCGACAAACAGGTTGCTATCTTCATTATAGCGGACTTCTTTTTCTTTGTCAGTAGGCGTTTCGCCGGATTCCGCTTTTATGAGCCTTTCCATTTTGCTATAAAGCGGTTCAGAGCTACCGCAAATCGTTGACACCTCAAAAATTGTGCCACCGATTTTGTAAGTAACTGTTTCATGCAGAGGATTGCCCTTTTGTGGCATAAATCCGTTGTTTTTAATATCTCGTTTCTTTTCCATTCCTTTCCCGTCCTTTCGTAGTTTGATAGAAGAAAAGCTTCTCAGCAAGCATAGGAACGAGGTACCCTTTCCGTAAAATGCGTTGCATTTTGCTTGTTGGGAAGTTTCCCCAACCCTCTCAATTTTTCTTCCACTACCTACTACACCGGACAGAGCGATTTTGCCAAAGATTTTGAAAAAATTTTTTAAATTACTTACTACGGAGAACAGGTCAAAAATGTCAAAGAGCGCGAAAAAATCAAGATTGATATAGGATTAAGAATGTGCTAAACTGTATTTGCCTTAGATTATCGTGTCAGACAGAAAGAAGTGATTTTGTATGTGTATTAACACCCAAAAGAGAAACAAAGCTTTTCTCCATGCAAAGCCAGTAGATTGCGACGGTTGCATGGAGTAAAAAATAGTCGCAAAATAAAAATGCTGGCTTTGCAACTTGACTATCACATCAAATCAAGGAGGAAGCCCGCATGAAATATCTTAATGCACAAGTTATTCTTCCGGACGCATTGGTAAAAGAGTTGCAAACTTATGTTCAAGGCGGATATATCTACGTTCCTATCGAACAGGAACAGCAAAAACGTTGGGGAGAAGTTTCTGGCTATCGTCAAGAATTAGCGCAACGCAATCAGCGGATAAAAGAGGAATATCAAAGCGGTATTTCTATGGAGTGTCTGTCTGAAAAATATTGCTTGTCTTTATATGCTGTTCGGAAAATCATATATCAAAAGTAACCGTAAGGGGCTGCCAAGTGCAGCCTCTTATTTTATACCAATCATTTCGGTATCGTACAGTATATAGAATGTCCATCTGAACGGCTGTAAAATAAAAACGAAGCATACAAAGATTTTATGAAAGGCGGCTACTATGTGTACTAGATTCATTTATCGCGGAAGCGACATAATAACAGGCTTTAATTTTGACATTGACCTTTCTGTATGGACGCATAAAGTAATAAAAGAAAAAGGGCGTTTCTATATTGGAATTTTGCGACCGGACGGAATTTATCATTCTTATCATGGGGTAAATCAAAACGGAAATGCAGGAACGCTGTTATATGTGCATGGCAATTCTGCCGGAGCTTATCAAAGCGGCAGTAACTGTATGACGATTGCCGATTTGACAGAGCAGTTTATCAAGGCTCAGATTTCCTTTGATGAGGTTCTTCAAATTGCTAAATCAAAGAAAATTGTTTATGCGCCGGACGCTACCATGCAAGCAATGTTGTCTGATGTGCATGGACGCACTTTAGTAATTGAACCGGGAATTGGTTACAGGGAAGAACAGAGTAAGTATTCCTTAATAACGAACTATTCTTTGATGAAGCCAGAAAGTACGAGAGATTTTATTGTGTCGGGTGACGACAGATATGAACGGGCTTTGCAGTTATTAGATAACTGTAAAAATGAATTTTCAGTCCCCGACGCATTTACATTACTTCATGCTGTTCGCCAAGTGGGCATATGGGCGACCAGAGTTTCATTTGTTTACTCCGTAAACGAACATACAGTGTACTATGCGGAAAATAATCGCTTTGAGCATATCAGAAAATTCATTTTTCCGTTTGCCTAATAAGAAAGGAGCAGTTATGCCACAGAAAGTTTATCCACGTTCAAAGGACAAAGAAACAGTCTATTTAAAAAGTGTTATCAGCAATCCCAATATCATAATTGGTGATTACACAATGTATAACGATTTTGTCAGAGAGCCAAAGGATTTTGAGAAGAATAACGTTTTATACCAGTACCCAATCAACCAGGATAAGTTGATAATTGGTAAGTTTTGTTCGATTGCCTGCGGAGCAAAATTCATATTCAATAGTGCAAATCACAGCTTATCTTCGCTTTCTACCTATCCATTCCCCATATTTTTTGAAGAATGGAATTTAGATGTAAAGGATATTACAAAAGCGTGGGATAACAAAGGTAATATTATTATCGGAAATGATGTTTGGATTGGTTATGAAGCAGTTATTTTAGCAGGTGTTACGATTGGGGACGGTGCTGTTATCGGAACCCGCGCCGTTGTTACTAAAGACGTTCCCCCATATACAATCGTCGGCGGTGTTCCGGCAAAGCCTATAAGAAAACGGTTTACCCAAGAAACGATTGATTTTCTGCTTAAAATAAAGTGGTGGAATTGGTCAGAAGAACGTATCAGACAGCATATAACCGATATACAGTCAGGAAATATTGAACATTTGCGTTAAAGTGCCGCACGACGGCAAAAGAAAAAAAGCCGTCGTACAGCATAATTCCTCATGCACAAAAATCTTTCATGGACGGCTTTGAAATATGGAGCCGCCCATTTCTATTATGTCAGCAAAAATGTCCATGGCGGTATTAAGGAGGTATCGCCATGATTCTATCGGTTAATAGGCAATTATTAAAAAAATCCCGTTTTATACAACAGAGTATTCCGCCCAAGAGTATGAACTGTCTGCTCATTTAGTATGTCATAATAACTCATGTTCTTCAAACGCTCATGCGGTCTTATTCTGCGTGGGCGTTTGTTGTAATATCCCTCCTACTGGGAAGAAAGGGGGTGATGAGAAAATGAGATATTCTGAACAATTCATGGAGCATATCGAATACTCTTTTGCCGCCTTTTGCAGAATCGTTCTCCGTAATGCCGCGCTCAACGCATACCGTGATTTTAGGCAAAAGAAGAAACGGGAAGTATCGCTTGACTATCTGATGTCCAAAATGTCTTTTGAACCATTTACAACGGATAATTATTTTGAGCAGTACAAGCCGACAACCTTTGTTGTGAAAGGTCAAAAAGTTACTGTTGTTAGCGAGCGATTAGCCGACGCATTATCCAAATTGTCGGAACAGCGTCGTACTGTCCTGTTGATGTATTTCTTTCTGGGCTATACTGATACAGAAGTCGGGAAAGAGTACGGACGGAGCAGAAGCACAGCTAACTACTGGAAATTATCGGCTTTAAAGAATTTAAGAAAGGAACTGGAGAAAACGAACTATGAGGAATAAGAAGCATATCCCCTTTGAAGTCATTGAAAAAGCGGTTGCCGGGGAGCCGAAAGCGATAGACGCAGTATTACGGCATTACAACGGATACATCAAATATCTGTCTACTTATCAAGGACATATCAACGACGATATTCAAGACCGTCTGAAAGCACAGCTTATCAAAGCTATCCTGCAATTTCGTTTTGACAGGTAGGGAGTAGCAGAGCCAGAAAAAGCCGTCAAGGATAAAATGCACGCTTGCACGTCCTTGACGGTTTTCCCTGTCTTTGCTGTTGGGCGGCTAAGAGGGCGCAATCGGATAAACCGCTTACGCTCTCAATCCATTATGGAATGTTACGCAGTAGAGGTTGATTTCCCCTTGATTTATGCGGTTTGCAAGGTGCATTCATAGGGGAATAAGGGATTTATACTCATACCCTCAAATGGCGGCTCTACTGCGTAACGGATATAAAAAATAGGTATAGTGGGTTAATCATTGATACAATCCTTGTATATTCCAAGGCATTAAAATCCATTTTCCATTATTTCTCCAAGGAACCGCAATATGCTCAGTAATGCTTTCATAAACACAACCAAAAGTTAAAATAGCTTCTTTTTTACAATTATTGGTTGTCCATAATACTTTGACTTCTACTTTAGATAATGCACAAGCACGTTCTTCAATTTCAATAATTTCAAAAGTATCAAATATTTTGTTTTCAAACAATTTCCTGCATTCACCAGCTTTTTTTCCAGCTGATAAGTTTGTCGGAAATAATTTTTGTAAATGTATTGACAATTTTCCGTAGTTTTTATTCTTCCACGCAGATAACATTTCAATAACTTCAGCAATGTACGGATATTCAGTATAATCCCCTGCTGTTCCAGAAGGCGGAATATCTTTGCCTACAATAACTGTTCGTTTTTTCCACGAAGAAATTTCATCTCGAATTTGTTTGTTTTCCTTTAAGCACGCTAAGGATTCTCTTATAGGGGGTGGATTAACCGACTTTTCATACTTCTCTTTTCTTGTTTCTTCGCTATTCTTCATTTTCATCCAATCGGCTACAGCAAACATAAGGGATACACATTTACATGATACATATTCATTTGCGTAATTCAAGTCGCGACCATGTAAAATTCCATTCCGATAGGGAAGCGTAATTACTTCTGTATTTGTTTTTGTGCGTTTTTGGTTAAATATGCCCTTTAACTTTGCTAATCCATCACTACATCCTACCAAGCAGTCCCATGCGTCAATAGATGTACCTTCTGCAAAAAAACCTTTGCTTTTGGTAAAATCATTTACTGCACCATCTACTATAATCAACCCAAGTGGGACACTTGCATAATAACGTTCTGCAAAATGGTCTTCAAAAAAACGTTGTATTAAATTATCTCTTACAGCAAATGCTTCTGAACTATGTTTTATCCAATCAATGATTTTACTCACATCTGATTTATAGTAATTGATTAAAATCTGTTCTGCTGCTTCTAATCCATTTGTTTCAAATTCTGCATTTGCACTTTCCATAAGGGAAAAATTCATACTATCATATGCACACCAACCTTGAGAGGAAAATCTATCATTGAAAGCAGTTGTTTGAACAATCATATTCTCAAGTTGCTTTTCCATATCTTTTAACTGTTTCCTCTGTTCGGGTTTTAAGGAAATTGATATAAGTTTCATTGCTTTTATATCAGTCTGTAATTTATTTAGTGAAACAAGATTATTGTCCATTTTAATTCCACCACCCTTATAAGTTTATCTTATCATAACATAAAACAACTCCGAATGCTATTAACATTCGGAGTTGTTGCACCCTGTTTGTCAGCCGTTAAGATTAGTTTGTTTCCAAAACTTCCTTATCGGCATTCAGCAAAAGAGATATCTTCCTTTTTTCTTTGAGATTTTGCCATTTGGTTAGAACAATTTTGTGCAGCTTATGAGGGAAAGTCTTGTTCTTTATAAGGAGTGATCCAGAGAATATAATGAAAGCAAATCAAGAAAGGAAGTGATGGAAAAGGTGTTTTGGCAGAAGATTGAGGAATCATTGATATTTGTCGATTTGGAAGCAGGATCGACCGATGAAATATTTGAAAAGATGGGAGGTGCGCTGATTCGATCTGGGAAATGTAAGGCTAGTTACATCGATGCACTAAAAGAACGAGAAGATGTTTTTCCGACTGGTATTATGGTGCAGGATATCGGAGTTGCGATTCCTCATACAGATCCAGAACATGTGGCGGAGTCTGCCATTGCCATTGGAGTTTTACAAGAACCTGTGGATTTTTTCCACATGGGAACAAACCCGGCAGAAGGAGCCAAAGTCCCAGTTATTTTTGTGATTATGCTTGCGATTGCAGGGAATCATCATTTGGAAATGCTTCAGAAAGCAATTCAGCTGATTCAGGATCAGGAGGTGCTTTGGAAGCTTACCCAGGCTGAAAATGCAAAACAAATCATAGAAATCATAAAAAAGAAGGAGGAAAAAGAAAATGAGAACAGTTAAAATCCTATCCGCATGCGGCACAGGAGTCGCTACATCAACCGTTGCTGCCCAAACATGTCAGCGTCTTTTGGCAGAAAGAGGGATCCCATCCGTTGATATTACAGAATGTAAGGCGATGGAGATCGTGGCAAGGGCTGAAATTATACATCCAGATTTGATTATTCATACGGCAGAAGTTCCGGTGGATAAACTTAGCGATTATAAATGCTTCCGTGTCTTAGAATTTATTACCGGGTTTGGCGCTGAAGAAGTGGCAGATCAAATTGCGGATTATATCAAAGCCACGGTGAAAGATTAAAAAAGGAGGATCTATATGGAAATATTAAATTATATATTGGATATGGGCGGTTCCGTTGTTATGCCGATCATCATCACAGTCATAGGACTGATTTTCGGTCAAAAATTCAGTAAGGCGTTCCGATCCGGCATGACAATAGGAATTGGATTAATTGGCATCAACCTGATTACCGGATTGATGGGAGATTATGTAAGCCCAGCTGCTCAGGCGATGGTAGAGCGATTTGGAATCAGTCTCTCTGTTGTAGACGTAGGGTGGCCGGTAAGCTCGGCAATTGCCTTTGCTACAACCATCGTGCCATGGGTGTTTGTAACATGTTTTGCATTAAATATTATCATGCTGGCAACGAATACAACCAAAACATTAAACATTGATATTTGGAATTACTGGCATTTTATTTTAACCGGATCTTTGGTACAAACTGCGACAGGAAGTCTGGTTCTTGGCGTGATTGCTTCCGGTCTTACGTTTATCATTGTTATGAAATTCGCTGATTATTCTGCGCCAAGAGTACAGGAATATTTTGGACTTCCCAATGTATCTACGCCGCACACGGAAACTGTCAGTTGGGCGCCGCTTTGCATTTTGTTGGACAAGCTTTATGATCGGATCCCTGGTTTTCGAAAAATTCAGCTGGATGGGGATACCATACAGGAAAAACTGGGATTTTTAGGAGATCCGATTGTACTTGGATTGATTTTAGGAGCCTTTATAGGGCTTTTGGCAGGATATGAGCCAAATGCGCTGATTACTCTTGCAGTACAAATGTCTGCAGTGATGTTCCTGCTTCCTAGAATGGTAAAGATTTTGATGGAAGGGCTGATGCCATTAAGTGAAGATGCGAAAAAATTTATGGCAAAACGATTCCCAGGCAAAGAAGTCTATATTGGAATGGACGCGGCAATTGCCACAGGATCTCCAATGGTAGTTTCCGCAGCACTATTAATGATTCCGATTACACTTTTGCTGGCGGTGATTCTTCCTGGAAATAAACTGCTTCCTTTAGTGGATTTATCCACACTTCCGTTCTTTATGATTTGGCCGGTTGTCGCTTCCAGAGGAAATTTATTGAGAGCTCTTGTTACAGGTTCTTTGATGATGATCGCGATCTTATATATCGGAACGGATCTTGCCGGCACAGCCACTGCAGTTGCCCAGGCAACAAATTTCGCATTTCCGGAAGGAGCGACAGCGATTTCATCTTTGGATATCGGCGCCCATCTGGTACCGTACATTTTGTATAAAATTTTAGCATTATTTTAAGGAGGTTCTTCTATGCTGCTTGAAAATGAGCGTAAAAAAGTGATTGAAATTGCGTTAAAGATAAAAGAGGAGAAATTGATTCCTCTAACTTTTGGAAATTTTAGTTTGAGAGATCCTGAGACCGGTTATGTCTGCATCACTCCAAGCGGAATGCCGTATGAAACGCTGCATCCCTCTGATATCGTAGTAGTTGATCTGGACTGTAATACTATAGATGGGGAACGGAGACCATCCATTGAAACTCCGCTTCACACATCTATGTATAAGAAAAGATCAGATGTTAATGGAATTGTACATACACATTCTACATTTTGTACTGCATGGGCATGCAGAAATGAAGGGATGCCTTGTATCACATCCGAAGCGGCGGAATTGGTAGGCGGTCAAATCAATTTGGCTCCATTTGTTCCTCCGGGTTCTGAAAAACTGGCAGAAGTTACATCAGATGCCATTGGAACAGATAAAGCAGTCTTAATGGGAAATCATGGAGTGATATGTGTAGATGAAACGATTGAAAAGGCATTTCAAGATGCGATAATTGCAGAAGAAAGTGCAAAAGTTGCTTATATCGCCTATCAAATGGGAAATGTCAATACTTTGGAAGATCAGATGATCCGATTTTTAAAAGAAGATGCGGATCAGAACTATGGACAAAAATAATACAATCAAAGGAGGATACTATGCAGGGAAAAATGAAGGCACAGATGTTTTATGCACCGGGAGATGTTAGATTTGAGGAAACAGAGATTCCGCAGATTTCAGATGATGAAATGCTGGTAAAAGTCAAAGCGGCATTGACCTGCGGTACGGACCTGAAAACTTATCGCAGAGGACATCCGACGATTATCCAATCTGTCCCGTCAACTTTCGGACATGAATTTGCCAGTGAAGTCGTTAAAGTCGGGAAAAATGTTACAAACTTTAAAGTGGGAGACCGAGTGGTAGGAGCGAATACAGCTCCATGTTTCGAATGTGAGAATTGTAAGAATAAAAGATACAGCTTGTGTACAAATTTACAATATTTAAATGGCGCTTATTCCGAATATGTCGCGGTACCGTCACATATCCTGAAATACAATTTTTATAAAATCCCGGATGGACTTCCTTATGAGCAGGCAGCACTTCTTGAGCCTCTTGCCTGCGCAGTACATGGAGTCGACCGGATTCCCGCAAAGGTGGGAGATAAAGTGGTCGTTATTGGGGCAGGGCCGATTGGGCTGATGTTTATGAACTTGCTCGTACTAAAAGGGTGTCAGGTGATCGCAGTCGATTTGTCTGATTACAGATTAGATATCGCAAAAGAAAAATTTGGAGTCTATCAGACCGTGAACGCAAAAGAAGATTCGCATATTCAGGAAGTGAAGAATATTTGCGGAGGATCAGGTGCAGATATTGTAGTAGAAGCAACGGGATTTCCAAATGTTTGGGAAAATGCGGTGAATATGGTACGGCCGGGAGGAACTGTGCTTGCATTTGGCGGGACAAAAGCTGGAACTTCTATTACGTTGGATTGTCAGAAGTTTCATTATGAAGAAATTACATTAATGGCAGTCTATCATCATACGCCGTATCATGTGAATCTTGCACTGAAACTTCTGGCAAATGGATTAATCGATGGAAGTAAATATATTTCCGGCTATTATCCTTTGGAAGGAGCAATCGATGCCTTAGAAAGTATCGGCCGGCAGGAAGGGATTAAATACGTGATAACCCCTGAGGAATCAGATCGGTTATAAGTAAAACCAATAACAGGCTGTTTGTTTTCCGTATTAGACACACAAAACCTACTGTGTTAGTATGAATTCAAGATATGAGAAAAGAATATGGAGGACAAATCAATGATAGATATTAGAGATACAAATAATTGGGGATTTGAGACAAGACAGCTGCATATCGGGCAGGAAGAAGCGGATCCGACAACCGATGCCAGAGCGGTGCCGATTTACGCGACGACAGCTTATGTATTTCATGATTTCCAGCATGCTGCAGATCGATTCGGACTGCGAGACGCCGGGAACATTTACGGAAGACTGACAAATCCAACGCAAGACATATTGGAACAGCGCATCGCTTCCTTGGAAGGAGGAACAGCCGCTCTTGCAGTCGCTTCCGGCGCCGCTGCGCTGGATTATACGTTCCAGGCTCTTGCTTGTGCCGGAGAACATATTGTTGCAAGTAAGACCATATACGGCGGGACATACAATCTCCTTGCAAATACCTTTCCGTTGACAAGAAATATTCACACAACTTTTGTAGACCCAAGGGACGAAGAAGCTTTTGAAAAAGCAATTTGTGAAAATACGAAAGCGATATTTGCGGAAGCGCTTGGGAATCCTCATTCCAATGTGGCGGATTTGGAAGCGTTGGAAAAAATCGCCCACAAGCATGGGATTCCATTGGTCGTAGATTCTACCTTTGCAACGCCATATTTAATCCGCCCGATTGAATACGGCGCAGATCTTGTGGTTCATTCTGCTACCAAGTTTATTGGAGGTCACGGAACAGCCATCGGAGGAGTCATCGTAGACGGAGGGACCTTTGACTGGAAGCAGTCATCAAAATATCCTTGGATTTCGGAGCCGAATCCAAGTTATCATGGAATCACATTTGCGGATGCTGTTCCGAAGGCAGCATTTGCCACATATATCCGAGCCGTTCTTTTAAGAGATACAGGGGCAACGCTTTCTCCATTTCATGCCTTTTTATTCCTCCAAGGATTAGAAACGCTGTCACTTCGGATAGAACGGCATGTGGAAAATACACTTCGGATCGTTCAGTTTTTGAAAGAACATCCACAAGTAGAAGCAGTTCACCACCCATCGTTGGAAAGTGAGCCGACTCATGATCTATATGAAAAATATCTGCCAAACGGAGGCGGTTCCATTTTTACATTTGAGATTAAAGGGGATGAAAAGACAGCACAAAAGTTTATCGATCATTTACCGATTTTTTCCTTGCTGGCCAATGTGGCAGATGTGAAATCTCTGGTCATCCATCCGGCGACAACGACACACAGTCAATGTACAGAAAAAGAACTGGAGGAGCAGGGAATTTGGCCAAATACAATCCGCCTATCGATTGGAATCGAAAAAGCAGATGATCTGATTGCAGCATTAGAGACGGCTTTTCATGCCGCAGCTTCTATGAAATAAAGAAATCCGGAAAGAGTCCTTATCATATGGATTCTTTCCGGATTTTTACGCTTTTAATTTTCTTATTGTATCATACATGATGGAGAGACATTTCTCAAATTCTTCTTTGGAAACCGTGTAAAAATCATCTCCCGGATAACGGGCATCAAAATAAAAATCTGTCAAGTAGGCTAATCCGATTGTATCCAATTGAAGTTTTGGGTTCATATGATTTAATTTGGATGCTATCTTTTTCAAATTATGTCCTCTTAAAAAACCTGAAACATCTTGATTGACCATCCATTTGTCTAAATATCCTTTTAAAAATTTTTCAGTCACTTGCTGACATTGGACGGCAAGCTGATTATAAAATGTGTTTCCGGTTGCCAAGACAGATTCTAGATACGCAAGATCATTTTCTGCAATATCGATATATGAGTTTTTAATCATCTTCCACCTCCAATATTAATTTTTTGTCTCGATCAATAACTGTTTGAAAAACGGATGGAGAGCTTTCTGATGTTTCGTTTTGATAGACAACATCTGTATGGATTCCCTGGATCGGTTCGTCTAATGTCCAACGAATCTCTGACGCAAGCATGCGATCCTGAAGTTTTTCTTTTGTAACGATTAAAAGATCTACGTCACTTGTACTGCGGACTTCATTTCTTGCACAGCTTCCAAAAAGATAAATTTTAGTCAGTCCAGGAATGTCTTTGCTCAAAATAAAATTGAGATCATGATGTATTTTCTGAGAAAAACGTGAGGGAAGATCTTTATAAGAATCTTCATATATTTTTATCGTTTTTTTCAATGTAGTCTCCTTTTATAAATGCTATACTCGTATTTGCATTATATCGCTTTTTTTATCATTCTACAATACAAAATAAAGCGGGAATATAAACCGGAATACAAATAGCAACTATTCAGCCATTCCATCTCGGATTCCTGCAGCAATGCTGCTTTGCCGCTGCTTACGCAGCTGAATCCTCGATTAAGGCTAAGCGCCGTATGTCTGATAATGCCGAAACTCCTCTGCAAGCAAGCTTGCGTCGTTTTTCGGCATTATCAGACGCATGGCTAAATAGTTGCTAAAAATATCATGATTCTTTTTGTTCGCTTGTAATTTGTGCACTAATAAGCTATAGTATAAAATATGAAAAGTCTGAAAAAACGACATTTTTAGAACGTTTGTGGAGGAAGAGGATGGGGAAATATCAAAATAAGAAAAATATATTAAGGCTGATTATCCTGGGCATGTTCGTGATCACTGCGTTCGTAACCGTACAGTTTGATTATGGGATGATGGAATTTATCATTAATGCGGTTTTTCTTGCTGCAATGGCATGGATGATTCGTCATGGAATTAAGAATAGTTTTGATCAGATACAAGACGAGATGAATCAGATTGATCAATTGATCCGAGGGGCAGAAGCAATTGAGCGTAACATGACAGAAGATTCTGATGAAGCAGAAAGCATGATTTTGGGACTTAGCGACATCATCGACAATCAGGATGTAAAGGAAGGCTATGAAGCATACTGCAGGGCATATACGCAAAAAGAACGAATTGCCTGCAGAATTTCGGATTATTTGAATTTTGATCAGATGACGGAGCACCTTTCCCTGGGATTTTGTCAGATCCTTCCCGGAATCATGACCGCGATGGGGATCTTAGGTACATTTCTCGGATTGGCAATCGGATTGACGGATTTTGATTTTAGTTCATCCGGTTCCCTGGGTGACTCCATTCAGACCTTTGTTTCCGGAATTAACATTGCTTTTTATACGTCGATTTACGGAATCATTTTGTCCATGTATATGAACAGCTTTTATAACAGCATGGAAGACCGATTGGAAGAAAAACTTACAAAATTAGAAAAATGCTTCAGCAGATTGGGGATGAATCGGTCGGAGCAGAGTCTGTGGCTTCGCTTTTATGAAGAGGAGAAGCAGCAGACGGAGACGCTTCGCCGGCTGAATCAGGAATTTGCGGAAAATCTTTCCACCACCTTGGGAGAAAAATTATCAAAATCTTTTAATACTACCAATTCGAATATTCAAAATTTAATGGGAAAGATTCATAAGCGGGAAGATGACGCGATGGAGAAGATGGTAAACAACTTTCTCAAGAACCTCAATCATAGTATTGAGTCAGATTATGAGTCCATTGCATTGGCGATATCCAATCTGGAAAAGAATTTTCATTCCTTGAGTGATTCGGTAGGATATCTGAGTGAATGGCAGAAAAAAATGACCGAAGAGATTCGGGAATTTGTCACAAAAGTCAGTGAATCAAATCAAAGAATGGAAGAAATCAGTATCCGGAATACGGAGCAGCTCGAACGGTTTAACGATACCCTTCAGGAATTTTCAGCTGCCATGGAACATACGAGCGGTAATTTGAATGGATTTTATCAAAAAGAAGAACAATTCCATGGACAGCTGCAGGATCTTGTGGAAAAACAAGGTGATATTGCCGCAAAGCTTTCGGATTATCAGAAGGCTTCCGAAAATCAGCTGGGAGGGCTGCAGGTTCTTTTAGCAAAGTTGCAGCAGGAACAAGAAGAAAAAGGACAGCAGGAAGTCGATCTGAAAGCTGTCCAGGCGGCCGTTGAAAGCTTAGAAGGGAGAGCCAACTCACTTTTCCATCAGATCGATGAATGGAAACAGGAGGAGAAACAAGAAGATCTCCATGAGATGGAAGAAGCGGTTCTTTCACTTCGGGAAGATATGGCAAAGATGCAGAGAGATTTGATGGAAGCAATCGAAGATACGACATTTCATGCAAAAATAAAAAAAGTAAAATACATCGGCAATCTTTTCAATAGGCAAAAAGAGGAAGAGAACTAGATGAGAAAGAAAGAAAAACGACGGAAAAGAAAAGGAATGGATTACTGGCAGTCTTATTCGGATATGATGGCTGCGCTGCTTTTGGTATTTATTTTGATTGTGTTTGCGGTGATTCAAAAGATGCAGTCACAACAGGATGAACTTGCAGCAAAACAGGCAATCGTAGAAAAGCAGAAGATTACGATTGAGAAATTAGGCGGCGATCCGGACGGAGGAACAAGTAAATTCGAAGAAATGGAAGAAAAAGTCTCTAAGATTATCGGAGTAAAAGCTGAAATCATAGAAGATCTGAAAAAGGAATTAAAAAATGTCGATCTGGAGATCGACGGACAGACCGGCGCAATCCAGTTTAATTCAGAGATTTTGTTCGATACAGACAAATCAACGTTGAAAAAAAGCGGAAAGAAAGAACTCGATCAATTTATGAAAGGTTATTTTAAAGTACTGCTCAATGACAAATTCAAAAAAAATATTGCAGAAATCATAATAGAAGGACATACCGATACAGATGGAACCTACAATTATAACTTAGAATTGTCACAAAAAAGAGCGTTGAGTGTTTCAAAATATTGTTTAAATAATGATAAATTGGATTTAAGTTCTGATCAGAAATCGCATCTAAGAAAGATTATCACGGCGAATGGCCGATCGTTCAGCAATCCGATCAAAAAAGCAAATGGATCGATCGATAAAGCCAAATCCCGCCGAGTTGTATTCCAGTTTCGATTGAAAGATGAAGAGATGATACAGGAACTGCAGGAAATTTTGCGAGAAAACTAAAAAAGATAAAAATTTTTGATGGATAGAGGGAGAACGAATGAAAAAGTTATCAAAAGAGGAAATCATAGAAAGCGTCCGAAAACTAAAGGGCGAGACACTTTTATGGCTGATCGTTTTGTATGAAGGACTTCTTTTTGTGCCTGCGCTGATGAAAGGAATCAAAGGAGACGGTGAGAATGTTTCTTATTTTGGGTATCACTATTTTGAATTCTTTTTGATTCTTGCGCTGGGAACGATTGTCTTTTACTGGGCAGCGGCATATCTTTTGAAAGGAAATCAAAAGATTGTCCTTTATGCCGCAATCCTGCTGACATGGGGAGTCTTTATGGAATTTTTGCTGTTATTCCCAAATGATAAGGAATTGAATTCCGGTTTTATCCTTCGAAAGATTTTGCTGCTGCTGGCAGCTTACGGATCAGCTGGTGCCGCTGGATTTTTGTTCTTCAAGATTCGTAAGTTCCGGGAAGATGGATTTAGTTTTCTGATGGGCTGTCTTTCAGTTTTCTTATATATTCTGCTGATATTTTTCGGAGTCGGACCGGGAGGCCAGGCTAATCCGGAGGCAAAGACGAACCTTCCGTTTCCGATTATTGGATCAATTCCGGTAACAGAGATTCTGAAAGTTATCTTTCTCATGGTTCTTGTCTGCCTGTTGTGCAAACAGAGAAGATCAAAGGAAGAAAAGAGAGGAAGACTTCTATTATCTGCAGTCTATACAGCAATCAATATGCTGGGCATGTTAGCAATCAATGAGATGGGAAGCTTGCTGATCGTCTTATTGGTTTATATTGCCTTTATTGTTGTTTACATGCAGGAAATCAAATATTCGGTCATTGTAATAATGACAGGCGCTTTGACGATAGTTCTGGGAGTCTTGATTGGAAATCTTATGATCGGCAATATCAATCGAAAGATCAGCGCAGGAGATTTGATGACCAGTTTCTATGACAAAGAAGTTTCTTCTGCCAGCGGATATCATGGGAGCAGAGGTACGATTGAAGATTTTCGCCCCAGTCTGACGGAATTTTTACAGGATCGAAAAGAAGAAGGGAAAAAACGAACCGTAACACAAAAAGAATTGGAAAAGATAACAGAGTCTGCACAGGGAACGGCACTTGACAAAAGTCAAAAGCAGGCTGTGGCAGCTATGTTTGAAGACAGCAAAGAAATCGGTTATGCCGAGATGGAAGAATATGTAAAGGAACGAAAGAATCAATCCATGAAAATCGTTATGGGATATCTCTTTGTGGATCAGGAAGACAAAGAAGATTTTCTGGACCGCTATTACTTTGCAAAAGTATATAACTATTATGCATATTCTTCCGATGCAAATTTTCTGGAAAAATTCTACGTTCCGAAGTTTGGAAAAGTAAAGACAAGATTTTACTGCTGGACCCATCCGGAATGGGACAATGGAGACTCCGGATATCAAAATTACCGTGCCAGAGTAGGTGTTCGTGACGGCGGATTGTTCGGCAAAGATTCTGCCGAGGTCAGCACCGTGCCGAATGCGGATTCGGACATGATTTTTGTAGCAATATCCGAAATGTTCGGAAACATTTGTCCTGTGCTTCTTCTTTTATTGTTTTTCCTGCTTTTTTGGGAAGGGAAGAAAATTGCATTGTCGACGAAACATGAATATAACAGCGGAATGGTATTCGGTATATCTTTTATGATATGGATTCAGGCAATTTTTATGACGGCCAGCAACTATGGAATGTTTCCGATCTTTGGAATGCCGATTCCTTTTATCTCTAACGGAGGAGCATCAAAATGTGTAACAATGGCAATGATTGGAATCATGGTCGTAATGTCTGCGGTGGAAATGGAAGAGATTCCGGTGGAAGAAGATCATTCCAAAGACCGCATGTTGATTTTCTCCAGATATTATATTATTGCACCGCTTCGAAAATTAGCCGAGGGGATGAAAGAGACATATAAGAAGAAAATGCGTGATAGAAAACGGCGTAGGAGATAGCATATGGAAGATGGGAAAAAGGAAAGGATCGAAATCCTGAAAGGTCAAATAAAGAAACTGTTTGGCCAGCTGGATGTTTCTGATCAAGAGGAGATGATAGATTTATGGGAGAAGTTAGAGGCAGTTGATGCAGTCTATTATCATTATTACCAAAAAGGAGAACCGGGATATCGGCGGTATAAAGATCGCCGCAGAGCAAATCAGAAATTTTTGGATCAAATTCAGAAAATATTCCGGGAAGATATTTTTGAAATCGATAGGAAAAGTATGCTGGAAATGTGGCAGCTTCTCATGGAAGAAGAAGCTTCTGCAGGAAAAGATGTTTTATCAAAAATGAAACGGGGTCTCTTGAAGAAGCAAAAGAATGCGATACAAAAAAGGCTGCAGACATTTCTTTTGCCGGAAGTTTCGCTGGAAGAAAATGAAATCGAAGCCTGGCTGAAATTATTAAATGAGCAGGAGCACAGAAAGAATCAGCTGATGGATGCGCAGGAGCAGCTTCCCGAAGACATCCGTTCCTATTTTATTCAGCGCGGAGGGACTGTCTTTGTGATGCATGATCGATGTCTTGTGTTGGATTATTGTATCAGTCGATTGAAAGATTTCGGATTTGAAGCGGAGAAAGAGGAATTCTGGCAGGAAGTCATGCTGGATGCGGTGACCATCGGATCAGAAACGGCCTGGTCCGAACTACAGGATTTTGTTCGAAATATAGCAGCAGGAGAATCATTATGAAAAAAAGAACAAGAAGAAAATATAAGTTGTTTTTCATGGCTCTTTTCATGTGTGCAGCTTTTTCATTATTAAGAAGTAACGTTTTTGCGGCGGAAACATATCCGTTTGAAGAATACTATGATCCGGAGGAAGACGAGTGGGCCAATGAGGAACGTGTGAATATGGATGGCGAGCTGGAATTTACAGTACCCGATATGAAGGTCAAAACCATGGATTTGATTGTCTATGGTTCCGGTAATCCAAAGCTTCAGAAGATTCGTAATTCTGAAAATAAAAGCGTAGATTATAAAGAAAAACATAGTGACGATACTTCTTATACATATTATACCGTGTCTGATGTCTCAAAAGGAGATTGGGATTTGAAAGTATCTTCTTCTGATATGGAGAGTACAAAGGTTTATTTGATTTATCACAGCACAATTACTGCCCGCTATACAATTGAGAAGGAGCTAAAAGACCCTGACAGCGGAAACTATCAGGCGTTGATTCGTCTTTATCAAACGAAGGATCAGGTATTAAAGCTTACAAACCGGAAAGTAAACTATTTGATTGATGATTATTCCCTGATGAGTGAAACCACAAAAGATGCGAAATTTAACTGTTACCTTGGCGAGCCGGGACTTACAGAAGATGATATGAAATTTTTGAAAGATAAATACTCTTTCCATATCATTATGACCGCAAAAAACGGAACGATTGTCCTGGCAGACGCAAAACAAGCAGATAACAGCGAATTCAAAGACATCAAAGGAGAGTATAATCCATCCTGGTGGGCAAGATTTCGTGCAAAACCAAAAGAAGAACAACGGAATTCGATCTTAATGGCAGTGGTTCTCGGTACTATTTTCATTTCTGCAGTCGTTTTTTTGAGAAAGACCCATTATTTGAAGAAACGAAAGGAAAAGATGAAAAGCATCAGAGAAAACCGTTTCCAAACGACGGTGGTTCGGGCAAAAAAAGCAGAAAAAAATTTTGTTAGGTTTGAGCAAATAAGAAAAGAAGCAGAAAAACTGCTGGAAGAATTGGAGCCGTATGTTTTCTTAGTGGAAGGCAGCATAACAAAAGAAGAGAGAGACGGGATAGAAAACATGCTGCAGGAAGACTTTAAAGATGCTCTGAAACGCTGCTCCGATAATGCAGTGTCTATGAAGGATCGTTGGACAGATATACGGCAGGAAGGACGAAGGATTTCAGAGGATGAAGAGAAAAAATTAATGGATAAGATTGCCGCCAGAGAGTCTATGATATCGTCGAATACCGATGAGCTGGAACGCTATAAGAAAAAGCTTGAGGAGATCAAAAAAGAAATTGATATTTATCAGGAGCGCAGAATGTATCATGAAATTCATGTTTTCGTTCAAAGCGGCGATTATCAGTATTTCGGTGTTATGACAGACAGAAGCCTGGGATTGCCGAGAAAAAAAGGAATTCAGAATCTGAATCTTTTAAATCTGAAAGAGGATGGAAGCAAACGGAAGATTTCGTTTGGTGATTTTGATCTCCATGGATTAGCGGTTGGAATCGCCCAAACATCTGATCAGGAAGAACAGGAGATCGTTTTAATATCCAACAAAAAATTATGCTGTGATGCAGTGGATATGGAAGAAAAAATCCGGGAATCTGTCCTTGGCCCATACCAATATACAGACATAGAAGGCCTTAAATTGTACGTTGAGGATGAAAAAGAAACCATGTTTTGGATAAGCAAATAAAAAAGAAGAAAGGAGCCAAAGATGCGCATATGTCCATTTTGTTTGAACAAAATCGAAAGTACAGAAGTCGACTTCCTGTTTGAAGATGAGTTCACAGACTGGGATTTCCTACGCAGCATGAGGAAAATAGAGAATTTTCCGCTGAATGCGAGAGAGGATAAGAAGTACGTTGCTTTTCGCAGACAAAAGAAACTGTCTGTAACAGATAAAGCGGATACAGCCAGAGTCTTTATTCGGCATGAAGAATTGTATTCATTTATCACTGCGCTTCGTAAATATTGTAAAAAAGAAGATACCGGCATCGTTTGGGATCAGAATAATCAGATTGAGGAGAGTTTTGCATTTGACGACGGATATATTCTGACAGTAAGATGTAAAAACCAAGAAAATGAAGACTCAATCTTGGAGATTTCCAGTGAAACGATGACGAAGAAAGCCAGTATGATCTGCAGCCACTGCCATAACATTCTTCCATCCGGCTTTTTCCATTATCATCAAATTACGATCGGTCTGATTGGAAGAAAGGACGCCGGGAAGACATGTATGCTGGTCTCTCTTTTGGCAAATCAAAGAAAAGCGATTAACGGAAGCAGCGATGTCCTGTCTTTTGAGGAAGTACAGACGATCCAGGATTCAAGTTATCAGGAACTGCGGGAAAAAGTAAGGTTATTAGAAGAAAATGGAATATGTCCGGATTCTACGCGGCTTTTTATTGCACCTGTGATATTAAAAGCAATATGGAAAATCAGCGGCGAAGAACATTGTTACATGGTGTGTATTTACGATGCAGCCGGCGAACTTTTGGAAAATGCCGCTCAGAATGAAAATGTTTTGGAAAATATCGTTTGCACAGATGGGTGGATCTATTTGATTGATCCGAAAAATACGGGGCTTGGCACGGCTGTAGAGATGTTGTCAGAAGAAAATAAAATTAAGATTCTGAAAAGAGCAAAAATTGCAGATGCAAATCTGCAGATTCGGATGCAGCAAAATGACTCGGAGGCGCAGACCGTATATAAAATCATGCAGGATCTTTTGTCAGACGTCGATACGGAGGCACAAATACGTAATTTCTGTGATAATCTTCTGCAGTGTTTGAGGAAGAAGCAGGGAGGCTTCGAAAGTGAGAGCAATCTGCCGGAGATTGCATTTGTGTTAAGCAAACTAGATGAAATAAAAACGTTTTTAAATGAAAAATTTCATGATATTTCCTTGTTTGACAAATCCATCAATTATTTGTCGGCAGAGGGAGATGAAGCCTGGAGAGACAGAGAGGATCAGATCCGTGAGATTTTTGACGAGTTTGTCATGAACAGCAGCAGTATGAATACACATTATAATATGTATCTCACATCTGCGCTTGGATGTTCGACGAGGCAAGAGAGCATGAATGGCACAATGATCTACAAGTTAGACGGAAAATATGATCCGATTCGAATTGGAGAGGCCTTTGTTCGGACGACAATGGCTTTAATGCAAAACCAGATAGAAAGGGAAGATAGGGAATGAAACATCAGTTTAACCAATTTTATTATACTGCGGCGCCAGATCTTTTTAATAAAAGCAGGAATAGTGGATGGGGAATTTTCGGATCCAGTATGCCGGACCGCCCTGAAGAAAACGAAAAAATAGAGCAGATATCCAAAGATTGGGTTCCGATGCGTCTGGAAGAAGAAAAGGCGTTTCCAGTAGAATATGTCATGTATTATGACGATCGCTATATCGTAGGCGGGGCAGCTTCCTGCAATACTTTGATAGAAGGTGATAACCGGCCGAATATCTGGACACATGTTCTTGTTCCGAAGCAGGAAGGAGAGAAGAGTTTTCTTGCCTGCCTGGCAGTTTCTTCTTTTGATAAAGTACAGAAGAAAAAGGAGAAAATTTATCTGAAAGATTTGGAAATTGAAGCTATGGAGCAAAAGGTTTCAGGATCTATGCTTAAGACATGGAAGGATCCGGAAACAGATGCCATGCTTCTGAAGCTGCTTCTTGCAGGATTATCAGGAACCAACTGCAGAATGCTGATTACTGACGAAGATTTGTCAGATGAAGATTTTAAAGCGTATCAGGAACTGGCAAGGAATATGATGTATCATATTTATCAGCTGCTACCGGGATGTCTGCGGAAAGAATTAAATTTCATTACTCCTATGGTATCCAAATATTTCCGTTTTTCATCAGAGAAACCAAGGGGGGCTCGGTTTTATTTTGGACCGGAGGATCAAAATGAACCATTCGATCAAGTGATTTCCATGCAGCAGGGACGCAGATTAATGGAACAGAATTTTTATGATCAGATATTGATTCAGATGTGCAGGATTTTTCACGAACAAAATGATCTTTATGAAGAGATTGGGCAGAAATTCCAAAAGAGTCATTATGGAATGAATGAGAAGGATTACTTATGGCATTTCATTTTTGAAATGATCGAGCGCGGGCTGTCGATTGATTGGACAAGGTTTGGTATTGAGGAATATCAAGAGGCTTATGATCAGGCTTGGACAGACGAGGAAAGAAAAAAGAGATTCTTGAAATTGACTGCTGTTTTGCTGGATGCAAAAGAAGGATTTCGTGTTTCTTCCGAATACTTTGCGATTTATTGCCGTATGATACGGGCATTTGAAAAAGAAAACGATCCGGATGGATGGAATGACATGATGTACCAGTGTGTGAGATGGATGGCGAGCGTGGACAGAAAAGAAGGAGATTTGCTGGAACAGTTTCTGGATACCCTGGCAATATCCGGTATTGATAAAGACATTCGCTTGAAAATCCAAAGCGCCGTGATGCAGAATAGTCCGAATTTGGAGAGAAAGGCAAAAAAGGTTCTGATAGAATTATCTGAGATGTCTGAATTGGAGAATTGGTGGGCTTTTTATGCCCCTCTGAAGGATAAGTTTGAGGGAATCTTAGATCAAAAAATAGAATATTTCTTCCGGGAAGGAAAAGATTTGAAATCTAAAAAAACGGCGCTTCGTTTAGATGCCGAGATTTTAGATGGAAAGATTAAAGGCAGAATGATTGGACAGATCACCGAAGAGCTCCGTCGGCTTTCCTTAGATTATCTAAGAACATGGGAAATTTGGAGAGCACGGGGACAAGACTTGAAAATCTTAGATCAGGATCGATTTGAGGAAATCTTACGGTACTGGCAGAATGAGTTTTGCAAGGCGGCAGAAGATAAGCATATATTCCTGGATCCAACCCAAAAAGAAGACCTGAGAAGGGTAGCAGATGATTTGGAACTGGACTGGAACGAAGTCTGCAGTATTTTTTCGGTATCTTTTTCAGAAGACTGTTATGGATGGGGCCGTCAGGAAATCGATGAATACAGAGAACTTGCAGAAGAACTGGAACCTTCCATTGCCAAAATTGTCAGAGAAATTTGTGACGACGTACAGGCTCGGATCGAACGGGAAGAAAAAAGTTTAGAAAAGGAATGGATGAGAACAGCCACAAATGATGAACTGCTGGACGCAATTTTCCGCACAACGAGTCAGCGGCAGATACGGATGATCTGGGATACAATTTCATCCAGAATTTTAAGAGCTGAGAGCATAACAGATGGAATTGAGCTGCAGTTGTTCAGTCTTTATTATATGAATCATCCAAATGTTTCAAAAGAAAGAAAAGATAAGTTTTGGCAGATGTGTACTCCGCGCTGGTTTCGGGATCTGGAAAAAATTTTGTGCGATCCAAATGCAAGGATTTTGGAAGATATCCTGGATTATGAGGATATGCCGTTTGAAGGAAAATTGTTCTTTTTGTATCATAGCGGGAGATACGAAGATCTGGAAAGAGCCAAGAGACAAATACGGCGGCGTTTGAAGAATTTTTCCGGACGGGAAAAAGAGGCTGCAAGGAAGTATTTCGAAGAAGAAGATGTTTCTATTTCAAGAGTCCTGCATCAGGAATTAAGTCAATCCAATCGGAAGCAGTCTATTGGAAATATACGAACCATTATGAAAAGCGCGTTCTGGATTGCATTGAATCTATTTGTATATGAATGTATCATCAAACTAAATGATATTCATCCGGTTTCTGCAGTTGTTTGCTGGATGGTTATACTTATTTTATGTATGATTAGCTTTTTGGTGCTGATGAAAAAACAAAAAGCAATGGCAGGCGATCGCTTACTTTTGTTCGGTGCGCTGCTCTGGAGTTCCTGCGGAGCAATTATCAAGGCAATGTTTGGAATCATTGGTCTGACAATTTATGTGACAGCGCTGTTCGTAATTTCTTTGATTGTGCTTTTGGCCGGAAATCGTCAAGGAAAATAGGAGGAAAAGAAAAATGTTGATTTTTTTTCAAAGACTTTGGATTTTTCTTTTTGTCGATGGTTTTCTCTTATTCCTTATTGTAAATCTGATACGGCAAAAGACAGAGAGCAAAGAAAAAATCAGAATAAAGCCGGCAAAAAAGGTGGAACGGCGCTGGGGAAAGAAAAAACTTCATTTCTATTTTCGAGATGAACATGGAAAAGATCTGGCAGGGAATTTTGCTCAATATCCATGTACCATTGGACGGGGAAAAAGCTGCGATGTCCGGATTATGGAGGAAGAAAAAAACGGCCGTTATTTTCTGTCAAGAGAATTTATCCAAGTAGTAGAAACGGTCGACGGCTTTCGAGTAACCAGATGCCGAAAGAAAGACGAAGCGCAAAAAACGATATCCGGCAGAAGTGACGGAAAAATATTTGAAAATGAAATCAGTATAACGTTTGAAGATCTATTGGAGATTCAGATTGTGCCAGGGATCATACTCCGATTAGAAAAAGAAAAGCTTCGTACTTCTGCGTTATAGGGAGGAAGATGAAAATGTTAAAATATATTGTAATTATGATCATTATTTTGATTTTTATCGGATTTCTGGCTTGGTATCTTTTGTTGAATCATGATAAAGATCGATCAGGTTTTTTCGGAAAAAAAGATATGCCGGATGACCTGACAGACGATGATTTGCATCAGGTTGTAAATTTAAAAAAAGGCGGAGAGAACCATAGTGATTCCAACGAAAGCACGAAGATGGTTTCCGATGCCGAAGAGGAGACAGCAGAAATATCTGCCGCATCCTATATTATGAATGAAGAGGAACCGGGAACTGCCGCGGAAGAAGAATTTGATTTTGAGCCGAAATATAGAGAGGAAAAAAAGACAGAACCATTCCTTTGGATGGAGGAAGATGGAGATCCCATTTTTGATTATCGTATCTTTTTGAATGGAAAAAGTGAAGAAAAAAGTGTACGTGTGAAGAAAGCCGTTTACCATATCGGTAAAAATAAAACGTCGGATATTGTGCTGGAAACAAATGACCGCAGAGTCGGAATGGATTTCCTGGAGGTTAGCCCAATCGAAGGAAAGGGACTTTTCCGTTTAAAACGAGTCAAAGAGGCATATGATCTTCCGATTTGGTCAGAAGAAGAGGAAAAATGGAAACCGCATCATGGAGAAATTCTATTTGGTGAAAAGAAAGTCGTAATTGCATTGACGCAATGGGCAAAAGTAACCGATCAGAATATTTCTCGATTGGAACTGGCAGGACCGGGATATCTGGGAGAGGAAGATTTGGAAGAAGCCTATAGCTTCCAAGAAGAATCGGAGACGATGGATGAAGACGATATATTTAATATCTAACAAAGGAGAGGCAAGAATTTGAAAGATTACAGAAGCAAAAGAATTCAAATTATTTCAGTTGCTACGCTCGTCATAGCAGGTGTTATGATCCTGTCGATCCTTTGGACAACGATTCGAAATACCAGTCATGATGAAGAGTATGCTTATCGACAAAAGGAAGAACTGATTTCAAAGGACAAAGAAGTATTGTGCGGAGACATCATTGATGAGAACGGAACTGTGATTGCATCTGCAGAAAAAGATGGAGAAAAACAGAAAATTCAGTACGAGGATCCATATGCGTATACTCTTTTTGTGGGAATCACAGAAGGAAAAGATAGTCCGGAGACTTACGGACTCTATGAAATGTACCGGGATGAACTCTATTCTGCAGGAGAGGGAGAGAAAAAAGGTGCGACAATTCAAATGTCAATCAACAGCGAACTGCAAAAATACGCCTATCAGCTTTTGAAGAAACAAGATAAAAGAGGATCTGTCATCGTAATGGATGCAAAATCCGGAGAGATTAAAGCATGCGCCTTTACTCCATCTGTCAATGGAAATGACCTTTCCGAGGATTGGAAAGAAAAATTAAGTGATGACGGCGGATTTATCAAGCCATTGCTGAATCCGGTAGTTCCCGGAAGTATTTATAAAATCACCACCAGTGTGGGGATTTTAGAAGAAGGTCTGGAAAATGAAGTCATCAATGATAACGGCAGCACGCAGATTGATGGCGCTGTACTCCGAAACAGCGGAAGCGCCGTATATGGTCCGATTTCTCTTTCGAAAGGATTTCTGCACAGTTCCAATGTTTATTTCGGAACGATGGGGCAAAAATATTTGAAACAGGACAAGTTGGAGGATTTGGCCAATCGATTCCTGATCGGCAAAAATCTAAAATTAGATTTTGGAACCGTTTCTTCCAGATTTTATGACAATAATAAAAAGAAAGACTTTTCGGAAATACAGACAGCATGGACTTCCATTGGACAGAATGAAGTTCGCTTGACCATCGTAAATGCGGCGATGCTGGCACAGACAATTGCCAATGACGGCATCATGATGAAACCTTATGCAGTCCGCTCGATTTATCATGGAAAAGGCAAAGACAAGACTTATGAGATGCAGACGAAAGCACAAGAATATAAAAAGGTAACGGACAAGGAAACCGCTCGGAAACTGCGAAGCATTATGAAGGCGACAGGAGAACATTACACGAAGCAGAAGACCGGAAAGAGTACGATCAAGGCAGGAGGCCGTGAGATAACGATTGGATTAAAGACAGGAACCGGAGAAATCGGAAGCGATAAAAATAATAGTATTTGGATTGCTTCTATGGCGCCGGCGGATGATCCTGAATATATCATCGCGATGAATGTCTATGATTCAGAAGGAGCGGGAAAAAGTCTGCTGGGAGATATTATTTCTCTGTATCAGCAAACAATGAAATAGAGGTGTGTCGATGAAGGGTCAGATCTATAGTTTTACAAGGGCAAACGGAAGAACGGAAAACCAGGATTACCTATTCTACGAAAAGAAAAAATTCTCTGATAATGAGGAAATAACAATTTTGGGCGTATGTGACGGTATGGGAGGCATGGAAAAGGGAAAGGAAATTTCCAGACTGACGGCGTGGACTTTTGGTGCATATTTCTCCAGAAAGATTCTAACGGCTTTTGCGGAAGAAGGAAGTGAAATCCTGTCTTTGCGTGGAATAAAAACTGTTTTGGAAGGATCCGTCGGTGCAGTTCACAAAACAATTTCCGCTTACATGAAAGAACATAAAATCTCCGGCGGAAGTACACTGACGGCTGCTGTGATTTGCGGCCGAAACTTGTTCGTAGCAAATGCCGGAGATAGTCCTTGTTATCTGGCCGATACCAAGACAAACTATTTGGAACTGATTTCGGAAGTAGAAAACTGTGGATATGAAGGATTAAAAAAAGGTATTTACAGCGATAAGAAATCCGGAGAGTTTCTCAAAGCTTCCAGCTACCTGACCAACTATATCGGAGGAGAAAAAATCAAAAAGACAAAAGTACGAAGCCTGCAGCTTTTTCCCGGCAACATGGTTTTGATGGGAAGCGACGGTTTTTTTGGTATTCTTGAAGAAAAAGTAATTCTGCAGGAACTAAAACATCCTTCCAAAGAACATATTCCGGAACGAATTGCAGAAAGATCGGCAATGCAGGGAGAGACAGATAACCAAAGCGGGATTCTTTGGATCGGTTCGGATCGTCAGTATTAGGAGAAAAAGGGGAGGAGAAAACGATGATGGAAAAAGGAACAATTTTTGCTGTCAGCAACGAATTCCAAAAAGGAACGAACAGCAAATCCATGGGAGAAATCAAGAAATATTTGTGTTATGAAAAAGATGCGGATACAGATTTTGATTATCGAAAGACAGGATTCGCTTATGAGGTATGTCATGAACGCGCTGATGGAAAGAAAAAATGCACAGATTGTGAAGAAAACTGTGCGGAAAAGAAAAGGTATTATATAAAATACATTGATATTTCCAAATTAAAGCAGGAAAAAATAAATTTAGGAGACAAATTTCTGCGCAGCAGTCCTTATGTATATTTATGTTGTATGGGAAAAGAAAGGGAGTTAGCAGATCTTCTAAAAAATGAGCTGATACCGGCTTATTTGGTTCCTCCGAAATATATTTTTGATCTTTCGCTTCCGCAGTCAAAAGAAACATTGAAAGGAACCGCATATCCATACCGCGGGATTCCATGGCATCAGGTTATGAGAGAGTGCAGAGGATCTATGAAACAAAGTGACTTTTTCCTTCTAAAGGAAAAGGTGATTTTTCAGTTTCTGCAAGCAATAAAAGCTCTGCACCAGACGCCTGGAAATTTGGTTCATCGCGACTTGAAACCATCGAACATAACAATTGAAAAAACAGGAGATTCTTATGGGGATAACCTTCTCGTCTCTATTATTGACTGGGATTGGGTGTGCATCGGAGCTTCTGCCAATGATCCTTTTGCAGACATTGCAGGCGGAACAAGCGGATTCGCTCATCCAAGGAGCTTGATTCGAGATCGGAGCGGAAAATTGAATGCAATTCCATCCAAACGATGGGATTTTTACTCTGCGGCATTGACAATCTACTATATTTTGGAAGATCAGTATCATTTTGATGAGAGAGAAAAAGATTATTGGAAGACAAATTCTGCTTTTCATCTGAAAGAAATGCCCAAAACCAAAGAAAATCTTAGCATCAGCTGCAAAGATGAAAAGAAGATGGAATCATGCTATGCGCAGCTGCGAAACATGCTCCAAAAAATGATGGGAGAAGATCTCGAATATCGGAATCAATATCAGGATATACAGGAAGCCATCGATGATTTTGAGCAGTATTTGGTGGAACGTTGCGGAAAAGGCTACGAAAAAGATTTTTATGCCAGATATCTGCTGCATAACTCGGATAATCGGTACTGCAGTGAGAATTTAATGCAGATTTACTGCAGATATGCAAAAGACGAAAAAGAAAAGAATCGTTATTACGTACTTGCGGAAAGGGATGTCGTCACAGTCGAGCAAAACGGAGAAAAAATTGCAGCGCTATATCGCGTCGGAACCGAAACATTATATGGTCTGCTTCTCTCAGATCAATGGAAATGGGAGAAGAGTAATGATATTGGAATGAAAATGGAATATCGAGAAGTTCTTTATTGTGAACAGACCGAAGAGAAACTGGAAATTATGCATATGTTTTTCTAGCAGGAGGGAAGAACCATGAAAAAGATTATGATTGATTTTGTGATTGACGCGACAGAATCCGCGAGCGTCAATCTGCCGGCAATCAATCTTTTTTGCGATGATCTCATCGTAAAAGGATACCATAAAATCATTTGGAAAAATCTCTATTATGGGATTACAGTATTTTATGGGAAAGAACATCCTGCGAAAATTTATCGTTTTGGAGAAAAAGACTTTACAGATAACCGATATGAGTTCAACCGAGTCTTTGATACGATCCAATCAGGAAACGGATCATCAGACGGTAAAGATAATATCATAGGCGGGATTCGCTGCTCCAGCCGAAAATTTCGGAGAATCGAAAAAGATGATCCTAAAATTATGATTGTTTTTTCTGATTCTTATGTGGAAAAAGGAAGATTGGGAGATATCGGAATCATACCGGCACAGAAGCTGCATCTTTTCCTTGCCGGAAGGGAAGAACTTGGAGATGTGAATATGAATATGTTCTGGGGAATGCCAATGTTAAATGCAAATCAAAAAGTGGATCATCGTCTGACTCCGCAATTTCACTATTTGTCTGATATATTCGACCTGAAAAAAAGAGAATGGAAATTGGATGAGATGATAACTGAAATTTCGGATATGTAAACAGAGAGGGGAGAATAAGGTATGGATTTTTTACAAAACTATGAGAATCGGAGTATCCGGACAATTTCCATTTGTTTTTGTTTTTTGAATCTTACACATACAGAAGAAAGAAAATTGTATGAAATACAGGAGAAGATGTCGGAAGCACCTTTTCAGATTCGCCAAAGTTATGTGTTTGGAGACCAGACTGTCAATGCGACGGAATTTTATGAATTTCGTCCCGGATTTTATACGAAAATTGAGGCTGCGGATGTTCGTTACCCGGCACATGAAGCTCTCTTGCTGGCAGCCGGAATGATGGAAAAAGAAAGCAAAACTTGGGAAGAAGACAACACTCACCGAAATTTGCTTGTAATCATCGGAGAGGAGCCGGCATCTGACCCTTCGTATGAAAAAATAAAACATTGGATTTGTGAATGGAAACAAACACCATTTGATTTGTTGAGCTTATAGATGTATAAGGAAAAACAAAAATCCTGATCATAACATTGCTTCGTCCCTATCAAAAGGACAGAGCAATGCCGATCAGGATTTTTTAAATACTATTTCATACAGGATTTTTCATCAATCATCAACAATCGGAACGGATTCATCATCCCAGGCATCCAGATTGTTGATGTATTTTTTTGTTTCTTTCGAAACAACACCGGACAGCAGCAAAACTGCCAGGAGGTTCGGTATGGCCATCAAAGCATTTAATATATCGGCGAGCGCCCATACGACATCCAAAGTTACAATAGGAGCGATCGCTGCTACAATAATATAGAGAAGGCGATAAGGAATCAGTCCCTTTTTGCCTGCAAAATATTCTACAGCACGTTCTCCGTAATAAGCCCATCCAAGTACGGTGGAAAAAGCGAAACAGACAATACCTAAAGTTAAAATTGCCGGTCCGAGATAAGGAATCTGTCCAAAAGCTAAAGTAGTCAAAACACCGCCATCTGTAATCTCATTTACATTAATCGCCGGATTTTTCATGATCGTAGAAACTAAAACAAGCCCAGTCATCAGACATACAACAACGGTATCCCAGAAAGTGCCGGTAGAAGATACCAATGCCTGCCGAACCGGATTTCTTGTCTGAGCGGCTGCAGCCGCAATCGGTGCAGATCCCATACCGGATTCGTTGGAGAAAAGTCCTCTGGCGATACCAAAGCGCATAGCCATCATGATACCGGTACCAACAAGTCCTCCTGCTGCTGCGCCTGGCTGAAATGCCAAACGGCAGATGGTTGCAATTGCCGGAATAATATAATCGTAATTAATTCCCAAAATAATGATACATCCAAGGACATAGAAAACAGCCATAAAAGGTACTAATTTTTCACAGACACTGGAGATGCTCTTAATTCCGCCGAAGATAACGACAGCAGTCAGGATTGCAATGATAATTCCAACAATTTCTACAGGAGCGCCGGTATTGGCTTTCACGACATTGGCAATTGCATTTACCTGTGTTGCACATCCAATTCCAAAAGAAGCGAATCCGGCAAAAACAGCAAAAATCATGCCCAGTATTGCACCAAGCTTCTTCCACTTTAATCCACGGGAGAGTGCGTACATGGCTCCGCCCTGCATCCTCCCATCTCTTTTCTTGACTCGGTATTTTACAGCAATCAAAGATTCCGAATACTTTGTCGCAATTCCGAAGATTCCGGAAAGCCAGCACCAAAGAACTGCCCCAGGGCCGCCTAAGGCAATGGCAGTGCCGACGCCGACAATATTCCCTGTTCCGATCGTAGCAGCCAGCGCGGTTGTTAAGGCGCCGAAATTGGAAACTTCCCCTTCTGCATCCGGATCTTTTGTAACAGAAAGCTTGATGCCTTTTGTAATAGATTTCCACTGAATAAAACGAGTCTTGATCGTCATAAAGACATGGGTACCGAACAGCAGAACAATCAGCCACCATCCCCATATAACATCATCGATGTCATAAATCGCATTGCTTATTGCATCTAACATAAAATTATCCTCCTCTAAAAACGCAAAAAGGTACCGCAAGATGCGATACCCCTTTGTACTTCATCCTGTTCAATAGTTTACCGCACTGCTATGTAAAATTCAAGATGTATACAAAATTAGCAGCAGGCAAACATAAAATACAGAAAAAAGCTCAAAATAATTCTGTCCTGCGACGTGCTGTGAGGTAATATAGAATACCGGCCAGATCCGCCAGGAACCATCCGATTGGGACGGACCACCAAATTCCGACAACGCCAAAGAACGGAATGGCAGAGAGCTGGTAGGCCAGAAATACACGAGTTCCCAAAGAAATAATTGTAAGAACCAATGACATTTCTGGTTTGCCAAGTGCTCGGTAAAGGCCGTAAAGCAAAAAGAGACATCCAATTCCGCAGTAGAAACTTCCTTCGATGTGAAGATACCGGATTCCCTCTGCTAAAATGGCGGTTTCATGCGGCTTTATAAAAAGCAGCATCAGTGGCTTGGCAAAGATCCAGATCAAGATGGAGATGATAAAACAAAAAATCATAGCGGATAAGAGCGCGCCCCGAAGACCTTGGCGGATGCGCTCTTTCTTTTTTGCCCCATAGTTTTGCGCAATAAAGGTGGAAAAAGCATTTCCAAAATCTTGTACCGGCATATATGCGAAAGAGTCAATTTTCACGGCGGCAGCAAAGGCAGCCATAATCGTAGTTCCGAAGCTGTTTACAAGTCCCTGTACCATTAAAATCCCAAGATTCATAACCGACTGCTGTATACAAGTCAGAAATGAAAAATTCGCAATCTCTTTTAGAGATGCCGGTTGAAACCGAAAAAGAGCCCTGCGTATTTCCGGAAATTTAATCCATGTATAAATCAGGATCCCAATACCGGAAATATATTGAGAAATTACGGTTGCCTCTGCTGCACCCGCAGTTCCGCGGGATAATCCGATAACAAACCACAGATCCAGACCGATATTTAATACTGCAGAACATGCTAAAAAAATTAAAGGTACAATGGAATTGCCAAGAGCTCGAAGAAAAGAAGAAAAATAATTATAGAAAAAAGAGGCGGCAATTCCCAAAAAAATAACCCGAAGATATTCTCGCATCAATCCCTGGATTGTTTTCGGTACTTGTAAAAAAAGTAGAATCTCTTCTAGGAATGCGAAAGAAGCCAGCGTAAGAAGCAGCGCAATTCCACCAATTAGAAGAAATGAAGTCCCCACGGAATCCCTTAACCGTTTCGAATTCTTTTGTCCGTAATAAATAGAAAATACCGTGCTGCTTCCCATGCATAATCCCAAAAGAATCGATGTGAGAAATGTCATAAGGGTAAAAGCAGAACCAACGGCTGCCAAAGCATCTGCGCCTAAAAAACGGCCAACGATTAATGTATCTGCGATATTGTAACATTGTTGAAGCAGATTCCCAAGGATCATAGGGACGGCAAATTTCAGCATAGTCTTAAGAACAGGCCCTTCCGTAAGATCATAATTCATTTCTTCGGCTCCTTTCTAAATGTAATAATTTAATTACGTTTCGTAATTAATTTTACCAGCTGCATGAGAAAAAAGCAATTCAAGAATTGTATTTTGTTTTTAAATAAAGTATCATAAAAACAAGCAGGAAAGGAGAAAAAGATGTTTCTCGATGGATTAGATCAATTGGATCAAAATATTATTCAGCTTTTGATGAAAAATGCCAGGATGTCCTATTCAGAAATTGGGGAGAGAGTCGGAATTTCAAGAGTTGCCGTTAAGATGCGCATTCAGGCACTAGAAAAGAAAGGAATTATAGAAGAATATACAACCATCATTAATCCGCAAAAAATCAGTGGGGTTGTATCTTGTTATTTTGAACTGCAGGTCTCTCATGACACTTTAGGAGAAGTCATTCATCGCCTGGAAAGAAATGAAAAAATTACACAGATTTATCGGGTGACCGGCGAAAATAAGCTCCATATTCACGCAGTGACTGCATCGAACGAAGAATTAGATCAATTAATCCAGGATGAAATGGATCATCTCCCGGGAATCTCCCATATGAGCTGCAGTATTATTTTATCCAGAATCAAAGATATCAAAGGATTACGTTTGTAGAGGAGGCGGATAAAATGAACGAAGATCTTGTATTAATAAAGGAAGCCAAAAAAGCGAGAGAAGCAGCATATGCCCCATATTCGAATTTTCTTGTCGGAGCGGCGATGTTAGGAGAATCCGGGAAAGTGTATCTGGGATGCAATATTGAAAATGCGTCTTATGGAGCCTCCAATTGTGCGGAACGCACCGCTCTTTTTAAAGCTGTCTCAGAAGGGGAGAAAAGATTTGTGAAAATTGCAATTGTAGGAGCAAAGCGCGGAGAAGCTCCAAAAGATTTATGTCCGCCTTGCGGAATTTGCCGTCAGGTTATGCTGGAATTTTGTGATCCGGAGACATTTCAGATCCTATTAGAAGAAAATCAAACTCTGCGAACCTATTTATTGAAAGATCTTCTTCCTTACAGCTTTGGTCCGACTAATTTGTAAATCCTATTGACAGATACCCGGAAAAGATGGTATATTCATCTCAAGCAAATGAAAGGGAGTAGCTGAACGCTCGTATGAGTGGGTTTGAGATCGTCAACCGTTGCCTTTGGCATCCGTATCAAATGAGATAGCAAGACTTTTATTGTGGCTTAGGTCATGATAGGGGTCTTTTCTTTTTCATTAGAAAACTTCTTATCATGATCAAAGAAAATGTAGTTTATAGTTTCGTTATAAGAAATGAGGTCAAAAGGTATGAGAAATGAAGTCGAGAAAATAGAGATTCAGGAAGCGATCGATGCAGGAGAAAGGGTACTGGAAAGTCTTCGAAATGCTCAGGAAAAGTTAAGGAATGCAAAAAACTGGGGACTTGTGGATTTATTCGGAGGCGGTCTTTTTACAGATCTTATGAAGCATTCAAAAATAAAGGATGCGAAGTCTTATCTGGAGGATGCAAAAGCAGGACTGAAAATCTTTCAAAGAGAACTGAAAGATGTGCGGATTTCTTTGAACCTGGATCTGGAAATCAGTGATTTTCTGAAAGTAACGGATTTCTTCTTCGATAATCCGGTTTCTGATTATCTCGTCCAATCGAAGATTAACGAGACCAGAGAACAAGTGAATGAAGCTATTTTACAAATCGAAGGAATTATATCAAATCTGGCGTATGCCAGAGACCATCAATAAGGAGGAAGACTATGGGATGTTTAGGAAATGTGATTTGGTTCGTATGCGGAGGAGTTCTCGGAGGACTTTCCTGGCTGCTTGCAGGATGCCTGTGGTGCATTACAATCATTGGAATTCCGGTAGGATTGCAGTGTTTTAAAATCGCATCACTGAGTTTCTTTCCGTTTGGAAAAGAAGTCCGTTATGGAGGAGGCGCAGGATCTTTTATTTTAAATATTGTGTGGCTGATTGCTTCTGGATTCTGGCTGGCAGTCGAACATCTGATTTTCGGCGCATTGCTTTGTATAACGATCGTCGGAATTCCATTCGGCCTTCAGCACTTTAAACTGGCAAAATTAGCGTTGATGCCATTTGGCGCAGACGTAATTTAATGCATCAATACAAACCCGGCAGACAAGAAACCTGCCGGGTTTTGTCTATGATAACGAAGGAATTAGTTTTGCTAAAACTGTCTCTGTAATTTTTGCTGCCTGTGAGCCAGAAGCATGACTTTTTCCTTGAATATTGGCCGCAAAATAATAAGTATGGCCGGAAACTTCCACATATCCCACGAACCATCCGCTGGTGTTTTTTCCTTCTTCCATGATTGTACCGGTTTTGCCGTAAAGTGCGGTCTGACCGGAAGCCGAGAGAGCAAGACTTTGTTTCACCGCATAAAGATTCTTCTCATGAAAACCGAAATCATTATGATACAAAGCAATCATCAGATTCACCTGTTCCATCGGCGAAATCTTTAATTCTCCGTCAAGCCAGTAAGAAGAAAGATCGGTTCCAATGGATTGATTTCCGTAATGAATTTTCTTCAGATAAGTTTGAAGTTTGCTTCGCCCGATATGAGCATCCAAATCTTGAAAATACCAGTTCACAGAGGATTCCATCGCTGTCTGTAAGGTCTGATCCTGTTCCCATTCTTCAAATGGATAGGAAGTCCCGTTCCAGGCGATATGGGAGTTCTCTGGTGTTATGATTCCGGATTCCAAAGCAAAAAGAGCGTCGTAGATTTTGTAAGTAGAAGCCGGAGAAATTCGTTGATGGGCCTTCTCTTCCTGATAAATTTTCCACTGATCCTTTTGCTCATCATAAAGAACAAAACTGCCTTCATAACCTTTCATTTCTTTGGAAAGATCCAGCGATTCGGAATCTATATTGGATTCTGAATCATAATCCATATCGTTATCTTCGGATGCGGAAATAGATAAAAGAGGCGTACATCCGACGAAAACAAGAAAGACGAAAGAATATATCAAAAATCCGAACAATTTCTTTTGGTTTGTTGTTGATTCAAAAGCAGCAATATTGATAATTCTTCTTTTTAATTGTTTTACTGGGCTTCCGATTCCGGCAGCAAAGGAAAACATGGAAAGATTCTGTGCAAATTGAATCAGAGTGTTCCCGTAGCTCTTTCGTTCTTCTGAAGTCAAAAGTCGGAGAACCACAGAATCACAAGCGATTTCGCGGTCGCAGCGAATCTCGCGCAGCGCAAACCAAACCAGGGGATGGAACCAATAGAAGATCCTGGCAAGATTGAAAAACAAATGATAAAAGTGATCACGCTGGCTGCAGTGGGCTAACTCATGAAGCAGCATAAAACGAAGATCTTGTTTCGAACCATCGGAAATCAACCGAATCGGAAAATAAATTTTAGGCTGAAAGATTCCGGCGCATATGGGAGATTTTAAAAAAGCAGTACTGTAAAAAGGAATCTTCTTTTTTATCGAAAGCTCCCTGCAGCAGGAATGGAAAATTTCTAAAACTTGTTGGTTTTGAACCGGCATAGCAGATGCCTGCAGACGCCGAAACAGCAGCCAGGAACGAACAGCGGCAATTAGCATAATAAATACTCCCGCCACCCAAACCACGAGAAATAAATCTTCAAAAGAAAAGCTTCCGGATGGACTGGAAGAAACTGCAAAATCTTTTATTTTTTCTGTTGACAAAGAGATTGTCCGAGAAGCCGTATTTGAACGAAAAAGAGTATTTGCAGATGCATTTGGTCCCAAAGAGGCATGAAATGGCAAAGCCTGAAGTCGTATTGTGAAATTGGCCGAAAAAAATGGAAATGCCAAAATAACAAAAAATAAAGACCACAGGGCATATTGGATGCCTGCAGATAATTTCTTGTGAAAAATCCGTTTTATGATCAAAAGAAGGCCGGTAAAGGGAATCAGTACCAGACTGCAGACGATCAAGCGTAAAAGAAACGATGACACTTTATTTTCCTCCTTTTGCAAGCAGATCACGTAAGGTATCGATATCGGAATCAGTCAGTTGGTCGTTATCGAGATAGGAAGAAACAAGAGCCGTAAGATCCCCATGGAAATATCGATGAAGAAACGAGCGGCTTTTTTGTTCCAGATATTCGTTCTCGCCAATCAAAGGAGAATATACAAAAACTCTGCCGTTTTTCTGATAAGTCAGAGCATTTTTATTGACCAGACGTTTTAACATGGTCTGAATCGTTTTTGGGCTCCAATCGGTTCGCTGGGTCAGGTCATCTGTCACTTCTGTGGTACTGACAGGCGCCTTCTGCCATATGATTTTCATGACTTCAAATTCAGCTTCGGAAATCTGTGGCAATTTTTTCATATTCTTCCTCCAAATCTTACAAATGTAGTAAAAATATTATAACAAGGGAACAAAGGAGAGTCAATTCATATCATTTAACCGATCGAAGTAATTTGCCTGCCGGAGAAAATATCTGATATTTTTTGCTGCGATATAGGTATCTGCTTTTGTTTCAGGATGAAAAGATGCTATAATGAGAATGATCAAAAACCAGAGCTGTTAAAATAATAATCAGAAAGGATTGCAGAGATGATTCGAGGAGCTTTTTTTGATATCGATGGAACCCTGCTCCCGGAAACAGAACCGAGAGTTCCGCAAAGTACAAAGGAAGCAATTTTACGATTAAAGGAACAGGGGATCCTTGTTTTCGCGGCAACCGGGAGACATCTGTTGGAAATAAACGATCTGCCGCTTAGCGATATTCCATTTGATGGTTATGTGCTGCTGAACGGTCAGCTTTGTTTGGATGGAAGCCATCAGGTACTTTACGACAATGAGATTAAGGGATCAGACAAAGAAGAAATGCTTCAAATCTTTCGGAGAAAAGATTTGCCGGTTATGATCATTGAAAAAGACCGGATGTACATCAATACAGTGAATGAAATGGTAGAAAAAGCGCAGTTTGAGATTCATACGCCGGTTCCGGAGGTCGAAGAGTACAAAGGAGAGAAGATCTATCAATTTGTTGTGTATGCCAATGGAGAAGTCATTGGTTCGCTAAAAGAGAAACTCCCTCATTGCAAGATCACCTATTGGAATTCCAACGCCGTGGATGTGATCGCCAAGGATGGAGGGAAAATGAATGGAATCTGTCAGATGCTGCGATATTATCATTTGACAAGCGAGGAAATCATTGCCTTTGGAGATGGAGAAAATGACCGCGATATGCTTTCTTATGCCGGGATTGGTGTAGCGATGGGAAATGCAGGGCATTCCTTGAAACAAATCGCGGATTATGTGACAGGATCAGCCGACAAAGATGGGATAAGAGATGCTCTTAGGCACTTTGGTCTTTTGTGATTTATTTGTCTTTTAGCGCTTCCAGACATTGAAGCAGTTCCAGATCGTTTTTATTCATTTTCATTTTACAGACATATTCTTTGCCTTCCGGAGAGGTGACATAGATTTTCACTATGCTACCGTCTTGGAGGGCTTTTTCTTTTAAAACTGTTTTCAGGAAAAGATGAAATTTTGGATGATCTGTACGAAATGTTTTCAGGGAAGTTTTTAATTTTGTGAGCCCTTTGATTTGCTGAAAATTCATTGAAAACTCCTTTCTTTAGTTAGTATTTTCTAACTTAATCATAGCAAATTCTTTGGGAAGCGTCAAACGGAAGAAGGAAGAAAACTTCTTCTTATTTTTGCGGCAGTTTTTAAAATCTGCTACAATGAAAAAAAGGAGGCTGCTATCATGAAAATAGTGAATTTAATGGAAGATACATGTGGGAATCCGGCTTGTCTCTATGAACATGGTTTTTCCCTGTATATTGAAACATCCAAGCATAAACTGCTGGCGGATACCGGGGCATCGAAAAAAACAATAGAAAATGCCAAGAGGCTGGGAATTGATTTAAAGGAAATTGATATTGTCATCATTAGCCATGGACATTATGATCACGGAGGCGGCATCATGGCATTTGTTCAGGAAAATCCTCATGCGAAAATTTATATTCGTGAAAACGCCTTTGGAAGATTCTATCATCGGAAGCAGGACGGGTTTCATGATATCGGATTGGATCCGGCAATTGAACATCTGCCGCAGATCATGAAAGTGGAAGGAAATTTGATCATTGATGAGGAATTGTCACTGTTTACCAATGTGGCTGGAAGACGGCTCTGGCCAAATGGAAACAAGGAACTATACAGCGAAGAGATGAAACATGTATTTCCTGATTCTTTTTCCCACGAACAATATTTAGTTATAGAAGAGGGGGAAAAGAGGATTTTGATATCCGGCTGTGCTCATAATGGGATTTTAAATATTTTGGATGCGTACAAAATATGTTATGGGGGAGTCCCTGATATGGTAATCAGTGGTTTTCATATGATGAAAAAACAAGGATATTCCATGGAAGATCTGGAAACAATCGATCAGATCGCCTGCGAGCTGAAAAAACTTCCCTGTCATTTTTTTACCGGACATTGTACCGGAGAAGTTCCATTTGAGAGAATGCAGGCGATCATGGGGGAACAGATTGAATATGTGCGGTGCGGTCAGCAAATTATTTGAGGAAAAACAGCCGGCCTTTTTGGTTATGTACACAAATTTTTATGACGGAATACCAACAGAGCAGTAATCATATGGATCATCAAAAGGATGATGACGACGCCGATTGCCCATATATAATCAGAAAGGGCGGTTTCCCCTGTCAATAGACCGGATGATTTTAAAAGATAGCTAGGAACATATTTCTGAATTGTTCCAATCATACCCAAGCAATAAGAAATTGCAAATTCGGCAGCGCAGAATAAACAGACGGATAAGTAGGAAGAAAAATATGCAGAAGCTAAGATCAGGACAAAGATCACCCAAAGACCTGCCAGAAAAAGGCAGCCCCAATATGAGAAAAGATGGGAAAGGATCTGATTTCCCCAAAAATACGCATTATATCCAAAGGTGATCAAGACGCACAGCCAGTATCCGATGATCCAGATCGTAAGCACCATAATGAGTTTTATCATCAGAATTTTCCATTTTTTCATGCCTCTTGTAACAATAGGAATCAAGGTGCCTTTCTGATATTCAGCGGTTAAAATATTACTCATTAGAAGCAGGAATAAAATAAGAAAGAGAGAATAATTTTTATCAAATTGGGTCCATGAGGTCATAGCATTGACCTTTACTTGGCCTAGAGTAATTCCTAATTCCTGAAAGCTTCCCGAAAAGTTTTCCAGCATCCATGGGGTCAGTTTTGCTATTGCCGGATTTGTGATGCCAAAAAGAATACATAGAACCAATATCATCCAGAGTTTTCCGCTTCGAATAAATTCCATCCATTCTTTCCTTAAAAATGCAATCCATTGAATCATGATGACTTACCTCCGTTTCCTATCGTTTCAAAAAATAAATCTTCCAGAGAATATTCCATTCTCTCGATTTTTTCTACAGCGATTTGCTGGCGGACCAGGGATTCCATAAGAAGCAAAATATAAGTTTCGTCTTTTTGAGAAAATAAAAGACTATGGCTTCCGGTAGGTTTTCCGCCGGGAAATTCAGACTGGAATTTCGTAAGATCTTCCGGAGTGCGAAACCATACTTCCAAATCCGCTTCTTTTTGCAGTGATTTCATTTCTTCTCTTGTTTTTAAAAATTGAATTTCTCCTTGATGCAGCAGCGCTGTATGGTCACAGATCCGTTCTACATCGGATAAAATATGTGTGGAGAACAATACTGTCGTATGTTCTTTGATTGTCATTAAAATATCGAGGATTTCTTTTCGGCCTACAGGATCCAGCGCAGAAGTAGGTTCATCACAAATGAGAAGTTTGGGATGATTTAGCAGTGCCTGAACAATTCCCAGCCGCTGTTTCATGCCTCTGGAAAATCCTTTGATTTTTTGACGGTCGGGCAGAAGCTGAACCATATCCAAGTAAGACTCGATCCGTTTTGTGAGGATATCTTTTGGAATTTGGCTGATTTGACCGCATAAGGTAAGATACTCCCGGGGAGTCATAAAATCATAAAATTGGGGAACATCCGGCAGATATCCAATATATGCGTTTCCTTTGCTGCTGCCAAAAGAAACAGGATCACCGCACACAAAGATTTCCCCTTGATCGATCGGGATCAATCCGCAAATCATTTGCATGGTCGTTGTTTTTCCGGAGCCGTTTTTTCCAATAAAACCAAAGATCACATGTTCCGGTACGCAAAAGTTTAAATCGTTTAATACCTTTTTAGAGCCAAAAGATTTTGATACATGGGAAAGTTCCAGCACGTTCATTAGGTCTCCTCCTTTCCAAACAGGAAATATAAGACAGGGCCGATCAGCTGCATTCCGACGATTGTAATGATCAGCCACATAGCTCTCGTTCCATGCCGATAATGATCATGCGTTAGAATATGGCGCAGGGTGATAACGAGCAGGAGCAACTCCACGATGACCAAAGGGATTAAAAAAGGAATCCATTCTCTTATTTCGTTCATAAATTACCTCCAATGAATGACATGATTTTTTTCAGTTCCTGATATTTCGGTTCTGTTTCCAGGGATTGCAATAGAGGATTGTGGAAAATGCTCATGCCGCTTTCGAAAATGACTTTTTTGTTTCTAGGCGCCGCGGATCCGAGATCAGCGGATTCGAACCATGGCTCCAATGCGGTGAAATAAGCATCGCCATGAAGGAGATTCTGATCGTCTTTTAAAAGCAGTTTCATATAGCGCACATACTGATCCAACATCTGCAATGCTTCCCTTTTCTTCTCATGGAGAGCGTAAAAAACAGCACATTGTATTTTAAAAGAAATTACAGAACTTGGATGTAGTTCATCTAAATGGTAAATTCGGATGAGTTCCTCCATTCGGGCAATCGTTTCTTCACATATGGACACATCTTTTAAGTGGAGCGATAAGTATTTTGTCGAAATTGACATGAAATTTAGAAGGTAGGTGAACATACGAATTTGTGAGAAAGAGTTCGCCTTATCCAATTCTCCCATGTTACAGTAAGCGTCAATCAAAACAGCGTCAGACTGTGAGCCAAGACTATAAGGATTTTGAAGTTCTTCTAAGATTTCAATCGTTTTTTTCGGTGTTCCCAGAAACAAATAGAGATAGGACTTTAATGACAAAGCATCATTTCTCAGTCCCATATCTTTGCTGTTTTCCACAATATGAGAACATAAGTCTACGGCGTCTGTCAGGACCTTTTTTTGCTTACTGTCTATGTCTGCCAGCATAAAATGATTGGTCCATAATGCCGCTATCTGAAACAAGAAACGGTAGCAGGAATAATATTGTTTTACAAGTTTTTGACTTTTTTCAAGAACCACATCAAAAGGCTGGTTTGCAAAATCATCAGCTAAATCATGATAGATTTTTCGGCTTTCTTCTTTGGAAAGCTGTGCATTGTATCCTAAAAGTTCATCAATGGAAATATCAAACAAAGCAGATAATTTAGGTAAGATCATAAGATCTGGAAGACTTTGTTTGTTTTCCCATTTAGATACAGAAGCTTTTGTAACGCCGATGAAATTTGCCAATTGTTCCTGCGTGAGATTTCTTTCTTGGCGCAGGCGGATCAGGTTTTTTGAAAAATTTAAAAAATCCATAGTACATCATCTCCTTTTTCTGTATTATAGCCCGACCACATATCCAAAACAATCGAAGGAAACGATACTTTTCAATTCCAAAATCAACAAATAGGAAACCTAGTATATGCTGAATTGACTAAAAAATCAGTTTTTTAAGAAAAAACATTAGAAATAATCGGAGTTTTTTGTTAAAATAAGGATATAATGAAAATAGAAAGAAAATAGAAAGAAAATACAAAGAAAGGAAGGAATGGAATGTTTAGAAAAGGTGACTACATTGTTTATGGAAGCACTGGTGTTTGTGAAGTATTGGATGTGACGACGATGCAGATGGAAGGGATTCCGGATGACAAGCTATATTATGTTCTCCGGCCATATCAAAAAAAAGAAAGCGAGATCTTTACTCCGGTGGATAATAAACGGACGGTCAAGAGAAACATCATTTCTCCTTTGGAAGCAAAAGAACTGCTGGAGAGCATTTCTTCTTTGGAAGAATTTCAGATTCCGATCCGAAAATTCCGGGAAGACAGCTACAAAAAATGTATTCGAAGCTGCAGCTGCAGAGATATGCTTCGGCTTGTGATAACACTGCACCATAAAAAACAAAAACGATTGGAACATGGGAAAAATTTCCCTTCAACAGATGAGAGATATCTAAAGATTGCGGAAGATAATCTGGTACAGGAGCTTGCTTTTTCTCTGGGAGCGGAAGAGAATAGGATACGCCGTTATATTTACGAACATATCTCTGCCAAAATCCCGGCACACAGCTGTTAGGTTTCTTGACGATAAAATGCTTTTATGTTAGACTGTGCCAAGATAGAGAAAGGTTGGAGGAAAGCATTCTTATGGAAAGAAAAAATACGTTTTTAAAAGTTATGGGGCTTATTATACTGATTCAGGGAATCATACAATTATTAAGTGTTGTTCTTGCTTTTCAAATCGGAATGCAGCAAGACGTATCAACATTCCGTTTCTATATGAGTATCGGATTGACAGCCCTTTATGGAGTGATAGCAGCTGCCGGCGGATTGACCGGATTTCGGTTCAGTACACAACAAGACGGATGTAAGCGGAGTTTTTACTATGGTTTGGGTCTGATTCTTTTGACTCTGATTACAATCGTTATCAATCTTATCCTGGGTGAATTTGAATTTGAGCAGATAGGAACTTTGTTTCTCCCGGCGATGTTTACGGTGGCGGCCGTTATGGGCGGACAGCGGCCATATGGCAAATAAGATGGAATCATTTATCATCGGCGTTTTTAAGACGCCGATTTTTTCCTGTATGGCAGAGTTCTCTGTTCTTCGTCTTTTCCTAGGATTATGTATTGTCCTTTTTTTGCCATTATGATATAATTTCACAGAGTGATTTTGTAAAAATAAGCAAAAGAGGTAATGCAATGAATGATTTAAAAGATATGAAGCGCGTACTTTTGAAACTCAGCGGAGAGGCGCTTGCGGGAGATAAGAAGACAGGCTTTGATGAAGCTACCTGCCGCGACGTTGCCCGCCAGGTTAAGACATTGACAGAGGAAGGTCTTCAGATCGCTATCGTGATCGGAGGCGGGAATTTCTGGAGAGGACGGACCAGCGACAGCATGGAAAGAACCAAGGCAGACCAGATTGGAATGTTGGCTACGGTAATGAATTGTATTTATGTTTCAGACGCATTCCGTGCAGCTGGAATGGAGACAGAAGTTTATACACCATTTGTCTGCGGAGCTTTTACAGAACTATTTTCAAAGGATAAAGCCGTTCGTGATTTGAATGCGGGGAAAGTCGTATTTTTTGCCGGCGGAACCGGACATCCATATTTTTCAACGGATACCTCAACGGCTTTGCGTGCGATAGAGATTGAGGCTGACGCGATCCTTTTGGCAAAATCCATTGACGGAGTCTATGACAGTGATCCGGAGATCAATCCAAGCGCTGTAAAATACGATACGATCACGATGGATGAAGTATTAGAGCAGAAACTGGGTGTGATTGATTTGACAGCAACAATCATGTGCCTGGAGAATAAGATGCCACTGGCCGTATTTGGATTAAACGAGAAAAATAGTATTGAAAACCTGATGAAAGGTGAATTTAACGGAACTTATGTTACCGTATAGATAAACAGGAGGAGCAAGATAAGATGTTAGAACAATTTGAAGAGAGAATGCAGAAAGCATACGATAGTATGATCAACGATTTTTTGACAATCCGTGCAGGCCGTGCCAATCCGCATGTCCTTGACAAGGTAAAGGTCGATTATTACGGTGTTTCCACTCCGGTAGCCCAGGTGGGAAACGTTTCTGTTCCGGAAGCCAGAATGATTCTGATTCAGCCATGGGAACCGAATCTTTTAGGAGAGATTGAGAAGGCTATCTTAATGTCTGACGTAGGAATTACCCCTACCAACGATGGTAAGGCAATTCGTCTGAATTTCCCGGAACTTACAGAGGAACGCAGAAAAGAATTGGCAAAAGATGTAAAGAAACGTGGAGAAGAGGCAAAAATCGCAGTTCGCAACATTCGAAGAGATGCGAATGATTTTGTGAAGAAACAGAATAAAGCAGGCGAACTGAATGATGACCAGGCAAAAGATTATGAGAATGACGTTCAGAAAATGACGGATAAGTTTGTAAAACAGATCGATGCCGGCGTCGAGTCAAAATCAAAAGAAATCATGACAGTTTAATACGGAACAGGGCTGTAAACAAAACACAGTCCTGTTTTGTTTCATCATGTAAGGAGGTTCTTATGGAACATTTAAACATCCCTCAGCATATTGCGATCATTTTGGATGGAAATGGCAGATGGGCAAAGAAAAAACATCTTCCAAGGAATATGGGACATGTACAAGGAAGCAAAACTGTCGAGAGGATCATCGAGGATGCTCATGATCTTGGAGTTAAATATTTGACTGTATATGCTTTTTCGACAGAAAATTGGAAGCGTCCGCAGGATGAAGTTGACGCCCTGATGAAATTGCTTCGTGATTATTTGAAAAACTGCATTAAACGGGCGAATAAAAATAATATGAAAGTAAGAGTCATCGGTGATGTAACCGGACTGTCTCAGGATCTTCAGGAAAAGATTGCAGAACTTGAAGAAGCTTCCAAGAACAATACCGGTATTAACTTTACGATTGCTTTAAATTATGGAAGCAGGGATGAGATGGTTCGTGCCATGAAGCAGATGACAGCAGATGTGCAGGCTGGAAGGCTGAAGCAGGAAGAGATTACAGAAGATATTTTCTGTAATTATCTCGATACAAAAGAACTTCCGGATCCGGATCTGATGATTCGGACCAGCGGAGAAGAACGTTTGTCGAATTTTATGCTTTGGCAGTTAGCCTATACAGAGTTTTATTTTACCGATGTTTTATGGCCTGATTTTAATAAAAAAGAACTTAAAAAAGCGATCGAATACTATAATGGACGAGATCGCAGATTTGGAGGAATTTAATTTATGTTTAAGCAACGACTAATCAGTGGTGTTTTATTAGTATTACTTACGGTATTTGCGTTATATATGGGCGGCATGGTCGCTTTTGCAGCTACTTTGATTGTATCTTTGATTGGGTACAGCGAGCTTCTGCGAATTTTTAAGATTGAAAAATCTTCCCTCGCGGTCATCGGATATACAGGAACCATATTATTTTATGTTGCGCTGTTTTTTGATCTGGGACAATGGACGGTTCCATTGATTATCCTATTCCTGATTTTCTTATTGGGATGCTATGTGATTCGCTTCCCGAAATATAAATTAAATCAGATGATGGGATGTTTTTTCGGATTTGTATATGTGGGAATCATGCTTTCTTATATTTATCAGCTGAGAATTATCCAGAACGGCGGAGAATTCGTAGTCTTGATCTTCCTGGCAGCTTGGGGAAATGATACCTTTGCTTACTGTGTCGGCATGCTGATTGGAAAACATAAGATGACACCGGAGTTAAGCCCGAAAAAAAGCATTGAAGGACTGATTGGCGGAATTCTGGGAGCCGTCCTTCTCGGTGCAATTTACGGACTTTACATCAAAGCAAAACTGCGTCTGTCTTTTGATCCGGTTATGATGTTCCCGATCTTTTGCGGAGTCGGAGCACTGATTTCCGTTGTCGGAGATTTGGCTGCATCCGCGATTAAAAGAGATGCCGGAATCAAAGATTATGGAACACTAATTCCGGGACATGGCGGAATTCTGGATCGTTTTGACAGTATTTTATTGATTGCGCCGGTTGTATTTTATCTCATGGTTATGGTTTCAGGAGGAACGATTTAAATGAAATACCTTTCTGTGATTGGGTCCACAGGATCTATCGGAACACAAACACTGGATATCGTAAGGTCGAATCAAGATCTTTCCGTTACCGCCTTAGCGGCAGGAAAGAACATTGATCTGTTGGAACAGCAGATCCGTGAATTTCAGCCGAAAATCGCTGCCGTTTACGATGAAGCGAGGGCATCCGAGCTGAAGCTTCGAATCAAAGATTTGGATACCAAGGTTGTTTCCGGAATGGATGGATTATTGGAAGCAGCAAGTGAGCCTTCCTGTTCCGTCGTCGTAACCGCAATTGTAGGAATGATCGGGATCCGGCCAACGATCGCTGCGATGCGTGCCGGGAAAGATATTGCTTTGGCAAATAAAGAAACGCTTGTAACAGCGGGGCATATTATCATGCCGATGGCAAAAGAGCTTGGCGTTAAGATTTATCCGGTAGATAGTGAACATTCGGCGATTTTTCAGTGTCTGCAGAGCGGAGAGCAAAAAGATCTGGATTCTCTGATTATTACGGCATCCGGAGGGCCTTTCCGAAATAAAACATTGGAAGAACTTCAAAATGTTACTGTAGAAGATGCCCTGAAGCATCCGAATTGGTCCATGGGCAGAAAGATTACCATCGATTCTGCGACTTTGGTGAACAAAGGGTTGGAAGTAATTGAAGCAAAGTGGCTGTTCGATGTTGATTTTGATCGGATTCATGTGGTGGTGCAGCCACAGAGCGTCATACATTCTATGATACAATATCAAGATGGCAGTGTCATTGCTCAGCTTGGGACACCGGATATGAAACTGCCGATACAATACGCATTATTTTATCCGGAACATCGTCCGCTTGCCGGGGAACGGCTTGATTTTGCCGCGTTAAAAGAGATATCGTTTCAGGAGCCTCCGGTCGATGTATTAAGAGGTCTTCCGCTGGCCTGCAAAGCAGGGAAAATGGGCGGAAGTATGCCGACCGTATTTAATGCGGCCAATGAAAAAGCCGTTGATCTGTTTTTGAATCGAAAGATCAAATTTCTGGATATTTACGACATCATTGAAGATACTATGGAGGCCCATAAAATACAGAAAGATCCATCTTTGGAAGAAGTATTAGAGACAGAACAGTGGGTATATGAGCACATAGAAAGCAGGTAGATCATTGAATATTATCATTGCAATCTTACTTTTTGGGATCATTATCATCGTGCATGAGCTTGGCCATTTTTTGGTAGCTAAGAAAAATGGCATACAGGTGGATGAATTTTGCATCGGTCTTGGTCCGACTCTGATCGGGAAACAGGTGGGCGAAACCTTTTATTCTATCCATTTGCTGCCGTTTGGAGGCGCCTGCGTGATGGGCGAGGACGAAGATCGCCCGGAGGAAAATGCATTTAATAACAAATCCGTTTGGGCGAGGATGGCTGTTATCTTTGCCGGTCCCCTCTTTAATTTTATCCTGGCATTTTTATTTTCTGTGATCGTAGTAGGAATGTCCGGAGTCGATCTTCCGGAAGTCTATGCAGTGCAGGAAAATTCACCGGCTGCACAGGCCGGAATGCATGCCGGAGATGTGATGACACATGTAGATGGGAAAAGGATCCATAATTACCGGGAGTTTTCCTATTATATGTATTTAGATTACGATGGAGGATCCATTCCGCTGACGGTTGAGCGGGATGGAAAAGAAATCTCCATGAATGTAACTCCCGCCTATCATAAAGAGCAGCAGCAGTACATGATTGGAATTACATGGCCGGGCTATCAGAAAGTGGGTCCGTTAAAAACATTAGAATATAGTTTCCGTGAAGTAGGCCTTCAGATCAAGCTTACGGTAAAAAGTGTGAAAATGCTGATTACGCAGCAGCTGGGAATGAAAGATCTTTCAGGACCGGTCGGTATCGTAAAAGTCGTAGGCGACCAATATAACGAAGCGGCAAAATATGGAATCATCACCATTATCTTGACCATGCTCAATCTGGCAATCTTGATCAGCGCCAATCTAGGCGTCATGAACCTGCTGCCGATACCGGCATTGGACGGCGGAAGACTTGTATTCTTGATTTTGGAAGCGATTCGAGGAAAGGCAATCCCAAGAGAAATGGAAGCAACGATCCATACAATCGGATTAATGCTTCTCCTGGCACTTATGGTATTTGTCATGTATCAGGATATCGTTAAGATCATCCTCTAAAGGAGGTAGTTTTATGTATACAAGAGAACAGACTCGTAAAGTTTCGATTGGAGATGTCACCATTGGAGGCGGCAGTCCGGTCGCCATTCAATCCATGACCAACACAAAGACGGAAGATGTGGAAGCTACGGTAAAGCAGATTCTGGCATTGGAGAAGGCAGGATGTGATATCGTGCGCTGTACCGTACCAACCGAAGAAGCAGCGACAGCGCTTCAGGAAATCAAGAAAAAGATTCATATTCCATTGGTCGCTGATATTCATTTTAACTATAAATTGGCGATTGCCGCTATGGAAAATGGTGCGGATAAGATTCGTATCAATCCAGGAAATATCGGAGGAGAAGAAAAGATTCGCAAAGTCGTAGAAACGGCGAAAAAATATCATGTTCCGATTCGGGTCGGCGTCAACAGCGGTTCATTGGAAAAACCTTTGATTGAAAAATATCAGGGCGTTACAGCAGAAGGGCTGGTAGAAAGCGCTTTGGATAAGGTACGTATGTTGGAGGCATGTGATTTTCACGATGTCGTAGTAAGTATCAAATCTTCTGATGTGCAGATGTGCGCAAAAGCATATCGCCTGGCGGCAGAAAAGACGGATTATCCGCTTCATGTAGGAATTACGGAGGCAGGAACTGTCTACAGCGGCAATATCAAATCTGCCGTGGGACTTGGAATCATCTTGAATCAGGGAATCGGTGATACGATTCGTGTTTCTCTGACCGGCGATCCGGTGAATGAGATAGCCAGTGCGAAATTGATCCTGCGGACACTGGGCCTTCGCCAAGGCGGAATTGAGGTCGTATCCTGTCCGACTTGCGGAAGAACCAATATCGATTTGATTTCTCTTGCAAATCAGGTAGAAACGATGGCAAGTGATTTTGAGCACTTAAATATTAAAGTGGCGGTTATGGGATGTGTCGTGAATGGACCGGGAGAAGCAAAAGAAGCCGATGTGGGAATTGCCGGCGGTATCGGAGAAGGACTTTTGATCAAAAAAGGCGAAGTCATTCGAAAAGTGCCGGAAGACGAATTGTTAAATACATTAAGATACGAATTAGAACACTGGGGTGAGTAAACATGTCCAAAGGCGGCAAACCTTTTTTCATGGTATTTCCGGATCTGAAAGTATCGGATGCGTTTCATTCGATGTTTGAGACCGTAGATATCCATAATATTACTTTTAAAAAAAAGGAAAATATGCTGAAAATCTCTTTTTGCTGCAGCCATCTGATTTCCAGGGCAGATACCTGGAGGATGGAGCAGCAGATCAGAGAACAGCTATTTTCCAAACGCTATATAAAGATCCGTTTTCATGAAACCTATCATCTCTCGGATCAATACAATTTAAAATATTTGATGGAACATTATATGAAAAGCTTCCTCTTTGAGTTAAAAGGCAAAGGGGAGGTTATTTTTAACGTTGTGCGAAAAGGTGATTACAAAGTAGATGAGGATGTTCTGACTTTTTATTTCGAAGATACATTTGTAAACCGAAACAAGGCTCCTGCCATCAAAGAATATTTTGAAAATGTAATGAAAGACCGATTTTCCATGGATATTAAAGTGGGATTTGATTTTTCGAAAGTCCAGGACCGCAGCCTGAAAGATGAAAGTGATTATCGTCTGTCACAGGAGATCCATGCCATTGTAGAACATGCGGGGCAAGGAAGCGAAGAGCCGAAAGAAGTGAAAAAAACACGGAAGAAAACGGCTGCGCCGGCTAGGAGAGAAAAGGCATTTGGAAAAAGAAAGAATACAAAGAATGATCCGGATCTTTTGTATGGCAGAAACTGCGAAGGCGAATTAACCGAGATGAAAGATATTTATGATGAAATCGGGGAAGTCGTGGTACATGGACAGATAACATCCTTGGAAACAAGGGAAATCCGTAACGAAAAAACCATTATCATTTTTCATCTTACAGATTTTACAGATTCCATTGGATGCAAAATATTCGTAAGAAACGAACAGCTTCCGGAAATCCTGGATGGATTAAAGAAAGGAAATTTTTATCGAATCAAAGCAGTTGCTATTTATGATAAATTTGACCGGGAAATTACGCTGGGATCCGTTGTCGGGATCAAACCGGTTTCTGATTTCCGTGTGAAGCGACAGGATCATTCCATGGAAAAAAGAGTAGAGCTTCACCTGCATACGGTCATGAGTGATAATGACAGTGTGGTACAGATCAAAGAGGTAGTAAAACGTGCCCATGACTGGGGGCATCCGGCGCTTGCCATCACAGATCATGGCGTTCTGCAGGGATTCCCAATCGCTCGTCATGCCTATGAAGACTTGAGACTTCCGGAAGATGATCCGTTTAAGATTATTTATGGAGTGGAAGCTTATTTTGTCGATGATCTTGGGGATTTAGCAGTTGATTCAAAAGGACAATCCTTAAGAGATGACTATGTGGTGTTTGATATTGAGACGACAGGATTTCATAGTGAAAAAGACCGAATCATAGAAATCGGCGCTGTAAAGGTCTGCAATGGAAAGATTACGGATACATTCAGTGAATTTGTGAATCCGGAGAGACCGATTCCTTATAAGATCACACAGCTTACGACAATTACTGATGATATGGTAAAAAATGCGGGGACAATCGAAGAAATCCTTCCAAAGTTCCTGGAATTTTGCCAAGATTCTGTCCTGGTTGCCCACAATGCCGGCTTTGATACCGGGTTTATTCGGGCGAACTGTCAGAGACTTCAGCTGCCATATGATTATACGGTAGTTGATACCCTTGGACTTGCCAGATGTTTGATGACCCATCTTGGGAAATATACATTGGATAATATTTGCAAGCATTTAAATATTGTCTTGGAAACCCATCATCGGGCAGTAGACGATGCATCGGCAACCGGAAAAATCTTTACTGCCTTTATTGGCATGCTGGAAGAAAAGGAAATCCATACATTAGATCAGGTCAATGAATTTGCGGCCAACAGCACGGATCTCATAAAGAAGGGACGGACGTACCATGGAATTATTCTGGTGAAAAATAATACCGGAAGAGTGAATTTAAATCGTTTGGTTTCAGAATCACATATCAACTATTTTAACCGACGTCCGCGTATGCCGAAATCTTTGATTCAAAAATACAGGGAAGGCCTAATCATTGGATCTGCCTGTGAAGCAGGAGAATTATACAGTGCGCTGGTCGATCAGCGTTCGGATGAGGAAATCGCCAAGATCGTAAACTTCTATGATTATCTGGAAATACAGCCGGTGGGAAATAATGAATTCATGATTCGTTCTGACCGTTATGAAACCATTCAGTCGGAAGAAGACATTCAGCAGATCAATCAAAAAATCGTAGATTTGGGAGAGGAATTTCATAAACCGGTTGCAGCCACATGTGACGTGCATTTTCTGGATCCGGACGACTCCATTTACCGTGCAATTTTAATGGCCGGAAAAGGATTTAAGGATGCGGATCAGCAGCCGCCTCTTTATTTTCGTACCACAGAAGAGATGTTGGAAGAGTTCTCTTATTTGGGAAGCGATAAGGCAAAAGAAGTCGTGATTACCAATCCCAATAAGATCAATGAGATGATTGAGAACATTTCTCCGATTCATCCGGATAAATGTCCGCCTGTTATAGAAAATTCTGATCAGGAATTAAGAGAGATTTGTTACAATAAAGCCCATGAGATTTATGGTCCAAACTTGCCAAAGCGGGTAACGGACCGACTGGAAAAGGAACTGACATCGATTATCGGAAACGGATATGCGGTGTTATATATTATTGCACAGAAACTGGTATGGGATTCCAACGATCATGGATATCTTGTTGGGTCCCGGGGCTCTGTTGGATCTTCTTTTGCGGCTACCATGGCGGGAATCACGGAGGTAAATCCGCTGCCGGCTCATTATATCTGTCCTCAGTGCCATTATGTAGACTTTGATTCTGAGCAGGTACAGGAATATGCCAAAAAAGGTATGTCAGGATTCGATATGCCGGATGCGGTTTGCCCAAAATGCGGGGCAAAACTAATCAAAGAAGGGCAGGATATCCCGTTTGAGACGTTCTTAGGTTTTAAAGGAGATAAAGAGCCGGATATCGACCTGAATTTCTCCGGGGAATACCAGGGAAAAGCCCATGCTTATGTGGAAGTTATTTTTGGAAAAGGAAAAGCCTTCCGCGCGGGAACGATTGGTACGCTTGCGGAAAAGACCGCTTATGGATATGTACTGAAATATCTGGAAGAAAGAGGAATCAGCAAACGCCGATGCGAGATTGAACGGCTGGCGGCCGGATGTACCGGAGTCAAGAGAACAACCGGGCAGCATCCAGGCGGAATCATTGTCGTGCCTCATGATAAAGAGATCTATGATTTTACGGCAATCCAACATCCTGCCAATGATATGAACACACCGATTATCACAACACATTTTGAATATCATTCCATTGACCAGAATCTTTTGAAACTGGATATTCTGGGACACGATGATCCCTCTATGATCCGAAGGATGGAAGATATGACGGGAATTGATTCCCATACGATCCCGTTGGATGACAAAGGAGTCATGGGATTGTTCCACGGAACCGAAACTCTTGGGATTCAACCGGAGGATATTGACGGTACGCCTCTTGGCTCTATGGGAGTCCCGGAATTTGGAACAGATTTCGTTATTCAGATGCTTCAGGACACCCACCCGCAAAGTTTTTCTGACCTGGTGCGTATTTCCGGTCTTTCTCACGGAACAGACGTGTGGCTTGGGAATGCCCAGACATTGATTGAGAACGGGGACGCAACGATTTCCACGGCAATCTGCTGTCGAGACGATATTATGGTCTATCTGATCAATCAGGGACTTGATGAGGCATTATCTTTCACGATCATGGAAGGGGTTCGTAAGGGAAAAGGACTGAAACCAGAGCAGGAAGAAGCAATGAGAGAAAAAAATGTGCCGGACTGGTATATCTGGTCTTGTAAACAGATCAAATATATGTTCCCGAAAGCCCATGCAGCTGCTTACGTTATGATGGCCTGGAGAATCGCATGGTACAAAGTATACCATCCATTGGCGTATTATGCAGCATATTTCAGCATCCGCGCAAAAGCATTCTCCTATGAAGACATGTGTTTGGGAAAAGAGCATCTCAATGAGCGGATGCGTCAGATCAAAAATACACCGAAACACGAAGTGAAAAATGCAGACCTTGATCTTCTAAGAGAGATGAAAATCGCAGATGAGATGTATGCCCGAGGATATGAGTTTATGCCGCTGGATATATATAAGGCGAAGGCAAAAGACTTTCAGATCATTGACGGCAAAATCATGCCGGCTCTCACAAGCATCGACGGCATGGGAGAAAAGGCAGCGCTCCAGGTGGAAGAAGCATCAAAAAATGAGCCATTTACTTCTCTTGAAAACTTTCGAAATCGCACCAAAGCGCCGCAGACTGCAATCGATAAGATGAAAGAACTTGGCATTATGGGAGATTTGGAAGAAACAGATCAATTATCTTTCAATTTTATATAATTATTCAGCCATGCCTTTGATGTATGGATGAATAATTATAAATTGACTGCAAATTTCTGTAAAAATCCCTTGTCAAGTACTTTTTTTCATGATAAAATAAAAACAGCTTAAGAGATTACCGATAAGAGTGGGCGCAAGTCCACTCTTATTGTTTGTCTAAAATCGAAGACCTATGAACAAGAGAAAATGACGATAACAGATGGAAAGGAATGATATTTTGGCAAAACACGCAGAAATCGAAGAAAGAACAGAAGCTTTGGTTCTTCCGATCATAGAAGAACATCATTTTGAATTAGTTGATGTAGAATATGTAAAAGAAGGAGCGGATTGGTATCTTCGGGTATATGCGGACAAAGAAGGCGGGATCAATATTGATGACTGTGTTTTGATCAGCCGTGCTCTGGAAGCAAAGCTGGATGCAGAAAATTTTATTGAAGACGCTTATATCTTGGAAGTCAGCTCTCCGGGGCTTGGACGTCCGCTTAAGAAAGAAAAAGATTATCTTCGCAGCATTGGAAAATCAATTGATATTAAATTATATCAGGCGAAAGAAAAGCAAAAAGAATTTACGGGAATTTTGAAAGAATATTCCAACGGCCATATCATTTTGACGATTGATGAGGAAGATATCACATTTGAAACAAAGGGCATTGCAATGGCCCGCTTGTCATTGGATTTTTAAGGAGGAAAGAGAAAAAATGAACGAATTAATTGCAGCGCTGAATCAGTTGGAAAAGGAAAAAGGAATTGACAAAGATGTTATTATGGAAGCCATCGAAAATTCTCTTCTTGCTGCATGTAAAAGAGATTTTGGAAGCTCCGACAATGTCATCGTAAATATGGATCGCCAGACAGGCGATATCTATGTATATGCGCTGAAAGAGGTTGTAGAAGAAGTCATGGATCCGGCTTTGGAAATCAGCCTTGGAAAAGCAAAAGCCATCGATCAGAAATATGAACTGGGTGATCAGGTACGCATTGAGATCACACCAAAAGATTTCGGACGAATCGCGGCGATGCATGCACGAAGCGTTATCGTACAGAAGATCAAAGAAGAAGAGCGCCGTGTTGTCTATGATCATTTCTACTGCAAAGAGAAAGATATTGTAACAGGCGTCGTACAAAGATATGTAGGTGAAAATGTAAGCGTAAGTTTGGATGACAGGACAGATGCTCTTTTGATGAAATCAGAACAGATCCGCGGAGAGGTGTTTAAACCAACGGAACGCATCAAGCTTTACATTGTCGAAGTAAAAGAAACAAACCGAGGACCGCGTATCCTCGTGTCCAGAACACATCCGGATCTTGTAAAGCGATTGTTTGAAAAAGAAGTCGCAGAGATCCAGGATGGTACCGTAGAGATTAAAAGCATCGTAAGAGAAGCCGGTTCCAGAACAAAAATGGCGGTATGGTCCAATGATAAGAATGTTGATCCGGTAGGAGCATGTGTCGGGTTAAACGGCGCCAGAGTCAATGCCATTGTCAATGATTTAAAAGGTGAGAAAATCGATATCATAAATTGGAATGAAGACCCTTGTATATTTATTGAAAATGCATTAAGCCCGTCGAAAGTCGTATCTGTGACAGCAGATGTGGAAGAAAAGAGCGCTGAAGTCGTTGTACCGGATTATCAGTTATCTCTCGCAATCGGAAAAGAAGGGCAGAATGCAAGACTGGCAGCACGTCTGACCGGATATAAGATCGATATCAAGAGTGAATCTCAAGCACAGGAAGAAGCACAGAGAAAAGAGCTCGAGGAAGAAGAACCGAATCTGATGGAATTTGATGACGAATTTGATATGGATCCGACCGTTGAAGAGGATCTTATGACAGAATCAGAGACAGAAGATATATCTTTTGAAGAAGATATGCAGGATGAAACAGATGCTTTCGAAGAAGATCATTTTGAGGAAGCTGTTGACGAAGAAGAATAACAGGATGTGATAGAATGAGCAATCGGAAAATTCCTACGAGGAAATGTATCGGATGCGGAGAACAAAAGCCAAAACGTGATTTGGTACGTATCGTTCGTTCAAAAGAAGGCGATATCTCCATGGATATGACCGGGAAGAAGAACGGACGCGGAGCGTATATCTGCAGATCCGAAGACTGCCTCAAAAAAGCCATTCGATCGAAAGGGCTGGAACGTTCTTTCAAGATGGCAATACCAGAAGAAATCTATGAACAATTAAAAAAGGAGATGAATGAGCTTGCATAATACATTGTCGTCGCTTGGGCTTTGTATGCGGTCAGGCAATCTGATCAGCGGTGATTTTTCGGTTTCAGAAGCGATTCGGAAACACAGTGCACATTTCGTAATTGTGGCAGAGGACGCTTCGGATAATACGAAAAAAAAATTCAGAAACTTGTGCAGCCATTATCAGGTGCCTCTTTCTATTTGGTGCAGCAAGGAACAGCTTGGCCATGCGATCGGCAAAGAATTTAGGGCGTCCATTGCAATTGTGGATCAGGGCTTTTCTGATATGATCCGGAGACAGCTTGATAAGGAAAAATCTATGGAGGTGTAATTTATGGCAAAATTCAGAGTATATGAAGTTGCAAAGAAATTAGGAAAAGATAATAAAGAAATTTTGGAAATATTAAAATCAAATCAAATCGATGTAAAAAACCATATGAGTATGGTAAATGACGACCAGGTAGCAATTGTAGAAAAAGCATTGGCTCCGAAAAAGAATACATCTTCTCAGAAGAATAATCAGAACCGGAAAAACCAGGAAAATGGAAACGGGAAAAAAGAAGGAAAAGGCGCACCAAACAAAAATCAGAATGGAGACCGCCGTAGAAACGGAAAAAAACAGCCGAATCAGAATCGAAAAGACCAGCGGGATAATCATCCAAGAGATAACAAAGAAAATCGTAATGATAATCAGAACCGAAAAGATTTTAAAACGCAGAAGAATCAGAAAAACCAAAAGAATAAAAAACAAGATGGAGACCGCAGGATTTTAAGAAAAGAAAATCCGCAGAATTCTCAAAAATTCAATAATAAGAATAAAAAGAATAAAAGATTCAATAATAAGAATCAGCAGGAACCTAGAAGAAAGAAGAAAACTTCCGGGCCAGGTGCTTTTATTAAACCGGAACCGGTAAAGAAGCCGGAAGTCAATCCGGACGTTCCGGTAAAAATTCCTCCGGTATTAACATTAAAAGAACTGGCAGAAGCTCTGTCTATCCCTGCCAACGATATCATCAAGAAACTTCTGATCAGCGGAGGCGGGATGCTGAATCTGAACTCAGAATTGGATTTTGAACGTGCAGAAGAGATTGCTATGGATTTTGACCGCCTGGTAGAGATGGAACAGCAGGTTGATGTGATTGAAGAAATCTTAAAAGACGACGAAGAAGACGATGAGAGCAAGATGGTAGAAAGACCTCCTGTTGTCTGTGTTATGGGACACGTCGATCATGGTAAAACTTCCCTTTTGGATAAAATTCGTTCTACTCATGTAACCACCGGTGAAGCAGGAGGAATTACACAGCATATCGGTGCTTACACCGTAGAAACTTCCAATGGCAAGATCACATTCCTTGACACTCCGGGACATGAAGCGTTTACTTCTATGCGTATGCGAGGCGCTCAGTCCACAGATATTGCGATCCTTGTCGTTGCGGCAGACGATGGCGTTATGCCGCAGACCATTGAGGCAATCAACCATGCAAAAGCTGCAGAAGTCGAGATTATTGTAGCTGTCAATAAGATCGATAAAGAAAGTGCTAACATCGAACGTGTAAAACAGGAAATGACAGAATATCAGCTGATTCCGGAAGACTGGGGAGGCAGCACGATCTTTTGTCCGGTATCTGCCCATACAGGAGAAGGAATCCCTGAATTGCTGGATATGGTATCTTTAACAGCAGAAGTTCTGGAATTAAAGGCAAATCCAGACCGAAAAGCAAGAGGTATTGTATTGGAAGCACAGCTTGACAAAGGAAGAGGTCCGGTAGCAACTGTCCTTGTTCAGAAAGGAACCCTTCACGTTGGCGATGCGATTGCGGTTGGAAATGCTCACGGAAAAGTCCGCGCAATGATCAATGATAAAGGAAAAAGGATCAAAGCAGCCGGTCCGTCTACTCCGGTAGAGATTCTTGGATTAAGCGAGGTTCCATATGCCGGCGAAGTCTGCATGGCAATGGACAGTGAGAAAGAAGCCCGCTCCGTAGCAGATAAATTTATCGCATATGGAAGAGAGAAAATGCTGTCTGAAACAAAGAGTCAGTTATCTTTGGATGATTTGTTTGACCAAATCCAGGCGGGAAGCGTAAAAGAATTAAATATTATCGTAAAAGCCGATGTACAGGGTTCAGTGGAGGCTGTAAAACAAAGTCTTGAAAAACTGACCAATGATGAAGTGGCTGTAAAAGTCATTCATGGAGGTGTCGGCGCGATCAATGAATCCGATGTAATGCTGGCTTCTGCATCCAACGCGATCATCATTGGATTTAACGTTCGTCCTGAGCCTGCAGCGAAAGATGCTGCGGCAGCAGACAAAGTCGATATGAGACTTTATCGTGTCATTTATAACGCAATTGAAGATATTGAATCCGCAATGAAGGGAATGCTGGATCCCGAATTTGTAGAAAAAGTAACCGGTCATGCAGATGTACGCCAGATCTTTAAAGCTTCCGGCGTTGGAACAATTGCAGGTTCTTATGTAACAGACGGAACGATCCAGCGTGATAGTTCCACAAGAATCATTCGAGACGGCATTGTCATCCATGAAGGAAAGCTTGCTTCTGTTCAGAGAGGAAAAGACGCAGTCAAAGAAGTTCGAAGCGGCTTTGAATGCGGATTGGTAATTGAGAACTTTAACGACATCAAAGAAGGCGACCAAATTGAATCTTTCGTTATGGAAGAAGTCCCAAGATAGATTCCATACCGTGTTGTTTTCCGGGGATTTTTTCAAATTCCCGGAAAGCAAAAGACAGGAAAGGAGTTAGCAATGAGAAAAAACAGCATTAAAAATACACGCATCAATGGAGAAGTGCAGCGGGAATTAAGCCGCATTATCAGCAGGGAAATCAAAGATCCGAGAATCGCGCCGATGACATCCGTTGTTGATGCGGTGGTGACCTCAGATTTAAAACAGTGCAAAGCATATATCAGCGTTCTGGGAGATCAGGAAGCAAAAGATAAAACAATGGAAGGATTAAACAGCGCGCTGGGATATATCCGCAGGGAACTGGCTCATACCGTCAATTTGAGAAATACACCGGAAATTCAATTTATTTTGGATGACTCCATCGAATATGGTGTTGAAATGTCAAAGAAGATTGACGATTTGCAGAAATAGGAGCAGCTATGAAAGATTTTTTTGCACAAATCCAAAAAGCTAAGACCATTGGGATTACCGGACATATTCATCCGGACGGAGACTGTGTCGGAAGCTGTCTCGCTTTAAGACAGTATATCACGGAACATTATCCGGAAAAAACAGTGGATGTCTACTTAGAGCCGATTGGCAGCGAATTCTTGTTCTTAAGCGGCAGTGAAACAATATTGACGGATCCGAAAAAGGATGTTTCTTATGATCTGTTTTTTGTCCTTGACTGCAGCTCAGAAGATCGTTACCATCCTTTTTGCGGCATGGTAAGAAATGCAGACATTGTTTTTTGTATTGATCACCACATCAGCAATCAGGGATTGGGAAATTACTGTAAAGCAGATCCGAAAGCCAGTGCGACCTGCGAGGTATTGTGCGGCTTGCTGCCGATGGATCAAATATCGGAAAAATGCGCGGAATGCCTGTATACGGGCATTATACACGACACCGGAGTATTCAAACATTCCAATACAACGAAGAAAACGATGATTTATGCAGGGGAGCTTCTGGAGAAAGGAGTTCCTCATTCGAAGATCATCGACGAGACTTTTTTTCAAAAGACTTATGTCCAGAATCTAGTGCTCGGCAAAGCATTATTAAATAGCCGTTTATTTTGCAGCGGAGCTGTGATCTTTGCAAGTCTGTCACAGGAAGAACTGGATGAACTGCATGCTTCATCTGCGGATCTTAATGGAATCATTGATCAGCTTCGGATTACAAAAGATGTAGAAACCGCTGTGTTTGTCTATCCTTTGGATGACGGCGGAAAGAAAGTCAGCATGCGTTCCAACGGAAAAGTAAATGTCGCATCGATCGCCCAGGAATTTGGCGGCGGAGGACATATTTTGGCAGCTGGATGTACCGTATTTGGAGATGTGGAAGAAGTCAAAGAGCAGCTGCTTCAAAAGATAAAAATACAATTATAGAGGTTTGTTCATATGATAAACGGAATGATCAATGTATATAAAGAACAAGGTTATACATCACATGATGTTGTTGCCAAGTTAAGAGGAATCCTTCATCAAAAGAAAATCGGGCATACCGGAACGCTGGATCCCAACGCCGTCGGTGTGCTTCCGGTATGTCTTGGCAGAGGAACAAAACTTTGTGATATGTTGACAGCGACAAAAAAGCAGTACCGGACAACGTTTCAATTTGGAAAAGAGACAGATACAGAAGATATTTGGGGCGAAGAGATCGAAAGTTTTCCGATTCCCAATTCTGAAGAGGACGTAAGGGGAGCCATTCTCTCTTTTGCAGGGGATTATGACCAGATTCCACCCATGTATTCTGCCAAGAAGACTCAAGGGAAAAAACTTTATGAATTAGCCAGGGAAGGCAAGGTTGTTGAACGAAAACCGCAGAAAGTAAAGATCTATGAAATCTCGAATATAGAAATTCGTCTCCCGGAAGTTTCCATGACGGTTACCTGCAGCAAAGGAACCTATATCCGAAGTCTGTGCCGGGATATTGGACGTAAGCTGCAAAGCGGCGCCTATATGACAGAATTAATTCGAACAAAGTCCAGCGGATTTCGAATTGAAAATTCCCACACTCTTGCGCAAATCGAAGAAGCAGCAAAAGAAGGCCGTTTGGAAGAATATATCATACCAATTGAGAAGGTCTTTTCCTCGCTTCCGCAGGGAACGGTTCAAAAACATTATAATAAATTATTGTATAACGGAAATCCGTTAAAGCAATCCTGCTTTTTTGAGACGAATCTTGATATCGAAAAGAAGCTTCGTGTTTATGATGAGGACGGACATTTTATCGGAATTTATCAGTGGAGAAAACAGATGTTTTTTCCGGATAAAATATTTTATGACCAAAATGATTGAGAGGAAGCCATGGAGTACATTCACGATACTGAAAAATTTCAATTTCATAATACTGCGGTCACCCTTGGAAAATTCGACGGCATGCATAAGGGACATCAGCTGATTTTTGACCAATTAGTTCAGTACAAGGAACAAGGCTATCAGGCAGCGGTCTTTTCCTTTGACCGTCCGCCGATGAATATGCTGAAACATAAAGATATCCGTGTGATCTATACTCACAAGGAAAAGACAAAGCTGCTTTCCGAACGAGGGATTGATATTTTTATTGAACATCCTTTTACCACGGCTTTTTCCCATCTGGCACCGGAAGATTTTGTAAAGAAAATTCTTCTGGATAAGATGGGGATGAAGATCTTGGTCGTAGGAGATGACTGTGGTTTCGGATACAAACGCCGTGGAAATGTAGAACTTTTGCAGGAGATGGAGAAGGATCATGATTTTCGTTTGATTGTAATCCCAAAACTGGAATTAAACGGAGGAATTGTTTCCAGTACAAGGATTCGGGCTTTGATCGAAGAAGGAAAAATAAAGGAAGCGAATGATTTGATGGAAACACCATTTATGATCTACGGAACTGTTGTACACGGAAATCATCTGGGAAAAGATGTTTTGGGAATTCCAACGGCAAATCAAGTACCGGAAGAAGACAAACTTTTGCCTCCGAATGGCGTTTATGTATCCAGAATTTATTATAAGAATCAGACTTATTATGGAATCAGCAACGTAGGAACAAAACCGACGATTGAAGGGAAAAAACACATGGGTGTAGAAACCTATATCCTGGATTTCCATAAAGATATTTATCACAAAGAAATTCGTGTGGAATTGTTATATTATAAAAGACCGGAAATGAAATTTGAGTCTTTGGATGCGTTAAGCAAACAGATGCACAAGGATGCTGATTTCGCCAGAGAATATGTAAAGAAACACTTTTAAAGAGTCTCGCACTGCGGGATTCTTTTTTGTTGCATAGGAAACTGCGTTCCTATGCAACAAAAAATGCTCCGCGCGGATCGCACTGCGGCGGAGATGAAGATAGCGCCGAAGCGCCCGCCGCAGGCGGAGAATCCTGCAAAGCAGGATTCTTTCTCACTTCATTATGGGTGAAATTTTCTTGTATCGTTTTCAAAAATAATGTATACTATAAACAACAAATAAATAACTTGATTTTACCCTTTTGGGGAAGGGAGCGATTCATATGAGTACAAAAACAATCATTACGATCGAAAGACAGTATGGAAGCGGAGGACATTTAATCGGACAGAAACTTGCCGATGATCTTGGAATTCCATTTTACGATGGAGAGCTGATTAAGGTAGCGGCAAAGGAAAGCGGCATCTGCGAAGAGATTTTTGAAAGTTTTGATGAGAAGCCGACCACAAGTTTTCTTTATTCTCTTGTAATGGATCCATACTCTCTCGGATATAATTCTAATTCCTTTGATTTGCCGCTGAATCACAAGGTATTTCTTGCGGCATTTGATACAATCAAAGAGATCGCATCAAAAGGTCCTTGTGTATTTGTCGGAAGATGTGCGGATTATGCACTGGAGGATTTCAATAATTGTTTGAGTGTTTATATTCACGCACCGTTTGAAGATCGAATTCGAAGAATCGAGGATTCCTATGATATTCCTTCTGACAAGAGCAAAGAAGCTTTGATCAAGAAAGACAAGCAGCGCTCCAGCTATTATAATTATTACAGCTCTAACAAATGGGGCGATGCCAAATCTTATGATTTATGTTTGGACAGCAGCTATCTGGGAATTGACGGCAGTGTAGAACTCATCAAACAAGTGATAGCGATGAAAGAAAATCAGTAAAAGGCGCCGGATCTTTCTGATGTATACATATGAAGAGTTAAAGCATTTTGTATGCGCCTGTAACCGATGTTCCCTGTGCAAGACCCGGAACCATCCGGTCATGGGCAAAGGAAATCTGCATTCTTCGATTCTTTTCATTGCAGAAGCTCCCGGGCAGACGGAAGATCAAAACGGAATCCCGTTCACCGGCAGATCCGGACAAATATTTGACCAGCTGCTTACGGAAGCAGATATGTCAAGAGAGGAGATTTATCTGACCAATGTAGTGAAGTGTCATCCTCCAAGAAACCGTGATCCTTTGCCGGAGGAACAAGAAGCATGTATACCGTATTTAAAATATGAGACTTTGCTTCTGCGGCCGAAAATCATCGTTTGTCTTGGACGAATCGCTGCTCAGCGCATTATCCGTCCTAATTTTCGGATTACGAGAGAGCATGGGACATTTGTTACACGAAAAAATGTATCCCTAACTGCAGTCTACCATCCATCTGCAATCTTAAGGGATCCGACAAAATTTGCAGAAACCGTCCGTGATTTTCAGGCAATCAAAAAGAAATTACAGAACACAGGCCCTATGTGACAATCACATAGGGCTTTTAAATTGAGGTATTTTTATGAACAAGAATATGATTGAAGTATATTATGCAGAAGATAATGAGCAAATTGCAAAATCTGTCACAGAATATTTGAATCAACAGAACTGCAAAGTAACCTCATTTGGAACCATTGCAGAAACTAAGAAAGCATTGATAAGCCATATTCCTACAATTATACTAATTGATTGGAATATGCCGGACGGACAAGGGGATGAACTCTGCCGTTGGATTCGTATCAGATGGAAGGATTTGCCCCTTATCTTTTTAACCGTCCGAGGAGACTCCTTTGATGTAGTCTCTGGATTTCAAAACGGGGCAGATGATTATATCGTAAAACCATTTGAATTATCCGTTTTATATCACCGTATATTGGCGGTACTGCGAAGAACAAAAAGCATAAATGAATCAAAATTGTTTTGTGATGAAATTGTATTGGATAAAACAAAAATGTCTGTTTATTATCAACAGGAAGAATTGAAAATTCGTCGGTCAGAATACCAGCTTTTACTTCTTCTGATGGAAAATAAAGGAAAGACCATTACAAGGAAACAGCTTTTGGAAGAAATTTGGGACAGAAACGGCATTTATGTCAATGATAATACATTGACAGTCACAATGAAACGGTTAAGGCAAAAATTACATAATCCTCCGTGTCTAAAAACAATTCGCAGTTTTGGTTATCGCATGGAGGATACAATATGAATCGGAAACAGAAATGGGCTATCTTATTGCTCCCTATTTTTGCTTTATCTCTTTGTATAGGAAGCATGGCTGTCTTGTGTCTATCTGCTTATCAGGAAATCGCATATGAACATATTTCGACGTTTTGTGAAATAATCATAGAACACAATCCAGAAGATGAGCAGCAAATTTTACAAGCGGTAAAAAAATATCATAATCTTAAAGAACAAAATGTGAACGGAAATCAGTATTTATCAAAATTTGGATATCGTGAAGCTGAATTTTGCAAAGGGCTTTCATGGGATATTTATATTCGCTTTTTCCTTCTGTTTTTGATAATATCAGGTATATTCCTTACCGTGATTTGGAGAATACAGAGAAGAAACAAAAAAAGGATTGGAGAATTGACAGCTTATCTGGAAAAGGTCAATATAGGTACAAGCGGGATGATGATACAGGCAGAAGATGATGATTTTTCCCATTTGCAGGATGAAATTTATAAAACCGTTACAGCACTCCATCAAATGAAGGAAACGGCTGTAGCAGGTCAGAAAAAATTTGCGGAAAATCTTGCCAATATCTCTCACCAACTTAAAACACCGATTACCGCAGCATTTTTATCTCTGCAGCTAATGAAAGAAGCTGTACCTAATGATTATATCGTACAAGTGGAAAAACAGCTAAAACGATTGAACCGATTGGAAGAATCCCTATTATTGCTTTCTAAAGTTGATGCAGGAGTTTTGCCGCTAACATATGCCAGTGTCGATATTTATACGGCGCTTACGCTGGCAGCAGAAAACCTAAACGATTTGCTGATAAAAAATCACATTTCTGTCGAAATACCGGAAAAAGGATGTGTGGAGTTCCTCGGTGATTTAGAATGGACGCTGGAAGCTCTTATGAATCTTATGAAAAATTGCATGGAACATTCACAGCAAGGAGGGTGTATTCATTGCGATTATACAAATAATCCGATCTATGCAGAAATTTTAATCTGGGATGAAGGGACTGGATTTGCACCAGAGGATATACCACATCTTTTTGAACGTTTCTATCGTGGGAAACGTGCAGCCACAAACGGAATCGGAATTGGACTGTCCCTTGCCCGTTCTATTTTTGAATTGCAGAATGGAACAATTACTGCCAGAAATCTCCCAAATGGCGGCGCTTGCTTTGAAATAAAGATATACAGTCACTAAGATGTCATTTTACTTTGCTATACTGTATTTTGACTGAACAAGACTAGATCTGCATCAAGAAAGGAGAAAGCGCATGGAGATACTAAAATGTGAAGGTGTCCGAAAAGTGTATGGGTCTGGGAATAATCAGGTAGTGGCTCTAGACCAAATTGATTTATCTGTACAAAAAGGAGAGTTCGTGGCAATTATCGGTGCTTCCGGCTCTGGGAAATCTACACTTTTACACATTCTGGGAGGCGTAGACAAGCCTACAAAGGGAAAAGTTGTGATAGAAGGAACCAATATTGCTGCTATGAATCCTACACAGTCTGCTATTTTCAGACGCCGAAAAGTAGGACTAGTATATCAGTTTTATAATCTGATTCCTACACTTACTGTTAGAAAAAATATTCTTATGCCGCTTATGCTGGATAAGAGAAAACCCAATCAGGAATATTTTAAACAAATTATAAATTCTTTGGGAATTGCTGATAAATTGGAAGCTCTCCCCAATCAGTTATCTGGCGGTCAGCAGCAGCGTGTGGCAATTGCCAGGTCTTTAATTTACCGGCCGGCGCTCCTGCTTGCAGATGAACCAACAGGAAATCTAGACCGAAAAAATGGAAAAGAAATTGTTGATATGCTAAAATTGTCAAATCGCAATCTGAATCAGACGATTCTTTTGATTACCCATGATGAAAAAATTGCTTTGGAAGCAGACCGCTTAGTAACAATGGAAGATGGAAAAATTATCAGCGATCAATCCCGTGATTCTAATAAAAGAAACACGAATATTCTATGGGAGAAAGGCCGGTGAACCGTATGTGGAAAGAATACTCTGTAGGTTTTATCAGGAAGAATCGTGCATCCAGTCTTTCTATTATGATTGCGGCTTTTATCTCTGCATTGTTTTTATCATTGCTTTGCAGCCTGTTTTTTAATTTGTGGAATTACGAAATTAAAACAACAATTCATGAGGAAGGAAACTGGCAGGGACGCATTTCCGGAACATTTGATGAAGATACGATAACCTCTATTAAAAATTTTGAAAATGTTAAAACAGCCAAAATTAATAAAGAACTTTCTAATGAACAAAGCGTAGTAATTGATATTTGTTTTCAGAACATGAGAATGATTTATCAGGATATGCCTTTGATTGCCGAGCAGTTGGAGATAGATGCATCGGCAATATCTTATCATGAAACGTTATTATCAAATTATTTCATTCATGATCCACAGAATGCGAGCCCGCCTTTATTGCTGACGTTTTATACGGCTATTTTACTGATTGTATCGTTTTCATTGATTTTAATAATCCACAATGCTTTTGCTGTATCTATGAATGCCCGGATCCATCAATTTGGGATTTTTTCCAGTATAGGAGCCACGCCGGGACAAATACGCCTTTGTTTATTACAAGAAGCAGCAGTACTTTGTATAGTTCCTATTTTGATTGGGAGCATTGCTGGTATCGTCTTGAGTTTTGGATCAATTCAGCTCGCCAACATGCTTGCTTCCGGGGTTGTTGGCCGGCAAGAAGCCCATTTTACTTATCACCCGGCTGTATTTCTTATTACCATTTTAGCTGCGGTTGTGACTGTATTGATTTCCGCATGGCTGCCCGCAAGAAAATTGAGTAAGCGAACACCTCTTGAAGCGATTAAAAATACTGATGAGTTTTTCTTAAAACGAAGGAGAAAATCTCATATTCTCAGCCTGCTTTTTGGAATAGAAGGAGAACTGGCAGGAAATGCGCTAAAAGCGCAGAAAAAAGCTATGCGAACTTCCACACTGTCTTTGACACTTTCTTTTATGGGTTTCACACTTATGCTATGCTTCCTTACTCTTTCAAAAATCAGCACAAACCATACTTACTTTGAACGCTATCAAAATGCCTGGGATGTGATGATAACGCTGAAGGATTGCGATATAAGGGATTTTAAACAGACCAAGGATTTATCTCAAGAGAAAGAAATAAATTTTGTTGTTTATCAAAAAGCAAATGCAATATGCTGTATTCCAAAAGCCAGTATGAGTGAGGATGTCCTTCGGCGGGGCGGTTTGGAGGCCTTGGCTGGAAATGATATTCGTGCAAAAGGAGAAAATTATTTGATTGAGGCTCCAATAATTATTATGGATGATGATGGATTCAAAGATTATTGTCAGCAAATTGGTGTGCCTGCAGACATTGCCGGAAGCATTGTTCTAAATCGGATTTGGGATAATAAAAACAGCAATTTCCGTTATAAGGAATACATCCCATTTCTTTCGGAAGAACAGGATACAATTATGATACAGAATGCGGAACAAACAGAAAAATCATTTGAACTTCCTGTACTTACATATGCAAAAGAACCGCCGGTTTTAAGGGAAGAATATGATAATTATGCGTTAATCCAGGTTATTCCTCTCTCATTGTGGGAGCAAATGTCCGGAGTCATACAAGATACCGAAACAGATACTTACATACGTGTGCTGGCAAAGGATGAAGCGACACTTTCTGAATTGAATACGGTGGAAACGGATTTATCTAAAATTCTTAATCAGAAATATGATTTCGAAATAGAAAACCGTATTCAGGAAAAGATAGATAATGATAATATGTACAATGGTTATATGTTCGTTATCGGAGCACTGTGCGCTTTGCTTGCCGTTATTGGTATCGCTAATGTATTCTCAAATACATTAGGTTTTATCCGGCAAAGAAAAAGAGAATTTGCAAGATATATCTCCATAGGAATGACACCTGGGAGTATGAGGAAAATGTTTTATATTGAAGCCTTTGTGATAGCATGGCGGCCGTTCTTTATAACATTGCCTCTTACTGTGATTTTTGTAAGCTTTATGATAACTGCAAGCTATCTGAATCCTGAGGAATTTTTTACAGAAGCGCCAATCATACCGATTCTTCTATTTATTCTAACGATTTTCGGATTTGTTTTGCTGGCTTACTATATTGGCGGACGAAAGATTATGAATTGTAATCTAACAGATGTATTAAGAAATGATAATATGATTTAAGTATGTGTATGTGGAATGGACAATATTCAAATGATCCATTCCACTCTTTGCTTTTTCACTGTACTTTGTATGTCATTGTCATCGAATCAAGATTCTTCCTGCGGCAGTGTTTTCTCTCTTAAAATAACTTTCCCTGCTGCCTGCCGCCTTCTTGTATCAGACATAGCTGCATAATGTTTCCTTGTGGTATTGACGTCGGAGTGGCCTAATACCTCAGCGACCAGATAAATATCGTCGGTTTCCTGATAGAGGGAAGTACCATAAGTGCTGCGAAGCTTATGCGGTGTAATCTTCTTAAGAGGTGTAACTTCCTTTGCATACTTCTTAACCAGATTTTGTACTGCCTGCACACCGATTCGTTTTCTCTGCATAGAGTAGAATAATGCGTCTTCATGACCTTCTCTTGGGATAACCTTGCTTCGTGATCCTTGAATATATTGTTCCAGCGCATCTGCCACCTCATTCCCAAAATAAACCGTCATTTCTTTCCGGCCTTTTCGGATTACGTGAAGTCCATTGCTTCGAAAATCCACATCATCAAGATTCAGACCGACCAATTCGGATACACGGATTCCGGTGCCAAGCAAAAGTGTGATGATCGCAAGATCTCGTTCCTTCGTCTTTTCATAATAGGCTCGCCGCTGCCCGGTTAAATGTTCTCCTCCTTTTTCTACGAAATCAAGAAGAGAAGCGACTTCATCCGGCTCCAGGCGAATGATTTCTTTTTCACGAATCTTTGGCATATCAACCAGAAGCGTTGGATTCTTCTCAATAAGCTGTCTTTTATAATAGTAAGCATAAAAAGACCGCAAAGCAGACATTTTGCGAAAAACTCCTTGTTCGGTATTTTGCATATGTTTGTGATTGTCGTCGGATTCATAAACTTTGAGATATTCCATATATTCTTCCAGATCTACCGATTCGATCCGATCCAGGTCGGGGACTTGAAAATCCTGAATCGAGTAGTTACGGTAAGCAGGATTTTCTTCCATAAGAAAATGAAAAAATACTCGGATATCATAGGCATAAGCGATTCTTGTCCGCACCTGTGTCGTGGAATCAATGGCACGAAAGAAATCTTTCGCGAACGGAGGAAGGGTACGAATCAATTCTCTTAATTTTATTGTTTGTCTTGCATTTAAATCGTCATAATAAGTTGGTGCCTTCATGTGATATTCCTCCGTTTTTTGGTTTTGTTCACCCTGTATACAAGTTATTTTAGCATATGGATTTTTTCGGGTCAAATCAGAATAATCGATTAAAAAATCGGAATTCTGTGGTATACTGTTCTTGTAGATATGCCGGAAACAATCATCAGCAGGAGGATGTCTATGGAGATTACCAGTCTGTCCATTCGAAATTTTAAATCGATCCGTCACATGGAATTAAAAGCAATCGATACGGCTTTGATTTTGGTCGGGCGAAACAACGCGGGAAAGTCTTCGGTACTTCATGCGTTAAGAGCCGTGGAAGGATCTTATGAGATTACCGATTCTGATTTTAATGAGACGAAGCAGAATATCGAGATCCGCATTTCTCTGTCGATTTCCAAAGAAGATCTTCAAATCTTCCACAAAAACGGATATGTCAGCCAGTACAAAAAATATGATTTGTGGGAAAGAGATTTTTGTGCGAAACTGCCTTCCTACCAAAATGGTAGTTTAACATTTACCTTTATTGCGAATAAAGAAGGTAAGAGACGCTTTTATGATGGGATGAAGAAACATAATAAATATATTCCGGAAATCTTCCCGCCGATTTATTTTATCGGAACAGAGCGAAATTTATGGCAGATGCAGCAGGATCTGCTCCTGATTCAGGAAGCGGATCTTATCAAACTGATGCGTACCAATTGCTGTATGTTTGACGAGGCCAAGCCATGTCATCATTGTTTCCAGTGCATCGGTCTGATCGATCAGAAAGTGCCGCAGGCTTTGAATGCCTTTGAAGCAGCAAAATTGTTCGAATATAAGCTTTATCAGCTGAATATCGATCAATTCGAGAAACGTGTCAATCAAAGTTTCCATAAGAACGGCGGGCATGAGGATATTATCTTTTCTATGAATTATGACGTCAATGAGATGCTCCAGATTGACGCGGAAGCTTATAATCAGGAAAGAGATGCTGTGGTTCCGGTACAAAAGCTTGGACGCGGCATGAAAAGCATTTATATGCTGTCTCTGATGGAGGCTTATGCAGAGGATGCCAATCGGATTCCATCGATTATCATGGTAGAAGATCCGGAAATGTTCCTGCATCCAAAACTTCAAAAAACTTCCAGCGAGATTTTATATCGGCTTTCAAAGAAAAATCAGGTAATCTTTACCACACATTCTCCTCATTTATTGTCGAATTTCGGAAGCCGCCAGATTCGCCAAATCGTTCTGGATGAAGATGCCTATTCGGTTGCAAAGGAAAAAACGAATATCGGGGCAATCCTAGACGATTTGGGATATAATGCAGCGGATCTGATGAATGTAGATTTTGTCTTTATCGTGGAAGGAAAACAAGACAAATATCGTCTCCCTATGCTGCTGGAGCATTATTATTCGGAGATTCATGGAGAGGACGGAAGGTTAAGCAGGATTGCCATTCTTACGACCAACAGCTGCACCAACATCAAGACTTATGCTAATTTAAAATATATGAATCAGGTCTACATGAGAGATCAGTTTTTAATGATTCGGGACAGTGACGGGAAAGATCCGGAGGAACTTGGGAGACAGTTATGTAAATATTATGATGAACGGAATCTGACTGACGTAGACCAGCTGCCGAAAGTCACCAGGCGGAATGTGCTGATCTTAAAATATTATTCTTTTGAAAATTATTTTTTGAATCCTGAAGTTATGCGGAAACTGGAGATTATTCCATCGGAAGAATCTTTTTATCAAACCCTGTTTGACAAATGGAAAGAATATCTGCACCGGTTAAAGAGCGGACAGCATCTGCTTCAAATCATGGGCAGAGATTTCCAATCGCCCCAGGATATAAAAGAACATTTGGAATTGATTAAGATTTATCTAAGAGGTCATAATCTATTTGATATCTATTATGGCCCTTACAAGAGACAGGAAAAAGAACTTTTGAAAAAGTATATTGCGATCGCGCCGCGAGATGATTTTAAAGATATTTTGGATGCCATTGACGATTTTATTTATTTTAAGAGTAAAACGAAACAAGAATCATAAAACAGATAGCTGAAAGGAGGCTGCTATGAAAAATCAAGCTGCAATGTTCAAACTTACGTACGGATTGTTCGTACTTTCTGCCAAGGAAGGGGAGAAGGATAACGGATGTATTGTCAATACGGTCCAACAGGTAACTGATACACCGAACCGAATTGCCGTGACGGTAAATAAGTCCAATTACACCCATGATATGATTCTAAAAACCGGTCGATTTAACGTTTCCATTCTATCCGAGGATGCATCTTTTGAAATCTTTCAGCATTTCGGTTTTCAAAGCGGAAGAGATGTAGATAAGTTTGCAGACTGGAACAATTATAAGCGGGCAGAGAATCAAATTACCTACATTACGAAAGGAACCAATGGATATTTGTGCGGAAAAGTCATCGATACGATGGATCTTGGAACACATACTTTCTTTTTGGCAGAAGTGGAAGATGGAGATATTTTAAATGATACAGAATCCGTTACTTATTCCTATTATCACAAAAACATCAAACCACAGCCAAAAGAAACAAAGAAAACAGGATGGAGATGCAAAATCTGCGGTTATGTTTATGAGGGAGAGGAACTTCCGCCGGATTTCATTTGCCCTCTATGCAAACATGGAGCATCTGACTTTGAAAAAATCGAATCTTAGGATTGATTTCACTCAGCTCCAATGTTATAATGTGTGAGAAATAGGAAAACGTTGAAGAGAAGAGTAATCTGTGAAAGGCTTCCAGAGAGAGATGCATATTGCTGAGAGCATCTTAAGCGTCATAGCAGATGAAGACCACCTCTGAGTGGCTGCAAACCAGCCCGGCCGACACCGTTAACGTCATGAATGAGAGGCCTGCCGCCAGGCAGCAGGCAACCAGGGTGGAACCGCGATCATACGTCCCATGGATCTTTACAGGATTCATGGGTTTTTTATTTCAGTGGAAGATGTCGCCAAGCGACCCTCCGCAGGCGGAGAATCCAGCAAGCAGGATTCTTTTTGTTTCAATGTTTACCTGCATGGAAAAGAAAGTGATTATGAAAAGGAGATAGAGACATGAAAATTACATTAAAAGATGGCTCCGTAAAAGAATACGGACAGGCAATGTCTGTGATCGACATTGCAAAGGATATCAGCGAAGGACTTGCGCGCGCTGCATGTGCGGGGGAATTAAATGGAGAAGTCGTTGACTTAAGAACAGTCGTTGACGAAGACAGTCAATTAAATATCCTTACTTTTGATTCCGATGAGGGGAAAAAAGCATTCCGTCACACGGCTTCTCATATTCTGGCACAGGCAGTAAAGCGAATTTATCCGGAGACAAAACTGGCAATCGGTCCTTCCATTGACAACGGATTTTATTATGATATGGAAAAAGATACGCCATTTACTCAGGATGATCTGGCAAAAATCGAAGCAGAGATGAAAAAAATCGTAAAAGAGAATCTGGAAATCACCTGCTTCACAAAACCAAGAGAAGAAGCGATTGCTTTCATGAAGGAACGCAAGGAACCATATAAAGTTGAGCTGATTGAAGATCTTCCGGAAGATTCGATTATCAGTTTCTATCAGCAGGGAGAATTCGTAGATCTTTGTGCCGGACCGCATTTGATGACGACCAAACCGGTCAAAGCATTCAAACTTACCAGCATTGCCGGCGCTTACTGGCGTGGAGATGAAAAGAACCAAATGCTGACACGTATCTATGGAACAGCATTTACAAAGAAAGCCGAATTAAAAGACTACCTGACCATGATGGAAGAAGCGAAAAAACGTGACCATCGAAAACTCGGAAAAGAACTGGGGCTTTTCATGATGAGAGAAGAAGGACCGGGATTCCCGTTTTTCCTTCCGAATGGAATGGTTCTTAAAAATACATTGTTGGATTATTGGAGAGAGATCCATACAAAAGCCGGATACGTGGAAATATCTACTCCGATTATGTTAAGCCGTCATCTCTGGGAGACATCCGGCCACTGGGATCATTATAAAGAAAACATGTATACAACAGTAATCGATGAGGAAGATTTCGCAATCAAGCCAATGAACTGCCCAGGCGGTGTTTTGGTATATCAGTCTGAGCCTCGTTCTTACCGTGATCTTCCGCTTCGTATGGGAGAACTTGGACTTGTCCATCGTCATGAGAAATCCGGACAGCTTCATGGATTAATGCGTGTACGCTGCTTCACACAGGATGACGCACATATCTTCATGACGCCGGAACAGATCAAAGATGAGATTAAAGGCGTTGCAGAACTGATCGATCAGGTTTACAGCTTATTTGGATTTAAATATCATGTAGAATTGTCTACTCGTCCGGAAGACAGTATGGGAAGCGATGAAGATTGGGAACTTGCAACAGATTCCCTCCGTGCCGCTTTGGAAGATCTGGGACTTGATTATGTGGTAAATGAAGGAGACGGAGCTTTCTACGGACCAAAAATCGATTTCCACCTGGAAGATTCCATCGGAAGAACCTGGCAGTGCGGAACGATTCAGTTGGATTTCCAGCTTCCTCTTCGGTTTGATCTGCATTATGTGGGAGCAGATGGAGAGAAACATCGTCCGATTATGATCCATCGTGTTGCTTTTGGCTCCATTGAACGTTTTATCGGTATTTTGATCGAGCATTTCGCAGGAGCATTCCCAACATGGCTGGCGCCGGTACAGGTCAAAGTCATTCCGATCTCCGATAAACATCTGGAATACGGACAGGAAGTCTTAAACGCCTTAAAGGCAGCAGGAATCCGCGCCCAAATCGATACGAGAGCTGAAAAGATGGGATATAAGATCCGTGAAGCACAGCTTCACAAGATTCCATATATGTTAGTTGTCGGCGGCAAAGAAGAAGAGAATCATGCAGTCTCTGTAAGAAGCCGTTTCAAAGGCGATGAAGGACAGAAATCCCTGGCTGATTTTATTGCAGATATCAAAACAGAAATCGATGATAAAATCAATCGCCCGATAGAAAAAGACGAAAAGTAAAAGAAAAAATACAGCCGATCCTTGGAAGTCAAGAAAAACATATGGATAACCGAGGATCGGTTTTTTCTTCCATAGTAAACTTCACTCCTATAAAAGAAAAATGCTCCGCGAGGATCGCACTGCAGGATTCTTTTTTATATCTGTAAAAGAAACGTGCATTTTTGTCAAATGAAATTGGTGGAATTTTATCTTATCAAGTATTATATTTAAGATAAGCAATCGATAAGGAGGATGATCCATGAATTTAGGAAATAGTTTATTTCATGCAAGAAAAAAGTGCGGACTTTCACAAGAAGATGTAGCAGCAAAGTTGGGAGTAAGCAGGCAGACAATCTCAAAATGGGAAACCGATGAAACGGTTCCGGATATTCGCCAGTCAAAGAAAATGGCAGTGCTTTACCATATGACTTTAGATGAACTCATTGATTTTGATATGGATATGATGAAGATTCAGGAAGCGATCGATAAAACAGACGAAAAAATTCAGGAGAAGATCAATTGGACAAATGCATGGGGAAAGAAATATCCGATTCTTCTGAAATATCAAACCGAGGTCAATATCCCAAATTATGCGCGCCGGATTGAACTTATGCTGGATGAGTTAAAACAGGAATATCAGTTTACGGAACAGGATGCAATGTTGGTTCTTAAAGATATTTTGTACAATGTCTGGAAAAGCCGTAAAGACAAAACAAAAGAATGAAACGCTATATAGGAAACAGGGCAGTTGATTTTGATGATCATCTGTCCTGTTTCCTTTTAAATAAAAAAATTGACATTATTCACTTATATTTTACAAAAAAGCAAAATTGTTATAAAATAATTCGTTTTAAAGAATAATTTTCCTATAAATAGTCAATATTGTTATAAAAAAATTGGCGCAAAAAACAGGCATGATGCTGAAATTTTGATAAAATCTGTATTGTATTGAAAAAAAGTATCAAAAATTGTCGTAGTTCTGCTATAATAAATAAATAGAGTTTGATACAACTAATCCAATAGGAGGACAAGATATTGGAACAAATGATAACTTTGAGCCAAGGAAAAATCGGAGATTCTTATACGGTTCAGAAGATGGAACTTCCAATGAACATAGAGAAACGTCTGGAAGCTCTCGGAATGACTCATGGAACTTCCGTTCTTATTTTAAACAGCAAGAGCCATGGTGTTTTAATTGTAAAAGTTCGAGGAACCAGATTTGCCCTGGGGCGTAACATAACAGAGAAGATACAAGTTGGGAGGGCATCATGAAAGAAGATTTGACAATTGGATTTATAGGAAACCCCAATTGCGGAAAGACAACATTATTTAACGCCTATACCGGCGCCAATTTAAAAGTTGCCAACTGGCCCGGAGTGACCGTGGAACGTATGGAAGGCGCGATACGGGATCATGATTTAAATATCCGTTTGGTCGATTTGCCCGGTACATACAGCCTGACTTCTTATACAATGGAAGAGCAGGTTTCCCGACAATTTATTATGAGTGATGAAGTGGATGTGATTGTCGATGTAGCAGATGCGTCTTCATTGGAACGAAACCTCTATTTAACGCTTCAGCTTTTGGAGCTTGGCAAACCGGTAGTCCTTGCATTGAACATGATGGATATCGTAGCGAAAAGAGGAATGGAGATTGATACTCATCGTCTTCCGGAGATGCTTGGAATTCCTGTTATTCCGGTTTCTGCAAGAAAACGGACCGGTTTGGATATTTTACTTCATGCGGCAGCACATCATAAAGACAATCAAAAACCGGATCGTTTGATTCATGATCATAAACAGACATTTCATCATGCTCATGATCATCATGCAGAATATGCTATGGTGTATTCCGATGAGATTGAAGATAAAATCGATGATATCATTGTCTATATGGAAGAAAAATATCCGGGATTCGATAACTATCGATGGCTGGCAATTAAACAGTTGGAACAAGACCAGGAAGTAACTGATCGTTATCCTGTGGATCTGCCGGATGTTATCGATAAAAATTATGAATCGGAGATCATTAACCAAAAATATGATTTTATCCAGGAAATCGTAGAAGAAGTCGTTGTGAACAAAAACCGCCAAGAGGTGCTGACCGAGAAAGCGGATCGGATTTTGACCCATCGAATTTTTGGAATTCCGATTTTCTTAGGTATTATGGCATTGGTCTTTTTCCTGACTTTTATGATAGGTGATTGGCTGAAAGGGTATTTTGAAATGGGCTTGGAAGCCTTTGGCGGATGGATCTCACAGGGCTTGGAGCATTTGAATGTCAATCCGATGCTGCAGTCGTTGATCGTTGACGGAATTATTACCGGCGTTGGTGGAATTCTTACGTTCCTGCCGAATATTTTTATTTTGTTTTTAGCGCTGGCTTTTCTGGAAGACAGTGGATATATGGCAAGAGTCGCTTATGTCATGGAAGGAGTGATGAGCAAACTGGGATTATCCGGAAGAGCCTTTATTCCTATGATTTTAGGCTTTGGGTGTACAGTACCTGCCATAATGGCGTCAAGAGCCTTAGAGAACCCGAGAGACCGCTATAAGGTTATGCTGATTACACCATTTATGAGCTGCAGCGCACGGCTGCCGATTTATATTTTGTTTTCCGGAATGTTTTTCCCGGATCATTCGATGATTGCAGCATACTCCATGTATTTAATCGGCTTGATCATTGCAATTTTGATTGCCGCCATCATTCATTTGATCGATCGTAAGACGAGTCCGAATTATCTGCTGATTGAACTTCCGGAGTATAAAGCACCAAGCGCAAGAACCATTGCTATTTATGTATGGGAAAAAGTGAAAGATTATCTTACAAAAGCAGGAACTACGATTTTTGTGGCTTCTATTTTCATGTGGATCATTTTGAATTTTGGATTTGGTGGATATACAACAGAAATGGCATCAAGTTTCGGCGCTTCCATAGGAAAAGTCCTGGTACCTTTCTTTGCTCCGATCGGTCTTGGGTTCTGGCAGATTGCTGTTGCATTGATTGCCGGAATCTCAGCAAAAGAAGTAGTAGTATCCAGCTGTGCCGTCTTATTTGGAGTACCGAATATCAACTCGCCGGTCGGCATGAATATGATGCAGTCTATTCTTGAAAATATGGGATTTAGTCAGCTGAATGCCTTTTGTTTAATGATTTTCTGCCTGCTCTATATTCCTTGCGCAGCAACGCTGGCAACTATCAAAAAAGAAGCCGGAAGCTGGAAATTCATGGGATTGGCTGCGTTATTCCAATTAGCAGTTGCCTGGATCGTAACGTTTTTAATTTACCAGATTGGAAGTATGGCAATATAAAATTATAAAATTATAAAATTATAAAATAAAGATAAAACCGGACTATGAGTTTTCATTGTCCGGTTTTATCTTGAATCCAGCAAATCTAGATTCTTTTTTAAGAAATTCTTTATAAAAAATCAAATTTCCTACACTTGTAAGATTTAAAGATGTATGATATAGTAGAAAAAACTTAAATCAAAGCACAAAATAAATAATAGGAAAGGATTGTTATTATGAAGGAAACATCTATCTTCCTGCGGATTGTAGGAAAACTATCTGCGATTATTTTCTTTGTTTCTCTATTTTGTCTGGGAGTTTCTTTTTGTTTAAAACCAATTTGTACGCAGACAGTACAAAATCTTGTTTTGAACGAGACAGTCACCGATTATTTGACGGATGGAATCTCTCAGGAAAACAAAGTTTCATCCAATCATACAGCAGACAGCACAGAAACTTCATCCCAGGGAACAAATATAGAAAAAACCGACATCATTACAAAGGAACAGATCGAAAAGGTAGAGGAAATTGTTCAGTCGAGTCCGGAATTAAGAGATCTTGCCTCCAAGTATTTGGAACAATACGCACAGTATATGGAAGACGGCGTATCCTCCATACCGGAATCGCAAAAAGAAGAACTTATGAACTCTGTAAATGAAGATATCTTGGATGTCTTGGAAGATGAATCAAGTTCTTCGTTCACGGAATCTGACCGTCAACGGTATAAAACCGCATTGGAAGAAAAAGAGCAAGCGGTTTTTGATACATTGGATGAGATGCCGTCTGCATTGGAACAAACCATGCCGGATGCGGCGGCAGCTTTAAAAACATATGGAAAAGCCGTATCTATGGAAACCCAGGCAGGGTTGGCAGCGGCAGCCATTATCACAGGAATTCTATTGATTGTTTGCAGAAGATATCAGTTTCGGTTGGCAAAGAGCATCGGAGTCTTCACGCTGATCGATGGTCTTTTGATTGCATTTGCCGTACCTTATATCGCTGAGATTCTGTCTGGATTCCTCACAAATCAATTATTAGGGCGCACCGGAGATATCGATACAGGAATCTGCAGTCAAATTGGAGGCGGCATGATCACAGCAGGAATTCTTTTGATCGCATTTTATATGATTTATCATAGAAAAAGAAAAACGGCATAATCGAAAGATTAAGTTACGGAAAGAAGGTTTGATGAAGAAAAGCCTTCTTTCTCTCTTTTTTGTACAATCTATAATTTAAATCGGTATTTTGCGTATAGATTGACATCGCTATCGATTCCATCCAATGACACTCTTTCTATGCATTATAAAATGTAAAAAAGAAACATTTTCATTGATCAGGAAAAACTCCCGGGAAAATGTTTCTTATAACATGTTTTTATTTCTAATTCCTCTTTCTGCAGTCAATTAGAAACTAAGGTGTTTTTTTCTCTTGAGAAGATTCGCCCCTGAGATAATCAGAAGGGTTCCCGCCGCAACACCAAAACAAATGGAAAGAATTCCTAATATCAGATTGCCGGCTCCTGTGTGTTTCATCGTTAAATAAATCTTTTCCATATCCATGGCATAACCTCCGTTTCATATTATGTTCCTATTAAATAGCGCCTCATTATCAGACGCAAGGATCTATCCTCGATTTAATCGTTTTTTCCGCTCTTCCCAGTCCGGAAGAAATGTCTTCATAAGATCTTTGAATCTCTGATTATGGCTTGGCTCCAGCAGATGGCAAAGCTCATGAACAACTACATATTCGATACAGGGATCAGGATATCGGATCAGCTGCAGATTCATACGAATTCGCCCTGTCTTTGTGCTGCAGCTTCCCCACAAGGTCTTCATATCACGAATCGTAAAATCTTTTGCCTTTACTTCCATAACAGGTTCCCATTTTGAGGCAAAAGCCAAAATCTTTTGATACAATACGTCTCTCTCCTGTTTAGAGATCTCTTTTTTGGCAGTTTGCTGCGACGATGCATGATTCACCATTTTCCAATGATTCCTGACGATCCAATCGGATTTGGACGATAAAAAATCCATAATATCTCTTTCCCGCGCCCTTTTCGGTGCGGTAATCAGGACCTTGCCATCCGGCGGTTTTATGTAAATATTGATATTCTTGATTGGTCTGCGGTCAATGACCGCAGGGATCCCTTGAATTTGTATTTCTTTCATTTCTACTACTTCTTCCTGCTTTTTTTCTTCATAATCATGCAGATCAGGAGATATAACATAAAAATTCCGCCAATGCAGAACCCTGCGAACGCAAGCCATGGCATTCCAAAGACTTCAGGCTGAATATCTGTTAGGCAAAGCAGCGCCGATCCCATCCAAAAGGAAGCCGCGAATATTGTAAGAATCAGATGATTTACGTGACTTCCGATCTGATCTTTGACTTCTTTCGTCTGAGGGGATTCCAAATTAATGCGTATCTGCCCATTCTTTGTGATATTCAGGAGATCCGAAAGCTGGGCGGGAATCTCCAAAGACTTCTTAGAGGAAGAATAAAGATCCCGGATGCTGTGTTTTATCTCTTTTTTGATATCAAATTCCTGAAACATAATTGCGGACATATGAGTCGTCAAGATCTCCAGCATATTAACGTTTGGAGAACATATCTTTAAAGTTCCCTCGATTGTAATCATACTTCTGGCCAATAATGTTATATCGGACGGAACTGCAATCTTATGGATCTTTAAGAGATTCAGAAAATCCTCCATCAGTTCCCCTACATTCATCGTGCCAAAATCCATATTCATGTAACGCCCCACCAGATCGTCCAGATCTGTATATAATTGGGCATGGTTAATCTTCTCTTTTGGTGTTCCAAAAGACAGGAAGGCATTCTTCAATTCGTAGATGTCGTTTTTTAAAATCGCCGAAATTGCTCGTTTTAAAATTGCCTTATAATGATCAGATAGATAACCGGCCATTCCTAAATCGAGCCATGCAATCTTTCCATCAGAAATCCAGAGATTCCCCGGATGAGGATCTGCATGAAAGAAACCATCTTCCAAAATTTGTTTACAATAATTTTCTGCGGTTTTCTTTCCAATCTCCGACATATCATAGCCCAAAGCTTCTAATTGGTCAATCTCATCGATCTGAATTCCGCTGATATAACTCATGACCAGCAGCTGATAACTGGAATATTGCCGGTAAACCTTGGGACAGGTCACATATTGGATTTCTTTTTGGTTTTCATAAAATAATTCCAAATGCTCTGCTTCTTTGAAGAAATCCATTTCTTCTTTGGTCGTCTCCCAAAGTTCATCGATCATACTGCGAAAATCAATGAGATTGCCTGTACCCATGGCAAGATTCAAAAGACCGGAAGCCTTTTTCATCAGTGCAATATCCTGGGCAACTGTTTCTTTAATGCCTGGACGCTGTACTTTTAAAACGACCTTTTCTCCGTTTTGAAGAATCGCCCGATGAACCTGCGCGATCGATGCGGAACCGAGAGGTTCCGGATCAATTTCATAAAAAATATCCTTTGGATCCTCTCCGAGTTCCTGCTCCAAAATCTCAAGAATCATCTCAAAATCCAGTGGTTTCACATCGGTCCGCAGGCGGGCTAACTTCTGGCAATATTTCTCCGGCAGAATATCAGAACGCATGGACATGATCTGTCCAAGTTTTACATAAGTAGGACCTAGATCTTCCAAAATGTCACAAAGCTTCTCAGGTGAGATTCCCTGGGTGATATGATGACGCTTTAAGACTTTTAAAATCTCTTTTAAGCGTCCTTTGGAATTTGGATCTTCTGTTTTATTTTCTTCCTGCTTCATCCTTTTTATCCTATGCTTCTTCTGCGTCTGTACTGTCCTCTTCCTTCGCTGCTTCTGCTTCTGCGATGCGCTCTTTCAGCTTCTTAAGTTCTTCCAAAGACATCTTATCTACGGAGGCGAAAGCATCATCAAAGTTTTTGGTTACGCTTACCGATACGTGATCTTTTACCTTTTCTTTTGCTTTGTGCTTTAACTCTTCATTAAAGACTTTCCCCTGCTCAACGGTAAGTTCTCCTTTTTCTACCAGCTTGTCAATGATGTCTTTGGCAGTTTCCGCCGTTGTAGCAGCGGCGCCGACACCAGCTAAAAAGATATTCCTTACTCCTTCTCCGAATTCCATAAGTCATCCTTCCTTTCTCTCAAGACAGACATATTATGTGGTTACTTTCATTTTATCATTAAAGGTTTTCCAGGACAATGGTAAAAGGACCGTCATTGACTAAAGAAACCTGCATTTCCGCTCCAAAAACGCCGGTTTCTACAACAGGAACTTCCTTGCGGCACTGTTCGATGATATATTCATAAAGTTCTTCCGCTTTCCCGGGATCCCCTGCCTCGATGAAACTTGGGCGGTTCCCCTTTTTGCAGTTCGCATAAAGAGTAAACTGGGATACCAAAAGAAGTTCTCCATCCACGTCTTTTAAGGAAAGATTGGTCTTTCCATTCTCATCCTCAAAAATTCGCAGTCCTAACATTTTTTTCACATATTTATCTGCGGTTTCTTTCGTATCCTCACGCCCAACGCCGATTAGGACGAGAAATCCTTTTTTGATCTGTCCTGCTGTTTCCTCTTGGATCGTGACAGATGCTTCATTGACTCTTTGAATTACAAACTTCATAACGAATTCTCCTTGTTTTTCTTATTTGGCTTTCCGGACGGCTTCTTTTCCGGCCAGCCTTGAAGATTGGCATTTAAAATCGCCTTAAACATATGGTCTCTTGCTCCTTCATGATCTTTATCTAATTGATCAATCAATCGTTTCGCATATTCCCGCTTTGTATTGCCATCCATCGGACAAGGACTTTTGGCAACGGGAAGTTCCATTGTATTCTGGAAACTTATAATATCCGCTTCATCCATATACATGAGAGGACGAATCACGGTCAAATCCATCCGATCCAAATAAGTAACAGGAGAGAAACAATGAATCCTGCTTTCAAAGATCATAGACATCATCAACGTCTCTACCATATCCGATTTATGATGGCCATAAGCCACTTTATTGCACCCAAGCTCTTTGATTTTTTCATTTAAAGCGCCTTTTCTCATTTTGGCACACAAAGAACAAGGGTTGGTCTCCTGACGTTTCTTAAAAACGATATCAGCGATTTCCGTTGAAACAATCGTATATGGTACTTTTAATTTTTTACATAATTCCTGTATTTTATTCAAATCAAAATTGCCGAATCCAAGATCCACAGTGATGGCATAAATCTCAAACGCATTCGGATAAAAAATTCTTAAATGTGCCAAAGCATATAATAACGTCAGGCTGTCTTTTCCGCCGGATATTCCCACTGCAATGCGGTCTCCTTCTTCAATCATGCCATAGTCATCAACGGCTTTGCGAACACGGCTCAATACTTGCTGTAATTTCAATCTTTGCTCCTCCTCTCTTCGGTTGTTTCGGTAATATCCATTAAAATGTGATCCGGGAGGATGCCTTCTAGAACCTTTTGGTATCTAAAATCTGTCCTGGCATCTAACAATGGAGTTTTGGTAATCCGAAATCCATATTTATAGTACATATAGATGGCTTTATGACTCCAGGTTTGGGTATGGAGAAACACCTCTTTCCCGTCCGGTTCTAAGTCTTGGAACAAGGAAAGAACATATTTTACGATGGCGCTGCCCAGTCCCTTTCCCTGAACATTGGGAGATACGCTTACCCAATGAACCAGAGGGAAACGACGTCCATTTCCTTCTTTAAACCATGCGGAAGCCGTAGCGGCAATCTGGTCGTTTTGATCGACAATAAAACACATTCGCTTTGAAAGAAGATCGGCATGCGGAGAAAAAACTTTGTGAAAATACGACAATGCTTCTTCTCTGGATGAAAATTCCTTTACCGATACTTCCAGATCTGCCCATCCAATTTCATCCCCTTTTTCGTACATCCGAAAATGAAATTCTTCCGGCAGGGACGGTATTTTTATATCAGCCAAAGCTTCCTGTTCCGCGGACATGATAATATCCATATATGGGATGCTTTTGTCAAGCATAACGAAATCCTTTCTATTTCTTAAGAGAAAAAGGCCAGGGATTGGAAATCTCTGACCTTTTATGTATTACGATATCACAAATCTTAGTTGTTGATAAGTTTGTCTTCGTTGCTCCAGCTATAAAGCTTACGAATCTCTTTACCAACGACTTCTGCAGGATGTTCTGCAGCTAATTTTCTCATAGCCTTGAAGTGAACCTGAGATCCGGCATCAGACATATCTAACAGGAAGTCTTTTGCGAATGTACCATCCTGAATGTCAGAAAGGACTTTCTTCATAGCTTTCTTTGTGTCTTCTGTAACGATCTTAGGACCTGTGATGTAATCTCCATATTCTGCTGTGTTAGAGATAGAGTATCTCATTCCTTCGAATCCTGACTGATAGATCAGGTCTACGATCAGCTTCATCTCATGGATACACTCGAAATAAGCGTTTCTTGGGTCGTATCCGGCTTCTACTAATGTCTCGAAACCTGCCTGCATCAATGCGCAGACACCGCCGCAAAGTACTGCCTGCTCTCCGAACAGGTCTGTCTCTGTCTCTGTTCTGAATGTAGTTTCAAGGATACCAGCTCTTGCTCCTCCGATTCCTAATCCATAAGCTAATGCAAGATCTAAAGCTTTGCCTGTTGCATCCTGTTCAACAGCAACCAGACAAGGAGTTCCTTTGCCTTCCTGATACTCGCTTCTTACTGTATGTCCCGGTGCTTTTGGAGCGATCATTGTAACATCCACATCTTTTGGAGGTGTGATGCATCCGAAGTGAATATTGAAACCATGAGCGAACATTAACATGTTTCCTGCCTCTAAGTTCGGCTCAATAGCATCTTTGTATAATTTTGCCTGTTTTTCATCATTGATCAGGATCATGATGATGTCTGCTTTTTTCGCAGCTTCTGCAGAAGTATATACTTCAAATCCCTGCTCTTCTGCTCTCTTCCAAGATCTGCTTCCTTCATACAGACCGATGATGACATTGCATCCAGATTCTTTTAAATTAAGGGCATGTGCATGTCCCTGGCTTCCGTAACCGATAATCGCGATGGTCTTTCCATCCAACAGTGATAAGTTACAGTCTTCTTGATAATAAATCTTTGCCATTTCTATTCCTCCATTTAATTTGATTTATAGTAAAGGAAAAAAACCTTTGCTTTTGAAATTATGTTATTCTGCTGTTCGATCGTCCTTTAAATAAAAGGGACGTCTTTGATCTCTCCGCGTGTCAGACCGGTTGCTCCGGTGCGGACAAGTTCCAAAATCTCAAATCCGTTGATTAGATTGATGAAAGCCTCAATCTTGCTTGCGCCTCCGGTCAATTCCATCATCAGCGTATCTTGAGATACATCTACAACCTTCGCCCTGAAAATATCCGCAATCGTGATGATCTCCTGCTTCTCGGCCTTAGACGCTCTGACTTTCACCAGGATCAGTTCCCGGCACACCGATTGATTCTCCTTCAATTCCAAAATCTTAACCACATCTTCCAGTTTGGAAAGCTGGTTCTTGATCTGCAGAAGAATCATATCATCTCCGCTGACAACGATCGTCATTCTTGTGTATTTTTCATTCTGCGTCGGACTTGCGGTAATACTGTCAATATTATAGCCTCTTCTGGTAAAAAGACCGGACACACGGCTCAGTACTCCCGGGGTATTCTCTACTAAGATAGATAGAACCTTTTGTTTCAATTCATTCACATCCTTTTCTCCCAAATACCTGTTTATATGTATACACGGTATTCATATTGTTATTATTCTACCAATTCTACAGATTTGTGTCAAGAAGCGATTGCATACTCTTTCCTGAATGGGGCATTCCATCTGAAGGATTTTTGTTCTATATAGAAGTAAAATCCCCCGATCATACGGGGGATTTAGAAACTTTTTCTTATTCCTGTGCAGCTGGTGCTGCTGTTGTCGCAGCGGCAGTTGTTGCTTCTGTCGGTCTGGCCGTTGTTGCAGCGGTCGTTGCTTCTGTCGCCCTTTCCGTTGTGCTCTCCGCTCTGGTGGAAGAAGTGCTTCTTTCAGAAGCAGACGATGTTGTGCTGGTCGATGTGCTTCGACGATAAGTCGTGCTGCTGGTTGAGCTGGTAGATGACGTACTGTCTGATGATGAAGTACTTCCGGAATATCCATAGGTCTCAACATTGGATGTTCCGCCATATTCTTTTGCCCAGTCTTTTTCCGAACCTTTATTAAACAGAAAATACTCTAATGCTGCTTTATTCGCGTCAAAATTAATGAAGAATACAAACATGTTGCTCTGTGCGCGGCCCTGCTTGTAAGTACCTTCCAGAGGAATTCTTTCCTGATCGATCTCTGTTGTTCCAAGAGAAACAACTTTTGTTACAAGACTCTTCAGGTAACTTGCATCCATGTCGGTGCTTACGTCTTCCAGCGCACTCAGTGCAATATCGAGAATTTTTGTCGGACTTTGATCCAGTACTTTATTCAGCGCTGCCTGGAGAACAGCTCTCTGACGGCCGGTACGTCCGAAGTCGCCGTCACCGTATTTTTGAGATACAACGTAACGAATACGAGCATATCCTAATGCCTGATTTCCATTTAAAGTCTGCTTTCCGACTTTTACGTTACGATTCTTCTTCTTTGAAATATAGTTTGTGGAATTCAGATATTCTGCTTCTTTTTCCTCCAGACTGATCTCAATGCCTCCGACTTTGTCAATGACTTTCTCAAAAGTCGAAAAGTCAACAACACAGTATTTGTCAATCTTAATTCCGAAATTCTTGGCGATTGTCTGATACAACAGTTCCACTCCCCCATAAGCATACGCCGCATTCAGCTTATTATGCCCATGTCCGGGAATCTCTACATAGATATCACGCATCAGCGATGTAAGTTTCAGTTCTTTTGTATCCTGATTGATGGTTGCGATCATGATACTGTCGGATCTTCCATGATCCCCTTCGATTGCCCCATGATCTGAACCGACCAAAAGGATATTGATGACATCACTGTCAGACAACAGATCATCTCCGACTTCGACATCACTTAAACTATCACCGGTATTGATCGCAGCTTCAAGCCTTGCATCATAATAGCCAAGCACACTGCCGGCCGCGATTCCAATGACGAGAAAGATGCTTAAGATGATCTTGAATTGTTTAATTTTCATTTGTACCCTCCTAATTTTCTCCTATTCACAGTATCACATTATAGCACATAAATTGGAAAAACAATAGGGAATTTTATTAAGTTTTCCTAAAGATACGATTCTTTTCTTCCTTTATGATTCCCAATACGTCAAATTCATCGTAAGTTTTCTCACAAGCCAACGTGGAAGGCTTTGGTAATTGCGGCCTAGTTTATAGCCGATGAATTTGCATCCGCTGTCTAAAATATATTTCGGAATCAGCCATAGTTTTCCTTTGGAGACCAGGTGTCTTAGTGTGTGGAGCACCATCTTCACACCTTCAGATTCTGACTTTACTTCCAAAAACAGTCCGCCGTAGTCCGTCTGCGAAACTGCCAGGTCGAAATTTCTGTGAAGCTGCTCCAGCGCTTTGTAATCATGCCAGTGCCAGACAACGGCGTCTGCAGCATAAGCAATGGCTTTATCTGCTTCGATCATTTTGGAAGCCATGATCATATCCTCATTAAAGATTGTTTTATGCAGAAATCCGCCAAGCGCATCATAATCTTTTTTTCGATAGGCGCTGCATGCATTCGAACAAAAAAACGTTTTAATTCCGAGGGTCGGAAGATCCGCCTTGGTCTTAAGACGGCTTTCTCTCGGATAATTGAATAATCGCGTATAATACTCAATATAGTTTTTCTTTGGATCGGCAATCTGGCGTCCGTAAGCCGCAGAAACTTCCGGATTTTCAAATGGCTTTAACAGGTTTTCAATCAGAAATCGGTCTTTGGAAACCGCATCGTCTGTCATAAACATAAGAATATCTGCTTCTGATAAAGACGCTCCATAGTCTCTGGTTTTCCCGTGATCGAAATCTTCCTTTTTAATGTGATGTATTTCCACATTATCATAAAGGCCGATCAAATCTTTTGGAAAAAAATCTTCTTCTGTATTAATCACGATAATGCGATCCGGCCTGCGGGACTGTTTGGATAATCTTTGAAGGGATTCCCGAAACTTATCTCCCGGTTTATAAGTCGGTATGATTAAATCTGCTTTCATCATTTCCTCCTTTCTTATCGACGAATTTTAGATCCCTTGGTATCTCGTTTGGATAGCTTCAATTTATTAAACTCCAATTTTTTCTTTTTATACATGATAGAAGAAATCTGCTGTGCTTCCATCACGTAGACTTCGGAAATCATATCATCTTTCGTAAGTTTGATGCCCTTTACACCAATGGCTGCTTTTTTCTTTGCGGGAACATCAGAGAGAAGGAATTTTAAGAAAACTCCTCCCTTGGTCTGTAAGATTACTTTGTCTTCCAAGTCAGGATCCATGGAAACCGGAATGATCCTTATCAGCTCATCTCCGCCCATTAACTTTGTAGAGGCTACAGTTCTTTTGGCTGCTTTTAACTCAATTCCATCCATGATTTTTAACATTCCCTGTGCGGTAACAAACAAGAAAGAGGATGAAATGACGGATTCTGCCGCCATAACTTCGATGATTGCTTCTTTTCCGCTGTTGTAGTTGCTGAGATTATCAATCGGGGTCCCTTTGTCTCGATATTTTCCTGCCGGAATATCCAGCGCCTTCACCTGATGCATGGTTCCCTGATTGGTAAAAATGCAAATTTTATCGGTATTCATACAAGGAACGACGTATTTATAATCTTTTCGGACGTTCTCCTTATTCCTCTCATAGGTAGCTTTATCAAAAGTTTTAGAATACCCAAATCGATCCATAACAAAATAGATTTGTTCCTGTTTCAATGGAGCTTCCACATAAACAGCTGCTTTTCCGTCTTCAATCACGGTACGGCGTTCTCTTTGGAATTCTTTTTTCAGCCCATCCAATTCTTTGCGGATCACTCGTTTCATGGAAGATGGATTTGAAAGGATATCTTCATATTCCGCAATCTTTTTGCAAATCTCATCATATTCTTCTCTCAGCGCCTGAATCTCCAATCCAATCAGCCGATGGAGCCTAAGATCTAAGATTGCCGCTGCTTGTTTCTCCGTGAAATGCAGTTTAGAGGCTTCGATCATGGAATCTGATGAACGAAAACGAATATCTCCAGTCTCCCCTTTTGTCAGGCATGCTTTGACTTCTTTCTGGCTATTGCTGCCTCGAATGATCTCAATGATCAGATCGATCATATCACAAGCTAAGATCAGTCCTTCTCTGATTTCTTTTTGATCATAAAGTTTCGCAAGCAAAGTTTTGTATTTTCTCGTTGTAACTTCATAATGGAAGTGCGTATGGCAGGCAATGATATCCTTGAGGCTTAACGTTTCCGGTTTTCCGTCAACGATTGCAAGCATGTTGACGCCAAAAGTATCTTCCAGTTTTGTTTTCTTATACAGCAGATTCTTTAAACGCTCGACGTCTGCGCCTTTTCGCAATTCGAGAACAATACGAATTCCTTCTTTGGAGGATTCATTGGAGATATCCAGGATATCTGTTGTTTTTTTCGTCTCAATTAATCCTACCACATCAGATAAAAATTTTGCGATATTATTTCCGATCATTGTGTAAGGAATTTCCGTAATGACGAGTTTGTCTTTTTCGCCTCTTTTTTTGGCCGGTTCAAATACGACCTTTCCCCGAAGCTTCAGCTTTCCGGTTCCGGAAGAATAAATATCCAAAAGCTCTTTTTTATTTACGACCAATCCTCCGGTTGGAAAATCCGGTCCCGGGAGATATTCCATTAATTCCTCGTTGGTGATGCTCTCCTTTCGCATATAAGCTTTGACCGCATCGATGACTTCCCCTAAATTATGAGGAGGAATACTGGTCGTCATTCCGACAGCAATTCCATCCGCTCCGTTGACAAGGAGATTTGGAATCTTTACCGGAAGGACTTCCGGTTCTCGTTCCGTTTCGTCAAAGTTCGGAATGAAATCCACTACATTTTTATCCAGATCCGCGAGATAAGCTTCCTGCGTGATCTTTTGAAGCCTTGCTTCTGTATAACGCATGGCCGCAGCTCCGTCGCCTTCGATTGACCCGAAATTTCCATGGCCGTCTACCAGCGCCATGCCTTTCTTAAATTCCTGTGACATCACAACCAGGGCATCATAAATCGAACTATCGCCGTGCGGGTGATATTTACCCATGGTGTCTCCTACAATTCTGGCTGATTTTCTATGAGGCCTGTCAAACCGAAGTCCCAGCTCGTCCATCGCATATAAGACGCGGCGCTGAACCGGCTTTAACCCATCTCTTACGTCCGGGAGAGCCCTGGAACAAATAACGCTCATGGCGTAATCTATGTAAGATTTTTGCATAACCTCAGAAAATTCGGCTTTTATGATCTGTTCTGACATAAAATGTTCCTTTCTTTTTCAATTTAAATATCCAATGTCGCGTCATCCGCATTTTCGTAGATGAACTGTCTTCGAGGCAGCACATCGCTTCCCATCAGCATGGATGTTACGTCGGATGCCATTCTGGCATCCTCGATTTCTATCTGTTTCAATGTACGTGTTTCCGGATTCAAAGTCGTCTCCCAAAGCTGTTCCGCATCCATCTCTCCCAATCCTTTGTACCGCTGAAGGGTAAAAGGTCCTTGGTGTTCTTTTCGATATTTTGCCAGGGCTGTATCATCATATAAATACTGTTCCGGTCCTTTCTTTGGAATCGCTTTATATAATGGCGGAGTTGCCAGATATACATGTCCATGCGAAATCAGATCCGGCATAAATCGATAAAAGAACGTTAAAAGCAGTGTTGAAATATGAGCGCCGTCTACATCCGCATCCGTCATAATAATAATTTTATGATACCGCAGTTTACTGATATCAAAATCGTTGCCGTAGCCTTCAGAAAAACCACATCCAAAAGAGTTGATCATCGTTTTAATCTCTGCATTCGCAAGAACTTTGTCCATGGAGGCTTTTTCCACATTCAGGATTTTTCCGCGAATCGGTAAGATCGCCTGTGTCTTACGGTTCCTTGCCGTTTTGGCAGATCCGCCGGCAGAATCTCCCTCTACAATAAAAATCTCGCAGTCTTCTGCTTTTCTGCTTTCACAGTTTGCCAGTTTTCCATTGCTGTCTATCGATAACTTTTGTTTCACCAGCATATTGGTTTTTGCCTTTTCTTCTGCTTTTCGGATTTTTGCGGATTTTTCCGCGCAGGCAAGAACTTTTTTTAAGGTGTCCAGATTTTTATCAAAATAAAGGACAATCTCTTCCCCGGTGATTTCTCCCAAGACTTTTCCTGCGTCTTGGTTATCCAACTTTGTTTTGGTCTGTCCTTCAAACCTTGGTTCCGGATGTTTGACAGAAATAATTGCTGTCATACCATTGCGGACGTCGGTTCCGGTAAAGTTGGAATCCTTTTCCTTCAGCATTCCGATCTCTCTGGCGTATTGATTCATAATCGCTGTAAATTTTGCCTTAAATCCGGTAATATGGGTTCCGCCTTCAATTGTATAAATATTGTTGCAAAATCCTAGAATATTCTCACCAAAGTCTTCTGTATATTGGAAAGCAGCCTCGGCTTCGATTCCATCCACATTTCCTTTAAAATAAATCGGATCGTGAACCGTCTTCTTTCCCTCGTTAAGTTTTCTTACGTAAGCACAAATTCCATCCGGTTCATGGTAATCCACCGTTGTTTCTTCTCCCTGTCTGCGATTGATATAATGAATCGTAAGTTCCGGATTCAAATATGCAGTCTCATGCAAACGATTACGTACCATCGCTGCTTTAAAATACGTCTTATCAAAAATATCCGGATCCGGGAGAAATTGTACTTTTGTTCCTGTCTCTGACTTTCTGCAGCTTCCGATCACTTCCAAAGGAGAGATGATCTTGCCGCGGGCATACTTTTGCTGATAAATTTTTCCGTTTTGTTTGACGGTCACCGTAAGCCAAGTCGACAGAGCATTGACAACGGACGCTCCGACACCGTGCAGTCCGCCGGAAATCTTATATCCGCCGTCGCCGAATTTACCTCCGGCATGGAGCATGGTAAATACCATTTCCACAGCGGGAATTCCTGTTTTTTCGTTGACGCCTACCGGAATTCCACGCCCATTATCCGAAATCACAGCCGTTCCATCGTTTTCTAACGTTACCGTGATCTCATTACAGTAACCGGCCAAAAACTCGTCCACCGAGTTGTCAACGATTTCATAAATCAGATGATTCAGCCCTTTTGTGGACACACTTCCTATATACATGCCCGGACGTTTCCTGACGGCTTCCAGGCCTTCTAAAACTGAAATGCTGTTGGCGTCATATGTACGCTTTGCCATAGCTATCGTTCCTCCTATATCCAAGATAATCTTACTAAGTTTAGCATAGAAATATTTTTTTGACAAACTTATTTCTTCCTTCGACATAAGTTGACATTATACTGCCCAGCTTTTATAATAACAAAGGTAAAACGAAGAAAGGTAGGGTGATAACATGAGGAGTAGGGTATGGAGAAGGACATTGGCCGCTGTGTGCGTGATTGGCCTTACAATCGTCACAGTCTGCAGCTGCGGATCAAAGGAAGCCGTCGGACCGGAGAAGATGATGGATGCGTTCTATCGTCTGCTGATTTATCAGGATACCGATCCGATCGCAAAGCTTGGCGTTGATCAAGATGAAGCGAAGGAGACTTTATCTGATTACCGCAAGGCGATGACATCTGCGATTCAAAAACAATTTAAAGCAGCAGGCATTTCCATTAGTCAGTCACAGTCAGAAGAAATTGTCAATGAGATTAACGGCGCTTTGAAAAAACTTGACTACGATGTGATAGTGAAGGAAGAATCAGGGAAGAAAGCTTCTGTTCAGATTGTCAGTGAATCCATTCCATATCAGGATATTTTCAAAGATGCTTCGGATAAAACAATCCGTGAATTAGAACCGCGGCATATTGAGAAACTTTCTGATGCGAAAGATCTGCTTGTGGCGAATGTCAAAGAAGGTTTTCACAATGCGAAGCCATCTTCCGGCAAACATAAAAAAACATTCGAACTGAAAAAGAAAAAAGTAAAAAGCGGCAAGAATACACTTCTCGTTTTCTTCCCTGTTGACGCAAGGGAGATGGGAAGCCAGCTTATGAATCTTGCCATTGGCAAATCTTGATTTTTATATGCGGCAGTCCTTTTCATAAGGGCTGCTTTTCATTTCATGCCAAGAACCCTGCTTTGCCGGGTTCTCTCTGACTGCTAAATAATACGGCAATGTCAAAAGGCTGCCTTTTTGCCTCTTATACATTGCCGTCCTTTTCCAAAAGCCTTCTCAAATTCTTTCTTGCGATACTGCAGCGTGATTTGATGCTGCGTTCCGATACCTGAAACATATCTGATATTTCTTTGCATTTAAACCCATATACATAGCGAAAAATGAGCAGATCTTTCTCCTTCTGCGGAAGCTTATTCAATGTTTCTTTTAATGCCTGCAGGTCAATCAGCTGAATATAATCGTCATTCGGATCTTCGATATGATCCCCTTCGCTTCCGTCATCATAAGTCAGCGCCTGATGAGCGTTTTGCTTTTCCTTCTTTAAAAACGCATAGGCCGTATTCTTGATCATTGCCATGAGAAAATACGTAATCTCTTCCTCCGGGACTTTCATAATGCTGTCCGGATACTTCAAAGCTCTTTCAAATACTGTTTGCAGAATATCTTCTGCCAGCTCCGTATCTTTTACATAACCTTTTGCAACAAAGAACAATCTTTTCGCATACAAGGCATATAATTTCTCAATATATTTCACTGCGTGTTTGCCGATCGGTTTCCTCTTTCGTAATTTCATCTATATTCTTCTCTCTCGTACTTTTTCTTTTGTACTTTTAATTATAGAGATATACTTTGTAGTTGTAAATAAGGGAAATAGAAAAAAACGTAACGACTTTTTCATATTTGTTACATATTCTTAAGGAGTAAACAGCAGCTCTTCCCATATCATCTCGATATTCTCATCGGAATATTCTATTTCTTTTGAATATAAGACTGCCGTCCGAATCCAGGCATCTTTAAGCTGTTTCGTAATAAGACTCTTGGAAACATAAAAAATGATCAGACAGCTTAAAACAGCAAATCTAATTTTCCCATAGATATCGTCATCTTCTTCTGCTGCCGTAAAATGCCGGAAAATAAAATAAACAGACAACTGCTCCCAAAAAATCTCATTGGGAATATCTTCCCATTCTAAGGCTTTTGCTTGTCGAAGCATAGAGTGCCATCGGCTGTCCATAATCTCCAGTTCCTGATAAAATGACAGCCAAAATTCCATATCGCGGGCGAAAATCTGTTCTGCAGATTGACAGGAAATCTCCTCCTCAGAAAATTTATGTATAGGATGCCCCTGATTGATCGATTCCTGGACTTTTCTCCCATAGGACAACATACGATCCATGCGTTTTATGATTGAAATCTGCCTATTTTGCAGTATTTGAATCAATTGTTCTCTGACGGTTAAAAGAAAGCATACCCAATCATCCTGACATTCCGGACCGATTCCCGAAAAATGGACCGAATCTTTTCGGTTCAAAATCAGCCTTGCCGCTTCTTCACAGGCAATCCCAAGACCGGCTTCTTCTATTCCGCCGCAAACATGATAAAATCTTGGATGCTCTCTGCAAATATCGCACAGAGCATCCTCCCCCAGTTCTTTTTGAATATCACATAAGTTCTCTTGATTTAAGAACACACATCTTCGGTCTTTCTGGATACGAAAATGAGGCTGGCCGTTTGTATCGATTCCCGCTCTTAATCTTTCCCCCATGCTTCCTTCCATGTTCTGGTAACGCTTCAACGAGTCCGGATCAATATCAATTTCCCATCCAATACAGCAATTATCCTGACATTCGGATGCAATACAAGAAAAATCCTTCCAATAATCTGGTCTTTGTCCTCTCATGATTCATAATCCAAATCAACAATTTCGTATTCTCGGTTGCCAAGTCCTAATTCAGCAGCGGTTTCGATGGTATGAATTCCGTTCCTTGATTCGATTCGCTCAATCAGAGCCTCTTTGCCATCATCCGGTGATTGATAGACCGCATCGACACAAGCCTGATCGATTGCCACCGGATCAAGAGAGGCAAAAATACCGATGTCAGCCATTTTCGGTTCTTCCGGATCGGAATCACAATCACAGTCAACACTCAAACGATTCGCAACACTGATATAGATCATATTCCGCCTTCCCATATAATCCATAACCGCTTTGCAGGCGTCTGCCATAGACTCCAGGAACGCATCATGATCTGCCGTAAACATATCATTCGGGTCATTCATTGGTTCTCCGGAACAGTGGATATGACCTTTTCCGTGGGCGGAAGCAACCCCGATCGCAACGTTCTTAAGCGCACCGCCAAAACCGCCCATAGCATGACCTTTGAAATGAGACAGTACAAGCATAGAATCGTAACGATTTAAATGACTTCCCACATAGTTGACTTCCAGCTGTTTCCCACAGGTAACCGGAAGCTCCATCTCTCCTTCTTCATCCATCAGATCACATGGAGCGATATCCATAAACCCATGTTCTTTGATCGTCTGCCAATGTTTTGCAGATGTGCTTCTGCGCCCGATATAAGCAGTATTGCACTCTACAATGGTTCCCTTCAGGTCATCTACCAGATCCTTGATCAAAGAAGGCTGAAGAAAATTATGCCCTCCCGGTTCCCCGGTTGAAATCTTTACTGCCACTTTTCCGCTCAAAGAGACACCAAGCGCATCATAGACTTTGATGAGACCCTCTGGATTGATTTCCCTGGTAAAGTAAACTTTTTCTTTTTTCATAGCCTATCTCCTTTTCTTTCTAAGATTCACGTCCGCTTTTTTTCTTCATCATCATCTCATAATATGTACCAAGACTGTTTTCTAAATGGATCTCTACCGTCCTCCGATCTTTTTTATCCAATGCCGCCATCAGCTGCTCCTTCTCCGCCAAAGCTCCGCTGATCTCACTCATAACTTCTTTGTACACCGTTGTTTTTGCCTTTGGAATCAGCATAACAATCGCTCCCTTTATGGTATTCGAATCTTCTATCACCGGTGTGTTTAGCGCAATATAACCAAATCTGCAGTGTTCGACGCCGCGGGTTTCACAGTGAAGAAACAAAATATCCATACTTGGGATTAAAGTGCTGGAGATGTTCTCACGTTTCATCAAATCCTCGGTGATGAAACGAGCGTTTTCATCATTTCTGGAAAACAGCTGTCCTGCACACTCGATCAAAGCCTTTTCTGACGGCAGCCGGGATTCGGATGAAATCTTAATATTATCCAGTACTTGAAGGATTTCTCTTCCGAGATCTACCATGTACTCAATGCCGTTTCGGCTGATTCGCCGGACTGTTTTGACCGACCGAACCGGCTGATTGTTTTGAATCGAGCGATTCTTTCGAAGTTCTGCAAGTTTGTTGCGTATCATAATCTTGTCCGGAGCCATAACGACAGAATTCACACACACATTCGGGAACGGCAGATCTAATTCTGAAGTGGAAATCACAAGGTCAATGCCTTCTTCCTCTAATATGGCCGGATCCAATTCTGCTGTCGACAAAACTTTGCTTACTCGGATTTCCGGGAATTCTTTTTGTATCTGCACAGACAGCATATGCGAAGTTCCGATTCCGTAAGGACATGCAATACACACAAAAAACTTTTCATTCTCAGAAGTCTTTTTCTCTACCGCCGCACAAAAATACATTGCGATAAATCCGAGCTCTCCGCTGGGGATTTCTTCAATCTCCAATTCCCTTTTCAAGAAACCGCAGGCGGCTTGTGTGGCCTCAAAAATATTTTCATAAGATTGTTTGATGATCTCTAAATGCCCATTTTCGGAAAAAACTCCCATTTTCATCCGATTGATTGCAGGACGCATGTGATTGCATAGTCCGTCAATCAGAACCGGATCCCCCAAAAAGTCTGTATCCAAAAGCTGCTCCATATTCACTGCAATCTTGATGACAATCTGCCGAATCTTAAAGCTCTCTTCTTCGTACTTGCTCTCATTCTTATTCTTCCATATCTTCTCACTTAAAAGCTGCATGGAAATACAGTAGACTTCTCCTTCGGAAATCGGAAATCCAACGATCTGTCCAATCTTGCTGCCAATCCAGTTGGACACCTGACATTCCGGAAGATGCATAATCGGCATCAAATCTTTGTCTCTTCCATTGATTGGATATCCGTCTTTTAGCCGTTTCACTGTCAAAAGAAGATACAGTGTAAAATGAAGTCTGGATTGTTCTGTATATTGAATATTCAAAACTCTCTGCGTTTCACTTACAACCACCGTCAGATCATCTAAAATATCTTTCACATTTTGAAAATATCGTGCGATTGGATGAAGATTGTCTTCTTCAAAGAACGTCTTAAAATCTTTGCCCTTTAAGAGTTTCTGAAATAAAACGGCTGCTGCCTGACGGTAATCCTCCTCTTTCCCATCCCAGCTGATGCCGATTCCCGGGCGGCGGTTCATAGACAGATTATAATGCTCCATCCAGTGTTCCAGGTCATCCAGATCGTTCGACAATGTACCATCGGAAATGTGGAACATCGAAGTGAAGTAAAAATATTTCAGCGGCTCATTCTTCGTAAGAAGTTCCGATAAAATTCGGTCTTTGCGTTCTTCTTTTGTAAAAGCAGCCTTGCGGTGCTCCATCTGCACCAGTTCCTGCAAAAAATTTCTCGTTTCCTGATCCTCATCTACATACAGACCGATTCTCGGTTTCTTTACAAGATGAAAATCATTTTCTTCAAACCAAGCATCGATCTTGGGCATCTCACGAAGGATCGTTCTGGAACTGAGATTTAATTTCTCGGATATGGTCTGAACGGTAATCGGATGATCCGCAGTAAATTGAGCAAGTATTTTGATAATTTCCTTTTGTCTCTTCGTGAGTCCGGGTTTTTTTGATACCATGTTGATCGTTCTCCTCTCTATTTACTTACTATTATAAGATTGGATGAGGATTCACACAAGAAATTTCTGCATAGAATCAAAAGAAAAAACTGCAAGATATAGGAAGAATCCATCCATCTTGCAGCAATCTCTCGCTTTCTATTGTTTTTTATCCAAGGAATCCGACTGCGCTGTAAAAAATTAAGGAAGCCGGTCTTCCAATCAGAAGAATCAAGGCAAATTTTACAAGACGCATGTCCGTAAGTCCGGCAAGCATACACAGCACATCATCCGGAAATCCCGGAAGAATGATTGCTGCCGCAAACATAAAATCAAACTTTCTTCCGCTGTTTAGCTTCTCCATATACTTATCATAGACATCCTGTGAGACAAATCGTATCACAAAATTTTTCCCATATCTTCTTGCCAGATAGAAATTGATAAAAGAACCAATAATGATCCCCAAATAACTATAAAGGAAAGCCCAAAACGGTCCGAACATAAAAACGCCTGCCAGGCAGGTGACGCCGCCTGGAATCAACGGAAATACCACCTGCGTAATCTGGAGCAGAATGAACAGCAGCGGCCCGAGCACCCCGGCTGTTCCAATCAACAACTGCAGCTCTTCTTTGCTTGTAAAAAGTCCTGACCATACTCCGTAGATGACAAAGACTGCCAACCCGACAAGGAAAAAAACGGTCGTTCCATTGGTAACATATTTCATCGTTTTGCTGTTCATCCTACCACCATCCTTTGTATCTTTTTCTATCTCCATTATACCTGGCGTTTATGACAACCGCCATAAGGCTCTCTTACAAAAGTCTTACAATTGTGTAAGGATTATAGTTTGATTTTTGACAACGCTTCCGCAAATGCGTTATTCACCGGTTCTTCGGCCTCTTTTTGCTGTTTCTTCAGGTAGCGTCTGACCTCTTTTTTGCTCATAGAATTCCCTTCTTTTTCCTTTCTTGCTTTAAATGCAGACAGCTTTTCTTTGTGGCCGCAGGAACATACGAATTTCTGGTTTTCTCCGTCTCCCACCAATTCCATTTTCTTATGGCAGACCGGACAACGGGCGTTGGTTGATCTGGAAACCGTCTTTTTGTAACCGCATTCACGATCCTGACAAACCAGCAGCTTTCCATGTTTTCCATTGACAGACAGGAGAAATTTCCCGCACTGCGGACATTTCTGCCGTGTCATATTGTCATGACGGAACTTTCCTTCGGAAGTTTTAATATCCTGAATCAGTTCTTCGGTATAATTTTGGATCTCCTTCATGAATTTCCGGTCATTTTGTTTTCCTTTGGAGATGGCTGTCAGTTTACGTTCCCAATCAGCCGTAAGATCTGCTTTTTTCAAATCTTCCGGCACGAGATCAAGAAGCTGTTTTCCTTTGGAAGTAATCTTAATTTCATTGCCGTCTTTTTCCAACAAATAGCTTCGAAACAGCTTATCGATAATATCTGCTCTGGTGGCAACGGTTCCCAGTCCTTTTTTATCCATTTGATCAATTAGCGTACCTTCTGTATATCTTCCCGGAGCTTTCGTCTCCCCTTCTGTCATAACCGGATTTCCGCATGGATACTGTTTTCCTTCTTCCGGAAGTTCCGGAAGCTTTGTAATCAGGCCTTCTTCTTTCTCTTCTTCTGCATAAATCATTTTCCAGCCCGATTTTTTCTCTAAAACGGCTTTTGCCTGAAAATGCTCTCCTGCAATTTCTCCCAGGATCTGGATTTGATCATAGAGCGACGGCTCCATCAAAACGGCCAGAAATCGTCGGATGACCATATCATAGATTTTGCGTTCGTCTGAAGTCATCTCCATCAGAAGAACCGATTGTTCCGTTGGAATAATCGCATGATGATCCGATACTTTTTTATCATTGACAAAACGCCCATTTCCTTTGATATCTTTTCGGAGCAGGATCGCCGCGGCTTTCTTGTAAGGGCCGGCTGCGCTTGCTCTGATTCGGTCTTTGAGCGTATCGGTCATATCAGTGGTAAGATATCTGGAATCGGTTCTTGGATAGGTCAATACTTTATGATGTTCATAAAGACTTTGCATTAGGTTTAATGTCTTTTTTGGAGAAAATCCATATTTTTTGCTGGCTTCTTTCTGAAGTGTTGTCAGGTCGTACAATTCCGGAGCATAGGATTTTTTCTCTTTTCGAAGGACTTTTTTGACCAGTAATTTTTGATTCTTAATTTTTTGACCGATTTCCTGAGCAGTTTCCTTCTTGAAAATCCTTTGATTTCCATTGTTTCCTTCCCAGGTAAAATTCATTTGGAGAGCCGGGACTTTCCATCCAAAATATTTTTTAGGCTGGAACTTTCGAATCTCCTCTTCTCTTTCTGCAATCATAGCCAATGTCGGTGTCTGCACTCTGCCACAGGATAACTGGGCATTGTATTTACAAGTCAACGCTCTGGTAGCGTTGATACCAACCAGCCAATCAGCTTCTGCCCTGGAACGAGCCGCCCGATAAAGATCTTCATAATCCTCTCCTTTGCGAAGATTTGAAAATCCATTTCGAATTGCCTGATCTGTCACAGAGGAAATCCAGAGACGATAGAGAGGCTTTTTGTTTCCCGCCATTAAAAGAATCCACCGGGCGACCAACTCTCCCTCTCTCCCGGCATCGGTCGCGATAATCACACTCGAAATATCATCTCGATGAATCAGCTTTTTCACAGCCTGAAATTGACCTGAGGTCTTACGCAGTACCGAAAGCTTCCAATGTTTTGGCATCATCGGCAGCGTATCCATATTCCAGGTCTTATATTCTTTTCCATATTGCTCTGGGTCCGCCAAAGATACTAAATGACCCAAAGCCCATGTTACAATATAGTCTTTTCCTTCGATATAACTTTTCGTCTTCTTCTGACATTTCAGAACACGGGCAATGTCTCTTGCCACAGAGGGCTTTTCTGCTAAAACCAGTTGTTTCATGATCGCATCCTTCCTAGTTTGATTCTTTTCTTATATCATCAATGGTATCAAATGGGATTCCCTCATTCTCCCCATTGTCTTTGTGCATAAATAAAACATCATCTTCTTCTGTATATCTGGCAAATTCAATCTGCAGGAAAATGCCTTTTCTTTCTTGCCCATCCAGTGTCTTAACCAGGATACGGTCATTCTGAGAGAGAAATATAACTTCTTTGTTTCCGTCTTGATCTTCTTTTTCCAGGCGTACGCCCGGAAGTACACTTGTAAATTCCATAAATATTCTCCTTTTATTTTCCATATCTTCGGCGGAGAAAATTCCTCGCCGTTCCTTTTTATTATATATGAATTTCGACAAGAAAGATATCCATTTTTCTTATCTTACATTCATCTTACATCTATCGAACACTTTCGCCACAAAGCGCAAAAAAACGACGCCCGATGCTATAATGTCCTTGAAAGGAAGTGATTTTTATGATGCTTTATCTTGACATTATAAAACAGGCGTTTTTGTTTTTTCCGATCCTGGCCCTTCTGATTGCAGCGCCGTATACCATCTATAATTACCATAAATATGGCTCTGTCCTAAGTTTAAGGATCATCATCGTATATTCTTTTATTCTGTACCTGCTGTGTGCCTATTTCCTTGTCATCCTGCCGCTTCCCTCCAGACAAGAAGTGGCCTTGCTCACAGGGCCGAGAGCGCAATTGATTCCATTTCATTTTATATCCGATATTTTCAAAGAAGCTCATCCAAAACATATACTTCGTTATATCAATAACCCCGCTTTGTTTCAATTCTTGTTTAATATTGTTATGACAATTCCTTTTGGAATGTATCTGCGGTATTATTTTCGTTGTTCCTTGAAAAAAACATGGATCGCATCATTTCTTTTATCTTTGTTTTTTGAACTTACACAGCTTACCGGATTATACTTTTATTATCCGAGATGCTATCGATTGTTTGATCTTGATGATCTTATGGCAAATACTCTGGGCGGATTCCTCGGCTATCATTTTGTGTCACCGTTTTTCCGAGTCCTGCCTTCCAGAGAACAGATTGATACGATTAGTTTTCGCCGGGGCATGGAAGTTTCTCTTGCCAGAAGACTGACTGCGATCTGCCTTGATTTCCTGGCAGCCATGTTTTTCGGCGGCGCTGCCGGAATATTATGCAGAATCATTTTCAGCCCTGTCCCTCGCATTCAAACGGTCGTTTTTCTCGCTTATTTCATCGTTTCTCCCATCCTGTTTGATGGTCAGACATTAGGAAAACATTTGACCGGTACCAAAATTGTGACCGCCGACCGAAAAACAGCATCCTGGCAGCAATATTTGATCCGATATACCGCCATATTTCTTGCTTTCTTTCTTCTTCCGCAGCTTTGTTATAAATTATTAAAATTTTGTATCGTACATCAGACAATGGCGGAATATGGGACGCTGTTTCTTTCCGGACTATTTGCACTTGGATATGTCTCTTATTTTATCTTTGCCGGCATCATGATGGCGCTGCACAAACCATTGTTCTATGAAAAAATATCCAGGACCAGGATCATTAGTACCATTCGTTCCTAAAATTTCATAAAAAATTTTAATGCTTTTTCTTTGACAGAATTATATGGCTGGTATCTAACCGGAAGGTCGATCTTGATAGATTTTTTTAAGATATGTTTCTTGTGTGAAAACGTTTCAAAACTATCTTTTCCGTGGTAAGATCCCATACCGCTTTCCCCAACGCCTCCAAATCCCATAGAGGAAGAGGAAAGGTGCATAATAGTATCATTGACACATCCTCCGCCGTAAGAAAGCCCTTCCATGATTTCTCTCTGGATTTTTTTATCACGAGAAAACAGATAAAGCGCAAGCGGTTTCGGCCTTTTTGCGATCAATGCCTTTGCTTCTTCTAAATTTTGATATGTGATGATTGGCAGCAGCGGACCAAAAATCTCTTCCTGCATGATCGGCGCATCCATGCATGGATCCAACAAAATAGTTGGCGCAATCTTTCGCGTCCTTTCATCGCCATAACCGCCGTATACCACCTTTCCCTGCCGTGTCATATTCATGAGACGCTTAAAATGGCGGGGACTGACGATTGCCGGATAATTTTTGTTTGCCGTCGGATCTTCCCCATACATGGAACGAATCCAGTATTTTAAATACATGACCAACTCTTTTGCAAATGCTTCATCTGCCAAAAGATAATCCGGAGCCACACAAACCTGTCCTGCATTTAAAAATTTCCCGAAAACAATCCTTTTGGCCGCCATTTTAAGATCTGCGCTTCTCTCCACGATGCATGGGCTTTTCCCACCTAATTCCAGCGTGACCGGAGTCAGATGAGCCGCTGCTTTCTCCATTACAATCTTTCCCACAGATACACTGCCGGTAAAAAAGATATGATCCAATGGCTGATCAAGAAGTTCCTGACTTGTTCTTTTCCCTCCCAATATCGCACAAATATATTTTTGCGGAAATACCATGGAAAGGATCTTCTTTAAAACGTTCGCAGAGGCCGGAGCATACTCGGATGGTTTGATGATGCAGCAGTTTCCTGCTGCAATCGCGCCGACTAACGGCTGCAATGATAATAAAAACGGAAAATTCCAAGGAGCCGTAATCAATACGACACCATACGGTTCATAAACCTGAAAACATTTGGATGGGAATTGTGCCAACGGCGCGCGGTTCTTCTTTGGCTTCATCCATTTCTTTAAGTTCTGCTTTGCATATGTGATTTCGTTGCAGATCATGCCAATCTCTGTCATGTAAGATTCAAAAGAAGATTTATGAAGGTCTTTTTTTAAAGCCTTTTTGATTGCATCTTCCTGCCTAATGATGACTTTTTCCAGTCGGTCAAGGGCCTGCATCCGAAATTCATAGGAACGAGTTCTTCCTGTTTGATAAAATTGTTTTTGATTTTTGATGATTTCTTTTATATTTTCCATAAGAATGATTCTACTGCAAACCGGTTTGGAATGCAACGGCCGGCAGGACGGCAAAATCTCTCAAAATTTTGCACATTTTCTTTTGCTGTGGTAAGATAACAAGAAAGAATCCTGCTTTGCTGGATTCTCCGCCTGCGGCGGGTCGCTTCAGCGACATTTTCCACATCGCCGCAGTGCGTCTTCGTTCCACTCCGGTCGGCGCAGAGCAAATGTCCACCGGACATTTTGCGCCCTCGCGGAGCGTTT
>DXEM01000032.1 GCA_019114985.1 Candidatus Anaerostipes excrementavium
ATCATAATAACACCTTCACTTTCTTTTATTTTTCTTTATTTGTTATTTTGTTTTATTTTACTTTATTTTATTTCATTTATCAATCTAGAAATGAAAGTTTTTGAAGGAAAATAAAGGTAGAGGCACAAAAAAAGGGATCTTCAACTTATTTCAGCTGAAAATCCCCTTTTATTTATCTTTATTTTCTTTCCTGTCGCGCTGCCTCCATGACTTCCAATTCTATCAACTTTGCAAGCTGGAATTTAAATATGATATTCCTGAAATAACTGTTCTAAATATTGTTCATCTTCCAAGGCTCTCAACAATTCTTTCTGGCGATTCTGCCTCAGCAAAATCTTTGATAATTTGGCAAAAGAACGAATGCCCTCTTGACGTCCACTGCTTAAACCTAATTTTTCTCCTTCTTCCCAGCCACTTTTACGCATTTCTTCCAATTCATCTGCCATTAATTCTTCTAATGCCTGACACATATGTTTCACCTCCAAAAATAAATCACGGTTTACTCTTACAATCAGATCCATCACGGAACGATATCTTTCATCTTTTTTGTGTTTTTTATACTCTTGAATTAATTCCTCTGCCTCCTGCCACCCCGACAGTCTGCCGCCGATGCTCCGCAGCCATAAATTTTTCTTTCGGTTTAATTGGTGGAGCAATATCAGCTGAACGGGAATATCCAATCCTTTGATATAATAGATTCCTTCTTCTGTTTTCTCTATCTCCAAATCTTTTTCTTTCTGCAAATACTGCAGCAGCTTTCTTGGATATCGGCTGCAGACAAGTGTAATCGTCATCTCCTCGATCCCAATACTTTTCTCTGACTTGTAAAAATAAGCATAGGCAAAAACTTTATAAAAATCATCGATGCCTATATAATCTTCGGGACTTTTATATTCGATGACATTATACCTGCGAAAGATTCTTCCAATATTCTTCCTAATCGGAAGTTCTGTCTGCTTCTTAATCACCAAAACATCAATCGCCATAGGTTTCGTCCCCAGTTGATGTTCATTTTCACATATTAGATTCTCTTTCACCGCTTCCAGTTCAATCTGAAGATCTGCATAAAATACAGGATGCCACTGCAGCGGTCTTAGTACCTTTTCTTGTTCCATCCGAACCTCCTTTTCTGTTGTTTCAGGAGATTCCGCCTTCTCGAAAACTCCTGCTGTATTTGTGGAAAAAAGCATGAATTTTCTGATATGGCGCAGCATAGCTGCAAAAATGAAATGTTCGTTAGATCTTGGACGCTTTGTCGTAGAATCGTGATTACGATAGAAAATATATATGCTTTGCTGTATTATACCAAATATATATCAAAAAGTAAATAATATTAAGAAAAAAGGCATTTCCAACTTATTTCAGCTGAAAATGCCTTTTTATTTATCTTTATTTTCTTTCCTGTCACGTTGCCTCCACAACTTCCGATGGTTGATTTCATGGCTTAAATTCGTTTCGCAATCTCCAAAGCGATATAGAATTTATCCAAATTATGATTAGCATCGTTGAATCTTTCCATCTCGTATTTATCTTCTGATAACACATCCCCCGTCACCAGAAAATTATATAGATCAAATCCATGAAAATCACAAACGGACTGCATGCCTGCCACTTCCATGTCCACCGCAATACAGCCTTCTTGCTGCCGAATAGCAATCTGGCCTGCTGTTTCACGCAAAAATGCATCTGTCGTCCATATCCTTCCCTTAACATAAGGAAAATGCAGCTCTTTAAAAATATCAGCGATCTTTTCATGATTTTTTATCTTGATGTAATCACTTGGCGGCGCATAATGATAGGAAATTCCTTCGTCTCTGTATGCCTCTGTCGGAACAACGAATCTTCCTTGTGTTTTTTCTTTATCAAGGCTCCCTGCCGAGCCAAACATAATGAACTTCTTAGCACCAGTCAGCCAATTTGCCTCCATACAATATTCGGATGTTCCTGCTACACCGATTGCAGATAACCCCGATATTAGATTTATTTATGCCACCAGCAGTGACACTTTTTGATGTAGAATCATGAGCGCGAACTAGGATTTATATTATAGCTTGAAGAATATCATAAAATTTTTCTTTTGCATATTTCTCCATGAATGGATTGTGACCGCATTTTTCTAAAATATAAGTTTTGCATGGAATACCGTTTTCTTCTAATGGTTTCATTACTCCTTCTATCGGATGAGGATCACAAACTCCCTGTATTAAAAATAGTTTGCTCTGAATATTCTTAAATGCTGTCAATAACGCTCCATTTGTCCTTAACTTCGCAGCCTCGTTCCAAATTCTGTTATACATTTCATTATCTGCCTTATCTGCTATGAGTTTTTCATTGCTTTCAAGATTATAATTATCCGATTTTTCTAAAATACTGGGTATCTTCTTTATATCTTCATCAGCAGCCACATTATCTATTATTCTCTGAAAAACTTTACTATCTTCTCCCGAAAGATTCCGCAATCTTCGTAAAGATATTTCCTTGACATATTTATCTTCAAGCGGCGGACAACCAACTAAGATAATGTTTTTGCATAGCTTTGGGTATTTTTCTGCAAACAAAACAGCTAACCATGCTCCCCATGAGTGACCGATTAAAGTCGGTTTTTCTTGACAATATTCTATAATCTGCAAGTATAATTCTTCAATCAATTCAGATATAGAATATTGGGACTGCAGTGCTTCAACAACTCCCCTTTCCGTCAATCTGCTCAATTCTTCTGAACAGTTTTTTAAAGAACCTATTGCCCCAGGACCTCCATGAATTAAAACAATTTTATATGGTGCTTTTCCATGTAACTCAACCATTTCTATTTTTACCTCAATTCCAATTTATAGGCACTTCATTCTCTTCACCCATTATCATTATTTTTTAATCGGTATTCTTCGATGATCTCTACACCTGCGCTTGTTCCCAAACGCTCAGCTCCTGCCTCGATCATAGCAAGGGCAGTTTCCAAATCCCGAATTCCACCGGCGGCTTTTACTTTCACATCGTCTCCCACCACAGATTTCATCAGTTTCACATCTTCTGCTGTTGCCCCGCCGGTTCCAAAACCCGTGGATGTCTTGATAAAGTCTGGCCTGACTTCTTTTGCGATCTCTGCTACTTTTCTTTTCTCCTCATCGGTTAAATAACAGTTTTCAAAGATAACTTTTGAGATGACTCCTGCCTCTTTGCAGATACCAACGATTTCTTCCATCTCTTTTCGTATGTAATCATAGTTTTTATTCTTAAGTTCCGCTACGTTAATCACGTAGTCGATCTCATCGGCTCCTTTTTCAATGGCATCTTTTGTCTCAAAAATCTTACATTCCAACGTCGTCTGTCCTAGTGGGAATCCGATCGCTGCTCCCACATGAACCGGACATCCTTTCAATTTTTCTTTACATCTTACCGTCTGTGCCGGATTAATCGCCACCATTTTAAACTGATAGTTCCTAGCTTCATCACAAAGCTTTTGAAAGGCTGCATCATCTGCAAAAGCTTTTAAATTCGTATGATCAATCATTCCTGCCAATTCTTTTTCTGATACCATAATAACTACCGTCCTTTCTTCTATTTACTTTCATATTACATCAATTACTTCCCCTATTTCAAGCGCAAAGAATCCTGCTTTGCTGGATTCTCCGCCTGCGGCGGCTCGCTTCTGCGACATTTCCCACATCGCCGCAGTGCGTCTTCGTTTCACTCCGGTCGGCGCAGAGCAAATGTCCACCGGACATTTTGCGCCCTCGCGGAGCGTTTTTAATTTCATAGGGACGGAGTTTCTTATGAAATTAAAAAAACCGCTGTTTCCAACGGTCTTTTTTGGGTTTTGAAATAGTTTCTTTTTTTATTCCATAAGAGCCCTCACCTGTTGTTTACTTAATCCCGTTAGTTCACAAATATCTTTTATCGAAATATTTTTTCGCAGCATACCGGAAGCGATTTCTCTTTTTTCACGCTCGATTCCCTCTCGGATTCCAAATTCAATTCCTTCCCTTTTTCCACGCTCGATTGCTTCTTGTAATACTACGCACATATTAATTCCTCCCTCATTCTTTGATAACTTTAATTTTGCATAATCTTGATCCCCGGTAAACACCGATAAAAACTTTAACATTGCATCCACGTGCCGGATAATCTTTTTATTTTCCTTATATCCCTGATTCTTCCTCACCTGCACAAAATAATCTGCTACGATCTGAAAATCACTTCGAAACATGGAAATCTGCTGCTCGGACAAATAAGAGATTTCGAAAATATTCACCCGATAGTCACTGATATACCCTTCCAAAGCTTTCGGGACATGAATTCTCTCCTTTAAGTTTTTGGAAGCTTTCCATCTTTGTTTTCCGTAATACAACACCAATGTCATAACCGGATATCGCTGCGCTTCTTTTCCTTTCGTAAGAAGCTGGCCTCGGTAGGCTGCGCCGTCATATCCAATCACCCGCAGAGGCATATCCGGATCGATGACCGTTTGATTTTCCAATCCACATAGCGAGAAGATGATACCTCCTTTCTTCCAAAACTTTGCAACATCTCGTTCCTGCTCGTGGAGTTTCCCATCTTCTGCTTTGTAGTGAGACAGAACCTTCGTCTCACACAATTCCTCTGGTTTTACTACTTGTTTTCCCTGAAACACCAGTACATTTAAGATATCTGCAAAGACATCCTGATAATCTTCTAAAATTTTTTCTGCTGCATCCTTTTGCCCCATATATGAAACCTCCCTCTTTTTCTGATATATCCCAGAAGACGGATGAAGATTTCGCTTTTGGACATATATCGTGTTCTGTTCTGAAAAAATCGGCGAACTGCCATGAATTAGTGATCACCTTACTGGATTAAGATACGATATATGCATTTTACAATATTTTCCATATTTTTACAAGTAAATTCTATATCTATTAATTTTTTATATTTATAATTTTATTTTACTTAAAAGTATAGTACTTGTAAAGCAAATATTTTTGCAGCATATCCAATATCTATCTCGTATAATATGTCTCGAATCCAGCAGAATAAAAAGAAAAGGGGTATTTTATATTATGAAAACGAACATAAAACAGATTCCGGGCATCCTGCTTTGCCTCTGTATTGCAGTACCTGCTTGGTTCCTGGGCAATCTTGTTCCGGTCGTTGGCGGTCCTGTATTCGCGATTCTGATTGGAATGATGATTACAATCATTGTAAAAGAAAAAGGAACTTTTGGCACCGGGATTACTTTTACATCCAAAAAGATCCTTCAGCTGGCTGTCATTCTCCTGGGATTTGGTATGAATTTATCCGATATTCTCTCCAAGGGAAAACAATCTTTGCCGATTATTGCCGCAACGATCTCTACTTCTTTGATCGTATCATATATCATCTATCGGCTTCTCCATATGGATCCCAAGATCTCCACATTGATTGGGATCGGTTCTTCCATTTGCGGAGGTTCTGCTATCGCAGCCTCTGCGCCGGTGATCGAAGCAGATGACGAAGAAATCGCTCAGTCAATCTCTGTGATTTTTTTGTTTAATGTGGCAGCCGCACTGATCTTTCCTTCCCTGGGCACCGCATTAGGGCTTTCCAATGAAGGTTTTGGCCTGTTTGCCGGAACTGCAGTCAATGATACTTCTTCTGTTACTGCCACCGCTGCTGCATGGGACGGCATTCACGGCAGCAACACTCTGGACGCCGCAACCATCGTAAAGCTGACCCGTACCCTTGCTATTATCCCGATTACTCTGGTTCTGGGAATCTTACAGGCACGAAAAAAGAAAGGCGGCACTTCCACGTTCAGCTTCAAGCGCGCCTTTCCAATGTTTATTTTATTTTTCATCTTAGCTTCTGTCATCACCACGGTTTTTGCTTTGCCGGCTTCCGTTACAAGTCCGCTAAAAGACCTCAGCAAGTTTTTTATTCTTATGGCAATGGCCGCCATCGGTCTGAATACAGATATCGTCTCTCTGGTAAAAACCGGAGCCAAACCAATCTTTATGGGCTTTGCCTGTTGGGTATCTATTGCCGCAGTCAGTCTCGCTCTGCAAATGGTTCTTGGTATTATGTAAAACAAAATTTCCGGAAAACCAAACCCCACCATCATGGCAAAATAATGGTTTCCCGGGATTTCATATTTCATCCGATCGCCGCCTCTCCGTATTTATCCTGACGGTTATAAAGCAGCTTCTTTACAAATTCATTGGACGGATGTTTCTTTATTTCTTCCGGTGTTCCGTACTGCTGGATCTCTCCGTGATCCAATACCAGCACTTTTGTGCCAAGATAAAGAGCTTCCCCAATATCATGGGTGACGAACAAGATCGTAACGCCTGTCTTTTGATGGATTCGTTTGATTTCTTTTTGGAGCTGGCTCCTGGTGATTTCATCCACTGCCCCAAAAGGTTCATCCATGAGAAGGATTTCCGGTGATGCGGCCAACGCTCTGACGATTCCCACTCGCTGCTGCTGTCCTCCTGACAGTTCAGAAGGAAACCGATTTCTCATATCATCACTTAATCCCACGATCTCCATCCATTTTGCCACCGCTTCCCTTGTTTTCTTTTTATCCCGTCGGTTTAACAGATCCGGCACATAGGAAATATTCTCTTCTACCGTCATATGCGGGAATAAAACATTTCCCTGGATGGAATATCCGATGCTCCTTCTTAGTTTGATCTGGTCGGTTTTCGCCACATCTTCTTTCCATACCCTGACATTGCCCTCGTCAGGAGAAATCAGCCCATTTACCATCTTAAGCATGGTTGTCTTGCCGCAGCCAGAGGATCCGATAATCGTTAAGAATTCTTCCTCTTCTACTGACAGATTAAAATGTTCCATGATTGTTTTTTCACCGTATTTTTTTGCGATATCTTGAAATTCTATGATCGCTGCCATCTCATTTACCTCCGTTATGAAATCAGACCTTTTTCTTTTAGGAAATCTTTTGCCACATCTTCCGGTTCTTCTTTCTTCTCCTCAACCCGATAATTTAGCCGTGCCATTTCCTTATCCGTTAATATTCCTTCACATTCTTTTAAGATTTCTTCCAGTTCCGGATGTTCTTCCAATATTTCTTTTCGCACAATGTTTCCACACTGATAAGATGGATAGAAATTTTTATCGTCATCCAGCACTACGATATCGGAGACACTGTACTGCCCATCTGTCGTAAAAATCGGCATCACATCGATTTCTCCTGCGTTGATCGCCTGATATTTCAATCCAATATCTAAGTCCGATGTTCCCTGAAAATGCAGATCGTAAGTCTTGCACAGAGAATCGTAGCCGTCTTCTCTCTCGTAAAAATCATATTCCGCTCCGAATTTCAGCTGGTCTGACACAGCACTAAGATCCGAGATTTTCTTAAGATCATATTTCTGGGCTGCTTCTTTTCTCACCGCCAGCGCATAACTGTTGGCAAATCCGTACATTCCCTTCCATTCCATATCATAGGTTTCATAGCTATCTTCAAGCTGTGAGAACATGTCTTCCGTATAAAGTTCTTCTCGTTTCAGCACCATGTTCCATGCGGTTCCCGTATATTCCGGATATAGATCGAACTCTCCGCTTTTCATTGCCGGCCAGATATTGGATGTTCCTCCGCCGACACCTTCTGTGATTTCCACTTGAAGATCGGTTTGATCCTCAATGAGCATTTTTAACATTTCTCCTAAAATATACTGCTCTGTCATCGGCTTTGTCGCAATCTGGATTGTATCGGTCTTTTTTGTTGTGGAATAGATCCCGAAAGATACCATACATAAAGCGGCAAGCAGCGCTGCTGCAAATGCAATCTTTCTTTTCCTTCGCCTCCGACTCTTTGCTTTTTTCTGCATCGCTTTTTCAGCAATCCCCAAAAGAAAGTCCGCTAACAAAGCGATAACTGCAATGAGAAGACTTCCTGCAATGGTCATACTCGTATTATTGGTGGTAATTCCTCGGTAGATCGCGACGCCAAGTCCGCCTGCCCCGATAAAAGAAGCAATACCCGCCAAAGCAAGCGTCATCGTTACCATATTTCGAATTCCTGACATGATGACCGGCAGCGCCAGAGGAATTTTTATCTTTCGCAGGATCTGGCCTCTTGTACTTCCCATTCCTTTGGCTGCTTCCATCATGTTCTCGTCCACGTTGATAATGCCTGTAAAAGTGCTGCGTACCATTGGAAGCAGCGCATAGATCGTCAGAGCTAGTATCGCCGTAACATTTCCAATCCCGGAAAGCGGTATCAGAAAACCAAGCATAGAGATGGACGGTATGGTATACAAGAAATTCACAACGGCAATCACCGGTTTGGAAAATTTCCGGTATTCTGCCAGCCATATGCCAATCAATCCTCCTGCTGCGATCGCGATCAAAATAGCAATCGCGGAAATCATCAAATGCTCTAAACACAGATCCATGAAAAAACTTTTTCGTTCACAAATCAGATCCCAAACGTTCATGTTGTCTCCTTCCTAAATCCAAGTTCGTTTCTCTTTCTAATTCCATCATAGTCGTTTTCCTGGTTTTCACAAGTACGCACTATGATGTGGTCTAGTTACCTTTTCGTAACTCTTGCGGCTTTTCAACGTTTTCAGATTTAGGAAAAATACTATTTTTTTATCAATCTCCGGAAACTCCTCCCAGATCTTTGATGACTTCCCCTGCCAGGATCAAGCCTGCAACCGATGGTACGAAGGCTATGCTTCCCGGCACCGAACGTTTTCCTTCTTCTGAAATTCGTATGACAGGCTCCTTCGCCTTCTCTTTGGAGTATACGACTTTCAGAGAAAGGATATTCCTTTTTTTCAATTCCTTGCGCATGACCTTCGCCAAGGGACATACTGATGTTTCATAGAGATCCGCTACCTCAAATTTTGTCGGATCCAGCTTATTCCCTGCACCCATACTGCTGATGACCGGAACTCCTGCCTCCTGGGCTCTCATAACCAACTCAATCTTTCCTGTGACTGTGTCGATGGCATCTATCACATAGTCATAGGTACCAAAATCAAATGCATCCGCATTTTCCGGAAGAAAGAAGATCTGTTTCGTCTCCACGGATATCTCCGGATTAATCTCCCCGATCCTTTCTCTCATAACATCGACTTTTGGTCTCCCCACCGTCCTATGAGTTGCAATGATCTGCCGATTGATATTAGATTCCGACACTTCGTCCGCATCAATCAAGACCAAATGCCCCACTCCGCTTCTTGCCAGCGCCTCCACCGCAAAGCCTCCGACTCCTCCGATGCCAAATACGGCTACCGTTGACTGGCTCAATTTGTGCATCGCCTCTTCTCCCAAAAGCGCTCCGGTTCTGATCAATTGTTCTTTTATCGCCATGATACTTTCCTTTCTCTCTTACTAAGATCACCATTTTTCTGCATTTATTATACGTATTTTAAGATTCGGACGCAACGAGGACTTTGCTTTATAACAATAGAAAAAGCCGCGGGAACAAGCATCCCGCGGCACTGTATTTCTTCAAAATATTCTATTTTCGATCTGCAATCCACTTTTCAATCTCATCCATCGTTGCCATCGCTGCCAAAGCGCCTTCCTTTGTGGAAGTATTAGCTGCATAAGCATTGGAAAAATCAAGATATTCATGGAGCTTGTCTTTGCTGACACTATCAAGATCTTCCACTTCATCTCTCAGGATACAGAATAAGAACGCTCCGATGAAGGAATCTCCGGCACCGGTGGTATCCCGCACTTCAATGGAATATCCCGGAGCTTCTACCATGCCGTCTTTGGTGTAGATCTCCGCACCATCTGCCCCTTTGGTGTAGATGACATACTTGGTTCTTCCGCCAAGGATCTCAGGCACTGCATCTTTGATATCCGTCTTTCCTGTGATAAACTCCAGCTCTTCGTCTGAGATTTTCACAATGTCTGCATATGGAATGAAATCATTAACAGTCTTTTTAAGAGCATCCAAATCATCCCAAAGGGAGAATCTAAGATTTGGATCAAAGGATACTTTTACCCCTTTCTCAATTGCCATGTCGATTAATTTCTTGTGTGCTTCCTTCATTGGAGATTCCACAAGATCGACACTGCAGAAATGGATCATTCCGCAGTCATCCAAAATATCTTCCGGAATATCCTCCACGCTGTATCTTAAGTCCGCGCTGTTCTTACGGTAGAACTTGAAATCACGATTGCCGTCTGCTGCCAGGGATACGAACGCAAGAGCAGTTTCACCTTCCTGATCTCTCTCGATATTTGAGGTATCAATTCCCGCATCGTTTAAGACGTCAATAATATAATCTCCGAACGGATCGTCGCCAAGTTTTGTCAGCATCTTGGACGGAATTCCAAGTTTCGTTACCGCTCCGATAACATTTGCCGGAGCGCCCCCCGCAACTCTTGTAAAAGACGGAACATCCTTCAATCTCTGACCTTTCACATCCGGAATAAAATCAATCAGCGCTTCTCCGATTCCACATAACCTATTCTTCATTACATCCTCCTTCGATTAAAAAGGACTTTAACGGATAAACTGTCATAGTTCCTTCACACTCTCCCTGGATAGAAACATTTCCCTTCAAGCTGTAGATTCTTGAAGTAAATACTTCTTCTCCATGGTTCACAAAAATCTCTATCGATGACGTATCGGCAAAAATCTGCAGGTATTCCAAAGATTCAACTCGTACTTTCCTTGTTGTCCTGCCTGCACCGTATTCTCCGAGATCCAATGTAAGAATTTTATCCTTATAAGAAAGTGTGATTCCTTCCCTTAAAGTCATTGTCATATCCTTACACTTATTATACTCGACAATTGCCTCATAAACAACATCATCCAGCTGTTTTTTCTCTGCTTCGTCAAATGTCATCTTCGTTTCGCCGCAGCGAAGTTTTTTCAATTCTTCGATTGGCTCCTGAATGAATTTTCCATCTCTCAGAGACACCTGTCTCGGAATTGTAAGGGCATGCTGCCATCCGTCTTCTACTGTCGGATTTGTATATTCAGCATCCGGAATCCCCATCCATCCGATCAGAATCCTTCTTCCCTTCTCATCTTCAAAGGTTTGCTGAGCATAAAAGTCAAATCCTCGATCCATTAATTTGATATCTTCAATCTTAGATTCTTTCGTATCAAAATCATAGGTCAGCTTCATAGCTGTAGATTGATGCGGATTATGATATTCAAACCCCTGCGGTTTTACACCCTGCGGACAGCAGGTCAAAATAAGTTGCCCGTCAATTTCAAATAAATCCGGGCATTCCCACATATACCCAAATTTCTCATCTGTAGTAATGCGATCAAAATATTCCCAGTGTTTTCGATCCTCTGACTGATATAAAAGAACCATACCTTTGTCATTCCGATCTCTCGCCCCAAGAACCATGTAATATTTTCCATCATGTTTTAATATTTGGGGATCTCTTACATGGTTGCTGATATCCTCAGGACAATTATCAAGCGTCATCAGCAATTCTTTTGATGAAAATTCATATCCGTCTTTGCTGGTAAACATCACTGTATTGCTCTCACGCCCTGAATTGATATAGTCATAGTCATCCCGGTCAAATCGCTTCACATTTCCTGTATAATAGAAATAGATCGTGTCGTCTTCCACGAACGCAGATCCGGAATAAACCCCGTGGGCATCGAAATCCTGGTCCGGAAATAATACCGGACCATAATCTCGATAATGTACAAAATCTTTTGTGGTACAATGGGCCCACAGTTTTAATTCTCCTGTTGGTTCAAAAGGCGTGTACTGATAAAAAATATGATAGGTTCCGTGAAATTGGCATAAGCCGTTCGGGTCATTAAGCCACCCGGTTTCCGGCATCAGATGAAACTGAAGCCTTCTGGGATCCGCTGCTACCTTTTCCCGATATTCTTTATTTTCCTGATACCATTTGTTATAATCTTCTTTCAGAACTTTTTTATATTTCTCAAACATCCTTTTTCCCTTTCTGGAATTTTATTTATTTTAACGTCATGATCTTCTGATCATTATCTGCCTTCTGGGCAGGTGTTACTTCCAATGTTTTACCATTAGCATCTGCCACTAAGAACATGGTCTGTGTCTGATATCCTTTTTTCTTTACCAAATCCATATCAAAAGACAACAGTTTATCACCTTTCTTGATCTGGTCTCCGGCATCTACATATAATTCGAAACCTTCTCCCTCCATTTTTACGGTATCGATTCCTGCATGGATTAAAAGCTCCACACCGGATCCTAATGTAATTCCGATGGCATGTTTTGTTGGGAATACAAGGCTGATCTTTCCGTCTGCCGGTGCGTAAATAACACCTTCTTCCGGATTGATTGCCACACCATCTCCCATTGCTTTGGAAGCAAATGCCGCATCATTGGACTGGTCAATCGGAAGGACTTCACCTTTCATTGGAGAATAAAGATCTTCCGGTCCTTCTGCAGCTTTGGTCTCAGGAATTTCTTTTGTCTCCGTTTTTGCCTCTTCTGTCTTTTTCGTTCCGGTTTCTTCTTCTCCCAGATGAAATTTCTTCCAGAAGATCACCGTAAGTACCGCAGATACTGCCATAGATAAGATCAAACCAATGAAGAAGTTTGGATAATCTTTTGGAAGCATAGAGATGAATCCAGGAATTCCGGCAGCTCCTAATGCCTGTGCCAAAACTTTCATTGCTGCGCAGTAAGCGCTTCCTACTGCAGATCCGATGATTGCTGCGTAGAATGGATATTTTAATTTCAATGTTACACCAAACATTGCCGGCTCTGTGATTCCCAGAAGAGCGGAAACACCAGATGCAGAACAGATGGATTTCATCTTTTCATTCTTTGTCAGGAACAAAACAGCGATAACGGCAGCTCCCTGAGCAACGTTGTTCATACTTGCTGTTGTAAAGATAAAACTTCCTCCCGTACGAGCTACGTCTGCAATTAACTGTGTCTCGATGGCAATAAAGCTATGATGCATACCTGTCAGACAGATCGGTGCATATGCAAGTCCAAAGAGTCCGCCTCCGATGAATCCAAGTGTATTATATAACCATGTGATACCTGCTGCAAGCAGATTACCGGCTTCTCTTAAAACTGGTCCTACGATAATAAATGTCAGGAACGACGTTACGATGATCGATAACAGCGGCGTCGTTAAGTTATCCAGCCAAGTCGGTGTTACCTTATGCAATTTCTTTTCAATCGTCGCCAAAATAAATGCAACTGCTAATACCGGAAGAACGGTTCCCTGATATCCGATCGCTTCGATCTCAAATCCAAAGATATTCCAAATCGGCGGATCCGCAATTCCAATGCTGTAAGCATTTAACAGATCCGGATGCACCATGATCATACCCATGGCCGCTCCCAGATATGGGTTGCCGCCAAATTTCTTCGTTGCACTAAATCCGATCAATACCGGAAGGAATGTAAACGGCGCATTCGCAAATGTGTTGATCGCTGTTGCTAATCCCTGCCACTGCGGATATACTTCAATGATCGATTTTCCATCGAGCAGTCCTGAAGTCAGAATGTTATTAAGACCCATCAGCAGACCGCCGGCAACGATCGCCGGAATAATCGGTACGAAGATATCACTTAACATCTTAACGAGTCTTTGAATAACATTTCCCTTTTTTTCTTCTGGTTCATCATCTGCTGCCGGGCCTACATCGCCTCCCAGCTGCTTCTGAACTTCGTCACAGACCAAGTTTACAAGACCTGATCCAAAGATAATCTGAAACTGTGACTGAGTTAAAAAAACTCCTTTCACACCTTCAATGTCGCTGACTGCATCTTCGTTCCTTAAGTCGTTGTTCTTAAGCTGCAGCCGTAAACGTGTTGCACAATGCTGGACAGATTTGATATTATCTTTTCCGCCGACATTTTCGATAACCTGACTGGCAATCTTTGCGTAATCCATATCTTCTCTCCTTTTCTTGATTTAATTGTGGTATCGGTTCCATATTTGTATTATATGACTTTTCCAATATAATGTCAATAGTTTTCATGGTATCGGTTCCATATTTTTTCGTTGATTTTTTTCCATAGAAAAACAGAGGGAGTATATGACCTGCAAGCCATATGCTCCCTCCGGGATATAATATCTTTTTCCTATATTTTTAAGTTCACAGATTTCTACAATGCCGTCAGATGAAACTTTATGTTCATTTCTTCCATAATATTTATCATTTCCCGTCTTCCGGTGAATAAGATGATCTGGCGATCTTTCTCTTTTCCCAAATAAGATAATGTTTGTTTCAAACGTTGATCATCATAATTTCCAAAGACATCATCCAAAAATAACGGAAATCCATCATCCTGATACAGCAGTTCCCCTGCCGCCAGCCGGAGAGCAAAGTAAAGCTGTTCTGCCGTTGCGTTGCTTAAATATTTCATATCGATATATCTGCTGCCCTGTTTTACCATCATCTCCATCGATGGATTCATCACTGCTTTTTCATATCTGCCTCCGGTCATCTCTCCAAATATCTCTGAGATTTTGTCATTTAATTCTTCTCCAAAGGTCTTCTGAACGTTGGCAGCAGCTGTCTCGATGGCCCAGATAGCCTGATCGATCCAATGAATCTCCTGCTCTGCTGCTTTTTTCCCGCGAAATGACCTTTGATATTCCTGTTCTAAGGCCTGGACTTCTTTTTTTCGTTCCAGGAGATGTTCTTTCTCCAATCGGACAACTTCCAATTGATGTCGAATCTCATTTTGCCGGATTTCTTCCTGATCTCTGCCAAACAGCCTCCGAATCCATCGCAGAATTCTTTGAAACAGCGATTCTTCTTTCTTCTGATGCAGTTTTTGGAATAATGCTTCCTCCTCTGCTTCATATCGTCCCAGTTTTGCTTCATCAAATGGATGTTCTCCCAGACGCTGTCTTAACTGTTCATTTTGCCGGAACACAGGATCTTTTCGGATTTCTCTTCTTTTTTTCTTTAATTCGTTGACTGCCTTACGGATATCCAATCTGGCATCTCGGCTGCTCCTTAAATTTGCCATAGAATTTTGCAGGATCATCTGCATCTCTTTTCCGGCACGAATGTCCGACTGGGTCATAGATGCTGTATTCTGAAAAGCTTCCATAGAATTTTCAAAAAGGGTCCCTCGAAGACTTTGTCCGGGAAGAGCAATCTCTTCCATAGAATCTTCCACGAACAGCCGGACATTCTGATTTCCTGACAGAAAATCTCTTTGAATCCGATAGGAGACTCCATCCTTTTCGACGACCATGAAACCTCCATATCTTCCTCCATCCATCGGCAGATATCTGGTATAATCATCTTTTCTCGCCGCCGCTCCTCGACCTTTCTCCAATCCAAATAACATATAGAGCATGAATTGACGCAGCGTGGTTTTGCCCGCTTCGTTCCTTCCGTAAATCACCTGGATTCCATCGGACAGTTCTGTATGGAAATTATGAAGTTTTCCAAATCCGTCTATGGATATTTCCTTTATCTTCATGCCTCTCTCTCCTTGGAATCTGCCAGCGCTTCCATGGCGTAATGAAGCGCTTTTGGTTCATCCTTTAATAAGTCTGCCACCTGCCGCATCAAAAGATTATCTTCCTTGGATAATCCTTTGCTTTCCCAGATACTTTTTGTCTGATCCTTAATCTCATAGATCCGATGCCTCTCCCTAAGCCGTTCTGTATCAAGATCGATCCCCGGATCCATCGTTCCTTTTAGGACAATTTCATGAATATTTTCCTCTCCTCGGTAGGCAATCTCCGTTTCTATCCGATCCAGAATCTCCTCACCGCTCATTTCTTCCGTAACCAAAACTTCGGTCTGCATATACTCTCTCTTGGCAAAGGGAACAAAGGAAATAATCTTTTTCTCCTCGCTGATTTCTCCTTCCATAAATCCATGAGCGCCTGTCTCTGTATGATCCAACGGCTCTAGAGAACCCGCATAAGCCATCAAATCTTCAAAAATGATTTCCGGCTTATGGATATGCCCCAAAGCAATATAGTCAAATCCAGACCATTTTAACTTTTCTTTTTGGATTGGAATATGTTTTTCATCTCCTCCATGAGCCAAAAGGATTCGGATATCCTCTCCATCCTCCAATTGAATCGAGTCATACAACGGCTCTGTGATCTGATCCTGCCAGTAACTAAGTCCATAGATCGCCGCAGAAAGTCTTGGCAGTCTTACTTTCTCAAGTTCCGGGCTTTTTAAAAATATGGTATCTGACTCCCACTCATAACATTCCAGACTGCAGCCCTTCTTTAAATAATCATGGTTTCCGGCAATCCAGACCGTTTTTGTTCTATCCAGACGTTTCAACAGATAATCGACTTCCCGAATGTCCATAAGAGACGGCGGCCGATCAAAAAAATCACCGGAAATCAACAAAAGATCTGTTTTCTGTTCGTTTGCGTAAGAGAGAACCCTTCGAAACGTTTCCTTGATCTCCTTTGTCCGCTCTTTTCCCCAGGGCTGATCACGATCCGGCATAGCACCCCAATGTACGTCTGCAATATGGATCAATTTCATTTGGCATCTCCTTTATTCTTTTTTACGCTTTTACCCTCGATAAAAGTATAATCTACGACCTGTCTTTTGGACACTCTCTTTTTCTGGATCATTTTAAGAATCGTCTCCGCTCCAAAATAACCCATCCCATAGGAATCGAATTTGAGCGTAGTAAGTTCCGGAGTCAGCAGAGTGCTTTCATCGTATCCGCCAAATCCAACCACAGAGACATCATCCGGAATTCTCTTTCCTGCTTCATGCAGGATCTTATAGGCTCCAAATGCCAGCCGGTCTGTAGCACAGATGATCGCATCCAGATCCGGAGCTTTCTCGAGGATCTCCCTGGCAACCTTCTGTCCTCCGATAAAACTATAATCACTTTTTCCGACAATCGGATCGGTGATTCCACATTCTTGCAGCCCATCCAATACACCTTGTTTCCTGCGGATACCTACCGCTTCATCTGTCTCATAGACCCCGATATATCCTACTTTACGGTGCCCTGCTTTTCCGATATAGGTTCCCATGTGTTTTCCTGCACGATAATCATCATCTACAATGGAAATCCCCTCATCATATTCCTGAGCCAGGACAACGACCGGAATCTGGATCTCCTGAAACAGTTCTTTATGATCCTGTGTAATCGCGATGGAGCTGATCAAGATTCCATCTACATTTAACTGAAGCAGACGCTGAATATTCTCCAGTTCCTGGTCAATATCATGATCAGAGCTCTGGATCAACGTCGTATAATTCTTTTCTCTTAAGTAACGATCAATGCTGGTAACGACACGGCCGGTAATTTTGGAATTGAGGGTAGGAACAATGACCCCAATCAAATTGCTTTGTTTTGCCTTCAGCCTGGCAAACGTATTGGGCATGTAATTATATTCTTTGATTACTTTTTGAATTTTCTCCTTCGTTTCCTGTTTTACATAACCGCCGTTAAAAAAGCGGGAAACCGTGCTTTTTCCCACACCTGACAGCTCCGCAATATCTGCCATCGTCATCTTTTTTGCCATTGATCCACCACTTTCTTCCTATACATAGAACTTCCTTTTGCCGTTCTCTGTTAACTGCATGAGCACAGGCTGTTCCGCAAAACGGAAGCAGCCTGTGCTTAATGACTTTATTATAACTGACCCAGCGGCAAGAAACAATATTTCCTGTTGGAAATTATTTTAATCTCATAACCTCTGTCTGATTGTTTGCTTTTGACGCCGGAGTTACGGTGAGCGCTTTCCCTTTGTCATCTGCAACTAAGAACATGATCTGCGGGCTGTAGCCCTTTTTCTCTACAAGTTTGGTATCAAAAGCGATCAATTTGTCGCCTTTTTTCACACGATCTCCTGCTTTCACAAAATCGTTAAATCCTTCGCCTTCCATTTTCACCGTATCAATACCGGCGTGGATCAAAAGTTCTGCTCCGGAATCTAAGGTAATTCCAATGGCATGTTTGGTCGGGAATACCAGGCTGATCGTACCATCCGCCGGGGCATATACCGTGCCGTCTGTTGGGTTGATGGCAACACCATCTCCCATTGCTTTGGAAGCAAACGCTGCGTCTGCCGCCTGGTCAATCGGAATGACTTCACCTTCTGCCGGAGAGTAAAGAATCTCTTCTTTTCCAGGATTTACCGGCTCTTTTACGGCTGCCGTTTCTACCTGTGCTGCATTGGATTCTTTTTTCCCGTTTCCTGCTTTATCTGTGATTCCGATTGCAAATGTAAACAGGAATCCTGCTGCCAGGGCAGCAACATGAGCGATAATGTAGCTGATGTATCCGCCGCCGGCAGGATCTGCCAGAGCAATTCCCGGAACGACGGTTGTTCCGAATCCAAGTGCTGTTACATGCAGCAAATAGATCATTGCTCCTCCGATTGCTCCTCCTAAACATCCTCCGACTAACGGATAGCGGTAACGGATGTTAATACCGAACAATGCAGGCTCTGTAATACCGAACAATACAGAGATAAAACTTGGAATACAAAGTTCTTTTGTTTTCATTTCTTTAAAATGTCTGGAAAGGTATCCAAGCACTGCTCCGCCCTGAGCAATAATTGCTACAGACATCAGCGGATTTAAAAAGTTTCTTCCTGTGTCAGCCAGTAACTGAGCTTCCACGGCTCCGAATACATGGTGAAGACCGGTGATAACGATCAGCTGCTGTACACCGGAGAAGATCGCATATCCGAGGATACCAAGATTCTGCGTCATCCATACCAGTCCGGAAGTGATTCCGGAAGCAAGTCCTCTTCCGATTGGTCCTACGATAAAGAACAAAAGCAATGCACTTACCAAAGTCGTCAGCAGCGGAGATACCAGAAGGCGAATCACTTCCGGAACTTTCTTTTCAAAAAAGATATCCAGTTTTGCCGTTACAACACCAATCAGCAATGCAACGATGATTCCTCCTTGATATCCAACCAATTCTACCGGGAATCCTAAGATATGAAGAACTTCTACATCAACGGTTCCCTGAGTCGCTGCATAAGCATCTGCCAAGCTGTTGGACAGCATGATACAGCCCATGACAATACCAAGGATCGGTCTTCCTCCGAATCTCTTGCAGGCGCTGTAGGCAACTGCCAGCGGCAGGAAACCGAAAATAGCTCCGGATGAAATATTAATGATTCGGTTCAATCCAAACAAGGTCTCGTTTTGCTGTACCGCGTCCATATTGCCAAGGACTCCGGAGATTCCTGTCAGCAGCGCCGCCGCCAGGATTCCCGGCATAATATCGATAAATACATCGGATAAGGCTTTCATGACTCTTTGCAGCGGATTCATTTTCTGATTCGCCTCAGTTTTTAAATCACTTAAGCTCATATTTTTCATCTGTACGTCATCTGCGAATACTTCATAAACTGCATTGACCAATCCTGCACCAAAAATAATCTGCAGCTGATCTCCTGCAACGAAGACACCTTTTACAAGATCTACATCTTCAATGCCTTCCATATCAACGATATCAAGGTTCTTTAATACGATCCTTAATCTCGTCGCACAATGAGCGGTTCCCTGGATATTGTCTTTCCCTCCGACTAAACGGATCAGATCCTGGGAAATTTTTTCATATTGTTGGTTTCTTTCCTGACTCATTCTTATTCCTCCCTTACATTAGAAGCTATTTTCATTTACTTTCCGGAAATGATAACATTCGCTGCGGAAATCTTGTTTATGTATCGGTATACTAATACCGCTGTACATCAATTCATCCCCTCCATATATCTTTCCGGTATTCAAGTCTTTGTAATACCCGTCTCTTTCTAGTCCTTTGAATTTCATGAGTTGGATCGGAGCCGCCGGACGGCTTAAAATCTCAAAGTAAAATCCGACGACGTCTTTCCCGTCTTTTGACACAAAATTCCACTGCGCCAGGTTCCCTTCAAAAGGATTCTTGGTACGGTAAAACGTTCCAAACTGAATCGTTTCCCGAATCTCTTTATAAAAATCGACCTGTTGTTTGATTTGTTCTAATTCTTCCTCGCTGCACTTTGTAAGGTCCAGCTCGTAACCCATATTGGCGCTCATCGCCGCAAAACCTCTGGTGGAAAGAGACGTCTCTCGTCCCGTCTGTTGGTTCGGGCATCCGCTTACATGGGCGCCTATGGTGATCGGCGGATAGGTGAGCGATGTCGCATATTGTATCTTCAGCCTGCATACGGCATCTGTATTGTCGCTGCACCAGGTCTGCGGCATATAATAAAGCATTCCCGGGTCAAATCGCCCGCCGCCGCTGGAACAGCTTTCAAATAAAATATCCGGATATTTATTTGTCAGTGTCTCGAGAATTCGATACAGTCCCAGAACATATCGATGGGTAATCTCGCCTTGACGGGCCGCAGGATAAAATCCGCTTCCCACATCGGTCAAATGCCGGTTCATATCCCATTTCACATAGTCGATCTGAGCGCTTTCTAATACCTTGGATATGCTCTCAATTACATAATCACAAACATCTTCCCTGGATAAATCCAAGACTAACTGTCCTCTTCCATAAGTATAAGGACGTCCCGGCGTATGCAGGACATAGTCCGGATGCCTGCGGTACAGATCACTATTTTCCGAGATCATCTCCGGCTCCAGCCATAGACCGAACTGCAAACCTTTCTCATGGATTTTCTCTTCCAGCCCTTTCAGGCCGTCCGGCAGCTTTCTTCGATCTTCGATCCAATCGCCGAGAGAGCTTGTTGTGTCATCTCTCTTTCCAAACCATCCGTCGTCCAGGACGAAAAGCTCGATTCCGACTTGTGCCGCTTTATCAGCGATCTCCAAGATCTTTTCCTCGGTAAAATCGAAATATGTTGCTTCCCAGTTATTGATCAAAATCGGACGGATCTTTTTGGTATATTGGCTTCTGATCAGGTGATCCTGATAGAAATTATGAAAGATTTTAGACATTTCATTCAGCCCTTCGGATGTATAGACCATAACGACCTCCGGCGTATGGAATTCCTGTCCCGGTTCCAGCAGCCATTGCCCGTTCCATGGATTCATTCCCATCTGAAATCTGGTATTTTCAAATGCGTCGGTCTGGGCAGCAGCAATAAAATTACCACTGTATACAAAATTTGCCGCATAGACCTCTCCGAAGTCTTCCGTTGTTTCCGGCCGAAGCAGCGCCATGAACGGAGCCTGCTGCGGTGAACTGGTTCCTCTGAGGCTTTCAATCTGAACCGTTCCGCTTGTGATGCGTCTTCGATCCATATTTCTTTCGTTATTATGCGCCCCATAAAGAGTCAGCACATCAAAGCCTGCCTCACGGATATCCACAGACATACTGAGCATCTTCGTCAGTGTAAGATTTTCTTCCCCTGTGTTTACAAAACGTACGCTTCTGGCAATGACGCTTTGGTTATGGAACGCGTGATACCACAATTCAACCTTCAAGCCGGAGAGTTCGTCCAGCATATGAATTTTTAGTGTATCTACCTCGTCGTCATTTCCAAAAGAAGCCGGAAGACCCGAAAGGGGTTCTTTCCCGTGAAGGATCTCATATCCCTGATAGATCAGATTGCTGATCCTTCCTCCCTGCTCATCTAACATTCCATAAGCACAGTTTCTGTAGTCTCCGTTCCCTGTCTGCGGATATTCCTGAGGCAGGGTATCCAGAGAAAACGCGCGGTCCAAATCATCAGGATTTGGCGCAAATCCGCGGTCTTTCCAAATAATCCTGCGGCTTGCTCCATAGCGGTTTAATCTCTTTCCCCAATATAAATGAGTGAGATATCCCCGGACAACGCCCATTACATAACTTGTATCCCCGGCCTGCAAATGAAATACCTGATTTTCTTTATCATAGACAATTGACATCTTCTCACCTCCTCGTCTTGTCCCTTGCAATATTCATTATAACAGCTTATAATTTTTATTATATGGACTTTTGTTGTCTATATATGGTACTTTGTTGACCTGTGAAAAAGGAGGAAAAGGATTGACTGATTTTCATTATTCCAATGATTTTACAAGAAATATTGATGCAATGGTATATACCTGCGGATATGAAGACTGCAAGCCATCTCACAGCTATGGACCGGCAATCAGAAGCGGATACATGATCCATTATATTTTGAAAGGAAAAGGATTTTTTAAATGCCAGGACAAGATTTATCGCCTTCATGCAGGCGATGCATTCTGCATTTATCCCAATGAAAGGATTTATTATGAGGCCGATGTCAAAGATCCTTGGTCTTACAGCTGGATCGGTATGCAGGGAATTAAGATCCGTCAGTATCTGGAACGTACTTCTTTGTACAATACCCGCTGTATTCATCCCGGAGAAGATTCTGAACTGCTGCGCTGCCATGAACGCATGCTGGAGGCTTCTATGCTCTCAGAGAATAAAGATCTGCGCATGAACAGCATTCTATATGAATACCTATATCTCTTAACGCAAAAATTTCCCAGGGAGGATCTATCTCCCCAGGAAAAACAAAATTATTATGTTCAGGAGGCTCTGCGCTATTTAGAGACTCACTATGAAGAAAATTTTAGTTTGCAGGACATATCTCTGCAGCTAAATATCGAGCGTTCCTACCTGTACCGCCTGTTCAAATCTTTTGTAGGAGTCTCTATGAAAGATTATCTCCTGGATCTCCGGATTACGCGTGCATGCAGCCTATTATCGGAGACCGGCTTATCCATATCCGATATTTCCAGATCCGTTGGATATGAAGACCCACTCTATTTTTCTAAACTTTTTAAGAAGAAAAAAGATTGCTCTCCAAGCCAGTATCGGCAGCGGTCCAAATGACGCCCCAACTTATGATTCTTTTTTCTGATGGACTCTGATAGAAATTACATAGGAAACTGCCAGCAGACAAATCGAAATCAATGGAAGAATCCCATAGATGATATAAGGGTTGAGACTTGCAAAAAAGTCTCTGATCAGCGGGATCCCGTCGACACCGGCAAAAATTGCTCCCATACCGATGGATGCGGTAATCAAAAATAGAATTAAAATGATCCTTGCTTTTTCCAGTCCAAATCGAATATTCAAAGGCATCATAACGGCCAATGGAACAAATCCTATGGTAATCATCAGTGATAAAATCATAAAAAATTCATCTTTTGAATTCCCTATCTCCGGAACCAGGAGAAAGATTGCGGAAAAGAGAAGGTATACACAAAGAGCTCCAAACTGGGCGATGATTCCGAGAAGATACTTCTCCGCCACCAGCTGCTTTGAAGGAACCGGAAAACATCGGCTGTATATCTGCCATCCGCTTTTTTCATCATAACCCATAGAGTTTAATGGAATCATGGCAACCATGATCATCATATAACAACCCCAAAACGTGGCATTTGGCAGCCCGGTAGCAGCGGTAAGTCCTGCAGCTACAAGCAGCAATAGAAACCAACCATACTGATAACATAACTCATACCAGTCTTTCAACAATAATCCTTTCATAATACGCCTCTCCTTTCTTTCTTGGACAAAAAGATAATGATATCTTCCAGTGCGGCAGCTTCCGTCTGATATCCTTCCGGAAGCCGGCTTTTCCTTACCAAAGCTTCCACTCCATACCCGTAATCTCGAATTCCTGCCACCGCCTCATCGTCCAATTCCTGCAATTCCTCTTTTGAGCATTTCAAAATTCCATAAGATTCCAGAAGCTGATCTTTTTCTTCACAGATCAGGAGTTTTCCTTTCTGCAGAAAAGCAACATAATCGCAAAGTTTTTCCAAATCCCCTACAATATGAGAAGAAATCAGGATCGTATGATCTTCCTCCAGAGTGAACGTATTGAACAGGTCTAAAATCTCATCCCTAACAACCGGATCCAATCCGCTGGTAGGTTCATCCAGAATCAATAGTTTCGCATGGTGTGACATTGCGACTGCAATGGATAATTTTCTCTGCATTCCTTTGGAAAATTCTTTGAACCGTTTCTTTTTTCTCGGCAGGGAAAAGAAATCCACCAGACGATAAAACTCTTCTTCGTCCCACTGCTGATAAATATTCTTCATAATATGGTTCACCTGGTCTACGGTCACTCCATCCGGAAACTGTGCTTCATCCAGTACAATTCCGATATCTTCTTTGCTTTCCACAATAGAATCCTCGATGGATTCTCCAAAAATCCTGATCTCTCCCTGATCCTTTTTCACAAGATCCAAAATCATTTTGATTGTTGTACTCTTGCCTGCTCCATTTTCTCCGATCAATCCCATAATGTATCCGGAAGGCAGACAAAGATTCAGGTCTTTTAACTGAAATTGTCCGTAACTTTTCTCCACATGACTTAACTCAATCGCATTCATTCTTCCACTTCCTTTCCCATGATCTGAAACATCTCTATCACTTCATCTGCAGATATTCCACAAACTTTTGCCAATTCCCAAATCCTCTCCATATAGTTTTCTATTTTCTTTAAATTTTCTTCCCGAATCAATTCTAAATTCTTTTCTGCTACAAAGGATCCTTTCCCGGCAACCGAATTGATGAACCCATCCTTTTCCAATTCGTCATATGCCCGCTTGGTAGTGATCACACTAATCCTTAAATCCTTCGCCAATCCTCGGATGGATGGGAGCATGTCGCCTTCTTTTAACTTTCCCGCGATGATCATATCCTTCATCTGCCGATAAATCTGTTCATAGATCGGCTGTCCTTTGGTATTGCTGATAATGATCTTCAAAGAATCCCTCCTTTCAATGTCTATTTCATATCTTCTGTATATAAACAGTATATACAGCAACAACAGGTGTGTCAACCTTTTTCTTTCAATTTAAAATTTCTCTTTTGATTTTTTCAAAAAAATCTGCTAGAACATAAAAACAGTGCGCAGCCAATTGGTATAAATCCAACTGTTTTGGTTACGCACTGTTTTTTCGTTTTATTATAGCAAAATTAAATTCTTTTCCGGAGACAGAAGAATTACACCAGGTACCTGACACACTGTATGATATAGGATAGAATTGTAATCGTCCGCTCTTTCCCGGAATCGATTTCTCGTTCTTTTATTTTGGAATTACTGATATAGTTTCCATCTGCATCCACGGCCAGAGAGCCGTCCTGCAGCGTTTGAAGGTTCTCGGATAACTGAGCGGCGATTTCCTCTCCCTGTACGACCAGCATCGTTTCTGTATCCACATAGGTACTCCTGCAGTCAAAATTATAAGAACCTACGATGGCCAGATCATCATCGATGACAAGGGATTTCCCGTGGGTGGAATGCCGTCCCATATATTCATAAATTTGGACTCCAGTATCCAAAATCTTTTGCTTGTTTCTCTTATAATCTGCTGACGCACAAATGTTGTCTCCGGAAGCTATGGAATTTAAGATGATTGTTGTATTTGGCACCTTCTTTTTCACCTCTTCCATCCCTTCATACATTTCATCTGAAAATACCGCATATGGGGTATGGATCAGTACCCGCTCATCCGCATCCAGCATCAATTGTTTCATCGTTTCCCATACATATGGTTCCTTGCCGTAAATATGGGTTGGATTGGTTACCAAAGTTGCTTTCTTTATCGGAACCGTGATTTCCTCGTAATCAAATGCCGGCACGTCCAATTCCTTTTCGTGTTTCAGAAGTTCCTTGATTTTCTCGGAGCGCTTCTCCTTAGACCAGCTGCCGAACTTTCTTTTGCATACGTCCAGGTTCCATACTTCCTCAAAATAGTCTTTCACCTGATAAACCGCGCTGTTTTTCTCACCGCCTGTATTCACGATCAAAATTTCACGATCCAGCCCTGTACTTTTCCCTTTGTGGGTTCCAATGAAATAATCAAACATATTTCTTCCGCCCATCAAAAGATATTGATCGTCCACCACCAAATATTTATCATGCAGGCATCCATGGATTGTCCAGGGCTTCAATGGATTCGGCGTGTTATAAAACCGTATTTCAATATTCGGATGACTCCCTGCTGCCTGGAAAATATCTTTTCCACTCATATGAAGCGTACCATAGAGTCCATCCACAAGGATCTTTACTTTTACACCTCTTTGTGCTGCTGCCACAAGCGCTGCAAACGTATCATCGGTGCTGCTTCCTTCCCGAATATCAAACGTAGATATGATAATCTCTTTTTTGGCACGGCGAATCATATCAAGCCGTACATCCAATGCTTCTTGATTCTCTTCTACGATCTTGGCCCGATCCGTCTCTTTTTCTCCCGGCTTCTGGTAAAAGTTCTCCGCCTGAATCTGTGCTTTGCCTTCGTCGCTGACACTTTTCAAATGAACAAAGGGCGCCAGCATGCCCACGATGACATACAGCAAATATACAAGCAAAACAATGCCGATGATTTTCAGTTTCTTTTTCATCTTCCTACCTTCTCCTCTTCACTCGTATTGATTCTACGTTTAGTATACCATAAAATTTTCCAAAAAAGGAAAAGCGCAAAGATTCTTTTCTCTGCGCTTGTTTTTCCTATTTTATAATTCTTCCCCATTGCTGGCAATTACTTTCTGATACCAGTAGAAAGACTTTTTCCTTTTGCGTTCCATCGTTCCGGTTCCGTCTTCTTGTTTATCCACATAGATAAAACCGTACCGCTTCTTCATTTCACCGCTTCCCGCACTGATCAGGTCAATCGGTCCCCAAGAAGTATATCCCATCAGATCGACGCCGTCTTCTTCTACCGCGGCTTTCATCGCCAAAATATGATCTCTCAAATAATCAATCCGATCGTCGTCTGCGATCTCACCATTTTCATCGATCGTATCAACAGCTCCCAAACCGTTTTCTACGATGAACATCGGTTTTTGATAGCGGTCATAGACTTCATTTAGTGTAATTCGAAGTCCCAGCGGATCAATCGGCCATCCCCACTGGCTGAACTTCAAATATGGATTCTTTGCAGATCGAAACAGATTTCCTTCGGCTTCTTCCTGATCCCCACCGGGAGCCGCAATGCAACGGCTGTTATAATAAGAGAAAGAAATGAAATCCACCGGATATTGTCTCAGGATCTCCTCGTCTCCCGGTTCCATCTCCGGAAATACTCCTTGTTTCGTAAGGCGGGTCTTGGCATAGGACGGATAATACCCTCTTGCCTGGACATCAACAAAGAAATAATTTTCCTGATCTACCAGCAACGCTTCCCATACATCCTCCGGACGGCAGGAATAAGGATAAGCACTTCCGGCAGCAAACATACATCCCACCTTATTTTCCGGATTGATCTCGTGCGCCATTTTCACTGCAAGGGCGCTGGCCACCAATTCATGGTGTGCTGCCTGATATTTGATCTTTTCCTCATTTTCTCCTTCTTCAAAATAGATGCCGGCTCCCATGAAAGGCGCATGGAGAATCATATTAATTTCATTAAATGTCAGCCAATAGGTCACATCTTCCTTATACCGTTCAAACAGCACCTTACACAAATGCAGGTAGCAATCGATCATCTTTCGGCTTCTCCAGCCGCCCCATTTCTTGATCAGATAGATTGGACAATCAAAATGAGAAATCGTTACCAATGGAATGATTCCGTATTTTTTACATTCTGCAAAAACCGCATCGTAAAATTTCAGACCTTCCTCATTGGGTTCTTCTTCATCTCCATTTGGGAAAATCCTGGTCCATGCAATGCTGAGACGATAGGTTTTAAATCCCATTTCCCCAAATAATGCAATGTCCTCTTTAAAATGGTGATACATGTCCACAGCTTCTGCTGCCGGATAAATATGTTCTTCATCCATCTCAAGCATTTTCATCTGTCCGGTGATCACCGCATTTCGATCCTTCCCGGCAGGGCAGACATCCACATTGGCAAGCCCTCTGCCTCCTTCGAAGATGCCTCCTTCACATTGATTGGCGGCGGTTGCTCCGCCCCACATAAAATCTTTTCGAAATCCCATGATATTTCCTCCTTATTTTACGATGTTTAAGAGAACTTCCCCGGTTTTGATCTGCTCTTTGTCTGTTTCTAAAATATCGAGATAGTCATCCATATTTGTGATCAGCACAGGGGTTTCCAGACAATATCCTTTTCCTTTGATGAAATCCATATCAAAGGAAACCAGTTTCTGTCCCTGTTTTACATGATCTCCCTGTTTTACAAATGCTTCAAATCCTTCTCCCTCTAACTGTACCGTATCTAATCCGATATGAATCAATAATTCTGCGCCTGCGTCCGTTTTCATTCCAATCGCATGGAGGGTTGGGAACAAGGCAGAAATTTCTCCATCTGCAGGAGCATATACGTTTCCATCTTCCGGTACAATCGCCGCGCCTTTTCCAAGAACACCGGAAGCAAACGCATCATCTTGGATCTCTTCTAATTTTAATACTTTTCCGTTCATCGGACTAACAATTTCGGATGCATTGACAAGACTGCTTTTTGTGACAGATTCTGCCGCCTGATCTGTATTTTCCCGTACTTCTGCATTTTTCTTTGAATCATCTTTGTAAATCAGCATCGTTGCTGCAAATGCAATGATCATCGTGATAACAACACCTGCAACCGCAACGATTAAGTTGCCCATACTTCCATCTGGTTCGATCATAGCAGGAAATTCGAAGATTCCCATTCCGCCCATCATGAATTTACGGAAATTGAATGCTCCATAAAATCCTCCGCCGATGCAGCCTGCAATACAGCTGATCACAAACGGTTTTTTTAACGGCAGCAAGATACCATAAATTGCTGGTTCTGTGACGCCAAAAATTCCGGAAATAAAGTTTGGAAGCGCCATTTCTCTTAAATGTTTATCTTTTGTCTTAAAGAAGATCGCAAGTACAACGGCGGATGTAGCGAAAGTACAAGCGAAGAACGGCATCATGACATTGTCATATCCATTTGTCATAATATTGTTGATGTATACCGGAATAAATCCCCAGTGAAGTCCGAAAATAACAAGGATCTGCCATGTCAGTCCCACGATCGCTCCTGCCAGCATCGGACTTGCATTTCGAACCGTCATGACAGCTTCTGCGATAATCGTTGATCCAAAGGTTGCTACCGGACCAATGACTAGGAGTCCAATCGGAATCGTAATCAAAAGCGTCAGCATCGGTACAAAGAAGAATTTTACCAAATCCGGAATAAATTTATTAAAGAATTTCTCACATTTTGACGCAAAGTATACCACGAAAATGACCGGAATTACAGTTCCTGTATAATCCATAGCGATCATAGGAATTCCAAAGAATGTCGTATATACCTGTGATTCAAATATTGTGCCTGAAAATAAAGTGTACAAAGCGTCTCCGCCTGCGGACAATGCAGAATTCTGGATGGTTGGATAACACATGATCGCACCGATTACCAAACCAATCATCGGTTTTAAATTGAATTTCTTTGCAGCTGTGTAGCCAAGGAACAACGGCAGGAAATTAAAAAGTCCATCGCCAATTGCATTTAAAACCAGGTATCCTCCGCACGTATCCGTGTATAGACCGATGGCGACAAACAGGGCATTCAGTCCTTTGACCATACCGCAGGCAGCCATAATTCCAAGAATCGGCTGGAAGATTCCTGAAATCGTATCGATGGCTCGATCGAACAAACTTCCAGACGGAGCGTCATCTGCTCCACTGACGGTATCCTCTTCCAGTCCTAACAACGGCATCACATCCGCGTACACTTCCGGAACATGGTTTCCGATAACAACCTGATATTGTCCGCCGCTCTTCATTAAAGTCACGACGCCGTCCATGTTCTTGATTACATCATCATTGGCTTTTCCTTCGTCTTTTAACTTAAAACGAAGTCTCGTGATGCAGTGTGTCAGACTGCTGACATTTTCTTTTCCGCCTACATTTTTGACAATTTCTTTTGCCAGATTTTCGTATTTTCCCATTGCTCTTTCCTCCATGAAAATAATTTATCTATGAAGGTTTGGCCAACTTAATGTCACCATCCAGGCATACCGGTTTTTCTATTTGCCAGTCTTTTTGATGACCCTTTCAATATGGATTGTCAAATAGATCTGCTCTTCTTTGGACAGCTGATGTCCGTACTTCTTCTCTATGAATTCTGAGATCCTTCCGACACAGCGGAAAGAATCCTCATATTTCTTACGGATGACATTCCAAAGATCATCGCTGTCATCTTCCTCATAAAATTTATGATCCAACAAACGTTTAGCGAAAAATTTCAAGTGTGTAATAAATCGATAATAGTAAACATCCTCTTCGTCAAAGTCCACATGGAAATAGTATTTTACGATGTTGATAAGCTCCTGCATGATCTTCGTGATCTCATACATATCGTGCATGACTGCTTCATCCATCTGTGCATTTGCCAGATGAAGCGCGATGAAACCTGCTTCATCTTCCGGAAGACGTACTTTGCACTGCTCCTCAATCAGATCCAGCGCCCACAATCCGATCTGGTATTCCTCTTTATAAAACCTCTGAATATCCCACAGCAGAACATTTTTCACCGTAATTCCATCCAGAAAACGAAGAATCGATGTATGAACATGATCGATCAAGGAAATATAGATCATGTCATTGAGCTTGCGGCCTAACCGTTTTTTCGCCTCTGTGATAATCTCTTCTCCAAGGGAAATGTGTTCCATAGGAATATCCTGAATTAATTCCCGAAACTTGTTGTGGGCTTCCGGCGTAGATAAATGAAATTCTTTGTCAATCATATCATCCGGAATCTCATCCCCGGGTCTCTTCTTAAAGCAGATGCCGCGGCCCATCACGATCTGTTCTTGTCCTTCTTCGTTTAGAATGACTGCCACATTGTTATTCAGTATCTTAAAAATCCTCATCAATACCTTTCCTCCTATGCGGGTTGCTGCGCTTTTTGGCATAAAAAAACCTATATGCACAAAAAAACCTGAAAGAATACTTCCAAATTAATTTCTGCATATAGGTTTAGCTTGTCGGAACAATCACTATCCCTTTTGTTCTTTGGTTAGTATAGCATATATCTTTGAGGAAAGTCAACTTTATTTCATACTTTTTTCATAAAGCCTTTTCCCTATAAACCTTAACATTTCGTCGTTTTCTTGTTATAATGGATAGCGTATTTATATAAGTGATATTCAGGCAGTATACTGCTCAAATATACTGCCTTTTTCAAAAATTACATGGAGCAAGGGGGACATGTATATGAGCATCATGAGCAATGAAAAAGAATATCCGGTTATCCCGCCGAATCTCAAAAGCCAGTGGGATCAGCTGGAAAAACGTGCCCGCAAGGATGCCCTGTCAGGACTGCTCAACCGCGCTACAGTGGAACTGTATGTTAACCAAAGGCTCTCGTCTATTACTTCCGATGAATTATGTGCCCTGTTCATCGTAGATCTTGATAATTTCAAACAAGTGAACGATATACTGGGACATCCCGCCGGAGACCAGGCGATTCGTCAGTCGGCACAGATTCTTTCCGGTCTGTTCCGAAACGGCGATATCATCGGCAGGCTCGGCGGAGATGAATTTGTCGTATTTCTATCCGGCAGATTTACAGAACAGCTGATTCATAAAAAGGCTCAGGCCATTTGCCAGCACCTTTATCTGGCACTGGGAGATGAGCACAGGATTATCGTAACTGCCAGTGTCGGCGTTCATATTTCCACAGGCAGCGGTCAGCGGTTTGCGGGACTATACCAGTCGGCCGATCTTGCGCTGTACAAAGTCAAAAAGAATGGCAAGCACGGTTATTATATCAAATACAACGAAAACAACTCCGACGATATTTATACAGAAAACAATTTTACACCGGTAAATACGATTCCGATGGGAGATCTTTTAGATTCCATGGAAAGCGGTGTTGCTCTGCTGGAAATGACAGAGACCCTCAATATCATTTATTTAAGCCCTAGTTTTTATCGTATCTTGGGATCTGATTCTGACTCTTTTTCTCTGCCCAAACCTCTTTCTGACTTTGTTTACCCGGATGATTGGGCTGAAGTAGAAGAGATACTGCGCTCCGCCCTTAGAGAAAATCATACCGCAGAACATACACACCGCGTCATCTCTCCAGAACACAGGGATGGTTATTTCTGGTGGCGCTTCCGAGCTGTTCACATCAACTATAATCGTCCTTATCCGGTGATGCTCGTCACCACCACCGATGTATCTAGCTTTAAGGAAAAAGAAGTTGAGCTTCAGACAGTGAATCAGCGTTTTCAAGCTGCTTTGGAGCAGACTGCACAAAAATTATGGGAAATAGATCTTCAGAAACAATCCGTAAGCTTCGGAGTTACCCATAAACCTGAAACTTCAGACATTGTTTTCCCTGAAGGACTCATTTCCGAAGGATGGATCCATCCAAACTCTGCTCCGCGTTTTCGGAAGTTTGCCTCCGGTTTGCTGGAGGGTCAGACACGAGACAGAGGAAATTTTGTTATCCGACATCATGACACCGGCTGCTATGGCTGGGCGAATTTATCCTATCAGGTTCTTTTTGATAAAGCAGGCCGCCCTGTCCGAGCTGTTGGCTCAGCAGAAAATTTACCTCAAAGTTTCGCAGACCAGGAATCAAAATCTATTTTGAATCGTCCTCTGCCGGAAGCACAAATACCGAATTTAATTTTATGTATGCAAGCCAATCTTACTCTGGACACTGTCAAAGGACTTTGGATCGAAGGAAAAGAATCTCAGCTGCGCCCTGAAGAGGAACGCTGTACTCATATTCTAAAAAAAGAGGCTGAAAAGATTTTTTCTGAAAATGACCGGCAGACATTAAGCCCTTACTTTAACCGGCACGCACTATTGGATTTTTTTGCCCAAGACAAACACTGGGTTTCTGCAAAGTACTGCCGCACCGATGGAAACGGAAACATCTGCCGAGTTCGTTATACTGCGAATTTAGTGGAAAATTCTTTCACCGGGGAAGTCTGGCTTTTCCTTTACCTCAGCCTATGGGAACAGCATTTCCAGTGGGAACAGGTTCTTACTGACGAAGCTGCCAAAGATCCTGTTTCCGGACTGTATGACAGCACTGCTGCTCAACAGATGATTTCATCCTTGATTCAGCATCAAGGTCAAACATATTGTTCCATGGCAATGATCCAGATCGGCGGGCTGACACAACTTTACGCTTTAGATAACAAAGCAACGAAGCAAGGCCGGCGTGATATTACAGAAGCCTTTATCGTTGCTCTCGGTTCAGAGTGTGTTATCGGACAGCACAATCCAGAACAGCTGCTGGTATTTTACCCATATGTGTATTCCAAGGCGGAACTTCGCCGACGTTTGCATGAGGCATTTACCTTTGTCCGCCTGGTACTGGAAAACAGTCTGTCTTTAAATTCTTTGCGTTTTGCAGCGGGAGCAGTATGCCTCCCTGCAGACAAAGCAGATTGTGAATCAATGGTTCTACAAACTTCCCGCCTGTGTCAATCATGGCGCAGCTTATCCAAGGATCAGGTGATTTTCCCACAGGAGGAAGATGATTGGACATGGGAAGACGAGCTGCAGTCAAATAACGAGAATGACCGGGGCACAATTCATCAAGAAGAAATGGAACGTCCTCTGTCGGATGGAGAAAAGGATGTAGCTCTCCAGGTGATTTCTTCCATGCTTACTGCGGATTCATTGGACGAGTCCATGCACAGCACACTTAGCCAGATTGGAAAATATTATCATGCCGACCGGGTTTACCTGCTCCGGTTTACAGAAAGCCGACATGCCATCACCATGCCTTATGAATGGATCGGTCAGAAAAAACACAGTATTCAGCATGTAGTTTCCGGTATGCCTTTAACTGACTTTCCTTTCCTGGATCGCTGCATAAAGGAACAGGCTCCGGTATTTTTAGCTCGGACACAGCCTTCTTTCCAACAGACGAAAGATTCTGATAAATCTTGGTATTTTACTGCGTTCCCTTTGGTGGTCGGTTCGGATACCATCGGGGTTCTTTGTATTGAGAATGCCAGAAAACATCCTGCAGATGCGGCATTGTTCAGCGCTATCATTCCCCATCTTTTGCGGGAACCTCAGCGTTTTGAAAGCAGATCCTCCCAAAACGGAGAGAATACAGAAATCTCCAGCGAACTTCCAAATCTGCGCTCGTATCTCCAGGTAATTCATAATTTTAATTCCGACAATTACAGCAGCTTGGGAGTAATCTGCCTGGACATTCCCGGCTTGAGCGCGATAAACGGAAGTCAAGGTTTCTCATATGGCAACAAACTGCTGCAATATGTATCCAAAACACTGTCCAACATTTTTGGATCCTCCCTGCTTTTCCGAACATGGGATATGGAGTTTGTAGTTTTATGTCCAAATACAATCCGGCAGATTTTTGTGGAACGATGTGATCGGCTGCGAGCCGCCCTGCAGTACCGCTATCCGAAAACACTTCGTCTCGGAAGGGCCTGGGCGGATGGAATATTTAACGGCAAAGACATGGTCGATGAAGCTCGTGCGATCATGCGCTGCCAGGAAGTTACCGCAAAATCCATGCCGGAACAGATTTTTTCTTTTCCGGATGAATTTCACAATACAGAGGAGGCTGTTCAGGCAGGCCATTTTACCGTTTTTTATCAGCCTAAAATCAACATACGTACCGGGGCTCTTTACGGAGCAGAAGCTCTGGTTCGCGGACTGGACTTAGATGGAAATCCGGTTCCCCCAAGACAATTTATCGAGTTTTTAGAAAAGAACGGAGGAATCCAAAAACTGGATCTCTTTGTCTTGGAACAGGTGCTTGCAGCAATGGAACGATGGCGCACACAGGGGCTGGGTATCATCCCTGTTTCCCTAAACTTTTCCAGGGCCACCCTGTTTACCCCTTACGTGCTTGGTTCGGTACTTGCTCTGCTAAGCCGTTATCCGGACATCCCGCCGGATGCTCTGGAACTGGAGATTACCGAAAGCGTCAGCAATGTAGGAAAATCTGATCTTATTGCGGTTATGGACCAATATCGGGAGCTGGGACTCCGTTTTAGTCTGGATGATTTCGGATCACAGTACGCCAACATCCCGATTTTCACCAACGTACATTTTGACACCGTCAAGCTTGACCGCCATCTGATCTCCGAATTATCGAGCAATTCTATTAACCGAATGCTAATACATGACATCATTCAGATCTGTCAGGTTTCAGGAATGACTTGTGTAGCTGAGGGTGTAGAAACCCAGATTCAGCAGGATATACTGACAGAAATCGGCTGCGTCTACGCTCAAGGTTATTATTATGACCGTCCTATGGAGGCGGATAAATTTGAAGAGAAATACCTGCGTACTTCCGGAAACGTGAAGCAGGCAGGAAAGGAGGATAATATATGAATCAAAACAGTGAACACAATCCTGCCATTGCTTCGCAGGAAGAATCCCCGATCATCATCGCTATCGGCGCTTCAGCCGGCGGATTAGAAGCGCTTCAGCAGTTTTTTAGCTGCTTTCCGGGCAGCAGCGGTCTGAGCTTTGTGGTAGTACAGCATCTATCACCGGATTATAAAAGTCTGATGGCGGATATTTTGAGTAAACATACCCCTATGGAAGTATATCAGGCAGAAAACGAGATGGAAGTACATCCAAACACCGTCTATTTGATTCCGCCAAAAAAATATATCACATTGCAGGAAGGTAAATTGATCCTGTCCGATTACGCCCAGGGCACCCTAAATCACCCGATTGACATTTTCTTCTCTTCTCTGGCAAAAGAGCGGAGAGAGCAGTCAATTGCAGTTATTTTGTCAGGTACAGGCTCTGACGGTACCAAAGGAGTCAAAGTTGTAAAAGAACATGGCGGTCTGGTCATTGCCCAAGATCCGGAAAGCGCCAAATTTGATGGTATGCCAAAGAGCGTCATCAAAACAGGATTGGCAGATTTTATCCTCTCTCCGGAAGAAATTGCGGATGAGATCCTCAATTTCACCAACACTCCCGCTCTGCTTTCTGCCCCTAAGCATGACGGCCCTCTCTCGGAGGACGAGGTACTTTTTTCTGAGGAAGAAAATCTTTCCCACATTTATACAATCCTGAAAAATGCCAGCGGCATCGACTTCACTTACTATAAACGTTCTACCATCCTAAGACGTATCGAACGCCGCATGCTGGTTACCCACACCTCCAACCTGAGCGAATTTGCCCGACTGCTGGGGGACAATCCCGAGGAAGTTAACATCTTAACAAAGGAAATTCTCATTGGTGTCACCAATTTCTTCCGGGATCCTGAATTTTTTGAGAAACTGAAATATAACGCGATCTATAAAATTGTTGAAAATACAAAGGAAAACGAACCAATCCGTGTGTGGAGCGCCGGATGTTCCACCGGTGAGGAAGCGTACTCTATCGCTATCTTGTTCCAAGAAGTTATGGATGAGCTGCAGATCCGCCGGGACGTAAAGATCTTTGCTACCGATGTGGACAGCCGTGCCATTGAACAGGCAGGCAAAGGAATCTATTCAGAGAATATCATCGATGATGTCACGCCTGACCGTCTGGCAAAGTTCTTTATCAAACAAAACGATCAGTACCAGATCATCAAAGGAATCCGACGAATGATTATCTTTGCCACACATAATATGTTTTCAGATCCTCCTTTCGGCAAGCTGGATATGATCATCTGCCGCAACGTTATGATTTATTTTCAGCCGGTACTGCGCAGGGGATTGTTTGCTATTTTCCACTCTGCCCTGAAAAAAAACGGCTACCTTTTCCTTGGCAAAAGCGAGACCGCAGGAGAATATGTAGGCCTGTTTAAGCCGGTGTGCGGAGCAGAAAAGATCTATATTCACAAGGGTGAGGGCAAGGTAGAAGATCTGACACCTCCTACCTTTAGTATTCCGAATATTCAGGCTATCTCCCTTAAAAGCATCCATATGGAAAACCAAAATGATTCCTCCGTAGCCGAAGGAAAATATACCAGGTTTTTAGAGGCTTTTCTTCCGCCTTCTGTGGTCCTCAATGAGGAAAATACCGTGCTCCATTTTTTTGGCGGATATGACGATTATCTGACTCTGGCACCTGGAAAAGCCACCCTAAACTTTTTCAGTATGCTGAACAAGGGACTGTCACTGGTTGCTTCCACGGCATTAAGCCGCAGCCGAAATGAAAAAATCAGCGTTACCTATACCGATATTGCCGTAGACTGTCCATCGGGACAAAAAATCATCGATTTGGTCGTAGAACCTATTCCTGATGAACCCGGTGAGGACAGTAATCTGACGGCTGTACTCTTTTTGGAACACCGGCATGAATCTTTGGGTGGAATTCAGGAGAAATATGATATTGATGCCACTGCCGCCAGGCGTATTGCTGATCTGGAACGGGAATTCCAAGACTCTCAGAATGATCTTCGTGCGACAATCCAGCGCCTGGAAACAGTCAATGGCGAACTGCAGGCTGCCAACGAGGAATTGCTCACTGCCAACGAAGAACTGCAAAGTTCCACAGAAGAACTGCAGTCAGTCAATGAAGAACTTTATACTGTTAACACTGAACATCAGCTGAAGTTGGACGAACTGACCATGATGACCAATGACTTGTCCAATTTCCTATCCTCCACGATGATCGGTATCCTGTTTGTAGACAGCAAACTGAATATCCGCAAATTTACCGAGTATGTAGGAAGAGAATTTCAGCTGATGGAACATGATGTGGGACGTCCGATCCAGATTTTCGCTCACAGTTTCCCTGATGAGGAAATCGAAAAAGACTGCCAGACCGTATTAAAAGATCTCGTCTCTATTGACCGGGAGGTAACAGCCATGAACGGACGGTTCTATACCCTGCGTATTGCGCCTTACCGCACCACAGAAAACAACATCCGCGGTCTGGTCATTACCATTATCGACAGCTTAGGGACGGATTGATATTACATAGAAATTTTCGATGCAGCCTTTAAAAGAAAGCTTAATACAGAAAATTTAAATGAGACGGCGCTCATCTGAAAAGATGAAGCGCCGTCTCATATTCATGATATGCTTTCGCTATCAATAATTATTTGTTATTTAAAACTGCCTGCGCAGCGGCCAATCTTGCGATTGGTACACGGAATGGTGAGCAGGATACATAATCTAATCCGGCTCTGTAGCAGAATTCTACAGTGGATGGATCTCCGCCATGCTCTCCGCAGATTCCAAGATGGATATCCGGACGTGTTGCTTTTCCTTTCTTCGCTGCCATCTCAACTAACTGACCAACACCGCTCTGATCCAGTTTTGCGAATGGATCAGACTCATAGATCTTGTTGTCATAGTATGCTTCTAAGAACTTACCAGCATCATCACGGGAGAATCCGAATGTCATCTGTGTTAAGTCGTTCGTTCCGAAGGAGAAGAATTCTGCTTCTTCTGCAATCTCATCAGCAAGCAGAGCAGCACGAGGAATCTCGATCATCGTACCTACTTTGTACTGAATATCAGACTCATAGTAAGCTTTTACTTTCTCAGCAGTCTGTACAACAACTTCTTTGACGAATGCCAGCTCTTTCTTCTCTCCTACCAATGGAATCATGATCTCTGGAACGATATCATATCCTTTTTCCTGTTTTACTTCGATCGCAGCTTCCATTACGGCTCTTGTCTGCATCTTAGCAATCTCCGGATAGGTAACAGCCAGACGGCATCCACGATGTCCCATCATAGGGTTGAACTCGTGAAGAGCAGCACGTCTCATATTGATCTCTTCTACTGTAACGCCCATGTCTCTTGCAAGCGCTGTAATCTCTTCCATTGTATTCGGAAGGAACTCATGCAGAGGCGGATCTAAGAAACGGATGGTTACCGGTCTTCCTTCCATTACCTCGTATAAGTCTTTGAAGTCTTTCTTCTGATAAGGAATCAGCTGATTCAATGCAACTTCTCTTGCTTCTTTTGTTGTAGAAAGAATCATACGACGGATCTTCGGAATTCTTTCTGCATCAAAGAACATATGCTCTGTACGGCAGAGTCCGATACCTTCTGCACCGAATTTTACAGCGTTCAGCGCATCTGCAGGTGTATCTGCGTTTGTTCTTACTTTTAATGTACGAATCTCGTCTGCCCACTTCATAATACGGTCAAAGTTACCGCTGATGCTTGCAGGTACTGTACGTACTTCTCCAAGATAAATCTTACCTGTAGAACCATCCAGAGAAATATAGTCTCCTTCATGAATTGTCTTTCCGCCTAATGTGAAGGATTTTCCATCATCGCTGAATTCGATCTCTCCGCATCCTGCTACACAGGCTGTACCCATACCACGAGCAACTACAGCTGCGTGAGATGTCATACCTCCGCGAGCGGTTAAGATACCTTCTGCGGCATGCATTCCTTCGATATCTTCCGGAGATGTTTCAAGACGTACCAGAACAACTTTTAATCCTGCTTCGTGATGGATCTTTGCTGTATCGGCATCAAAATATACTTTACCGGCAGCTGCTCCCGGAGATGCAGGCAATGCCTGTCCGATCGGCAGTGCTGCTTTTAATGCTTCCTGATCGAAGTTCGGATGCAGTAACTGATCCAGAGATTTTGCTTCGATTCTGGATACCGCTTCTTCTTTTGTAATCTTTCCTTCATCTACTAATTCGCAGGCAATACGAAGAGCTGCTGCTGCAGTTCTCTTACCGTTTCTTGTCTGAAGGAAGTATAACTTTCCTTCCTGAATGGTAAATTCCATATCCTGCATATCACGATAATGCTCTTCCAATGTATGAGCGATATTCATGAACTGCTCATAGCAATCCGGAAGATCTTCTTTTAATCGGCTGATCGGCTGTGGTGTACGAACACCGGCAACAACGTCTTCACCCTGTGCGTTGATCAGGTATTCACCATAAATCTGTTTCTCACCGGTAGATGGGTTTCTTGTGAACGCAACACCGGTTCCTGATGTATCTCCCATGTTACCAAATACCATGGTCTGTACGTTAACGGCTGTTCCCCAGTCTCCCGGAATATCATTCATTCGGCGATAGTAAATCGCACGAGGATTGTCCCAAGAACGGAATACCGCTTTGATTGCTTCAAATAACTGATCTTTTGGATCCTGTGGGAAGTCTTCACCTAAAGCAGTCTTGTAGATTGCTTTGTATCTCTTGATGACTTCTTTCATGTCATCTGCATCAAGATCTGTATCGAATTCTACGCCTTTTTCCGCTTTCATCTGATCCAGCACTTCTTCGAATTTCGCTTTGTCGACTTCTTTTACGACATCAGAGAACATCTGGATAAAACGACGATAAGAATCATATGCGAAACGAGGATTTCCTGTCTTCTTTGCAAATCCTTCTACGGCTTCATCATTAAGTCCTAAATTCAGGATAGTATCCATCATACCCGGCATGGATACACGAGCTCCGGAACGAACAGATACCAGAAGCGGATCTTCCAGATCTCCGAACTTCTTGCCCTGGATCTCTTCCAGAGCCGCCATTGCTTCGTATACCTGACCTGCAACCTCATCACTGATCTTCTCTCCGCACTCATAATAATTCGTGCAGGCTTCTGTGGTTACAGTAAAGCCCTGAGGAATCGGCAGATTCAATCCGGTCATCTCTGCCAGATTGGCTCCTTTTCCACCAAGAAGGTTACGCATATCAGCGTTTCCCTCGCTAAATTTGTAAACCCATTTTGTTGACATGTTTATACCTCCTAAATATATGTTTGTCACATCATATGTCATTGGACTAATTGTAACACAAAATTTATGTTTTGGGAAATGTTTTTATAAGTTTTTGACAATATTTTTTACATTCCGGCGTTTTTCTTATTTATAATGCATATTCGGTTAAAAATCCATACCTGTCATTATTTTTTATTATTTATTCTTTCAGTAATGATTCGGCACCTTGAAATATTGCATTATATTATAGAAGAAACTCTTTTTCCAAAAAGGACTGACCGTTCATTGTAAGGCTTCAGCCGGACAATGAACGGTCAGTCCTTTGTTATAATTTAAATATCTTTCAGATCCTAATCTAAAACCATCCGTCTATTGGATCATATCCTTAATTGCCGCAGATACTGCATCGATCTGTTTCGGTGTTTTCTGTACCTCTTCCTTGTAATCGATTTCCTCGGCTTTCTCTTCCCGCTTACTGATCTCCCAGAACGGACCGCCGACTTCGGCTCCATCTTTTCCCTGGCTTACGACCTCTTTTAGAGACCATGTCCTAGCTGTATTGGCGCGGCTTCCTACATCTGCCACCTTTACTTTATCTTTTCCAACCATCCGTGTTAATACGACGAAATGTCCATTATCTGTAAAGTCTCCGGGACCCATTAAAGCTACGACAGGATGTCCGGCACGAAGAGCCTTCTCCACTGCTTCCAAATCTTTTCCCAATCCGTAACAATTCAAGCCATACATATCACATAAGCCCGGAATCACCTTGTGGCTGCACCCCTGTCCTGTAAAGTACCAGCCATTCTCATACGCCTGGTCGCACATCTTCGGCACGTCTGCCTTCTTGCCGGTCAAAGAACTATAGCAAACAGCTACGGCTGTCGGACCGCATCCGGCTGCCTGGATCGTGCTTCCTCCAATCATCTCCCCTGGATAATCCGCCTGATTATAATACACTACATTCAGAGTCGGGGCTTGCTGCTGATTCACGTCTGCTTTTGCTGCTGTCGGCTGTGCTGTCATAAATATGCTGAAACAAATTGCGGCAAGATATCTGCCGGTTCTTTTCATGATCTTCATAAAACCCTCCGGTAAGCCTGTTTTCGACATTTTCCTTTTAATCGAGATTATACCAAGTTTTATTATGTTAATCAAGTATTTCATTTATTAAATTTTTGTTAACAATTGATTTCTATTCTTTATGGCCCCCTGTCATATGCCGAATATCTCCTTTTAGAAAACTGGCTCTTTGGATGGAATCCTTCCCGAATTTTTCCCGAATCTTGTCAATGGAAGCATCTAATTTGCGCAGTTTTTCTTTCTTCTCCTGGTCAAAAAGATCAATCTGAGAAAACTCTTCCTGCACGATGTCGGTTGCCCTCACCCCGATCAAGCGTACCGGCAGCCCCCGATAATTTTCCCGATAAAGTTCTCTCGCAGTCCGTGAAATCTCATCGGTGATATCCGTCGGCGTCCGCAATTTCCTCTGATGGGTGCTTCTTCTGAAATCAATTCCTTTGATTTCCACACAAATACAGGAAGCCCGAACATGATCACGGCGCAGCCTGGACGCGACCATCTCCGAAAGGGAAATCAGTACATGATCTGCTTCTTCCAGCGTATCGATATCTTTCGCCAATGTTGTACTATTTCCATATCCTTTGTTCAGACTTTCTTCTGCCTCCACCGGAGATGTGTCGATTCCTCTGGCATAGTTATACAACGTCTGTCCATATTTTCTTCCCACATGAGCCTGCAGCATTTTCAAATCCATCCGTGCCAGTTCTCCAATGGTCTGTATTCCCAAAAGATACAGCTTTTTCTGAGTTGCTTTTCCAACAAGAAACAAATCTTTGACCGGAAGCGGCCACATTTTCTTTGGTACTTCTTCCAAAAACAATGTATGGACCTTATCCGGCTTTTCAAAATCTGACGCCATTTTCGCCAGGAGTTTATTAGGCGCTACCCCAATATTGACCGTAAAACCAAGCTTGTCCCGGATCTGATTTTTCAGCTGCAGGGCTGCTTCATAAGGAGAATCATAAGAATGGATGGTTTCTGTCATATCCAGGAACACCTCATCGATGCTGTATTGCTCCAGGATTGGTGAAAACTTTAATGCCTCTTTGACAAATGCTCTGGAATATTCCCGATACATCCTATGCCTCGGCCGGCACAGTGTCAGTTCCGGACATTTCGTAACCGCCTCTCTTACTGTTTCCGCTGTATGAATCCCGCATCGTTTCGCAGGAAGAGAAGCAGCCAGAACAATTCCATGACGACGGCTTTCGTCTCCGCCTATGATTGCCGGTATTTCTCTCAAATCCACCGTATCATTTCCATGCTTGAGACGGTCCACCGCCTCCCAGCTTAAATAGGCAGAATTTACATCGATATGGAAAATCACCCTTTCTCTCATTCTTATTTTCTCCTTTCGATGGCCCTTCCCAGCGGATCTCCTTGGAGAACTTTTGTCTCACATTGATCTTTGCTTCGCTCCAAAATTTCTTCCCGTATCTTTACCCGATTTTTCTCTAACAATAGAACAATCGTAGAACCTCCGAATTCAAAATATCCTTTTTCCGCGCCTCTTGCCATCGGTCCTGCTTCGTGGTGATTTTGAATTCTTCCCACCATCAAAGCGCCAACTTCGACCTGCACAACCTTGCCAAAATGTTCTGTCTTCATCATTGTAAACTCTCTGGCGTTTTCTTTGTAAATTTTTACATAATCATTGGCAATCGGATTTACCGTGTGATAAATACCAGGAATAAAAAAGTTGTCACTTTTCTCCCCGTCGTCAATATAGCAATAACGATGGTAATCATCGACTGTCAGACGGAGAATCACCGCATATCCCCCTTCAAAATATTTGGCAATCTTTCGGCTCTTTAACAAGGAAGTTGCCGTATATTCCGTATCTTTTACCGTAAAAGATCCGTTTTCCTCTAACGGATATACGCTGACCTTACAGTCACACGGACTGAATAATATATGCGGATCCTCCGGCAAAGGACGCTTCCCATGCTTTATCTTTCTCGTAAAGAAATCATTATAAGAACGATAAGGTACCTGTTCATACTGATCCATATCAATCTGATTCGTTTCTATAAATTTTCGGATCATACATTTAGAAAAGGGAGAACCTAAAAAAGCTCCCCCTAATTTCGATACCCACGGTCTGGTCAGGATCTTTAAGCCTGCCTGACCGGCCATCGTTGTATACAACTTATTCAAAAAACGCTCCTGAGAATTCTTTTCCTCGAATATCTCTCCTTCTCGATTGGCGTACTTCATAACTCTCTCTCCTGCGTTATAAACAAAACATCTTGATCGCAACAATCGCACCAATGACTACAAATCCCAGCATACATCTCTTGTCCGGTTTAAACACTTTGAAATCAATCACAAACAACATGGCGATGATAAAAATCGTTAAGACATATATATAAGGAAAATTCTGCGGGTAGAATCTCCGGATCTGATAAACAATCGGCAGAATCAAGGCAACCGATGTTACAGGCAGCCCTTGATAATGCTTTCTTCTGGCGCTTGTAGAAGCCTGGCGCTGCTCTTCTGTTACATTAAAATATGCCAGGCGGATCACCGCTCCTAAAATATATAACATATACGCGATCTTTGCGTACCATGTATCCATTCCAAGGCAAAATCCCATAATAACCGGAAAAGCCCCAAAGCAGACCAAATCACACAATGAATCAATCTCGATTCCAAACTTCTTCGCATCGTCGCTTCGTTTGATCTTCTTTGCAATTGTTCCGTCATACATATCGGTCAGTCCCGATAACATCAAACATAACATCGCGATCTTAAAATTACCATGAGTCGCTGCTGATATGCCGAACACGGCACTGACGACTCCTAAATATGTCAAAATAACTGAAACATTATAAAATCCTATCATATGCATTCCCTCTTTGATTCCTTTTGCTTAATTGTAATGTGTGCCGCGCAGGTCATAACCGCACTGATCAAAATCAATGCGTAATAACTGATTCCCCTGCTTAAAAGCATCGCCGGATACAATAATGCTCCGGTAAAAATACATCGAAAGATACTTAAAAACAGACCTTCACTGATTCCCATGCCTCCCGGAAGCGGCAGCATGTCTACGGATATCGATATAACACATTGAAGCGCTATCACGTCCACAATCCCCAGCGCCGACAGTCCAAGTCCGCGATAAATCAGATACGTAATCGAAAAGTGAAGGACTCTCTGCAGCAATGTTACCAAGAACATTCCAAATATCATAGGCTTATTTTCCTTGATCACAGCTGCCGCCGTATGATACTTCAGCATAGAATCTTCCAGCTTCCGTACCCGCTCTTCTTTTCTTTTTAAAACTCTTATCCGTTCCAGACCTCTTAAGATGCCAAATATGATCCTGGACGCAAGGCTCTGTTCAAACACTAACAGAAACATGAATATAACACAAAATACATTCAATGCCATTCCCAGATAAAAGAAAAAGGATGCCTCACGGATATAATCTGAAATCAATGAATGCCGAAATATAAAAATCAGGGCTCCCAAAAACACAAGTACAAACTTGTACAAGATCGTCACGATCAGCAAAATCACTGTTCCAACAGATACATCGATCTTATCCCGGTTCATATAATACAGCTGCGCCGGCTGTCCGCCCGATGCAGACGGTGTGATGCAGCTAAAGAAAAACCCTACATAAGAATATTTTATACAGTGATTCTTCGGTACATGATCATACCGCAAAACCCGAAGAAATCGGTAAATAATATAAGACTCACACCAAACAAATACATTGATCACAATCAATCCTGCTATGTAATACAGCGGGTGTACCGAACGCATTACTTCCGCCAGCTGTGATAACTCCTTTCCCTTCAGAACCGCATAAGCAGTTAATCCAAAAAGAGCCAGGAAAAACACGGCATTGCCTATCATCCTTTTCTTATTCTTCATAGGTGATCCTTTCTGCGCTTTTGATCATTGGGCTGCCCATCTTCGTTTTGCCAGCCTGAAAAAATGATAAATTCGCTCAAAAAACGCCTCAGCACGCTGATACCACTGTGTTTTCTGCCCTATTAGGAAGCAGCCTTCCGCCAGCAAAATGCCTCCGAACACATCTATGATATAATGCTGTTTCGTTACCTGAGTCGAAATACAGACCAATACTGCAAAAATCAGCGAAAATCTCTGGTACCACTTTGGTATCTTCTCCTGCCTGCGGATTCCCACATAGCAGAACCAGCTGACCAGACAATGGATGGATGGAAATAGGTTTGAGGACGAATCCACTGTATAAACCAATTTTAACATCTGATCCCAAAATCCATCTCCCAGAATCTCCGGACGAATCAGCGTCGTCGGCAAAAAAATATAAAACAGTCCACAGACAATCCTGGAAATATAATCCCCAACGAGGAAACGATACATATGTTCCTTCCCGATTCTTGCGATTATAATATAATTTGCCGCCCAGAACAGATAACAGATCAAATATACGCTGGTAAAAGCAGGAATCAGCGGAACTGCCCGGTCAAAAGCCGTTGTGAAATCATAATGATGCAGCCCTGCACATAGCTTCATTGTCCCTGCATAAATCACCATATTAAATGCAAAAGAAGAAATCAAAGGAAGGACTGCGTACCTGGGCACGACTCTAAGAACATAATCCTTTTTCATATCTGTCCTCCTTTTACCAAAAAATATTATGGATGAATTTCTCCCTAAATGTGAATGAGAATCATGCCGTGACTATGACATGATTCTCATTTATTATATCTTTCCAATATTTAAAAGTAAAGCTGACGCCTTGATATTTAATACTTTTGTAAGATTTACTCTACACTATAGTTCGGCGCTTCTTTTGTAATATGAATATCATGAGGATGGCTTTCCTTCAGAGATGCAGCTGAAATCTTAACAAAGCATCCTGTTTCCTGCAATGTTTTGATATCTTTTGCTCCACAGTAGCCCATTCCGGAGCGGAGTCCTCCCATCATCTGGAAGATCGTATCTTCTACGGTTCCTTTATAAGCAACACGTCCTTCTACCCCTTCCGGTACCAGCTTCTTCGCATTGGTCTGGAAATAACGGTCTTTGCTTCCGTTTTCCATTGCAGCTAAAGAGCCCATTCCACGATATACTTTGTATTTTCTTCCCTGATATAATTCAAATGCTCCAGGACTCTCGTCACATCCGGCAAGCATACTTCCAAGCATGCAGACATCAGCTCCTGCTGCGATCGCTTTGGCAATCTCTCCTGAATATTTGATACCGCCATCTGCGATAATCGGAATTCCGGCTTTCTTCGCTTCTTCATACGCATTCATAATTGCTGTAATCTGAGGAACACCGATTCCTGCTACGACACGTGTTGTACAGATAGATCCTGGTCCGATACCGATCTTCACACAGTCGGCTCCTGCTTCGATCAGCGCTTTTGCACCTTCTCCGGTTGCCACATTACCGGCAATGATCTGAAGATCCGGATATTTTTCTTTGATCATTCTGACAACTCTCAGAACATTTGCAGAATGACCATGAGCGGAATCCACAACGATAACGTCTACATGTGCGTTTACTAAAGCTTCTACTCGATCCAGAACGTCTGCTGTAATACCAACGCCAGCGCCGCATAAGAGTCTTCCCTGTTCATCCTTTGCCGCGTTCGGATACTTGATCTGTTTCTCGATATCTTTGATTGTGATCAAACCTTTCAGATTAAAGTCGTCATCAACAATCGGCAGTTTTTCTTTTCTGGCTTTGCCAAGGATCTGCTTCGCTTCGTCTAATGTAATCCCTTCCTTCGCCGTTACCAGCCCCTCTGATGTCATAGATTCCTTGATCTTCTTCGTAAAATCTGTCTCAAACTTCAAATCACGGTTGGTAATGATCCCAACCAGTTTGGTCCCTTCTGTAATCGGAACACCGGAAATGCGATACTTGGCCATCAAATCATCTGCATCCTGGATTGTGTGCTCTGGTGATAATGAAAATGGGTCCGTGATGACTCCGTTTTCTGAACGTTTAACCTTATCTACTTCGTCCGCCTGCTGCTCGATCGTCATATTCTTGTGAATGATTCCGATTCCGCCCTGACGTGCCATGGCAATTGCCATCCTATGTTCTGTTACCGTGTCCATGCTGGCACTCATCAATGGAATGTTCAGCTGAATTTTATTGGTAAGACGAGTTCTCGTATCCACATCATTTGCAATAATCTCTGAATACGCAGGTACCAACAATACATCGTCAAATGTGATTCCTTCACCAATTAACTTACCCATTTTCTTCCTCACTTTCTGATAATTTGTCCAAAATTTGTATTGTTAAACATGCTAACAAAAATTTTTTGCCATGTCAAGATGCTCTTATATCTTCTGTCAAAAAATATCAATTTTTTTGTTTTATGTTCTGAAAAAAGGAATTGCTGCAATCTGCAGCAACCCCTTTTCGTTTCTCATATGATATGCTACTCTTCATCTTCAACGATAGAAAGCTTGCTGCCTGCCAGCAATTTCGGCATTGGCTTTGCTTCTACACAGATGCTGCCCGGAAGTCCCGCTTCCTTTGCACCGCTGAATACCACCGTCAAATGTCCTAAAGCTTCCAAGTTCGGCTGGGCAATATCTCCTACCGCAGTAATTAAAAATTCATTATTATCAATTACCAGCTTATTACCCGGCTTAATCGTTCCATCTACATCTTTTGTATCAATGAAATAACAAAAATCTTTCAATGCGTCTGGCGCGTTCTCGCCGAACAACACGAACATTCCTTCTTCAAAGAAAGCATCTACCTGCTCTCCCAGTTCAATGATCTCTGTTTGAAATATTACCTTGCTCATGGAAATCCTCCTATTCACCTTGCAACTGTCTGTCAATGGCTGCTGCCGCTTTCTTTCCTGCTCCCATCGCAAGAATTACGGTAGCTGCGCCTGTTACTGTATCTCCTCCGGCATAAACACCGTCCTTGCTTGTCTTCATCGTTTCTTCATCTACGATGATTCCTCCCCATCTCTGGGTATCCAAGCCTGGGGTTGTCTGACGGATCAACGGATTCGGGCTCTGTCCGATCGCAATGATAACAGTATCTACATCCAGATCATAATTCGATCCTTCAACCGGATGCGGAGATCTTCTTCCGGATTCATCCGGCTCTCCTAATTCCTGTTTCACAATCTCCATCTGATTCACCCATCCGCTCTCATCTGCCTTAATAGCAACCGGATTATTTAAGAACTTAAAGATAATGCCTTCTTCTTTTGCATGGTGTAATTCTTCCAAACGTGCCGGAGCTTCTTCTTCGCTTCGGCGGTATACGATATAGACTTCCTCAGCGCCAAGACGTTTTGCTGTCCTTGCCGCATCCATCGCTACGTTTCCGGCTCCCACGACAGCGACTTTCTTTCCTACTTTTACAGGCGTCGGACATTCTGGGAATTTATAGCCTTTCATCAAGTTCACTCTGGTCAAAAATTCATTGGCAGAATATACGCCAAGATGGTTCTCTCCCGGAATATTTAAGAATCTCGGAAGACCTGCACCGCTTCCTACAAATACGGCTTCATATCCATCTTCCATTAATTCATCGATCGTAATGGAACGTCCAACGATCACATTCGTCTCAATATCAACGCCAAGCTTCTGCACGCTCTCGATCTCTTTTGCTACCAGATCTTTTGGCAGACGGAATTCCGGAATTCCATAGCTTAATACTCCGCCCGGCTTATGAAGTGCTTCAAATACCGTTACGTCATATCCTTTTTTGATCAGCTCGCCTGCACAGGTGATTCCTGCTGGTCCGCATCCTACCACAGCAACCTTCTTGCCGTTTTTCTCGATCTTAACTTCTGCCGGCTTTGCATTTGCCATATGCCAATCCGCTACAAAACGCTCCATACGTCCGATGCCCACAGGCTCACCCTTGATTCCTCGTACGCATTTTCCTTCGCACTGATTCTCCTGAGGACAAACACGTCCGCAAATCGCAGGCAGCGCATTCTCACTGGTAATGACCTCATAAGCGCCTTCAAAATCTCCTTCTGCCACTTTCGCAATGAACTCAGGGATCGGTACATTTACAGGACATCCGTTGACACAAGGCTTGTTCTTGCAGTTTAAACAGCGAGTCGCTTCTTCCATCGCCATCTCTTTGGTATATCCAAGGGCAACTTCATCAAAATTCTTATTCCGGACGTTCGGATCTTGTTCCGGCATCGCCACTTTTTTCAGACTCATATTCGCCATGACTTACATCCCCCTTCCGATCTTGCACTGATGTTCTTCTTCTCTGAACATACCCTGACGCTGCATACACTCGTCAAAATCGACTTTGAATCCGTCAAAGTCCGGTCCGTCTACACAGGCGAATTTTGTCTCTCCGCCAACACTGACACGGCATCCTCCGCACATTCCGGTTCCGTCGATCATGATCGGGTTTAAGGAAACGGCCGTTGGGATATCATATTCTTTTGTTAACTTCACGACGTTCTTCATCATGATAAGCGGTCCGATTGTAATGACCTCGTCGTATTTCGTTCCGGAATTGATCCTCTCTTCCAGAACCGTCGTTACAAATCCTTTGGTTCCAAGACTTCCGTCATCCGTTGCGATATATACGTTATCACAGAATTCTTCAAATAATTCTTTTAAGATGACGAATTCCGCACTCTTTCCTCCGATGATCACATCGACAGGCACACCCATCTTGGCAAGCTTGCGAAGCTGAGGATAAAGCGGCGCAGCACCTACACCTCCTGCGACTCCGATCACTCTTTCACATTTATGTAATGGGGATGGCTGTCCTAACGGTCCTACGAAATCTTCTACGTAATCGCCTTCTTCTTTCTTGCTCAATAACTCTGTCGTATATCCGACGATCTGATAAATAATTGTAACAGTCTCTTTCTCACGATCATAATCAGCGATGGTCAATGGAACCCTCTCTCCATCTTCATCGACTCTTATGATGATGAACTGTCCCGGTTCACATTTTCTCGCTACATATGGAGCATGAATCTCCATTAATTCAACTAAGCTGTTCAGCTTGGTCTTTTTCACGATTTTATACACCTTTTACACCTCTTTCTTGATATCTTCTTTTTATTATACCTTGTAAAAGTATAATAGGAAAGCATTTTTTGTTTTTTTTTAGCTGTCGGCAAAACCTTCCTTGGAAAGTCTCATATTTATTATAAGAAATTTTATTTCGTTTGTCTATATTAAAAAGAAATAAAATTACACAAAGAAGCGAAGGATGTCTCCCACGCTTCTTTTTCCGTTTCTTTGATACGTTATCTTATTTTACAACGCATTTTCAAAGATACTGATAATATCCTCTTTCTTTAACTCTACAAAGGAACCTTGACATCCTGCTTCTGCTTTCTCCGCCATAATATCAAAGTATGTCCGATTGATCCCGACTTCTGTCAATGTGGCCGGAAGACCCATTTCTTTAAAAAATTCCTTTGTGCGGCGAATTGCTTCTCGGGAAATCTCCATGTTATCTTCCGCCTGAATTCCCCACACATTTCTGCCGTAATCCGCAAATTTATCCGCTGTATTTTCATTCAGCGCAAATTCCATCCAATGCGGCGTCAAAATAGCCAGTCCTTCTCCATGGGTGATATCATAGAAGGCGCTTAACTCATGTTCCATCGGATGAACGCACCACGCAACTTCCGCTCCATATTGTATCAAACCATTGATTGCCATACTGGATGCCCACATCAAATTTGCTCTGGCATCGTAATCTTCTGGATTTTTCAAAGCCACAGGTCCATAGTGAAAACAGGTTTTTAAAAGACCCTCTGCAAATCTTGCCTGTACATCAGCCGCCTTCACGTTCGTAAAGTAATTTTCAAAAATATGGCTGATGATATCGGCTGTCCCCGCAGCCGTTTGTTTTCTCGAAACAGAGAATGTATACTCCGGATCCATAACTGCCATGACAGGCTTCATATATTCGCTGGCTGTAACCCATTTTTCTTGTTTCTCAAGATCGGAAATAACCGCAGCTCCGTCCATTTCCGATCCAGTGGCAGCCAGAGTCAGCACACAATAGAGGGGAAGGGCAGCTTTTATTTTTTCCGGATGGAGTACCAGCTCCCACGGATCTTCCTCACTGCATGCACCGGCCGCAATCACTTTTCCACAATCAATGACACTGCCTCCGCCAATGGAAAGAATCATATCAATCTTTTCCTTTTTGCAGATTTCTACGCCTTTCCTGACAGATTCAATTCTTGGATTCGGCTCCACACCGGATAATTCCAACACGGTAAGCCCTGCTTCCTGTAAGATTTCCAATGCCCTGTCATAAATTCCGGCACGTTTGATGCTGCCGCCTCCGTACACGAGCAGCACTTTATTTCCGCTGTCTTTTAACTCGTCCAAATGGGCAATCTGCCCTTTCCCAAAATGCACTTTTGTTGGGATAGAATATGTAAAATTGTTCATAAAATATAAATCTCCTTATACATTTGCTAAATAGTGCGCTGTTTCCATGTCCGTAATCAAAACATTAACGATGCCGCTTTTTAGCGCCCCAAAAATTGCTTTTCGCTTTTCCTTCCCATATGCAACACCGACTCGAATCGGTATTTTCTTTAAATCTTCAAAGGAAATGCTGACCAGCCGGTCATGAAATTCATCTTCGATCAGACCACCGTTTTCATCAAAGATATGACACAGAATCTCTCCGACTCCTCCCTTTTCTTTTAACCGGTCAAACTCACCTTTCGGAATAATATCCGTGTTAAGAACCGTCGTATTTTGATCCATGGTTCCAATGCCAAATACGGCGACGTCAGCATTCTTCGCCAGTTCCATAACACTGCTTACCGTGGATTCCTCCATCAATCTCTGTTTCGTCTGTTTATCTGCAACAATCAGCGGCGCCATAATCTGATAAGCTTTGACCTTCAGGATTCTGGCTGTTTCGTCAATCAGATAATTCGAATAGGCAAGCCGATAATTTTCATCCGCATCTTCCGGAGGATTATTGGCCCCGGCAGTAGAAACAACTTTTACATCTTTGTATTTTTTCATACGAAGTCTCATATCATTTTGAAGATACTGCACCGCCTTCTGCAGCGTAATTCCCTTTGTCAATGCCAATGTCATATGATTTTTCAAGACTCTTATGATATAATCTGCTGTTAAAAAACCAATTTCATCGATTACTTGTCCTTCTCTCGGATATGCAATAATGGCCTCTTTCAGATGGAACTTCTTCTCCAGAAACTCTTCTTCATCTACTGCGCTGTTTTCCGGAAAATTGATCTGAATCTGCACATATCCTTCCTTTCGCGCCTGCTCCAGCGCTCTGGCAACCGTCATTCTCGATACATTCAGATGCTTTCCGATATCAACCTGTGATAATCCTCTTTTATAATACATTGTTACTACTTTCATCATGAATCTTTCATCTATCAATTTTCCTTATCTCCCTGTCGATTTTCTTATATTTGTGAATGCTTTTCTTATAGTATATAAAAGGGATATGATTTTCGTCAAATAATTATTCCAAGACATCCCAGAACCAAAGATACAATGGTCAGCCCTACCGTTGCCGCAAAATAATTTCTTTTCTTGGAGAGATAGCCCCACACACATAATACGACCAGCAGCGGAAGCATTCCCGGAATAATGGAATCTAAGATAGACTGCAATGTTGTCGTATATGCGCTTGTGGCAAATTTCAGAGGCGTGGATACCGTGACATAGGTAGATGCAAGACCGCCCATCATAAAGAGTCCGAGGATACTTGCTCCTGCAATGATCATATTAACAAGTCCGGATTTTAACATGTTTTCCGCAAAGGAATAACCAAATGTATAACATTTTAAAGTCAGAAAATATCCGATTGCGAAACAAATGATCGTCAGACAGACAATCGGTCCGATCCCTCCCAAAGGATTTCCCTGTTTCGCTAATGGAAGGAATAGTCCGATCAGCAGATACATCAGCGTTGACCATGAGATGGTATCTCCGATTCCTGCCAAAGGTCCCATCAGTCCAGTCTTTAAATTTAAAATCACTTCACCGGGAATCGCATCATAATTCTGAGATTTCTTTTCTTCCATGGCCAGTGTCAAACCAAGGATCGTTCCGCCGCCCCAATGGGCTTCCGTATTGAAAAATGTGGTATGACGTTTTAGCGCTTCGATATAATGTTCCTTATTCTCTTCTCCTTTATAAAATTTCTTCAGCGCCGGAGCCACTGCTGTACAAAAACTCGGGGCCATCATACGTTCAAAACTATGGCAAACTTCGGCCGTTGTCCAAAGACAAACATATGCTTTTAAAATATCCAGTTTTCCAAGACACTGTTCGCCTGCTTCCTCTTCTTCATCACCTTCGTCCTCATCCTCATCGTCATCTTCTTCATACTCTGAGGCTTTCGTATAATCATTTGCCGTAAACGTAATGTAAAGGAACGTTAGGAATAGCCCGGCGATCAGAAGTGGAATCGTTCCAATTCCTGTATACTGGATCAGGAAAAACCCTGCAAAGAAAAACGGAATGTATTTTGGTTTTGAAATCAGATTCGCAATGATCGCAAATCCTACTGCCGGAAGGCAAGATCCCATTGCGGTTAATCCGTTAGTAACAAACTGCGGAATATCATCTAATACACCCTGCAGAGCGCCGCTTCCAAAGTAAAGTGCAATGCTGACCGGTATGCCAATCAAAAGGATTCTTGCAACCCCACAATAAATGACAGACCATCTGGTCATACCGAAAGCGTCTCCTTTTTCCACGAAGGCATCTCCCTTTTGTGCGAAAAAACCATTCAGCAGATAGATCAAATTCATGATCTGCGCTCCAAGCAGTCCTACCGGAACCGCCAATGCCACTGCTGCCGTGGTATCTAATCCGGAAATCATCGCTGCCGGAATCGCAATATAAGACGCCAGACATGGGTCCGTCGGCTGATTGCCTCCTGCTGCGATGACTCCAAGATAAATCAGCTGTAAAGATGCACCTACGATCATTGCCTGGTACATATCACCCAGCACCGCTCCAATGAGCACGGCATTAAAGATCACCGTGTTAAATACAAAACATCCCGGTGTATAAGGCATTGCACATTTGCAAATACCGCAGATCAATCCTAATATGATTGCCTGAGCCAATGTAATCTCCATGTTTCTCCTCCTCTTTCATTCTCTAATGCACATTTGGAAATACTTTCCAAATCGCATCCAGAGATTCTTTTTTATCCGTTGGCTGTGTCTGGAAAAAGATATGCATGCCATCTTTTTGCAGATCAAATAATACCTGTGCCTCTTCTTCTGTGAATCCGGTAGATTTATAAATCTGTTTTCTTCCGTTTACAATGGACATATTACCCAGTGTGATTTCATCAAAAGATACGCCTTTTTCTTTCAATTTCGCGATCTGTTTCACATCCTTAAAAAGAACGAATACACTAAGATTTCCAAATTTGTTTTTCTCCCACACTTCCGCGGCCTTTTCCACAGATAAAATGCTGACTTTGATATCGGATGGCGCCGCAAATTTTAAAATATTCTTCTGCATCTTGTCTTTTGCTACCGTATCATCAATCACAACGATTTTCTGCGCTTTAAATACTTTGACCCATTGTGTCACAACCTGCCCGTGAATCAGGCGGTCATCCACCCGAACTGCCAATCTTTTTGCCATTTTTCGATCTCCTTTCTATTGTAAATTCTTTATTCTTCGTCCTCATCCTCGTCTTCTAAGAATCCTTCTGTATCTAATCTGAAAATACCATTTTTTCCATTTTCCACGGTATCCAGAGAAAATTCTTTGCCTGACATTTCTTCTCTTGCCAAAACTGCGGTCACAAGCATCGGAAGATTCATTCCTGATACGATTTCCAATGGTTTTCCTGTTTCCTGGATGTAACGCATCAGCTGATTGCACGGAGTTCCCCCAAATAAATCTACAAGGAGCAGGCTGCCTTCCGGGAATTTACGAATTGTCTCTGCAAATGTTTCTCTATATTGATCTATATCGTCCCCCGGTTCCAGAGAGAAAGCCGCCAGATTCTCATTGTCTCCAAACAACATTTTCGCAGTTTCTACCAAAGCTACCGCGAATGGTCCATGACTAAGTAAAATAATTCCCGGAAGATCCGGTTTGATTTCTTCTTGTATGTATACCTGCATATTCTCCTCCTGCCTTATCGATCTAAAAGTACGCTTACACGGTACATTCCCGGTTTGCTTGCTTCTTCCATTGCTTCCTGCATCTGATTCAGCGTAAATTTCTTATCTTCCACCAACTTGGAAACATCAACAACACCTGTGCTCAATGCCTTTGCGGCTTCTTTAAAATCATCATTTGTCGCTCCAAACGTACCAATCAATTCGATTCTCCGATAATGCATCGCATTGGAATCTATATGAAGTTCCGGCGCCGGATACCCTGCCGCAAATAATAACACTCTTCCATCCATTTCTTTGATCATCTCAAGCGCCTGATCATTGGCAGATGTCGCGCCTACAGCTACAATCACTGCGTCTGCACCTTCTCCGTCTGTCAACCGTTTGACTTCTTCTACCGGATCTTTTTCCTTACAATCGATAACTTCAAATCCCATATCCTTCGCAGTTTCCAGTTTCTTTTCGATCATTTCAGAGACGATCACACGACATCCATAAGCTTTTGCTGCCTGCGCATTGATGAGCCCCATCGTTCCCCCGCCAATGACAACTACGGTTTCAAATGGCTCTAATCTTAATTTTTTGGTTCCATGAAGAACGGTTGCCAGAGGCTCTACAAATCCTGCTTCGGATGGATCGACGGATCCGTCGACTTTATAGATTCCTCTCACACTCCTTACACAGTAATCGGAGAAACCAAAAAATCCCCATTTATATCCATCTTCTGTATCTTTGTGAAGATCCACACACTGATCCACGGCTCCATTTCGGCAAGCAGAGCAGCTTCCGCATCCTTCATATCCGGTAGCAACTAAATCTCCTTCTTTAAAATCTGTAACCTTTTTCCCTGTTTTTACTACGATTCCAGAAGCCTCATGTCCTCCCGCCATAGGATATCCCTGATGTTCCCGCAGTCCCAGCCACTGCTGATAATCGGTAGTACAAATATTGCAGGCTTTCATTTTGATCAGTACGTCAAAATCTCCAAGTTCCGGAAGATCCCGTTCCCTAATCTCCGCCACACCTTTTTTTGCCAGACATCCAAATCTCATTTTTTTCGGTTCCATTTCTTTCTTCCTCCTTCAACCTATGGTTCTTCTTGTTTTCAGCACTATGCTCGGCCAACGCCGCCAAATAAAGTGATATAGTGTTTTAAAAGTTCTTTATATCCTTTTCCCATGGCATTTCCTGCATCATACATATTCGCAGATGGATTTCCGAATTCTCCAAGACTTCCATCCTTCTCCATGCTGTCATAATCAATTCCCAGATATTTTTTCAGTTCTTCTAACCCTGCGTTGCTCAGATCCGTGCATAAATTTACTTTTTGGATTCCTGTTTCCACAGCTTTTTTCAAATTATCATCCCCGGTTCCGGATCCTCCATGAAGCACCAACGGAATCGGAAGCATCTCATGCAGCTCTTTCAAAAGTCCGAATTCCAGTTTTGGTGTTCCTTTGTATGTTCCATGTGACGTTCCAACAGATACTGCCAAACAGTCAACTCCTGTCTGTTTCACAAATTCCATTGCCTCGTCCTTTCGTGTCAGCCCTGCGTCTCTGGTTGTTTCATATTCAAATCCCTGCCCCACATGTCCTAATTCTGCCTCTACAGAAACTCCTACCGCATGAGCGATCTTAACAATTTCAGCAACTTCCCTTACATTTTCCTCAAAAGGAAGGGTTGACCGGTCTACCATAACAGAAGTACATCCACATCGAATCGCTGTGATGATTTCCTCAAAAGCACCGCCATGATCCAGATTCAACGCTCCGGAAACTTCCGGAAATTGTCTCTCATAAAATTTCACCATATCTACGGTTTCTTCCAGGCTGTGAATTCCGGCACAGTCAAAAATAATCGGCGCATGCAATTCTTTTGCAGCTTCAAAAACACTTTTTACAGTTACACCGCTCCACACATTCGGTGCAGCTACTCCATATCCTTCTTTCTTCGCCTTCCGTAAAATCGTTCCCATATCTGTCAGCATATTCTTACCTCCGTTTGTGCATATGCTATATTAATTGTGAATTTGTAACTTATGTGCATATTGTAACGCGCTTCCACTCTATTGTCAAGCATATTCACAAATATTTGTGAATATGCCACTCTATCTCCATCACTAAAGCAAATTAGAAACTTTCATCTATCAGTAACGTGCACCAAAAAGCGCACAAAAAAATCTCCAGACAAATAAAAAATACATCTGTCTGGAGATTTCTTTGATTTATGCAATGAAATAATTACAGCAATTTTTAAACATTTCTTTAAAAGAATTGTTAAAAATATGATATATAGGTATAATGGTATATATGGAACTTAAAATATGGACTTGTCATTTTTATTTTTAGGAGGTCTGATAATATGTGTACACAGAGCGATCTCAAAAATATACTAAAAAAAATAGTTATGATATATCGTAACATTTACAATCAGAATTTGTGTGAGGTATATTTATATGGCTCATATGCTCGTGGAGATTACAATGCAGAATCAGATATTGATATTGTCGCCATAGTAAAGGGTGAAAGACAGCAACTGCAAGAACAGTTAAAGAAAATATGGGATGTAGTTTCAGATTTGGAATTAGATTATGAGGTCATCATTTCCCCAACTGTAATTCCTTATACTGAATTTGAAATTTATAAAGATATACTCCCTTATTACAAAAACATCGCACAGGAAGGAGTGAAATTAAGTGCCTGATTATCAAAAAGAACTTGTTGAATATCGTTTACAGACAGCCGAAGAAAAACTCCACTCTGCCAAAATACTTCTTGACGCAGGAGAATACAAAGATTCAATTGGTCGCTCCTACTATGCAATGTTTTCCGCAGTCAGAGCTATACTTGCATTAGATAAAGTAGATTTCTCTAAACATGCAGGAGTAATAGCCTATTTCCAAAAAGAATATGTAAAAACCAGAAAATTTGACAAAAAATATTCTAAGTACATAAGCAATGCTTTCCAAATTAGAAATAACTGTGATTACACAGATTTCTTTTTGGTATCTAAAAATGATGCATTGGAACAATATGAAAAAGCTGTGGAATTTATAGAAAAAATCAAAATATATTTATTGCCTGATATTGAGTAACTAATCCTTCTTTTTCTACCCATATACCGTCTTTACCTGACTGCCTTCCCGATCTCTGTATACTTCGATTTTCTGATCAATCTGATCTTTTAGTTCCTCCACATGGGAAATAATCCCTACCAGCTTATTTCCCTCTGTTGATAGTCCTCTCATTATTTCCATTGCTTTGGAAAGAGAATCGCTGTCTAATGTCCCAAATCCCTCATCAATGAAAATCGTATCGATCCGGATACCTCCTTTTTGATTCTGAATCACATCACTTAATCCTAATGCCAAAGACAGTGCCGCTTTGAAAGATTCCCCGCCGGATAACGACTGGACGTTCCTGGCTTTTCCTGTCCATTGATCCATAACTTCCAGATCGAGTCCGGTCTGAACATTTTTACGGTCTGCTTCTTCTTTTCGTTTCAGCAAATATCTTTGATCCGTCATCCGCAGCATTCTTTGGTTCGCTGCTTCAAGTACATAATCAAAGTATACCGACTGGACAAAACGCTCGAATGTGATTTTTTCTTTTCCCGGGATTTCTCCGTTGGCGGTATCAGAGAGCCTTTTCCACAAAAGATATTCCTTTTCTATCTGTGCGCTTTCATTCAGATTTTCCTGTAATTTCCCGTAATAATGTTGACAGAGAGAAAGATCTTGATCCAGTGCTTTCCGTTCTTCTTCGACTGATTTTTCTTCTTCTTTTAGCTCATGGATTCGTTCATCATATGGAGCAAGATCCTCTTTTTCCTTGCCAACAAGATCTTCTTCCAAATTCTTTCTTTCATTTTCTTTCACCTGAAGATTTATGCGGTAATCTTCCAAAGATTCTTTAGCGTCTTCCATCTGTTTATGGGACATACGAACTCCCGTCTCTTCTTTCATTCCCAGTTCTTGCTTTTTGTTTTCCAGACGAATTTCACATTCTGTATGCTCCGCTTTTTGTGAAGATAACGTTGCCTTCGCTTCCTCCAGGGCTTTTTGTGCCGCGATTTGATCATGTCTTGCTTTTTCTTCTTTTTCTCTGCTTTCTTTCAGTTCTGACCGAAGTTTTTCTTCCTCATCTTCCAATCTGCTTTTTTCTTTTTTCGCTTCTTCGTAGGAATCATACTCTAATTTGCTCTGTATCTGATCGTATTTTGTTTTCTCAATCTGAAGATCGGTTTCTTTCTGATTCGCTTCCGATGTTAAATTCATGATCTGATCTTGGATCGTGCCTAACCGCAGATCTGCTGTTTCTTTTTCTATTTGTACTTCTTCCAGCTGTTCGGAAAGCTGATTCAACAACTCGATCTCTTTTTGATTTTCATCCTGTTCTTTTTTCCATTTTGTCACAAAGGCTTTGATCTTCGAATATTCCTCTTTGGAAAGACCGCTTTCTTCTGCAATCTCTTTTTCCAGGTTTTCTTTTTTGATTTTCGCCTCTTTCGTCTTTTCCAAAACCGTCTGATATTCTTCTTGTTTTTCCTGAAATTCCTTCTCTTTCTCTTCCAGCATCTCCTGAGTGACATCTTCAAAAGCAAGTCCTGCCCTCATCGGGTGATCCAGAGATCCGCAGACAGGACATGGCTGCCCTTCTTCTAATTTCTGCGCCAAAAGTCCGGCCAAATTGGAATCATATCGGCTGGATAGCTCATCCAACTGCTTTTTCAAAGCATCTCTTTCCTTTTGCTCGTTATCGAACTGTCCCAGCAATTTTTGATGTTTTTTCTCTTCCTTCTCCCACTTTACTGCCCTCTTGCTTATTTTTTCCCATTTTTCTGCTTGCTGTTCTAGACGGATCCTTTGTTCTCGCTGTTCCCTTAATTTAAGCGGAATATCTTTGTACTGTATGATAAATTTTTCCAGTTCTTGTTTTGTTTTTTCTAGTTCTGTTTTTTCCCTTTGATATTTCTTCAGCTGTGTCTCTTTCTTCCCTTTTTCTGTAGAAATTTTTTGGATTTTGTTATCCAATTTTTCCAGATTCTGATAGTCTTGTTCCTGCTGTTCTATCATTTTTCGTTTCTGTTGGAACAGTGCCAGTTCCGGTTCTCTTTGCTGCAAAATCTTATATTCCTCTGCCCTTTGTTCCAGCTCGAATTGGGCATGTTTTTGAGATTTTTCCAGTTTTTTGATACGATTTTTACTCTGCTCAATCTGCTGATTGATCTTCTGCAGCTGTTCTTCTATCGGTACCAACTCCCGGAAAATCATTTCTGCTTTCCGGATCTTTCGTTCCAGATTCTCCATCTCCGATTCTTGTTCTTTCAGTTTTTTATACGTTTCTTGGACAGATTCCAGATGACTGAATGTTTGATTGATGGAATCAGCCTCCTGCTTTGCCAATTTCTCTTTCTCCAGTTTTTCACGCAGTTTTTTCTCAGTTCCTTTTGCTTCCTGCTGCATCTTTTGTTTTCGATCGATGTAACGTTTTAGGTTCTCCATAAATTCTTTTTTATGATATGGTTTTTTTAAGCTTTTTTCATAATCTTCGTATTCTTCCTCTCCCGGCTTTATCGGAACTTCTTCTTCCAGCATGAAAATCGTTTCTTCGATTTTTCCATATTGATGGTGATATTCCAGATATTTTTCCTTTAATTTTTCCTGAACATGATATAAGATTTCCGTGCCGAAAATCTTTCGAAAAATTTCTTCTCTTTCTTTGCTTGACGCATAAAGAAGACGAAGAAATTCTCCCTGAGCAATCATTGCGATCTGTTTATACTGACTGCGGCTGACCCCAAGGATTTCTTCTACCTTTTTTGTGACATCCTTACTTCCGGAGGCCAGCAAAAGATCCTCCTGATATAGAACTGCATCGGCCGCCTGCTTGGTCATGCCCTTTCCTCTCTTGCTTTTTCTCATATAAGCCGGATTTCTCTCAATTTTATAATTGAGACCTTTGTGCGAAAAAGAAAAAACTGCCTTTGTTGCTGTATTTTCCTTAGCGAAGTCACTTCGCATCATATCCGTGCGGCGGCTTTCCCCGCTGGCTTCTCCATAGAGCGCAAAACAAATCCCATCGAATAATGTTGTTTTCCCTGCACCGGTCTCTCCGGAGACCAGAAAGATTCCCTGGTTAAATTTTGAAAAATCGATTTCTGCGTCCCCTGCAAAAGGACCAAACGCAGATAATGACAGTTTGATCGGCCTCATGGTTCCACCTCCTCAAATATGGATTCTAATTTTCGTCCTTCTTCCTCTTCCAACTCTATGTTATTTTGCAGTTCATAGAATTCGGAGAACAGGTGCATTGGATCCTGCCGAAACGCATCCGGTTCTTCGGCATGAATGGCCTGATTCTTTTCATATCGCCGATTTTCTAGGCGAATCTGCATTACATTTGGAAATACGGTTCTTACTTTACCGATCGCATCCAGGATTTCTTCTTCATCTGTCAAAACCACCTGCATATAATCTTCCCGATTTCCAAGATCGACCTTTTCTTCCATCAGTTCTTTGATGGTTCCTCGTATCTCCCTCATGTCGCGCAAAGGCTTTAGTTTATGAAAGGACATCTCGATTTCTTTATTTTTTTCAATATGGAGAATCACCGCTTCTTTTTCTTTCTTGATTTCTGAAAAAGAGTATTTTAGAATTGATCCGCTGTAACGGACATGGGATCTGCCCATTGCCTGCGGTTTATGGATATGCCCCAGTGCTGCATAGTCAAAAGGATCAAAGACTCTGTAATCAATATTATCGATCCCTCCGAGGCTGGCAGTCTCTGAATCGGAACGTTCCGGATCCTTGCTGCCTGCTGTCACAAATTGATGAACAAGGATAATGTTGGTTTGTTCCGGATCAATCTTGGTCTGTTTTATCAGGTAACGCAGGCACTCTTCGTAAGATCCTGTCTGAATTCCCAGCTGGTGATTTACGACTACCGGCTTTACAAAAGGAAGCATATAAAAGTTTACAGAAAGACCTGCCTGAGACAATTTGATCTTTTCCATCTTTCCATGAAACTTGGAAGAAATAAATAGATTAGAATGTTTAAATAAATTTTTTCCAAATCCAAGCCGATCGCCGGAATCATGGTTTCCGCTGATCATCAGGACTTTTCTTCCTTCTTTCGTCAATTTCCATAGAAACTCATCCAATAAATCGATGGCTTCAATCGGAGGAATTCCTTTGTCATAGACATCTCCGCAAATCATGACGACATCCACAGACTCCTTTTCCACAAGTTCCAGTATCTGATTCAATATAAAACGCTGATCCTCCAACATAGAAAACTCATTGACTCGTTTTCCAAGATGAAGATCCCCTAAATGCAAAATATTCATAAGCGAAACTCCTTTGTCATCCTGTTTGAAAGAGAAAGAATGCCGCCGGTATATCTGCGGCGGCATGTAAATTATTTTTGAAATTTGATGTTGAGATCGTAATAATCCTGTGCAGTTCTGCCTGCATCATCTTTGATCTTAGGATCTGCTCCTGCATCCAACAAACATTGTATGATCTTCTTGGATGGAGTCCACGGGTCTGCTTTCTGATCTTCCCGTACATAACTCTCATCTTCCTGATCAAAATACCCGCTGGCCGCCATCAAAGGCGTTGCATTCTGGTAAGCTTTTTCTTTTTGGTTTACATCTTCCCCATGGTCTAAGAGAACCTGAATGCATTGATATTGTTTTTCGATCTCCTCGGGATCATCGACCCAGGACTGATATAAAATCACACAAAACAAGGAACCTCCATCTGTATCAAGAGACATCTCGGAACGCTTCGCTCCGGCATCCAACAGGATTTCTAAATTTTCCGGGTTATAGCTTTCACCTGTAATTAATTGGTCTAAAATCGTATAGCCCTGTTCATTCTTCTCATTAATATCATTCGGATACTCTTTCACCAACTCTTTTAGCTTTTCTACATTTCCTCCGTAATCACATTCGTTTCCAAATTTCCAATTGACCGGATACTTTTTCGCATAATCTGCATCTTCCTGTTCCCATGCATATCCACCCCTTAAATCCTGATAAAAACTCCATGAGAACAATATTCCACAGGAGACCGGTACCAAAAGAAATACGATACTGATCCCGGTTATGACTTTAAAGAAATTTTCCTTTCGAAAAACCACTCCAATGATTCCAAACGTCAGAAGAACAACTCCAATCAGCCCACAAAACCCACATAGTATCGCAGGCCACATAATCCCTGAAATTTCCAACATAAAACCTACCTCCTCATCCCATCTGCTAATCCCCTGTCGTTACTTATCTCCCACATTTTTACAAGGTAAAAAATCCGCTATAGGAACCGCTTCACAATTCCTATAGGAAGCTTTCACCTCTTTACTTTGCCAAACTCCTGTCTCCGGATAACCATTCCTGCACCAATTTCACATTGACTTTCACGATATCTGCAATATCCGATACAGACATCCCCCTGTCTGCAAGTGTCAGCGCAGTTTCCTTCGCCTTTTTCATCTCTCCTTCTGCAACTCCCTGAGTTCTGCCAAGTTCTTCACCGTATTTTACTCCATCGTTGTATATTTCGTCCATCTCACGACTCATAAAATCAACCCCTTCCTGATTTTCTTTCAGTTCATATACACGCTTTGCTAAAACCTCACTATGAATGTCTCCGGCGTTCTTGCAGTGAAAATCCCGCATCAACCTTCCAAGTTCCGTATCATCCTGCCGATGAGAATTCACATAGATAATATACGCTTCGTCCTTAAAATCCGCCTGAACTTCTTTAATCTTTCTCTCGATATGATAAATTGGAAGATCATATCCGAGCACATCATCACGGGTAATAAAAATCACATAGGTCTCCGGCAATTCATCAAAGTCCTGCCCTGGATTCAGAGTATTCATATCCATCAGTCCGCTGTGATATCTGGCACGTTTCGGGGATGCTCCTTCTACATCCTGTTGGATCTCTATATCAAACTGTTTCCCGTCTGCATCCCGCACCACACAGTCTAAGATTGCTGATCTGCCCTGAAGATTTTTGTAATCTTTTTGGAGAACCTGATCCAAAACCTTCAGATCTTTTCTCCCCATGATTACCTGAAGAACATACTCCGTACATTCCTGTTTTTTGAATACATTTCGCATAAACACGTCATTCATCATTGTAAGGTCCTTTAAAATTCCCTTATATTTCTCATAACGTGCATCCAATTGATTGTTTATTTTCTTATGATTCACGTCCGCCATCGCCTCCATTATTGTTCCTTTATTGTTTATATCTACGGTCTACGGCTTCTTATAAAAATGCGGAAGTGCTTTCATATCCTCTATCTGGTTTCATATTATCACGAAGAAATGAAGGTTTCAAGTAAATCCATGCAGAAAAAGACTATATTTATAAAGACAAAAGGGCAAAAAAAGAGCCGATCCAAACTATGTCAGATCGACTCTAAAATACTTTCATTTATTTCCACTAAGTGCTCTCGTCGCTTCGCTCCGTCAATGTTGTTACATCGTACTAGCGTTCAGCTTTCGCCTTCGGCTCTGCTTCTCTGAGTACGAGTAACGGCTTTCGCACTAACCTCGTACTTCGCTTTCGCTTATCCCTGCTAAGCGCTCTCGTCGCTTCGCTCCGTCAATGTTGTTACATCGTACTAGCGTTCGGCTTTCGCCTTCGGCTCTGCTTCTCTGAGTACGAGTAACGGCTTTCGCACTAACCTCGTACTTCGCTTTCGCTCGTTCTCGCTAAGTGCTCAATGCCTCGCTTAGTGCTCAATGCCTACATCATGCCCATTCCTGGTGCTCCAGCGCCTGCCGGCATTGCTGGTTCTGCTTCTTTGATGTCTGCTACAACGGATTCTGTTGTCAGTAAAGTGGATGCTACAGATGTTGCGTTCTGAAGTGCGCTTCTTGTTACTTTAGCTGGGTCAATGATTCCGCTTTCTACCATATCTGCGTATGTCTCGTTCAGAGCGTCAAATCCGATTCCTACTTCCTGTTCTTTTACTTTGTTGACAATGACTGCGCCTTCTAATCCGGCGTTGACTGCGATCTGGAATAATGGTGCTTCCAGCGCTTTCAGGATGATATTTGCTCCTGTCTTTTCATCTCCTTCTAAGTCTGCTGTCTTTTCTGCTGCTTTCTTAGAAGCATGGATATATGCAGATCCTCCGCCGAAGATGATTCCTTCTTCTACTGCTGCCTTTGTTGCTGCTAAAGCATCTTCCAGACGAAGTTTGCTTTCTTTCATCTCTGTTTCTGTTGCTGCACCTACGCGGATAACGGCAACTCCTCCGGATAATTTTGCAAGTCTTTCCTGTAATTTTTCTTTATCAAATTCAGAAGTCGTCTCTTCGATCTGTCCTTTGATCTGTCCGATTCTTGCCTGAATTGCATCTTTGTCACCTTCACCGTCTACGATGACTGTATTTTCTTTTTCAACTTTTACAGATTTTGCACGTCCTAACTGGTCGATGGTTGCTTCTTTTAAGTCCATTCCGACTTCTTCGGAAATTACAGTACCGCCTGTTAAAATTGCGATATCTTCCAGCATTGCTTTTCTTCTGTCACCATATCCAGGAGCTTTTACTGCGCATACAGAGAATGTTCCACGTAATTTGTTTACGATTAATGTTGTCAGAGCTTCTCCTTCGATGTCTTCTGCAATGATCAGTAATTTCTTTCCGCTCTGTACGATCTGCTCTAATAATGGAAGAATATCCTGGATGTTAGAAATCTTCTTATCTGTAATTAAGATATATGGATCTTCCAGTTCTGCTACCATCTTCTCCATGTCTGTTGAGAAGTAAGCAGATAAATATCCGCGGTCGAACTGCATACCTTCTACTAAGTCTAATTCTGTCTTCATTGTCTTAGACTCTTCAATTGTGATAACTCCGTCATTGGATACTTTTTCCATAGCGTCTGCTACTAATTCTCCAACTTCTTCATCAGATGCAGAAATTGCCGCAACTTTCGCGATCTGGTCTCTTCCTGTTACTTTGCTGCTCATCTCAGCAATTGCTTCTACTGCTGCTTCTGTTGCTTTCTTCATTCCTTTTCTAAGAATGATTGGGTTTGCTCCTGCTGCCAGGTTCTTCATTCCTTCATTGATCATTGCCTGAGCAAGAACAGTTGCTGTTGTTGTACCATCACCGGCAACATCGTTGGTCTTTGTTGCAACTTCTTTTACAATCTGGGCTCCCATGTTCTCGAAAGCATCTTCTAATTCGATCTCTTTTGCGATTGTCACACCGTCGTTTGTGATCAATGGTGTTCCAAAAGATTTATCCAGAACAACGTTGCGTCCTTTTGGTCCGATGGTTACTCTAACGGTATCTGCTAACTGATTCACACCAGCTTCCAGCGCTTTTCTCGCTTCAATTCCATATTTGATTTCTTTTGCCATGTTTCCATACCTCCAACTAAATTATTCCACTACAGCTAAGATGTCATTCTGTTTTACGATGATATATTCTTCATCTTCTAATTTTACTTCTGTTCCGGCATATTTAGAATAAATAACTTTCTGCCCTACGGAAACTTCCATCTTCACGTCTTCTGTTCCAGGTCCTACTGCAACAACTTCAGCTTCCTGAGGTTTCTCCTGAGAAGCTGTTGTTAAAACGATTCCGGATTTTGTTGTTGTCTCTGCTTCCAGCTGTTTTAAAACAACTCTGTCTCCTAATGGTGTTAATTTCATAATAATATTACCTCCTAAAAACTTTTAGAAATATTGTCTTTTTTTATCTTTTATTGTTAGCACTCACCCCAATCGAGTGCTAACCCTATGTTCCTTAGTATATCACTGGAAGAAAAAAATGCAACCCCTTTTTTATAAAAAATCAAAAATTTGGATAAAGAAAACCGCCATAGAAATAGCGGTTCCTCTTCTTTCATTCTGAACTTTTTCTTTGTTCCAGCAGTCGGATCGTGTTCTCGTCTCGTTCTCCTCCGAAAAATTTATCCAGTACTTTTTGGAATATATCAAGATTCGGATCTGCCAGGGCAAAAAGCGTCATCGATGATTTCAGCTTCAAATCATCCGGAAAACCAAAGATCTCATATGCGTCATTTGACACAAGGGCAAGCAGCGCATTGGAAATCTCTATCAGACGGCTCCCCAAAATCTCATCTTTTAAATATTCTCTGGCTTCTTCTAAATCTGAGATTCCATAAAATCTGGCGGTTGGGCTTTGGCCTAATCCGGACAGCTGGGGAAAAACATACCACATCCAGCAGCTATATTTCCTTCCGTTCTTTATCTCTGCTAATGCAGCTGAATAACTATTTTCCTGTGCCTTGTGGAATCGCTCCAAATTCATATTTGCTCCTTTCCGACCATGGCTTTTTCATTTCATATCCTGATCCACAGAAGTCTTCAGATATGATAATAATGGTTCATATCCTCAAATCTTTGATATAACAATCGATTCTCATTTAAATAAAATTCCTGATTCATTTCTCGGTTCAGCTGAGCAAAAGTATCCATTAACTTCCAGCGCTCTTCTGCAGAATATCTTCCCGGACGATAATAGCCTAAAGTTATATGTAATGTTAATGGATAATCTAATGCTGCAACAGTCTGCAGCCGTTCATATAATTCCATTAAGCGGGTGCATGTCAAATCATCCACCGGCTCCAATCCCAGCACAACACTCATGCTTACCATGTTAAATACACTGACCATACGCATACGAAGAGGAAGCGTCGCTTCCATCTGAATCAGCCGCAGAATTCTGCCTGCACTTTCTCGGTTCTTTGCCATCTGCTGCTCTAATTCATATCCTGCTGTTCCATTGCTCAAATCATGCAGGGTCACATGAAAAGTCTCCGGATCCAATGGCTCTGCTAACATATTCCCACAATGTTCGTAAAGAATCGACTGAAGATCCTTTACTCTGCTTCTTACAGCATCATCCAGCTGAAATACTACCGTATCACCGGAAAAGGGAACAAAAAGCCCTTTCTCATTTACTTTTTTCCAAAGTCCCGGATTCGTCTCGAAAGGACCCGCCAGAGGAAGACTGTCGAACATAAACCCTCTGGTCCGCTGACGATAGATTGCCAAATTCTCCAAGAGCATCTCCTCCTTCCGTATTTCATTTTTCTTTTGCCGCTCCAAGTTAACTTCATTCTTATTATATAAAAGACAAATGCAAAATACAATGAAATCCGCATTCTTGACATACCCGGAAAGATGTTCATCATCCACTGATCAGTACAAAACCGGCGATGCAGACACCAATCCCAATCAGCTGCCGCAGGGAAATGCATTTGCCTGCGCCGGTGTCGACTTCGTTATAATGTTATAAGCGATGTTTGCCAAAACGACCATAAAAATCGGCCAAAGATAACTCCACATAAAACTTTTCTCCCATAATCCCGGAGCTTTCTTTTAAGCAAGAAAGAATCCCTATGAAATAAAACGAATCTCATAGGATCCGCTAAGATCCTATGAGAAAATAAATACAGATTTTTCTGTTAAATGGCTGCATGCCTCTAATTCGGTTTGTAGGAACTCTTGAGACTGACAATCCGGTTAAATACCATATGTTCTTTTGTTGAATCCTTGCTGTCAATGCAGAAATATCCTGTTCTCATAAACTGGAAGCTGTCCCCCGGTCCATATTCTTCCAATGTCGGTTCTACATAAGCATTCTCAATGACCGTTAAAGAATTTGGATTGAGATTGATGCTTCCATCCTCATTATAAACGCCTTTTTCTTCGTCTACGATATTTTCATAAAGACGAACTTCTGCTTTCTTGGCAAACGGCGCTGCTACCCAATGAATTGTACCTCTAACCTTTCTTCCGTCCGGGCTGTTGCCTCCCCTGGATTCCGGATCATATTCAGCATAAACGGTTGTTACGTTGCCGTCCTCATCTGCATCATATCCGGTACAGGTCACAAAATAAGCATTCATAAGACGTACTTCATTGCCGACATACAGGCGGCGGTATTTTTTCGGACGTTCGATCTTAAAATCTTCCCGTTCAATATAAAGCTCGCCGCAGAAAGGAACCTTTCTTGATCCCATCTCTTCATTTTCCTGATTATTCGGCACATCCACATACTCAACCTGATCTTTTGGATAGTTGGTGATCACCAGCTTAATCGGATCCAGCACGGCTGCCATTCTAGGACGTTTTAATTTCAAGTCATCACGAATACAATATTCCAACATCGCATAATCTACGGAACTGTGACTCTTTGCCACTCCTACCAATTCCATAAATTTGCGGATGGAATCCGGTGTATATCCTCTTCTTCTCAGAGCAGATAAGGATACCAGTCTTGGATCATCCCATCCATCTACAATTCCTTCATCAACCAGTTTCTTAATATAACGTTTTCCGGTTACTACGTTGGTGAGATAAAGCTTCGCAAACTCAATCTGTTTCGGCGGATTCTCAAATTCACATTCCTGTACCACCCAATCGTACAATGGCCTGTGATCTTCAAATTCCAGCGTACAGATGGAATGCGTCACTCCTTCGAATGCATCCTCCAGCGGATGGGCGAAATCATACATCGGATAAATGCACCATGTATCTCCTGTATTGTGATGTTCCATTCTGGCAATACGATAAAGGATCGGATCTCTCATATTCATATTGCCGGACGTCATGTCGATCTTTGCACGAAGAACTTTGCTTCCATCCGGATATTTTCCTGCTTTCATATCACGGAACAACTGAAGATTCTCTTTCGGTGAACGATCTCTGTAAGGACTGTTCTTTCCGGGTTCCGTCAAAGTACCTCTGTACTCCCGAATCTCATCCGGTGTCAGGTCACATACATATGCTTTGCCCTTCTTGATCAAAAACTCTGCGCATTCATACATTTTCTCAAAATAGTTGGATGCGAAATAAAGATGGTGGTCATAGTCCGCTCCCAGCCATTCAACGTCTGCTTTAATGGATTCTACATATTCTTCTCTTTCCTTTGTCGGGTTCGTGTCATCAAAACGAAAATGAAAATCTCCCCCGTATTCCTTTGCCAATCCATAGTTCAGTAAAATGGACTTGGCGTGTCCGATATGCAGATATCCGTTTGGTTCCGGCGGAAATCTCGTCACGACTTTCTTACATGTTCCTTCTTCAATATCTTTCTCAATGATCTGTTCTATAAAATTCTTTGAAATGGTTTCTTCCATATCTGTCTTTGTCCTCCATATATTTTATCGTTTCCTCTTATAAATAATCGAGGGCTTCCCTTATATTCGTAACTCCCATCAGCTGCATCTTCGGCAGCGTCTTTAATGTCTCCATATTGGCCTTTGGAAGGATGCATCGCCGAAAGCCTAATTTCTGCGCTTCTTTGATTCTGGCTTCTCCTCCTGAGACTGCCCGGACTTCGCCGACCAGTCCGACTTCGCCGAAAATGATCGTATCTTCCGGTACAGCAACATTTTTATAGCTGGACGCAATGGCCATCACAACGCCCAGATCGATGGCAGGTTCTCCCAGTCTCATGCCTCCGGCAAGGTTGACATATGCATCGCATCCGCCCAGCTGAAACCCAACTCTTTTTTCCAAAACTGCCATTAACAAATTCACTCGGTTGTAATCGATCCCGACTGCCGTTCTTCTCGGCATCTGAAAACTTGTCGGTGAGATTAATGCCTGAATCTCAATTAAAATCGGACGGGTTCCCTCCATGGAGCATACGACCACAGATCCTGAAGCATCTACCGGCCGTCCGTTTAACATGGTCTTTGACGGGTTCTCCACTTCCATCAGGCCATTGCCGCACATTTCAAACACACCGATCTCATTGGTGGAGCCAAAACGATTCTTGACACCTCTCAAGATCCGATAGGCAGCTTCTCGTTCTCCTTCAAAATACAGTACCGTATCTACCATATGCTCCAGTGTTCTAGGTCCCGCCACGACTCCTTCCTTCGTTACATGTCCCACAATAAACACTGCGATATTGTGTTCCTTTGCCAGACGCATCATCTGACCGGTCACTTCCCGCACTTGAGATACGCTCCCGGCCGCAGAGGTCATTTCTTCATTATACATCGTCTGGATCGAATCAATCACGACAAACTCCGGACTGCTTTTTAAAATCGCATTGGAGATCTCGTTTAGGCTTGTCTCGCAAAAAAGCAGCATCTCTCGTTCAAATGTCCCGATGCGCTCTGCACGAAGCTTGATCTGATGCATCGATTCCTCTCCCGATACATATAAGACTTTCTTTCCTGCGTTGGCCATATTCCTGCACACCTGCAGCAGCAATGTGGATTTTCCGATTCCCGGATCCCCGCCAACCAGGGAAAGGGATCCTTTTACAATTCCTCCGCCCAAGACTCGGTCCAGCTCATGGATTCCAGTGGATATTCTCTTTTCTTCCTGGACGGTTACCTCTGAAATATTCATAGGAGAGGCAGAAGTCCTTCCAGGCTTCGCCCCTCCTTTACGACTCGTCGGCGCAACTTTCTCTTCTACGAATGTATTCCATTGTTTGCAGGCCGGGCACTGTCCCATCCATTTGGAGGATTCATGACCACACGCACTGCAAAAATATACGGTCTTTGATCTTGCCATAAATTCTCCTTCTTCCGTTCTAGTGCTTCTTCACCCTGACAGATGCAGGAATTCCGCCATTCAACTCAACGCTTAATGTAAGCTTTCCTGCCAGATTCGCTTTCATACTGCCAATATTGGTATTATCGATATATACTTTATACTCCTGCTGTGGTTCTACTTCCAACGTCACTTGGACATCTCCATTGGATTCAATATCAAACGCCACACCATCCGCTGTTGCCGCAAAGTTATGAACGCTGGATCCCGGTACGGATTCGAAGATCAGCTGTCCATTCTTATCCAGCTTCGTCATGGTCTTAAAGGTCTTGATCTTGTAGATATCTCCTTCAAATTCGATGTCACCTTTCTTTGCCTTCGTGTCTAACGTATAATCACCAAAGCAAAGTGTGCCATTTTCCTCGCTGCGAAATAATTCAGTTACCACTGCCATTGTCTTATCCTCCTAATAAAAAATGTGGTTAAGCTTCTCGTATGCTTTATTATATAATATTTCCTAATTATTTACTAGCTTCCTTCACAGAAAAAGTCAGTTTTTTATCCTTCTTGCCGATGGTTAAGCAATCACCGTCTTTTAACTTTCCTTCTAAGATCCAATCTGATAAAACATCCTCGATCTCATTTTGAATGACTCTGCGCAGAGGTCTTGCACCATAATGTTCATCATATCCTTTCTCCGCCAGCCAGTCATAAGCTCCCGGCGTCACTTTCAAAAGAATCTGATGACTTTCCTGCAGTCTTGCTGCTACTTCCTCGATAAAGATTTTAGCAATCTGCCGCACTTCTTTCTGTGTCAGCACCGCAAACACGATCGTCTCATCAATTCGGTTCAAAAATTCCGGACGGAAAATCTGTTTCACTTCTTCCATCACGCTCTTTGTCATTTTTTCATGATCTTTCTTACGATCTGTCTCTGCCGCGAATCCCAGCCGTTTCGGCGCAATGATTCGATTGGCTCCTGCATTGGACGTCATAATAATGACCGTATTCTTAAAGTCTACCAGTCTTCCATTGGAATCTGTAATATGTCCGTCATCCAGTACCTGCAGAAGAATATTAAACACATCCGGATGCGCCTTCTCAATCTCATCAAACAAAATCACAGAGTATGGGTGTCTGCGGATCTGCTCGCTTAACTGTCCGCCTTCTCCGAATCCTACATATCCCGGAGGAGAACCAATAATCTTAGAGACACTATGCTTCTCCATGTACTCGGACATATCCACTCGGATCAAATCCTCTTCCCGGCCGAACATCGCTTTGGCAAGTGTCTTGGATAATTCTGTTTTTCCCACACCGGTCGGCCCTAAGAACAAGAAAGAACCAATCGGGCGTTTTGGATTCTTAAGTCCTACTCTGCTCCTTTTCACTGCCTTTGCCACGGCTTCTACCGCTTTATCCTGTCCAATCACTCGTTTGTGGAGTTCTGTTTCCAGATGACGCAGCCGTTCCATATCTCCTTTTGTCAGCTGACTGACCGGAATCTTTGTCCACAGGGATACGACCTTGGCCGCATCGGCTTCCGTTAATTCCGGAATCTCATTTTGTTTTTTCTGTATTCTGTTTTGTTTTCTGGTAAAAGCCTTTTCCAGTTTCTGTTTCTCTTCCTTTTTCTCCCTTGCCCCTTTCATATCGCCTTGGGAAATAAGGATATCAATCTCTCCTACCAGATCTTCCACTTTTTGCTTCTCTTCCTGCAGATCTTTTGGAACTTTCAAAAGCCCCATTCGTTTCTTTGCGCAGGCTTCGTCCAGCAGATCAATCGCTTTATCCGGCAGAAAACGATCGCTGATATAACGATCCGCCATTGTTACGATGGAAGACAGCACTTCTTCCGGAATCAGCACTTTATGGTAATCTTCAAAACGGTATTTCAACCCTCGCAGGATGACCACCGATTCTTCCAGTGTTGACTCCTCGATTCTTACCGGCTGAAATCTTCGCACCAAAGCCGCATCTTTCTCAAAATATTTTGTATATTCTTCACTGGTCGTCGCACCGATCAGCTGAAAATCACCTCTTGCCAAGGCAGGTTTCAAAATATTTGACGCATCCATGGCGCCCTCAGAACCGCCGGCGCCAATCATTGTATGAATCTCATCGATAAATAAAATGACCGTTGGATCTTCTGTCGCCTCGGCAACGATCCGCTTCATACGTTCTTCAAATTCCCCTCGATATTTGGTTCCTGCAATGACTCTTGTCAGATCCAGAGAAAGCAGCCGCTTTCCTCGAAGCAGGGATGGCACCGTTTCGTCCACGATCTTTTGTGCCAGTCCTTCTACGATGGCTGTTTTCCCCACACCCGGATCTCCTACCAGACAAGGATTATTCTTTGTCCTCCTGCAAAGTACCTGCATCAGGCGTTCCATTTCTTCTTCCCGCCCGATCATCGGATCCAGTTCTTTCATTGCAGCCTTTTCTGTAAGATCCGTGCTGTATTGAAGCAGCAGAGAATCTCCGCTTCCTTCCGCTTCGATCATCTCCGCATGGATCGCCTGGGTATATTCTGTTTTTGCTGTTTTGTAATCCATGCCGGATGTCACTAAAATATCCGTGAAAATGCCATCCATAGCGATTTTATTCTTCTTTAAGACATTGACTGCCTCATTATCTCCATCTCGAATAAATGCCATTAAAAGATGTTCTGATCCGATTGCATCACTTCCATATTTGATCGCAAGTTCTCCTGCCAATTCCAAAATCTCTTCTGATTTTGGCGTATAAGAAAGTCTTCTCCTGCCATCTCTCGGAAGTTTGGCTTTCTCTCGAATTACTTCTTCCATCATATCTCGTTCCAGTCCATGCATTTTAAGAACTTCCCTTGCCATGGATCCTTTCGTCCCGTATAAACCTAGCAGCAGAAAAATGCTGCTTACATCCCTGAATCCCAGATATCCGGCAATATCCTTGCCTTCTTCCAAGGCTTTTGCCGCTAATTTTGTAAATGGTAACCGATTCATAATTCCTCCTGGTTTCTATCTAATTTCTGATACATGCAGTCAACCAGACTGCACATCTCCTCTCTTGTAATTCCCTTACAGATTGCCTGGGCAACTAACATCTGAAGTTCCTGTTCTATAGAGGCCAGTTCTTTTTTCTTCTCATCTGCCTCCACACTGATGACCGCACCTTTTCTTCGATCCAGCTTCAGATATCCTTCTTCCCTTAAAATAGAATATGCTTTATTGACCGTATGCATGTTGACTCCCAGTATCTGAGCCAGCTGACGGACGGACGGAAGAGATTCTCCATCTGCATATTCTGCACAGGCAATTCCCATGATAATCTGATTGCGAAGCTGCACATAGATTGCTTCGTCACTATTGAAATCAATCTCCAATATCATTTGCAATCCCTTCTTTCTCTCTCTTGTGTAACAACAGTTTCCAGCATCTAAAGAAGCCGGGTATTCAGCCTTCCTCTTTTCAGACTGTTATATACAGACTATAATAAAGAGCACAAGCTGTCAAGCATTCTTGTCGAATCCACCCCCATATGCTATCATTATTTTATAAAAGAAACGGAGGAAAATTATTATGAAAAAAAGGAAAAAGAAAATCATAGTTCTCGTTGGCATCTTCATTAGCATGCTTTGTTTTACAGGCTGCCAAAAACAATCTTATTCCAACTCTATCATTGAATTTCATGGAGAAGAATTAACCCTTGGGGATTCTCATGCTGATTTAAAAGATAAATTTGATGACTTTTATTATGATACCGGTTATCATACCATGTTCGCAGACTCTGATTTTTATGATACATCTTATGATTTCTCAGAGGTTGAAATATTAGACATTGCAAATGGAAATCCCGAAGACGGAACCTTAGACGTCACTTTCACAAAGGATACTCTTCTCGAAATCGATTTTCAAACTTCCGAAGCAAATATTCAAGGATTGACTCTTGGAACTTCCTCCGATGAAGCAGCCCAGGTTCTTGGTCTGGATGAGAGTGAAATTGCATCAGATTCTTATCATTATGTATTTTTTGATTCCAGTAATCATTCCATTTTACATGTAAGCGATGCTGATGAAGCATTTCTTTATCATAGTTTAAGTTATGCTTCGCTATACGAATTACAGCAGAAAGACGAATATAAAGACACCTTTGATAACGCACAATATGTATTGCGTTTTATCATTGAAGACGGAGAAATCGAATGGCTGCAGGTTTATAACTTGGAACCACTGAAAACAGATGAATCTTTGTTGGATGACTTGCAACGATTCGACAAAGACCGGCTTGCATCATAAGCCATTAATGTTTGATTTTATAAATAAAGAAATATAGTGAAATATTACAATTTTATTCCAAAAGAACAGACGCCTGCTCCCGCAGACGTCTGTCCCTAAACGACATATTTTCATTTCTTTCTTGATTTTCTCATCCTAAAACTCAGACGAATCATTCGACACGCTCTTAATTATTAAGTTCCTGTACGTCATCATAGCAATCATCACATGCGAACATTTCAATATCCAGCATATTGGTATAATGCTTCAATTCTTTGTCAAAGTTTTTGCCGCAGATTCCACACTCGTGTGTATGCTCTTCACACACATAACAGTCCGCTCCTTTTGACGTCTCAAATTTCTTTGTCGGTGTATTCCCGCACCAAGCACATGGTTCATCGGACGTATAGCCTCCGCCCAACATAGAACAGCCGCAGGAGACTGCCATAAGCAAAGAACAAAGGGTTCCGAAAACAACTTTTTTCATACTTTTTCTCACCATCTCAAAACCTCCCATATAAATTTTTCTTCTGTACTTTTATATCCTAAATTATACAAAAAAAATCAGGTTTCTTCAATGTTCTGAAACAGTAAACACTCCTATATTTTCTCACCTAATATACCAAAAAACTTTTATCTAAATTGCTGATAAATTGATACATAGATCTTTTCAGACTTTTTTCATATATTTCCAATACTCCCCAAGATTGTTTCTCTTTTTCAAAAATGATTATGATGCTCCCTTTACATTCAGAAATCATCATAAAATTCTCAGGCACGGGAAATAACTCTCTATGAATTCGATATCTTTTTATTTTCTCTGGTTCGTCTATATTGGAATTTGCTGCTCCCCACTTGGAAAGTGAATACTCTGATACTTTTTGTTCTGAGACAAAAAGTTTTAAGTTCTGTGCCAGCTTTTTTCCTTTTTGTTTTACCAAAAAATACCCTGCGTCATCATAACTTAAGATTGTTTCAATTTTATGATCATCAATCCATTCTTCTGCCTTTTCCAGACCATGCTCCATCCGGAACATTTTCCTTGCTGTTTTCATAAATTGCTGAAATATTCCATGAAATACTTCTACTCTTTCTTTTTTGTGATCATAGATCGCATACTCGTAATCAGGCGTGTATTGAATTATCTCACTCTCTGTTATGATCGCACATGGAAGCAGATTCAGATTATAAAAATGAGATTGTACATCATCATAGTAATAATACGCTTCATATTTACAGTCAGATATCAGAATCGTTGAAATTTGAGTTAAATTCTTCAAATTATAGGAATTTTCTTCCCCACTTTCTTTGCTTTCCATGCAAATAATATGATAAATTTCTACCTCTTTATTTTCGCAGTAAGCAATCAACATCTGTTGAAGAAATTCGTTATTCGGCTGACATATCATGCAAATCTTACCTTTTTCTTTTCCGGCCTCACGCTTGATCATCTCACGGATTTCCCGATTGACGCTTTGCTTCCCATATAAATATTTCTTTTCTTCTATATGATTTTCTGCCGGATTCCATTCTACTTGGAACTGTTTTCTTTCTCTAAATAAATCAATGAGATGAATGATATGATTTTGTTCCTCATAGACATTCTTTCCGATCATCGTAATCTGGTAGCTTTCCACCAATTTCTTTTTCTCAAAAGGTGACAGTCCCAAAGCATCTGCAATCTGATATACCATCTCTACTCTGGATGGATGCCGGGTTCCTTGTACGATCTTATACATACTTGCTCTGGAAATATCGCACATCTTCGACAATGTATATACCTTCTCATTCTTTAATTCCATGTACTCTTTTAGTTTTTCCGAAAAAATACTCATAGTTTTTTGTCCTTTTTCATTTTGTCAGTTCCTTTATATTCACTGATAATCTTTTTCAGTCTTCGCAGTGTTTCTTCCGTATCATACACCATAGAAGACTGATCCAATGTATCAATGAAATGAAAAAAAGCTTCCGTTAAACTTCTTTCATATAATAGAGGGAAACACCACTCCTGATTGTTTTTTCGATACAGCATAGTCATCTGAATATTATCATAATGGCTAACATAAAGATCATCCGGCATTACCAAAGCATCCGGTTTCAGCATATAATGCATGATCTTTCCTTCCTGAATCTGCCTGATTGCAGTCTCAATCACAAGAATACGAGACTCCAGCGGCGGACGTTTGCAGTATTTAAAATACGGATCTGTCAAATACCCTGTTTCCATGTATTCCCGAACCCATGATTCCTTAAAAAAGCCTTTATATTCCATTGTCGTCTGAAGCAATCCTTCTTCCAAATCCTTATTTCTCTGCAGAAATGCTCTGGCTTGCTTCCCTGCCTCCCCCTTAAGATCAAAATATTCCATTGATACTTCTATCGGAGTTGCCACAGATCCAAGCATCGAAGAAAAAATCAATTGTTTTTTTACCGGCAGTACACCGCAGATTTTTTCATCAATTACCGTATTGTATGTATCCACAATATCATTGACTCCCGGCTTCATAATAAACATCGGCGCTGCTTTTTTACGATAATCCTCTAGAATCTCCATGAAAAAACGTCTGGCTTCTTCGCCCTGATCATAAATTGCGCAATGATAATCTTCCGATATTTGAAGCACATGTTCTCCTATAAGAATCAAATAAGGAAAAAGATTCAGATTGTGAAAATGAGATTCTAAATTATCGTAATAGTAAAAAACTTCATAGTCACAATTGCATAGGAGCAAAGGCTGGATTCTTAAAAGACATTGGAGATTGTATTCCTTTGCTTTGTCGTCCTTGCCCCCTTTCAGACATAAAATATGTGAGATCTTTAATTGAAGTTCTTCACTGTATATCGCCAAAATCTGATATAGGTACTCATACTCCGGCTGGCAAAGCAAGTAAATCTCTGTTTCTTGTTTCTTTTTTTCCTGTTCTAATAATATTTGTATAAACTTATCAATGTTTTGTTTTCCATAAATAATTTCTTCGGAATCCTTTATGGGTTCCTGTATTTCTTTGTAGTGGATTCTTTTCTTTCTTTCCGTATCATTTTTCAAAATAAGTTTTTGAAAAAATTCCAAAAGGTATTTTTTCTCGCGGTAATCCATTTTTCCATTGCAGCTAATTTCGTAGGATTCCAATAATTGTTTCTTATCAAAAGGCGACATTCCCAATATATCTGATAGAATTTCTACAATCTCTCGATTCTCCGGAAGACATTCCCCCTGACAGATCTTATACATTTCCACCACACTGATGTTGCTGGATTTGGATAAATCATATGCTGTAATGTTCTTTTTTTCCATATATTCTCTTAATTTCTCTGAAAAAGCTGTCATCTTCTCTTTTGTATCTCCTTTCTCTAATATAGATTTTATTAAATTTTTATAATAATTTCAATATTAGACAAAAGATTAGACAAATTTTTATACAAAATGCAGAGAGATTCTATGAAAAAAGTTATAACCATTGATACGATTTTCCTGCAATCAAAAAAAATCCCCACCGGAATCCATTGACTCCAGTGGGAATATCCATCTAATCGATTTTGTTATTTTTTTGTTCCCATATCGTCATCTAAGAACATGCTGTAGCTTCTTGGCTTATAGCTTCCTCCTGCAAAACTGCAGTAACGATAGAGACAATCTACATAATAATCTTTTTGATTCTTCTCTGTCGAAGGGGATGTTCCCGGATAACCATATCCGATTTCCATTGTATAGATATAATTTCCCTGTACCCTGGAAAGATAATAAATTGCCTGTTCCTTATCAGACTTTTCAACACCGCCCATGATACACAGACCGGAAGATTCTTTATAAAGAATATCATTACGCTCTGTCAGGCGGCTCATCAGACCGCTGCGGATCGATGAAATTGCCTCTGAGGTGGACTGGGAACCGGATACTTTTTCCTTGGAATATTCCAGCCATTCGTGTTCATCATCACTCTCAAAACGATATCCATTATCTGTGGAAGATACCTTTTTGTAGAAATCCTTTGGATATGCGAAGGAATAGCCATCCGCTGAAAAAGTTTCATAGGCGCTTAAAGTGAGGACTTTACTGTAATCCACCTTATCTTTCGCTTCAATGTCCGGCAGATCTTCATCTTCCTCTTCTTTCTCTTCTGTCGTTGCTTTCTCGGTTGTTTTTTCCGTTGTCTTTGCGCTGTCAGTTTCTTCTTCCTCTGTGGTTGCCGCAGCTGACTGGCTTTTTCCTGCATTGTTCTGCCATAATCCGACACCCAATGCCAAAGCCATTACAACAATCAGCACGGATAATGTGGTAATGATTCCTTTCGCCGATTTATATCCGGATTCCGGCGCTTCTGTTTTCACCTTGTTTTCTTTTTTAGCTTTCACCGTTTTTTTCGGCTTTGCTTCCTTCTTTGGCTCTTCCGGCTGTGGCTTTGCTTCTTTTTTTACCTTCTCCGAAAGTCTTGTTCCGCAATTTTCACAATATACGGCGCCATCTTCATTTTTTGTTTTACAATTCGGACAAACCATACTTCACTTCCTCTCTTGCTTCACATCTATGCTTCGTCGATTGCTTTTCCAATATCGTTTCTCTTATACTTGTTGGCAAAATCGATCCATTCCGTCGCAGCATAAGCGTTGGCTCTTGCAGCTTTCAAATCGTCTCCTTTTGCTACAACCCCAAGAACACGTCCTCCGTTGGTCACGATCTTATCTCCGTCGAACTTGGTTCCTGCATGAAATACATAATAGTCGTCTTTTTCCTTGAATGTCTCCAATCCCCGGATCTCAAATCCTTTTTCATAGCTCTCAGGATATCCGTCAGATGCCAGGACAACACATACTGCCGCATTATCTTCAAATTCCAGCTCGATTTCATCTAATTTTCCATCTACACAAGCTTCCATTACTTCAATCATGTCATTTTTCATGCGAGGCAGAACAACCTGTGCTTCCGGATCTCCAAAACGTGCATTGTATTCCAGCACTTTTGGTCCGTCTTCTGTAAGCATCAGACCGGTAAACAAAATTCCTGTAAATGGTCTTCCTTCTGCAGCCATCGCATCCATCGTTGGCTGGTAGATATGCTCTTCACAAAATGCTTCTACTTCTTTTGTATAGAACGGACTTGGAGAGAAGGTTCCCATTCCTCCGGTATTTAATCCCTGGTCTCCGTCTTTTGCACGTTTGTGATCCTGTGCAGAAGTCATGCATTTGATTGTTTTTCCATCGCAGAATGCCAGAACGGATACTTCACGGCCCGTCATAAACTCTTCGATCACGATCTCATTTCCTGCATCTCCGAACTGTTTGTCCAGCATCAATGTTTTAACACCGGCTTTTGCTTCTTCCAAATCTTTGCAGATTAAAACACCCTTTCCAAGTGCCAGTCCGTCCGCTTTCAGTACGATCGGCATCTTCGCTGTCTCAAGATATGTAAGAGCTTTCTCTGGGTCTGTGAATGTCTCATACGCCGCTGTCGGAATCTGATATTTTTTCATCAGATCTTTGGAAAACGCCTTGGATCCTTCGATAATGGCTGCATTTTTGCGCGGACCGAAGACACGAAGTCCTTCTGCTTCAAATACATCAACGATTCCTCCTACCAGAGGATCATCCATTCCAATGATCGTCAGATCGATCTCTTTTTCTTTCGCAAAGGCTGCTAATTTGTCAAATTCCATCGCGCCGATATCAACGCACTCTGCATATTCCGCAATTCCGGCATTGCCCGGTGCGCAGTAAATCTTTTCTGCTTTCGGACTTCTTGCCGCTGCCCAGGCGATTGCATGTTCTCTTCCGCCGCTTCCTACGATTAAAATTTTCATGATTTTTTCCTTTCTTTGCTTCTCAGGATCTGCGGATTACCTTTCCATCCACGACCTGAATTCTGCCGTTGGCAATATCATCAATCGCTTTCGGCATAATCACCCATTCTGCCTGCTCCATGATTCTCCTCTGAAGAATCTCCGGTGTATCACCTTCCTGCACATATACGGCTTTTTGATCGATGATCGGACCCGTGTCCGTTCCTTCATCTACAAAATGAACCGTAGCGCCGGAAACCTTTATCCCACGTTCCAAAGCCTTCTCATGAACTTTCAGTCCATAGTATCCTGTTCCGCAGAAGGATGGAATCAGAGACGGATGAATATTAATAATTCTATTTTCAAACGTCTTTATGATCTTTTCCGGAATCACAACAAGACATCCTGCCAGAACAATCAGATCGATCTGTCGATCTGTCAATTCCTGATACAGAGCTTCATTGAAATCATCTCTTGTCTCATAATCTTTCGGAGAAATTGCTTTCGCTTCAATTCCATGCTTCTGAGCCCGTTCCAGAGCAAAGGCGTTCTTGTTATTGCTGATTACCACATCAATGACCGCATTGGTAATTGTTCCCGCATCGATTCCATCGATAATCGCCTGCAGATTGGTTCCTCCTCCGGATACAAGAACCGCTAACTTTAACATACGGTAACTCCTTTTTCTCCATTCTCGATCTCACCGACAACATAGGCTGTTTCTCCGGCTTCCTTTAACGCTTCCAATGCCGCATCCACATCTTTGCTGTCCACAGCTATCATCATTCCGATTCCCATGTTGTAGGTGTTGTACATCATCTTCTCTTCGATATCTCCGGTCTTTGCCAGAAGCTTAAAGATGGCAGGCACTTCATAAGCATCTTTATGAACAACCGCGCGAATTCCATCCGGAAGCATCCTAGGAATATTTTCATAAAATCCCCCGCCAGTAATATGGCTGCATCCTTTGATCGTGATTCCGGCATTTTTCACTGATTTTAACGCCTTAACATAGATCTTTGTAGGAGTTAAGAGTGCTTCTCCCAATGTGCTTCCCAGTTCATCATAGTATGTATTCAATGATTCTTCTGTCATATCGAAAACTTTTCTTACAAGAGAATACCCGTTGCTGTGGATTCCGGAAGATGCAATTCCAATCAGCACATCTCCTTCTTTGAGATCCTTTCCGGTGATCAAATCTTTCTCATCGACCACTCCTACCGCAAAACCAGCCAAATCATATTCATCTTCCGGATAGAATCCCGGCATCTCAGCTGTCTCACCGCCGATCAATGCGGCTTCTGACTGTCTGCATCCATCGGCTACCCCGCTTACGATTGCAGCGATTTTTTCCGGGAAGTTTTTGCCGCAGGCAATATAATCCAGGAAGAACAGCGGCTCTCCTCCTGCGCACGCAATATCATTCACGCACATTGCGACACAGTCGATTCCGATTGTATCATGCTTGTCCATCAAAAATGCAAGTTTTAACTTTGTTCCAACACCGTCTGTTCCGGAAACCAAAGTCGGATTCTCCATATCTTTGAACTTCTTCATTGAAAATGCTCCGGAAAATCCTCCGATGTTTGTCAGGACTTCCTCTCTCATTGTTGACTGAACATGTTTCTTCATCAACTCGACAGATTTGTATCCTGCCTCGATGTCTACTCCTGCTTTTTTGTAATCCATTTGTTATAATCCTCCTAAATGATCTGAAATAATGGTCGTTTTCTAACTGCCGGGACAGCTGACTTTACTCGTAGTTTTTGTATCCAACCTGATCGAGTTTCTCTGCTTTTGCAACAACAGACTGTTTCATCGTCTCACTGTAGTCTTTTAACTTTTTCAGCAGTTCCGGATCTGAAGCAGCCAGAATCTTCGCTGCAAGAATACCGGCATTCTGTCCTCCGTTGATTGCCACGGTAGCGACCGGGATTCCGGAAGGCATCTGAACGATAGAATATAAAGAATCCACTCCGCCAAGGTCAGAAGTCTTCATTGGAATTCCAATGACCGGCATAGGGAAGAGGGCCGCACACATTCCAGGAAGATGCGCTGCTTTTCCTGCGCCTGCAATGATAACCTTTACGCCTCGATCTTCGGCTCCTTTTGCCCACTCAAAGAATATATCCGGTTCACGATGAGCGGAGATGATCGTCATCTCGAAATCAATTCCCATCTCCTCTAAAAACTCTGCTGCCTTTTTCATGATCGGCATATCAGAATCGCTGCCCATAACAATTGCTACTTTTGCCATTTTACTTTCTCCTTTTTCCTTTCGGTATATCATTTTTCTTCTATTTCTTCATTTTACTAAGTTGACGGATTTCCGTCAATGGTTCATTCAGTGTTTCCGTTCCCGGAAGTACGAATCTTCCGTCTTGAATGATCGTAACTTCCTTTCCGCCTAACTCAAAAGCGGTAATCGATTCCAATTCTTCATAAGGAATCGTGATATCTGTATGACACTGGAAGTACTCTCCTTCTCTGGAACATTCATTGTGCTTGGCAGAAATCTCTTTTCCATCCGGATTGTAGACTTTGACGTCCTCGCTATGGCTGTAACAGGTATCTCCCACCGCAAAATGCGGTCCCATCTTTTCTACGATCAAAATCGGAAGCTGATATAAAATATCATATTTCTTTGCCATGGCATACGCTGTGGTGTTGGTTCCAATGGCAAACTCACCCATTGGAAGACTATCTCGATTGTACAGAATATTTTCTTTGACCAATGCCTGATTTGCTTCTTTCTCTTCGAAATTGCCGCAGGTATAGGAAGAAATCTTTCCATCTTTAAACGTCATTTTCAGATCTATGAACTTCAAATCTCTTAAATAGACTTCTCCCACATGAAGAACTCCATTGGTTCCGGTAAGTTTCGGAGAAGTAAACACTTCGCCTACCGGAATATTGACATCTGCCAGACAATTCTCGAAATTCGTCTGACATTCCGGATCATCCATCTCATGCATTGCTACATAAAGATCTGTCTGATTCTCTCCGGCTCCTTTGATGTGAACTTCGACTGCCCGATCCAAAGCATCGATCAGCTTCTGCTGGATCTCGCGGTATTTCTTCTGATCCAGAGTATTGACCTTGACGACTTCCTCAAAAATCTCTTCAAATTGTTCCCCGATCTCAGGAATCGGGTAAGCAATGATCGTAAAGCTTCTCTGATCCGGCCGGATATATTCATTCACAATCTCTGAGGAACGAGCCTGAAATTCCACAGACAATTCCTGCTGCCGGTCAGACAATTTGAGATTGGCTTCCTTATTCTCTGGCAAAAACGGCAGCTCCCCAAATGTCTCCATATAAGCTGGGCCTGCCAGCACCTCGGCTTCTTCCTTCCATCTCTCATAAGAATTACGGTAACACTCCAATTTATGCTTCATAAAACGATTATCAAAATAAAGAGCCTGATCGTATCGATGGTCGTATTCGTATTGTGGATTCGGACTCGTTGAAATATAGCCGACTTTGTTTAATCCTTTCGTAAGACTTCCATGTCCCCATCGATATATGATCGGTTCCAGACCAATCTCTGCAAACTGGATAATCGCTTCTTTGATGATTGGTTCAAAACCAATCGTATAGCGGATGTTAACGGTACGTTTCCCGCTCATATCAATCCGATTCACAATAAATCCTTCATGAAATCCTTCCACGTAAGTCTTCGCAATCGCCTGGATCTTTTCCTGCGGAAGGCTGTTCAAGTATTTCAAGGTGCGAATCTCATTTTCAGAAATATATTCTCCATATTGATACAAAGAATCTTCATTATTCCAATCAGAATCCATCACAATACGGACAGCAAAGTCCAAAGAAGGATCCAGCTGTTCCCGAATCCGATATTCATAGACATCACTGCTGTAATCTCTCATATGATCAAAAATAATTTTCCGAATCTTTTCCGGATTTACATCTTCCTCCATAAAACTTTGGAAAATTTCCAGAAACAGCTCATTTAAAATCACCAGGTCAAACAGCCGTCCCTCGATGGCATATGGAAATCCGCTGCGCATCTCCGTGTAGAGAAAACTTAGGATACGTCCATATTCTATCCCGAATCTTTCCACACAATATGCCGGATTGCCATAGCTTGTCCCATAAGCTTCCGGACGAATCGCCTGATACCATTCTTCATTCCATTTCTTTAATTGATCCAACGATTTCTGCCGAACATCGCAGATCCCGTTCAGGTACTGCATCATCTGCGCCGTTTCCCAAAAGAACTCTGAAAACGTTCCTGCCTCTTTGCTGCAGTCACAAACCCGTAAAAGGCCTTCTCGATTTAACTCATGTCTTTCCTGTAGAACTCCACTCACAATGATCTAACTCCTTTGGATTTTTCCTTTTTCTATATTTTTGTCAAAAACCTGCTGTAAATATTCCCATATTTGCTTGGAACCTTTTTTTACATGATCATTTTGCTTACGAACCTGCTCTTCTGTAATTCCATGTTCTTCCCATGCTTTTCCATCCGTCGCATCATTTAACAAGATTGGCTGCAGACGATCCAGAGATGCGGCAAATCGCGCTTCCGGCGTCTGCTTATCCTCAAACTCCCTCCAAAGGGCATAAAACTCCTGCCCCTGATCTTCCGGAAGCATATGAAACAGACGATCGGCTGCTTTCTCCTCCCGAGCTGCTTTGGTTTTCGCTCCTTCTTCATCATAAAGATAGGTATCCCCTGCATCAATCTCCACCAGATCATGAAGCAGTGCCATCTTTACAACCTTTAAAACATCGATTTCTTCATTTGCATACTCGGAAAGGAGCACCGCCATCATTGCAAAATGCCAGGCATGCTCCGCATCATTTTCTTTTCGATCCCCGGCAGATACATACGTCTGACGGGTAATTTCTTTTAATTTATCAATCTCAACAATAAACTCTATCTGCTGTTCCAGCCTTGTCATATGCTTCTCCTAACTATCCTATCTCCATGATTATCCGATGAGTCCCATGATCAGAACAATCACTGAGAATAATAAAACAATTCCATTTGCCGCACAGCCGACGATCTTCCATGCCTCCGCTGCTGCTGCATCTTCCAGACTCTTTACTGCCAAATACATGCCAATCGCCCCAGCGGCAAAAAGTCCCCAGCCGGCAAGTCCAATCAAAACAGATCCTTGTCCGAAAGCTTGGGAGGAACCATAAATCAACAAAAGATATCCGACAATCCCGGTTATGCCCAACACACCGGAAATAACTGAATTTTCGGAGACCACTTGATCTGACGGGCGATGTGCATATGTTTTTTTATTTTTCCTCATAGTTTTCCTTCTTTCCAAATGCATTATTTCTTCTTGCATTTCCACCGATCATAAGTGCGATATCCTTTCAGCGAAATTCTATACGCAATGTATCCAATCGCTCCTCCAACAGTATTCAGGAGCAGATCATCCACATCAAAAACGCCCACTTTCATAAAAAGCTGGCAGGACTCTATAACCAAACTGAAAATAAACGTAGAAAAAACAGTAGCAATCCATCCTCTGCCATTTTTCGCAATGATCGGCAGCATGAAACCAAAAGGACTGAATGCGAAAATATTGCCGAATAGATTTGTCAGTACTGCTTCGAAAGACAGAAGATGCCGATAATTCCAGAACCTTTGGATCTCCTTAAACAGAACTAAATTAACATGGGAGGTCTGATATCCAGTCTCCCTCCCATATCTTTCGCTCAGCAGTACAAAATAAAATATAATAATGATGTATAAATAGAAAAATACTTTTACTCCAAAACGAACTGCTTTTTTCTTGTTCACTGTCACAAAAACCCATCCTTAATGTTTTACACCATATTTTTCATAATATGCGTCGATGGCTGCTTTTAATGTATCATCAATGATAATTTTTCCTCGATACGGTTTATTGTACAGATGTTCTACCACTTCTTCCATTGTTACGATTGCGGTAGTCTCCAATCCGTACTTCTCATGGATCTCATCCAGGGCGCTCTTCTCTCCCTGTCCTCGTTCCATGCGGTCTACGGACACAACCAATCCGAGAACATCCACATCTCCCTGTGCCTTTACGATCGGAAGTGTCTCCTGGATGGATGTTCCGGCTGTTGTCACGTCTTCGATAATGACAACCTTATCTCCGTCTTCAATCGGACTTCCCAACAGAATTCCTTTGTCTCCATGGTCTTTTACTTCTTTTCGGTTGGCACAATATCTGATATCTTTGTCATATTTTTCAGAAATTGCGATAGACGCAGCAACGCTTAACGGAATTCCCTTATATGCCGGTCCGAATAATACGTCAAAATCGAATCCAAACTTAGATTCAATGGCCTTTGCATAATATTCACCTAATCTGCGAAGCTGTGATCCGGTGCGGTAAAATCCCGTATTGACAAAAAATGGCGTATTTCTTCCGCTCTTTGTTACAAAATCTCCGAATTTCAAAACGTTGCAGTCAATCATAAATTCAATAAATTCTTTTTTATACTGTTCCATATCTATCAAACCTCCGTAATTATGGGCGATCTGCCCTTGATTCTTTTTTTCCTTTTTAATTCTACCACAATTATTCCATGACTTACAAGTCCTCTTCTGTATCAAGAAACTCTAAAGAAAATAAGTCATGCTTATACATATTTTGCTAATCCCCTGCTATTAAATATCTCCCGCATCTTTATAATGAAAACCCTGTTCTTTTTTACAAAAAAAGACTCTCTATGAGAACCGTCGTATAATTCCCACAGAAAACTTCCAAAACTTTACTTTACCAAGCTTTTGCTTCCATATCCTCTATCTGATTTTATCTTATCATTTAAAAAGTATGATTTCAAGATAACAAACCTTGAGTTTCCGCAAGGATCTATGTTTATTAAAAAAAATAAGAAAGCCGACTTCTCCTTCATTTCCCGGCTTTCTCATTTTTCAAAAGATTTCTCATAGCAGATGAACCATCTCTTTTACTGCCTGTTTCACTTCTTTTATTTGTTCCTTCGTTATGTGATCCATATGAAATCCCCCGCAGCATACCGTTACCGCATTTTCCTTTGCTGCTGTCTGTTCTGCCAAATACCGGCATAAAACTTCATCTTTATGTCCGGTCACATTTAAAACAGAAGAGGTACTGCTTCTCTTCCCATTTTCTTCCAGAGAAGGTCTTGGAACTGCCAAAACTACACATCCAATGTGAGGCTTTTCTCCACCTTGTATAGTAATTTCATAATCTTCTCCAATCCTGCTGATTTTTACTGTCAGCTTTGCAAAGGATAGTTCTTTTTCGATCACTTTTTCTTCTATAGTCCTTCCCATCTCTGATACCTTTCCGCTTCTATGCCAAATGGTTCCAATAGTTTTGCTGCAATATGATATACCATGTCTTCGATTTTTTCCGGACGATGATAAAAGGTCATCATTGGCGGAATGATACGGACTCCCGGTACTCTGGACAATTCTTCAAGGTTTTTAAGATGAATCGGACTAAGCGGCGTTTCTCTAACTGCAAGAACCAATGTCCGCTGCTCCTTAATCGTCACATCCGCCGCACGCAAGATCAGATTATCCGTATAACCGCTGCATATCCCTGCTGCTGTTTTCATGCTGCATGGCACAATCAACATTCCATTTGCTTTGTAAGATCCGCTGGCAGGACCGGCGCCAATCTGCTCTGGCGCGAATACTTCATCTGCAAGTGATTCGATCTGTTCTTTTTTGTCATTTGTTTCATGCTCCAGAGTCAGCACAGCACTTTTGCTCATAATTAATACAGACTCATATTCCGATTCTTTTTTTATGATTTTTAAACATTCTGTCAGAATCGGCATACCACTAGCTCCAGTCGCTCCTACGATGATTTTTTTCTTTTTCATACACGGATTTCCTTTCTTTTTATCTTGCGTTTCGTGTCCATTTATCTGGATCTACCTCCATAAATCTTGCTCTCTCAAATCGTTTTTTCTGATCAAAAGGGACAGTACAGTCAAATATCGTTTTACAAGCGATTCCATGATCGCGGATACTTGGTGAGCATGACGGATCATTGGATGGATCCAACGGATGACACCTGACACCAGGAATCGTAATAATATCCGCATCTCCCTGAAATCTAGTATTCATTGCCCAAAGAACATCATTAAGATCGAAACAATCCACGTCCTCATCCACTAGGAAAACATGTTTTAACTCGCTGAAAGCGGAAAATGCCAGAAGCGCCGCCTGCCGCTGCCGCCCTTCATCGCTGGCTGTTAATTTTTTAAATTGAAGAACTGCCATATATTTTCCGCCTCCAGGAGAAGCGCAATAAACATTTTGAAGCCTTCCCGGCATCGCTTTTTCCACCATTCCATAAATGCTTGCTTCCGTTGGGATTCCTGCCATGGATACATGTTCTTCACTTGGTCCAATACAAGTCTGCATGATCGGATCTTTCCTATGAGTCACCGCCGTCACCTTAATCATCCAGCACTGGCTGCTTGCCGGCCCCGTGTAGCCTGGAAATTCCGGCATCGCATATCCGGTATGACTGTTTTGGTCTTCCTGCACTCTGACATTAGGAATCACTTCGCCTTCAATCACATATTCCGCATTGGCAATGGCTCTTTCTTTCACCGTCACACAATTACACAATTTTACTGGTTCTCCCCGCAGGGCACCTGCCACCGCAAGCTCATCATATCCCAACGGCGTCGTCGGAGGCTCAAAACAGGATCCAATTTCTATGGCAGGATCCACACCAATACTGATAGAAATCGGCAGCTTCCGACCTAATTCCTCCGCTCTCTCCGCCATTGCCCCAATATGCCTGGCTCCCGGTGTGAAGAAAATTGATAGCTCATCTTTTCCCTGAATACAAAGCCTGTGAATTGTCACATCGCTTTGTCCTGTATCTGGATGAGATGCATAACACATACCCAATGTAATATAAGGTCCCGCATCATCCGGAGTATTCGTAGGGGCCGGAACTAACCGATAAAGGTCAAATTCCGGATCAGATGCTCGATGTATCACTTCCTGACAAGGCGCTGGACCCTCACCAAGTATCGGCGGTATTGGATGATCTACACTCTGATACAGTTTTTTTCCAAGATCTTCTGATTTTACATCCAAAAGTGCCGCAACCCTTTTTCGGCTTGCCAGAACACCAATAGCCACTTTTGCGTTTGGATGTCCTTTTACATTATGAAAAATCATAGCTGGCCCTTCTTTCGTCGGTCTTTTTACCGTACCTCCCGCTCCCACATAACGATACACCCCGGACAACTCTGCTTTAGGTTCCACCTCAACATCTGTCTCAATCAACTGCCCTTCCATAGTTCTTAATAATTCTAAGGCACTTCGTAAATCATTTACTTTTCCTTTCATTTTTTCTATTCCTTTCTTCCAAAACCTTTTGTTCTTTTTTTATTTTATCGCTTTCTTCTCTGTAGAATCAATTCCATTTATGGTATAATTGATTCCATTCTGGAATCTTTTTTAATCATCAGCAAAGGAGAGTTTCAATGAATTTTGATCAATTACAGTACTTTATCGCCGTTGTGGAAAACGACACATTTTTTGACGCCGCCGATACGCTTCATATCTCACAATCTGCATTATCCAAACAAATCATGCGTTTAGAGAGAGAATTGGATATTCAACTGTTTGACCGCAGCAAACGAAAAGCCTCTCTTACCAAAGCTGGAAAAACTTTTTTTCCAGAAGCTGTTTCCCTATATCAGCATTATGAAAATATGCTTTCTAAGATGGAAATCTATCAATCTATCCCCAAATCTCTGCGTATCGGAACCTTGCCAATCCTTACGCAGTATGAATTGACTCCAATTTTCCGGGCATTTAAAATAAAATATCCAGATCTTTCCATATTATTAGAAGAGGTCGAAGAACCAGATCTTCTTCGTGGACTCACCAACGGCAAATATGATATAGTGATCGCCCGTGATCACATGATTCCTGCTAAAAAATACAAAACTTATCCGATTGCAGAAGATGAACTCGCCCTCCTGCTCCCGACAGAACATCCTCTTTCGCAGCAGGACCACTCCGTGTCTTTGGCAGAGCTTTCCAAAGAACGTTTGATCCTTATGAATCCTTATACATCTATCTATCAGCTGTGCATGGAGCTTTTTGAAAAATCCGATATAAAACCAAATATTATCCGTACGGCAAGAACAGAATCTATTATCAGCGCCGTATCCGTCAAAGAAGGAATTAGCCTCCTTCCCAAAAGCAATTTTAAAATATTCCATCATGAAAATATCTCTATTCGTTCTTTGGATCCTCCTGTCACTCTGCCTGTCGTACTGGCACTGGATCAAAGAAAAAAACTTTCCAAAGCTGCTTCTTTGTTCCTATCTTTCTTTATCAAATCAGTCACAGATTTGACAAGAAAATAGGGATTTTTCATAATAAAATAAGAAAAAAGAATCCCATTTGATTCAATGTTATAAAAAACTGAATCTTCTGAGATTCTTTTTTATTTGAAATCTTATTATATTCTTATTCTGACTGCATTTTCTTATGTTCGTCATAATAAAATTGGATCACATCTTTTCTTGTGATAATGCCAATGAATTTCTCCTGATCATCGATAACCGGAACAAAGTTCTGATCTGCAATCACATCTACAAGATCGTCCATGTCTGTATTGATACTGATTGCCTGATGATCCCTTTTTCTCGAAACATCGCAGATTTTGACCCTTTCTGCCTGAAAAATATCCCAGTGACAGAGAGCCTCGATTGCCCGCAGGATATCTCCTTCCGTGATCGTTCCGGCATATTTTCCTTCCTGCGTCAGAAGAGGGACCGCCGTATAGCCATGGTATTTCATCTTCTCCATCGCTTGCCGCAGCGTATCATCCGCCGGAATACAGGCAACATCCTTTTTAGGAGTCAGAAAAAACAAAACGTTCATACATCGTCCTCCTTTCCGGATTATTTCACACAACCGATCAATTCCTGAATATCTTCGATCTGGCGGCGTTCCATATAGGCTTTGATTCCTTCAATCACATCCACGGTCGCCGTTGGATTGATAAAATTGGCAGTTCCTACAGATACCGCAGTTGCACCTGCCATGATAAATTCCAGTGCATCTTCTGCCGTGGTAATGCCGCCCATTCCGATGATCGGCACGTCCACCGCATTAGCCACTTGATATACCATGCGGAGTGCTACCGGCTTCACCGCCGGACCGGACATTCCACCGGTCTTATTGGCAAGAACAAAATCTCGTTTCTCTATATCGATTTTCATTCCAGTCAGTGTGTTAATCAAAGATAACGCGTCACTTCCGGCGTCCACCGCTGCACGTGCCATCTCCGTAATATCCGTAACGTTGGGACTTAACTTCATAATAATCGGCTGTTTCGCCTTTGCCTTCACGGCTTTTGTGATCTCATAAAGCGCTTTCGGATCTTGACCAAAGGCAATTCCGCCTTCTTTTACATTCGGACAAGAAACATTGATTTCTAACAGATCCACCGGCTGATCCGCCAATCGTTCCACAACTTCCACATAATCTTTTTCTGATTTTCCACAGACATTGACAATCACGGTGGCTCCTGCTTCTTGAAGCATTGGAAGGTCTCTTTCGATCATCACATCGATTCCCGGATTTTGCAGACCAATGGCATTGAGCATCCCGCCATATACTTCTGCCACGCGAGGAGTTGGATTCCCCGGCCACGGCACATTGGCAACTCCTTTTGTCGTTACTGCGCCTAACGCAGCCAAGTCCAAGAACTCACTGTATTCTTCCCCGGAGCCAAAGGTTCCGGAACCGGTCGTCACCGGGTTTTTCATCGTAACTCCTGCAATATCAACTGATAAATTCATTACAATACCACCTCCCTGGCGTCAAAAACCGGTCCATCTTTGCAGACACGCTTGCTGCAGACGTGAGAATGCTCGTCTGCCTCTTTTGACTGACAAACGCAGGCAAGACAAGCTCCGATTCCACAGGCCATTCTCTCTTCCAGCGAAATCTGCGCTTCGATTCCGTTTTCCGCAGCGTATGCCTGAATTCCTTTTAACATTGGTGTAGGGCCGCAGGCATAAATCACATTTCCTTCTGCTCCCTGCTCTTTGATCGCATCAATGACATTGCCTTTCGTTCCCACAGATCCATCTTCTGTAGATACAAACACGTCTCCATAAGCCTCAAATTCATCTTTTAAAAACATCTCGCTGTCTCGATATCCTAAAACAATACTCTTCGGGCCATCCAACTGTTTCGCCAATTCCAACATCGGCGGGATTCCAATTCCTCCGCCAATTAAAATCGCCCGATCTTTCTTCATTGTAAATCCGTTACCCAAAGGTCCTAAGATCTTTACGGAGTCTCCTTTCTGATAAGACGACATCTGTTTGGTTCCTTCTCCTGCAATTCGATACACGATGCGAAGAATCCCTTTTTCAGCATCAATGCCGCAGATGCTGATCGGTCTTGGCAGGATCTTGCTCTTGTCATTCACATAAACAGAGATGAACTGCCCCGGCTTTGCCTGGGCTGCGATTTCTTCTGCCTGAAGCTCCATATCAAAAATTCCATCCGCCAGCATTGTCTGACTTACGATCTTTGCTGTTTGCTGCTTTTTCCCCATTGCCTTCTCCTTTATCTAACGTACAAACGCCTGTTTTAAGTCTTCTTTCATATCAAGCACTGCCTGTCTGGACGCATCTGCGTAATTTTCCTCACCGAAATGGCTGTATTGTTCCTGCTGATAAGCACAGATAATTCCTCTGGAGGAATTCACGATTGCTCCCAGACCATCTTCATTAAAGAATGGCGCTAAATCTTTCGCCTGTCCACCCTGAGCGCCATATCCCGGAACAAGGATATAGGATTTCGGCATAACCTTTCTTAAGATCTCGCCCATCTTCGGATAAGTCGCTCCGACCACTGCTCCAACATAACTATAGTCGTCTCCCATGACTTCCTCTCCCCAAGATGCAACTTTCTCTGCGACCAATTCATATAACGGTCTTCCGTCGATTTCCTGATCCTGGAATTCTCCGCTGGAAGGATTGGAGGTTTTCACAAGAACGAAGATTCCTTTCTTTTCTTCTTTGCAGACTTCCATGAACGGACGCACTCCATCGCTTCCCAGATACGGATTGACCGTTACAAAATCTTCACAAAATCCGCTGAATTTTTTGCTTCCGACCTGTACCTGTCCCAAATGTCCGACCGCATATGCCTTCGATGTGGAACCGATATCTCCTCTCTTGATATCTCCAATAATCACAAGTCCTTTGCTCTTGGCATATTCACATATCTTATAAAATGCTGCGAGTCCCGGTACTCCGAACTGTTCATACATGGCGATCTGTGGTTTCACTGCCGGAATTAGATCATATGTACTATCAATAATGCCCTTATTATATTGCCAGATTGCCTCCGCTGCGCCTTCCAGAGTCTCTCCGCATTGGTCAAATGCTGCCTTCTTGATATGCTCCGGCACATAATCGAGCATTGGATCCAATCCAACAACGATCGGGGCTTCCAGTCTCTTAATATTGTTTACTAACTGATTGATCATGGCAATTCTCCTTTTTTGCTTTTTTGTCTCCTGATTTATCACCTTATCTTATCATAAAAAGCAATTTCCGTCTATGAACTCTTTCGAAAAACTCCGTTGAATTTGTATCAGAAAAAAGCCGTCCCAGAAAAGAACGGCTCCGATTTTTGTTTCATAAAATTTATGTTTTCATTGGGGCAAAAAAGAAGATCTATTTACACATAAATGTAATCCGTCATGACCGGCTGCATTCCATTTTTCTGAATCATATGATAGATTTCATCCACTGTACGTCCATCATCGATCTCAAACTGTTCATCTCCCTTTTCTTCGCCGGTATGCCCTCCGATTCCGACGTTCACTCCCGCGGAAATCTTCGTTGCTGCAATCTGGACGATATTGTCCCGGAATCTTGCACACTCCCTGCTTGATATGGTGATGCTTGCAAATGGCATAAAAATCCGATAAGCACAGATAATCTGCAGCAGCTGCGGCTCATGCACATCTTTCGGGTTGATCTTATCGTTGTTGATAATCGGACGGAGTCTTGGGCAGGAAAACGCGATTTCCGCATGAGGATATTTTCTCTGCAGGAGATACGCATGCATTCCTGTGGCCAATGCATCTTTTCGGAAATCATCTAATCCAAGCAGCGCCGCAAATCCCACGCCGCGGATTCCTCCCATGATTGCTCGTTCCTGCGCATTAAAACGATAAGGAAAGATTCTTTTTCGTCCGCCCAGATGCAAGGTCTTATATTTTTCAGAATTATAAGTCTCCTGGAAGACAGTAACAAAATCTGCGCCGCATTCATGCAGATACGCATAGTCTTTGGAATCCATCGGATAGACTTCCAGACCTACGACTTTGAAATATTTCCGTGCAATCTTACATGCCTCTCCAATATATCCCACATCTGACATCTTCGGGCTTTCGCCGGTCAGGATTAAAATTTCCTCCAAACCGCTGTCTGAGATGGTCTTCATTTCTCTCTCGATCTCTTCTGCCGTAAGCTTGGCTCTCTTGATCTTATTGTGGCAGTTAAATCCGCAGTAGATGCAGTAATTCTCACAATAATTGGCAATATACAGCGGTGTAAAAATCATAACAGAATTCCCAAAATGTTTCCTCGTCTCCATCTGGGCTTTCTGAGCAATTTCTTCCAAAAACGGCATCGCCGCAGGGGAAAGCAGCGCCTTAAAGTCCTCTACGGAACAGGTATCTCCATCTAAAGCAGCACGAACATCTTTTTCTGTGTACTGATCCGGATCAAAAGATTCCATCTCCGCGATGACTTTTTCCATAAGATCGGAGTCAATCGCTTCCATATCATCTGTATACTGCATAGGATCCGTATGTTCATCAATTCTCTCGCTCATCTTATCCTCCTCTAGTCCTGCAAAAATCCAGTCAATGGTGATGAGGCGCTTGCCCCTTTGTCAATCACTCTTCCTAATCCAGCCAAATATGCGCTTCTGCCGGCTTCGATTGCTTTTTTAAATGCTTCTGCCATAGCCGGAATGTCGCCTGCTGTGGCAATTGCCGTGTTGGCCATCACAGCGGCTGCTCCCATCTCCATCGCTTCACATGCCTGAGACGGTTTCCCGATTCCCGCATCCACAATAATCGGAAGATCAATCTCATCGATCAGAATTTGAATAAAATCTTTTGTACAGATTCCTTTGTTGGAACCAATTGGTGATCCCAAAGGCATAATCGATGCTGCCCCTGCGTTTACCAAATCTCTGGCTGCATTCAGATCCGGATACATGTATGGCATAACAATAAATCCTTCTTTCGCCAAAATTTCCGTCGCTTTGATTGTTTCATAATTATCCGGAAGCAGATACTTAGAATCATGAATGACTTCAATCTTGACAAAATCGCCGCATCCTACTTCTCTGGCAAGCCGGGCGATCCGAACCGCTTCCTCGGCGTTCCTTGCCCCGGAAGTATTCGGAAGCAATGTAATTCCCTCCGGTATGTAATCCATAATATTGGCCGCATCTTTCGTGTTGGTTCTCCGAAGAGCCAATGTAATCATCTGCGCTCCTGCATTTTCAATCGCTGCCTTAATCAGATCCACGGAATATTTCCCAGATCCCAAAATAAACCTGGAATCAAATGTATGCCCGCCGATCACCAATTTATCCTGTTTCATTTCTTGTCTCCTTCTATCTTCGTTTCTTTGTTTCAATGCCTGATCTTTTTTAATTTCTGATCTTCTTTCTCAGCCTCCGCCTACAAACGTAACAATTTCCAGCAAATCACTGTCTGTCACGATCACTGTTTCATATTCGCTCTTAGGTACGATCTCTCCATTTCGTTCCACTGCGATCCGATTTTTTTGATAACCTTCCCGTTTCAAAAAAACGTCCAAAGAAACCGGTTCGATCAATGTCTGTTTTTCACCATTTATAATCATCCCAAAACCTCCTTCCATTTTCGCTGTCATCGTGTGATCCTGCCCGGAGTTTTTCTTCGATCAGGAAGTTCGAAGAACTTTTCGAGCAAAGAAAAAAGGTCCATGAAGAAAACCACACCCGAGGTGGTGTGCCCCTTCATGGACCTGATACGTTCAGATTCACTCTGTCTATATTTTTAGCATAATTTTATATTCTTGTCAAGAATCTATCATCTCTCCGCATACATCTTTTCTCAGAAATTCGATCAGGTCTTTCCTGCCATATCCAAGCGCTCCTGCGACCAATGTTTTTACATAAACCATTTCCGACGTCATCCCATAGACAGGAACCGCGCCATTTTCTACCATCTCAGAATTCGTTATATAAAAACTCTGATCTTCCCTGCTTGGTTCTATGATCACTGGGATATCGCGCTTCCTGCATTCTTTTAATAAAAATAAGATAGAATGACTTTCCTCTTCCTGTTCCACAGTCACACATGCCGTCTCTGCATGGTAAAGGCCATGTACGACCGCCCGAATCCCGGAATCCAGCTGAAACCAGCGGTAATTCAGTCCTACGTAAGGCCGGATTGCAAGAACATCATCTTTCAATTCTCCCATATCTTTTAGGACAATCGGAGCGTTTACTTGATACCAATTCCTTGGAATGTCTGCTATGTCGCTGACCTTTAAAGCGCTTTGACTGTAAAAGTTCTGTGAATAATTTCCGGACTGCATCAGATTGCATCCTTTGTGCAGATAACAGATCCCATCTTCATTTTGAAACGGCACATAAACACCGGGATCCATTCCCGTACAGATCAATTCCACCGCAGTTTTGAAATTCACATTTCCATTTGCCTGGCTGTTATTCAGCGGCAGATTACTGGAAACCAGAAAAACCGGAATCGCCGTCCCAGATAGAACCAAAGATAATAAGTTTGACGTATAAGCCAGAGTGTCCGTTCCATGGGCAATGATGACTCCTTGATATTTGCTTAGATCTGTCTGTTTCAAAAAGGCAATCAGCCGATTCCACCTTCCTACGGTCATATTCTCACTTAGAATATCCAAGATCATCTTCACGTCGAAATCACAGTCTCGATAAGGGGAATCGCTTTCTTGAAAATTCTTTAAAAGCAGTCTTTCTGCTTTCTTCGTCTGCACATCCCTATTCTCATTTTTATCATCCCCGAAGGAACATATGGTTCCTCCGGTTAAGATCAAAAGAATCTTTGCTTTCTCCATTTTCATTTTCCTATTCTATAAATATTTATTGGTTCTATTGTATCATTCCCAAAAATGGCAAGCAATTCCCTTTTATCATTATTTTAAAATAGACTTTTCATTTGTAGCAATTTCAATTTTATATCTATCGAACATTTTGTTTCGTGCGATTTTCCGTTGATAATTTCATGCGATTTGTGTATAATATATAAAAAGCATGCTTTAAACAAACTAGGAGGGATTCGTATGATCGTTACCGCGACCGAATTTAAAACCAATCTGGGAAAATATCTGGAAATGGCAGCATCTCAGGATATTTTTATTACCAAGAACGGAAAAAACATTGCTCGCCTCACAAATCCAGTTGTCAATAAACTGGCACTTCTGGATGACCTTGTAGGAATTGTTCCACAGAATCAGACAATCGATGAAAATACAATACGAGAGGAGCGACTATCCAGACAATGAAAATACTGGTTGATACAAATGTTATTCTGGATATTTTCCAGAAACGAGAACCTTTTTTCGCAGATTCCTACCATGCACTACGCAAAGTTATTGAATCTGATGCAGAATGCCTGATCTCTGCTTCAGCCGCCACAGATATTTTTTATATACTTCGCAAAGCACTGCAATCCACACAAAAGGCAAAGAACCGAATAGAACAGCTATCCCAGATCGTCACTTTCGCTGATGTTCAGGGTGTAGATATCCATACCGCACTCATGCGTCCTATGTCGGATTTTGAGGATGCCGTTGTAGATGCCGTAGCGGAACGGAGTGGTGCAAGCCATATTCTTACGAGAAATACCAAGGATTTTGCTGATTCCACAGTTCCGGCGATTACGCCGACCGAATTTTTGAAGAAGTAAGAAAACGCGTTCCTTGCGTAAAAACAAGGAACGCTCCAAATTTTTATACTGTTTTTTTCCTGTTTCGTTATCCTAGATTACGGCTTATTATTTTAAAATGGACTGTCCTTTTTTCACCGATCCTGGTGCGATAAATTCAAAGTCTTTTCCGTTATCGTTGGTAACAACCAAAATCGTACTCATGTCATATTGGGCTGACAGCTTTTTAAGATCCACTTCTACAATCGGATCCCCTGCCTTCACATGATCTCCCAACTTTTTGTCTAAGATCTGGAATCCATCTCCATCTGATTCCACCGTATTGACTCCACAATGCACCATCAGTTCCATTCCATTTTCCATTGTGATGCCATAGGCATGGCAGGTCGGGAATAATGCGCTTAGTATTCCATTGGCAGGAGCACATAAAACTACTTTATCTCCAGCAAAACGGAATGCAGCACTTTCTCCCAGAGCTTTTTCTGAAAACACAGGATCGGAAACCGCAGTAACATCGATCATCTCTCCATCTGCCAGAGCAACGATTTTGACATCATCCACTGTTGTTTCAACTTCGTTTGCTGTCCTTTGATGATCATCTTCCGAATCTTTTTTAGATTTCATACCGAACAGATAAGTAACAACAAAACTAGCTGCCAAACCGCTGACAAGTGAAATTGTACACGCAATCAAATTAAAATCATCGTGAGCAGCCGCCGGAATTGCAAATACAGACTGTGAAAGCGGCACATAACATTTATAGCCAACAAGACCTGTGATTACTCCTGAAATCAGAATTCCAATCTCCGTCGTTGCCAACACTCTTTTGTTTGGCAGAACTACACCAAAGAGCCCGGCTTCTGAGATTCCAAGCAATCCGGATATACCAGAAGAAATTCCCAATGATTTATCGTCCATTTTCTTCGATCTAAGACCGTATGCAAAGGAAGCTCCAGCGATACTCATATTATAGACCATAAGCGCCGGATGGATCACCGGGTCAAATCCGACATCGGAAATCATCAAAGTGGCAATTGGGAACAACCCCAGATGAACACCGGCCATGACAGCCAGCGGCATAATCGCACCTGCAACTGCCGGAGCCAACATTCCTGCATGCGCATAAATAGAAAGTACCAAACTTGAAATTCCATTGGTAATCACTGCACCGATCGGTCCTACAATCAAATAGACTAATGGAACCGTAATCAGAAGCTCAATCAATGTGACTCCAAAAATATAAATGACCTGCGGACAAATTTTCTTCGCCAGCTTTTCCACATATTTCAAAACCCAAACCGCAAGGATCACCGGTACGATTGTCGATGTATAAGAAAAGTTTTGAATCGATAATCCAAAAAGGCTGACACTGCCTTCTGCAATCGCATTCATCAGGCCTGGATAAATCATAATCGCTCCAAGCAGCGCTCCCATGTATTTGTTCGTCTGTAACTTTTCTGCCGCACTAAAGCCGATCAAAACTGGAAGCGAATAGACACATACACCTGAAACTGTTGAAAAAAATGCATAGGTACTGCTTTCGGCATTTAACAGCCCTAGAGAAGTCAGCAGGGAAAGAATCGCACTGATCATCAAAGACCCCATAATACAGCCAAGCCAAGGAGCAATGCTTCCCGAAAGAATTCCCAACGCTTTGCCGATAGCTCTTGTTAGCGGATTTCCCTTGCTTCCGTCTTCAAGATCTTCCGTTTCCACCACGCCTGTGTAATCCTGCTTTCCAAATGTATAATTTTGATCGATCAAATCATAATAATCATCCACCACGCCTGTTCCAAGAATCATCTGATACTGACCAGCTGATTTGGAAAGTCCTTTTACAACTTTGATACTCTTTGCCGCTGCGTCGTCTGCCTTGTTTTCGTTTTTCAATGCAAAACGCAGTCTGGTCATGCAGTGTCCCAGTGTTTTTACATTTTCTTCTCCGCCTACAGCATCAATGATTTGTTTTGCAATATTGATATCTGCCATTTCTATACCTTTTCCCTTTCTTCCTCTATTGATATCTTAATTCATTTTTTAGAGGAACCGAGGCTGCCAAATCCACTTTACCATCATTATAAAACTGACTCGACAGCCCCATGCTGTTTCATTAGACTATTCAAATTTAATCGTACTGTTCGTCTCAGATGCTTGATAAATTGCTTCCAGAATCTGAGTTACTCGAAATGCTTCCTCTGGTTTTACACATGGTTCCGTATCATTTAGAATTGCACGGATCCACTGCTTTGCTTCTACAACTCCCGGCTCTTCATTGACGCCGTCAAAATAGTCTACTAAAGCCTCTCCATCCATCTTCTGGCTCATCATCTTGCCATGGCGTGTCTGATTAAAGTAAAGTTCTGACTGTGGATAGCTTCCTCCATGTTTGATTTCCGCTCCTTCCAGCGTACCGCATAAGGTGGTAGATGCTTCCCTGGCATCCATATAATTCAACGCCCAGGATGCACGTAAATTAACCAAAGAACCATCTTTCATTTTAATAAATCCCATAGCAGAATCTTCCACTTCAAAAGTATCGGTATCCCAAGCTCCATATGTATTACCTTCTGCAGCAGACGGTAAATTTCCGAGCTTATAAAATACTTGTCCGCTTACACTGTCAACATCATAATTATTCATACACCATAACGTAATGTCAAGAGCATGGGTTCCAATGTCAATTAACGGTCCTCCGCCCTGTTTTGATTTATCCGGAAATACGCCCCATGTCGGCACTGCTTTTCGGCGGATCGCATTGGCCTCCCCATAATAAATATCTCCCAATTCTCCGGCATCGCAGGCTTTTTTCAAAACCTGTACATCGGGACGGAATCTGTTTTGATAACCCACGGTAAATTTCTTCCCTGATTTTTTCCATGCATCCAGCATTTTTTGTGCATCTTCTGACGTCGCTGCCATTGGCTTCTCGCAAAGTACATGTTTTCCTGCCTCAAATGCATCTACCGTAATCTGGCAGTGAGCTACGTTCGGTGTGCATACATGAACAACATCGATAGAAGGATCCGCAAGAAGTTCTTTATAATCTGTATAAATTTTCGCATTTGTCAGCCCATGACGTTCTTTTGTCGAAATTGCCTTTTCTTCATCAAGATCACAGAGTGCAACTACTTCTACCTGATCCGCTACTTTTGCCAAAGAAGGCAAATGTTTGTTATTGCAAATTCCGCCGGTTCCGATCATTCCTAATTTCAATTTACTCATTATTCTTCCTCCTCGTATAATATCTAATTTTATATTTGTAGCTTCATCTTTTTCTCAGATTTATTTTTCAATCAGTCTCTTTAACATGGACTGATGTTTCCTTACCTGATCTACCTCGCTAATCAGTTCTTTTTCCGTGCGATCCTGAAATCTTCTCTGCCCCTCATATTCTGTATTGATATATCCGTCATATCCGTATTCTTTTAAGACTTTGATCGGTCCTTCATAATCCAACGCTTTATCAACATAGACGCCCGGCTGACCTTCTGCTTCTGACATATTGTAAAATTTGCCATGGAAGTTTACAATAATTGGCAGAAGAGGAATCAGATCTTCCGGCTTTGCTCTGGATAAAAGTAAAGCCTGTCCCATAACCTCAAAGTCAATATCCGTATAATCCGGTACATTTTCTTTCACCAATTTTTCCATCATCTCAAATGCCGGTTTCAAATCTTCCGGTGCATCCCCTGTTTTCAAATAAGCATGGAAGAAAGATTCTACATTGCCGCCTGTATATAAAGAGAGATCAATCTTTTCAAGAGCGTCTGATTTTCCTGTATAATTATCCATGCAGAACTGATCTGCCAGTTCACAGGTCTTCCTCTTCGCCCCCTGACGAACATACCAATCAAGAGTTACCTCTGACGGACGATATGCAAAAATTCCCCAATCCGGAACAATTCCCAAATGTTTCGTTCCCGTTCTTTCCACTACTTCCTGAATCTCTTTTACATACTGTCCATTTAGTGGAATTGGCGCATGGATTTCTTTTCCAATTTTGATATCACATTCCTCCGCTGTTGGAAGTGCCAGTTCAAGAATTTCAATATTTGTCGTAGCAAGTGTGCGAACATTTTTAAATCCTAACTTTTTTGCTAATTTAATATCATGTTTTAATCGTTCAGCACATTCTTCAAAGCTCATCACATGATCCCGAAACTGCAAAACATCACAGAAAACATCCATAGTCACCGGTTCCAACTGATATTTTTTACACATAGCATGCCAATTTTCCACAAACTCATCGGATGGATCCGGATATGGCAGAGACTGTTCATCCAAAACTTCGATTCCGGTCACGCCTTCAATGCTGGATGCTTCTTTCATCATCCCCTCTAAATCCAACTCTTTAAAGAACTGCGCCTGCTGATAACTATAAAAATCTACGCCAAGTTTTATTCCCATTTATTTTTCCTCCTGCTATTTTTATCCTTCCTGAAGTTCCAACTCGTAACGAACAATATTTTTTGTCTTATCAGATCCTGCTCCCATTCCTGGTTCCGGCGGACATTTTACCCATTCTTCATCGGTTGGAAGATATCCATAGGCTGCCAGAACAGACTGCTGAAAGTCGATCACATGTTTCCCCGGCTCAAGCCCCCCTTCTTTTTTTACATGAACGATTCCCTCGTCATCGTAATCCCAATGTTCCCAAACTGCTGTCTTGATTTCTTCAAAAGTCCTTGGGGCTTTTCCATTAATTTCAAACGTTTGCACATCTCTTTTGTACAAGACACCATCTACTTTGATGTAATAGCCGTTGTGCAAAGAAAGGTAAACCCCTCTGTAATTTGCATTTCTTGCCGCAAACTGAAATCCGATTACATTTCCATTTTTATCGATGTCATTTTTCAGACTATCTTTTCGGATCAAAAAATTGTCATACATTGCAATTCCTCCTTTATCACTTCACCATGTCTTTTTGTTGTTTTTATTTTATCTTTTTTGACAGCCGGAAACTTCCGTTATCTTAATCAATACGATGCGAAATCATGTGTAGATCTCACGTCATTTTTTCTTTTTCTGTCATAATCTTCATTTTTTTCATGTGAAATCTTGCTGTCACTGCTTTTGGGGAACGATTTTATTTATCAGAGAAACTGTTCTTCCTACCAATAAAGCAGATGCAATCGTTGCAATTCCCATTCCGTAAGGTTGTTTTAAACAAACCATTCCAATACTTAAGGTGAAAATGACACAGACAACATCATATAAAACCTTTACACTTCCAAATTCTTTTTTGAAAATTTCTGCTGCAAGTTTTACAAATCCATCCGGAGGATTTTGCACAAGATCCATTCGTACCATCATGACCATTCCCAAAGCGGTAAAAAATATACTAAGCCCCAGTGCAAAAAATTGCATCAAAAGACATTCCTGATCGATCGTAACAAACCGTTTCAAAAAATCAATCAACCATCCAAATAAAAAAGCAACCGGAATCTGAAGCAAAATTTTTCCGTCTCTCACCTTTTTTAGAAGCGTCATCTGAAACCCAATATTGACAAAGTGAAACAACATAGTAAGTTGTCCAAAGGTAAGCGGCAGGATTTCCTTTAATACAAATGGAATTCCACTGATCGGCGATATCCCTAGTCCGCATTGGGCACAGAATACGATTCCAAGAGACACACATACCATCCCCAGCAAATAAATGACCAAGCGTTTTCTTTCTATTTTTTCCATGGGTCTGTCCCCCTCATTTCCATAAAGTTCTATACATTCTCCGTGCTCTCATATAAACCCTCGATTTCTTCTTTTGTAAGTCCGGGAACCTCTTCTAAACGCCATTTCCCATCGGTACAAGAAAAAACGCCGTTGTATCCATTTGGAAGTTTTGCAAGTCCCTTCTCTTCTTTTAGCTTTCCGAAGGCCCCGCTGTCGATTCCCAAAAGGATCCCCTGCATCCAAAGCCAGGCAGCGCCGTGAGATACGATCAAAATCTGATCTCCATCTTTACATTTTTCATAAATCTCACGATACGTTTTCCGAATCCTTTTTCCAAAAGATTCATTGCTGTCACCTCCGCAGTCATCCCAGTGAATTCCGGTCCCTCTCCGACGGTTAATTTCATCCAAATGTTTGTCAACTTCCACACCTTCCCAGGTGCCGAAATTTACTTCTTTTAAGCCTTTTCTTTCATATATCGGAATCTCTCTTCCTTCTACAATAATTGCACAGGTATCTCTGCATCTTTCACTGGTAGAAACGTAAGCTGCACAAAAAGGAACATTTTTTAATATTTCCCTTGCTTCTTTCGCATCGCCAATTCCTTTTTTGGTCAAAGGCGAATCACACCATCCCTGCATGCGATTCATAACATTAAATAAGGTTTCTCCGTGGCGTACATAATAAAACGCGACTTTTTTCATGAATATTACCTCCTATCTATGTTGTCAATTCTTCTATTTTTATTATATTTTTTGTTAAAGTCGACATCTATCGCCTGGAAATCCAAAAAAAGATCAATTCTTGTGGAAAATATAATTTCAAAAAAAAGAAGAAAAGAAAAAAGACAAAATATCGCATTGCAATATTTCCAAGAAAAACACCCCATCTAAAAGATGAGGTGCAGTCTGTAGATTTATTTTAATTAAATTCTGTAATATGAAGGTACTGTACTTCATTGGGTTCCAGCTCAATGTCAAATTCCAGTACATTTCGATCGATATTCTGTTTTCGAATAAACATGCGGGGACAAACTTTTTCAAGATAATTTAACTCCTCCATCCGAAGTTCTGTATCCATATCGAGGTTCGACCATTCATTTAAAATCGAACCAGATTCCTGGTTCAGACAGTATCTGCGGATCTGCCAACATCCTTTCGGAATATCATCAATCCTGACATGAATCATCTTTCGCTCGTTGGTTTTTATCATCTGTTCAATACCGAGGGCTGGAATCTGGTCTTCCTCTTTCAAATAGTAAGCGGTATCCATTGGAACGAGATGATGAACCAAAAGCTTATAATGTTTATATCCATTGCTGGTAATTAAATATCCATCTTTTTCTTCTGCCATCTCTTTGTATAAATGACTGAGAAATTCCAGAACAAAGCTCACCGGTTTTGCAATGCCTGTTTTCGTCAAAATTCCATTTCCTCCAAACAGATAAGCTGCAGTATCTGAAAATTCCGAATATGGATCTAATGCATTCCATACGCCAAACAGCTCCACTTTATCAAAAATCTGCGCTGCCGTGCTGGCTATAAATGCGGCGCGGATGACCGAATCATTGATGTAACTGCGGTCAGACAATGTCAAATTACACTCTGTCAGATGAAGTTTCCGATCACCAAATCCAGCATCTTTCATAGCCGTTCGAACTGTCTCCACATCTTCTTTTACAAAGTCAAAATCTGTACGCCGCTGTTCATACCACACACCGCCTTCCTGCATGATATGGTAAGGAAAGCTGGTGACGCTGATAAAATCTGGCTGATATAGATGTTGTCTCCAACAGTCAAAAAATTTCTTTATATGATCCTGACTATAATGCTGAGCCGGGAACCCTGCTCCTCCAATTCTGGCTTCCGGAAACCGCTTTTTAAGGGATCCTGCCACAATATCAAATTCTTCTAAATAAGCATCCCAGCGTTCTTCACTGATTAACTTTCCAATAAAGCTGTAATCTTCGAATTTGGTATCGGTTTCAATACTGTAACTGAACACCCAGTGTTTTACGATATTTCGATTATATCTTCTCAGCAAATGAGCAAAAAAATCATCGAAAAATTCCTTTTGTTCTTTTCGATTCGCAAACTCTTCCTGCTGTCCACTCTCATGGAATATATTATTTGCCGTCCTAAGCAGACGACGTGGCTTGGATCTCAGTTCAATGTAAGGATAAAGATGTTGTTTTACCAGAAAATCCAATATCTCATCCAGACGTCCATAATGAAACTTTCCAGGTCCTAAAGCATGATCTAAACGCATACTTTCTTCAAATATGTTCCAAAAACGAATATATTTGATTCCGAGTTTCCTCTTACAATATAAAATTTGATTTTGTGTAAAAGCTTTGGCCAAATCAGAAGCCTGTCCGGTATTCATCAGGCACGTAAGCTTCATCGGCTGCACATGATCTTGAGACAAAGAAAGAAAGTTCTCATTCTCAATTTGCTTCCTCTCTTCCTGTTTTCGATGTTTATGCAGATAAGCTGCCGCTTTTTCCCGAAACTCTTTATCGTCTTTGTTTTTCTTCTTGTTCTTACGATACACTGATGGAGTCGCCTGATAAGTTTCCTTAAATACCTTATTTAACGCCGCAACAGATGCGAAACCGTTTTTCATCGCAATTTTGATAACAGGAATATCTGTATACATCAAATCTTCCATTACATGGGAAAGGCGCACGGAGTTGAGCAGATCCACAAATCCTTTCCCACTGTTCTTTCGAATATATTTTGACAAATACGTTGGTGATAAATAAAGTTCATCCGCTACTTCCTGAAGAGAAATCCGATTCTGATAATTGGATCTGACATAGTCAAGCACCTTGCTCATATGATCTTTCTCCTTAGGAAAATCGCTGCCATCCCTTTTATCATCCAGAAGAAATTTCCCACATAAAAGACTTAATAGCTGATAGTGCAGACTGATTACATAAAATGCGTCTTTAGAGCTTTTGTTGATGTTACAAAACAAAATATCTTTAAGAAGCCTTTGCATATCTTCGCATGATTTTGATTTTTCCAATACAGAACAGCACCAAAATAAAATAGAATTACGATGCAGCATCTCTCTTAGCTTCGTCATAGATATCTGGAAGCGCACAGCCAAAAGCTTTCTCTTTGTGCTGTAACTATGAGATCGATTGGCATTGATCAGCAAAAAATCTTCACTGCCAAGATCATACTCCTGCTGATCTGTCTTTACATGAAGTCTCCCTTCCAAGACAAAAAGGATCTCTGGATTTTCATGATCATGAGGGGCTATATTTTGTTCTTCCAGGAACTCAAATTCTACAATTGCACTGGAATGCATATAATTCTTTTCCATTGCCGCTTCTCCTTGTCTTTTGATTATTTTCTGATTTTACCTTCATTATAAATAGAAATTTAAAAATCTACAATTTTCCAATACCAAAAATTATTGGAAATTTTTTTATAAAATAGGGTAAGAGCTGTGCCACAGCATTTTTGTGACACAGCTCTTAAAAAAAGAGTGTGATTTATGTTGACTGGTATAGCCTATGCCTGATACAGTTGTTTTCATCAATATCAAAAATCCTGGTAAAGTTGCCGCCCATAATATTCTCAATTTCCTGTTTTTTCCCGGTATCTTTTGCCACAAGAAGCTGTTTGTGAATTTCCATCTCAAATTTATAGAACGGGAAATCACATCCCATAAACACTTTCTCCGGGCAGTTAGCAAGCGCTCTGTTGACTGCTACATAGGAGCAGATCGCTGTATCCAGATAGATGTTTGGGACACGTTTTGCAACATCGACGGCATATTTGGTAGACATTACCTCTCCCATATGCGCCATCTGAATCAGGACATGAGGAAAGCAGTTTCCAAGCCGTTCAAACATGGACGGGTGATTTCTGAAATCTTCACTGGCGCAATGAATCACTGCATAGGACTTCCTCTCTTCCAAAATTTCAAAAATCGGCCGCAGCATCACAACATCCGCCACACAAAAGTTGGAAACATAAGGGTGAAGTTTAACTCCTTGAAAATCAAGTTCATCCAAGCAGTAAAGAAGCTGCTCATCACAGTCTTTTTCCCTTGGTCCCACATATGCCAATGGAATCATTCTGTCTCTATATGGTGCAACTGCTTCTGCCAGACGTTTTTGATCATCCAATCCGGTTCCAAATGTAAAACATACAATTTTATCAATCCCATTTTCATCCATAGAACGAATGACATTTTCCGGCCTCGCCATGGGATTTTCCCCTTCTTTTACAGCAATATGTACGTGAGCATCAATTCTCATGTTTTTCCTCCTATTCAAAATCTACGCTTCGTTTTGTTCTAGCGGATTCCCGGCATGCTTCCATGACACAGAGAACTCTTCGTACTTCTTCTGGTTTTACCAGCATTTCCTCTTTGCCGTCTATCGCTTTAAAATAGTTTACAAAATAATCAGACTGTTCAACATTGACTTTTGGAAGCGGTTCAGTAACGATCAGACCCGGAGCCGGGATTCCAAAAGAACGGGTCGGTCCGTAAGAAGCTGCTGACTTATCCTGATCCTCGTCCACATTCTCCAACAGCCTTGTTGTTCTTACAATCTTGCCTTCTGGATCAAATTTATTCACATTCATAGATCCTTGATTGCCTCCGACAAACCAATGACGTTCGAACCATCCCGGCTGATCATTGAGAAAATAAGTACCTAGTTCAATCTCAGCTGTTACATTATTTTCAAAACGAAGAATAATCTTGAAATAATCATCCACTTCTTTGTTAATAACATTGCGGACATCTGCATAAACGGATTTCAATTTTCCTTTTACCATGTAGAGGATCTGATCAATCAGATGCACTCCCCAGTCGTAAAGCATCCCGCCGCCTTCTGCTTTATATACGTGCCAGTCATGCATATTTCCATTAAATCCATACAAAGAACTCTGAATCGTATAAATATCTCCCACAAGGTGCTCATCATAACACCTTTTTACTGTATTGAAATCTTTATCGAATCTTCTCTGCTGATGTACTGTAAAAGATACTCCCGCTTTGTCCACTGCTTCCATCATTTCATCAAACTCAGCTACCGTAAGTGCCGCCGGTTTTTCACAAATGATATGACACCCATGTTCTGCTGCCATGACGGTAAGTTCCTTATGTGCCTTATTATTTGCTGAGATAATCACCCCATCCAGTTTTTCATTGACAAAAAGATCTTCTGCATTGTCGTACACCGGCATATCCGGATAAATTTCTTTTACTTCCTTTAATCGTTTCGAATTGATATCACACACTGCTACACAGTCAGACTCCTCAAAAGTTTTTAATGTTTTTACATGTCTTCTTCCAATAAATCCGTAACCAATCACTGCATATCGATAACTCATAAAAATAACCTCCTCTAATCTGTTTTTCATTCTAATACTAATTTCACAGCTCCATAAATTCCCGCATTATTACTTAACAAAGCAAATTTAAATGTCGTATTTCTCGCCGCATGGAACGCATATTTTTTATAATATTTCTTGATTGCTTCAAGCAGGATGTCTCCTGCCTTTGACATTCCTCCGCCGATAACAAAGGCTTCCGGATTCACGACACAAGAAATTGCCGCAAGCGCCTTCCCAAGCATTTTCCCCACCTCATCCACCATGTGAAGAGCTGCTTTGTCGCCTTTTTTGGCTTCTTCAAAAATCTCTTTTGATGTGTAAGACTCCTTCTTTCTTAAAACACTGTCTATTTCCGAATGCTTTTTTAAATATCTCTTTGTTATACGAACGATACCATTTGCAGATGCATATTGCTCAAGACATCCCTTTTTTCCACAGCCGCAGCTTTCTTCCTCATCATCCCGCATTGGAATATGTCCGATTTCTCCCGCTGCCCCATCCATTCCAGGCAAAATGTGTCCATCGTTGATAATACCGCCGCCAACGCCTGTTCCAAGCGTTATCATCACAATATTTTTGTATCCTTGTCCGCCTCCCTGCCACATTTCACCAAGGGCTGCCACATTAGCATCGTTTCCAGCTTTCGCTTTCAGGCCGGTCAATTTAGTCATTTCCTGTTCCACAGAAAAGACTCCCCAACCAAGATTGACACATTTTAATACACTGCCATCTGGACTGATTGGTCCCGGAACTCCCATGCCAATGCCCTCCACCTGGGATTTGAAAATTCCTTTTTCCAACATTTTTTTCTCAATCTCATCTGCGATATCTGGAAGAATATAACGCCCTTTTTCTTCTTTTCTAGTTGGAATCTCCCATACCTCTATCAGTTTTCCTTTCGTTTCAAAAAGACCAATCTTTGCCGTTGTACCTCCGATATCCACACCAAATGCATACTGCTTCATTTTCTCTCCCTCCACAACGAGATACAGGTTAAATTACAAAGTTTCTCAGATATTTTGCGCTTAAAACAACTGCTTTTTTTGCATCTTCCAGGCTATTTTCAAACGCCTTATCCTCTACCTCGATACATGTGTATCCTGTGTAACCAATATCTGTTAAAGCAGAGACATATTTCCCCCAATCTACATCCCCAAGTCCCGGCAGTTTCGGAGACATATATTGCAGCGGCGTCGCCATAATTCCCACATCTGCAAGTTTGTCCTGATATAGTTTAATATCTTTGTAATGAACATGAAAAATCTTATCCTTAAATTCATAGAGCGGCTGAATATAATCAATCATCTGCCATACAAAATGAGACGGATCATAATTGATTCCAAAATTCGGACTGTCAATGATCTCAAAGACTCTTCTCCAATTGGCTGGTGTTGTCATAATATTTTGTCCGCCCGGCCACTCATCATTTGTAAAGAGCATCGGACAATTCTCGATCGCGATCTTAACTCCTTTCTCCTCTGCATATTTTACGATCGGCGGCCATACTTCTTTTACAATTTCCATATTATCATCTACGTTTTTCTTTGGATCACGACCTACAAATGTAGTAATCATATTCACATCCAACATTGCTGATGCATCAATCAATTTATAGATATGCTCAATATAACTCTTTCTTTTTTCAAGATCCGGTTCCAGTGTATTTGGATAATATGCCAGGGAAGAAATCTCTACCTTTTTCGCCGCACACAAATTTTTGATCTCCTCAGCTTTTTCCTCTGTTAGATTCGCAACGTCAATATGGCTGACGCCTGCGTATCTTCTTTGTGCGCCTCCTTGCGGCCAACAGGCAACTTCCAAACATTCCAGATGATGTTCTGCCGCAAAATCAACGACCTCTTCCAATGTCATACCCTCGCAGATTGATGTAATAAATCCTAATTTCATTCTATTACTCCTCCATTTCTTCGACCAATTTTTTTCTTCTTGGTTTTATTTTAGGTGAAATTTAGGAGATTCTCTTCCTGATTCTTATCGAAAAAAAAGCCTGATATTATCTTCTTCTTTACTATTTCTTGCACAAAAAAAGAAAAAGGCAAAAAAGGAATGTTATTTTTTGTCTTTTTCTATCTATTTATTTTTTATCGTTTTGATTTTTCTTTTGAATATTGTTATATTATACTTTCTTTTTCTTGTACATATGTTCGATTTGTGTTATGATAAAAACAGAACATATATTCGGAGGTTTTTCAATATGGAAACGGTTGCTTTTGAATTATCCCTTCAAGAGAAACTTAATATTCTGGCTGATGCAGCCAAGTATGACGTAGCGTGTACATCCAGCGGTTCCAGCCGCCGCGGAAGGAAAGGCCATCTTGGAAATACTGTTTCTGCCGGCATCTGCCACAGTTTTGCTTCCGATGGCAGATGCATCTCATTGCTGAAAATCTTATTTACCAATGAATGCATCTTTGACTGCAAATATTGCCTGAATCGATCCAGTAATGATCAGCCAAGGGCCACTTTTACCCCGGAAGAGATCTGCACTTTGGTAACCGAATTTTACCGCCGGAATTATATTGAAGGACTGTTCTTGAGTTCAGGCATTGTCAAAAGCCCGACGTATACGATGGAACAGATGTATCAGGCCATCTATCTTCTTCGAACGAAGTACCGGTTTAACGGCTATATTCATGTAAAAGCGATTCCCGGAGCCCCGGAGGAATTGATTACTCAGATGGGATATCTGGCCGACCGCATGAGCGTGAATTTAGAACTCCCCACGACCGAAGGACTGGCAAAATTAGCGCCCCACAAGAAGCCGGAGAATCTGGTTCGGCCTCTGCGTCATATCCAGGATCACATCACCCGGCACCGCCTTGCCATCGGAAAAGATCCGCAGATGGAACGTTCCAACGGAAATCGATACTTACCTCATACTATTTTTAAAGAAAACCCTTATCAGCGTTTATCTGCCGCAAAGATGCCTCTCCTGTCTTCTGCCGCATCACTGCCTTCTGCTGATCCGTCAGTACCATTCGTCCCTGCCGGACAGAGTACCCAGATGATCATCGGCGCTACAGGAGAAAATGATCTTCAGCTTCTGTCCACGACTCAGAAGCTATACCAGATGTATGATTTGAAACGAGTTTTCTTCTCCGCATATGTTCCGCTCAATGAAGATGCTGCGCTTCCTGCTCTTGGTACAGCGCCTCCTCTTCTTCGGGAACATCGATTGTATCAAGCCGATTGGCTCTTACGTTACTATGGATTCCATGCGGAAGAGCTATTAAGCCCGGACAAGCCGAACTTTAACATCCTGCTGGATCCAAAATGCGACTGGGCGCTCCGTCATCTGGAATATTTTCCTATGGAGATTAACAAAGCCTCTTACGCCGATCTTCTGCGTGTTCCCGGCATCGGTACCAAGTCTGCCAGTCGAATTGTCAAAAGCCGCCGAGGCAGTCTGCTGGATTTTCCCCATTTAAAGAAGATCGGCGTTGTATTAAAAAGGGCAAAATATTTTATCACCTGTAATGGAAAGATGATGCACCGTATCCCCATCGAAGAAGATTTCATCACCCAGCAGCTTATATGTACAGACTCCAAAAAGAACTGGGAAATCGATCATCCTCAGACTTACCGACAGTTATCTTTGTTCGATGATTTCCATTTTCAGGCAGAAACGACCATTGAAGATACGCAAAAAACAATTTGGGGACAATTATAGTCGAAAGGATTTTCAAGAAATGACGACCATATTTACATGCAAAGATCAATTTGATGATATGATGACCTGCGTTTATGAAGCATGGGCTTCCAGGCTCGGACACGCGAATGTACGATTAAAAACAGAGCCTGTGGGCAATCTGGAATTATTCTGTGAATATCGGCATGTAGATGCCGATTCCAAAAAGACTGCCAGTGTGATCCGTTCCATTCAAAAAAAGATCTCTCCTTTGGCTTATTCTATGATTTATAAAGCTGCTATGTCCGATCAGGAAGATAAATTAGACGCAATTTATCGATTCGTTATTGCCGGATTTTACTACGGCGCATCGGTAACAAACTATCTGCAGGAATCGGTTGTCATGCGAATTTTTGAATTGAACCGCAAAGTCTCTAACGAGGCACACTATCATAAGGAATTTCTGCGATTTGCCAACTTAGAACACCAAGTGCTGGTCAGCCACATCGAACCGAAAGCCAACGTTCTGACTTTGGTCGCTCCTCATTTTGCAGACAGACTTCCATCCGAAAATTGGATGATCATTGACGATACCAGAAGTCTTGCAATTGTCCATCCTGCTGACTCCAAATACTATCTTACAAGTCTCACCCAAAAAGAAATGGACCGCTTATCCCGAAAGACAAACGATCCATTTACAGAATTATGGAAAGGCTTTTTTCAAAATATCGGCATCAAAGAACGCCGCAATCCCAAATGTCAAAGGAACATGCTTCCTCTCTGGTATCGAAAACACATGCCGGAATTCCATTAATTTCTGCATTATATATAAGAATTCTCTATCAGATATGTAAGCAAAGCCTCACATCCTTCTTTCACATCCCGATATGTCTCATCGAAGTTGCCTGTATACCAAGGATCCGAGATATCTCTTGGATGTTCTGAAAAATCCAGAAGCAAATGCATCTTTCCATCCGGATCCCCTCCGGTGATCCGCTTCATATTACGAAGATTGAAACGCTCCATTCCAATCAGAAAATCATAGTCTTCATAATCCTGCCGTGTCATCTGGACAGCATAATGTTCCAATACCGGAACTCCCACCTGACGCAACTTGCTTACTGTCCCATAATGAGGGCGATTGCCAATCTCCTCTCTGCTGGTAGCCGCAGAATCAATATAAAACTTGTCCTTCAAACCACGCTTGTTTACCAAATCCTGGAAAACAAACTGAGACATGGTGCTGCGACAAATATTTCCATGACACAAAAATAATATCTTAATCATGTTTGAAAATCCTCCTAAAATGCTCTATTTTGCCCTGTTTTGCCTCGATTTTCCGGGTATGTAAATGCCTTTGGAATTGTTAAATGTATCACAGAATAGGCAAATCGGAACAAATCGAAGCAAGCTGAGACCGTCAAAAGTAGTAGAAACGGGGGTGTGTTACTACTGCGACTATTCTATCATAAATCCGGTCGTTTGAGGAGTCGTAAGAAAAAACGCTCCGCCGAAGCAGAGCGCCTTGTGTTCTTTCCTTGTCAGCGGATACTCGCAATCCGCTCTGCTCCTTGCTCGTGAAAAATGGGCTGCAACCCACAGCCCATTTTTCAAATTGCCCGGAACATTTTCTGTGATACGTTTTTTCTCCATCATCTTTTTATAAGTTCGTCAAAAACAGATACCACATATTCAGCAACAGTGCAGTCCTGTTCCTCAGTTCCGCCGCCCACGCCGATACCTCCAACAATTTTTCCATTCACAAACAGCGGATAACCGCCTGCGACCAGGGTAATTCTTGAATCGTTTGTCTGAATTGCCATCAGAGAACCACCTTCTTTTGCAGCTTCAGCCACATCCTTTGTCCTGCACTGTGTTACAGCGGAAGTATAGGCCTTGCCCGGTACGAGCGTGGTACTCAGAACAAGCGCTTCACCAAATCTGCGGAAAACTCGTGGCAAGCCACTTTCATCATAAACCGCAAAGCTAATGTCAAACCCCATTTCTGTACTTTTTTGCAGTGCTGCTACACACAGCTTATCGCAAACTTCATTTGATAAATACATAAAGATTCCTCCTGCCTTTGAATTCATCTTCATTTTACAGGAGGCACTTTTAAGCTTCTTGCATATTTCTCCGAAGAAATCACCTAATTCTCCGAAAGAGACTTGATACGATGGATGTCGTCCTTTGGAGAGAAACCGAACATCTTCCGATATTCACGGATAAACTGAGAAAAATTATCATAACCAACCTCTGAGGCGGCTTCCGAAACATTTTTATCCTCATCCAGCATCAACCGTCTTGCTTCAGTCAGCCTCAACCGCTTCTGGCACTGTAGAGGCGCCATTCCTACGGCGCTGCGGAATTTATCATGAAAAACTGATAGGCTCATGTTAAACTTTTTCGCAAGTTTCTCCACCGTAAAGGCCTCTTTGTAGTTTTCCTTGATCCATGTATTGGCTTCATAAATATCCCCGCTGTTTTGCAGCCGAATTATGCTTTCCATAAACTCCGTGCCGGATTTTCCGCACAGAAGGTGAAAGATGATTTCTCTTCGTATATTCCTGCCGAGGAATTCAGCTTTAACCGGGTCATCCGCTATCTCCAACAGGCGGGTAACACTGCGGGTAACTTCGCCATCGGACATATCCATCATCTGTTCAGACTGCTGTCCGCCGGCAATCCTTCCAATCAGGTCCTTATCCAACTCAAGGAGAATAGTTATGACATCGCTCGGATTAAACTCCACAGACACAGCGACAAACCTCTGGCTGTCCGATTTTGCCAATATATAGCCGGTTTCAGGTGTATCAATGGCAGATATAGAGTATTGACCACTTTCATAGTCCATAATTCCGGCTGGTGTGTACAATCTGAGCGTACCTTCCACCACCAGATAGATGTACGCTGCGTCTGTCTGGGGCATTTCTATATTTTGCGTCAGTGAACAGTGGATATTCACATATGGAAGGGAGGTCGGATTGTTTCCTTCTGATATTTCCCGACCGTGCAAAACATCGTAGGGCTGCATCTCTCATTCACCTGCCTTTCCATTGACTTTTATGCATGATATTATATGTTTATAAAGCGCAAAGGTCAATAAATATATATTTTTAACCGAATTGACACAGAAAATCAATTCTAATTTTTATGAATTAAATTTGTAAACTTTCTGCATATTTAAACTCAATGACTTCTCTAGGGCTAGTTTCAACATATGCCTGCTCTTTATGCATAAATGCAATAATGTCATTTTTACCCATTTTACCAAGTTTATCTATGACTAAATCCAGTATTTCCTTGTCATCTTTTGATAATGCTGAAAACTTGCATTCTCCACTTAAAGCGAAATGATAAGCAATTGTTTCACCCATATCAACTTCCTCGCAAGGAATATCCTTTAAGTCAATGATTGAATTATGCCCTACAGGAACGGCTCCCATTGGCAGTGCCTGATAAACCAATCCTGTAATCGCGCGCCTTCTTCTTTTATAAGCCAACGCATCTGCATACCACATAAGCTTCATCAATTTGACTTTGTAAAGATTTGTAACTTTAGAAGAAGCAGCAAAATATCTGATCACATCAACAACCTTATCAAGTGAAAGTGGAGTATTCCCATGAAACATCTTATTACCCTGAAATCTTGCATAACTTGCCTCAATAGCTTTTCTCAAATATGCATCTTGATCCTCTTCAAATAATGAAGTTGCCGCCTCCATATATTTTTGATAAGATTCAGCTGATAAGCTGTCTTTTGCGTCATTTAGTAAAGACAAGAACCATTCTGGATCCTGATCAATTTTCTTTAAAATTGTGTCATGGGCTTTATCTTGAACCTGATGGCTCTCATATCTGGTAATGGTTTTACCGCCCCAACCTAGCAAAACGCATAAATCACTCTGGCTAATACCATATTTTGCTCTTATTCCGCTTATCTGAGTCGATGTCAAAAGACCTTTCTTTTCTCTATATGAATCCTTCATTCTAGCATCATTATCCTGTATCTGTTTTTCATCCATATACAGTTCTTCTGCCAAATCGCAATACAAATAATAGGCTTCATAGTCTACTTCTGTATTCTTAAAAGTGGCCTTATCCATAACAAGAACTGTTTTCACTTCATGCTCTTCCATGCAGCATGGGCTCTGTCCTTTGTATGTAAAGGCTTATGTTCCTCACAATATATCTGGCCGTGCGGTATCAGCGTTGCACAGCCATGATGTTTACACATTATATTCGGTGTTCTTGGCATATACACCTCCCACTAATTCGAGCCTTGAAGGATTACTACCAATGCATGAATACGATGCACTTTGTTCAATCAACCACTGCAAATTTTCACGGTTAATAAAGAAAACAGCCCCACAGATGATCCATCCATATGGCTGTTCCTTATACTTTAAAATGATTTATTTTTTTGCATTCTCACGCTTGATGATAAAAATGAAGATCCCCATGCTTAAGAGAGATAACACGAGCAGAAGTATAAGTCTTGCCGGATCTGCTTCATCTCCGGCCTTAACAGTATTCTTCTTTTTCTTGTCAACTGATGATGCTTTACTCTTTGATGACTGCTTGTTCTCATCAGATGTCTTTGAATCGGACTCTTTCTGCTCTGTTGTCGCAGGTTTCTCTTCCGGCTTGCCAGTGCCCGATTGTTCCGTAGATGCTTCACCGCCGGAAGGTTTTTCTGTAGATGGTTTTTCTTCAGAAGGTTTTTCTGTGGATGGTCTATCTTCAGAAGGCTTATCTGTGGACGGTTTGTCCTCAGAAGGCTTGTCTGTAGATGGTTCATCTGAAGAATCATCTTTCTTTTCTACTGTGATCTCAATGCTTCCTTCGATCGGTGCGTAATTTGCAGACTTCGGTGTGAATACCCATTTTGCTGTATGTGTGCCGGCATTGAATGCTGCATCCGGGTCTTTCCAGCTTAAGGTTCCCTCCAAGACTTCATCATTGACGCCTGTAAAGGAACCGCTCAAAGAAATACTTGACAATGGTTTTCCTGCCTCCAGCTTTCCGCAAGTGATGTCTTTTGCTTTCTTTGGATTGGCTTTAGTGATTCCTGTTTCCACTTCTAATGCAGCAGGAGTTTCTAATTTATAATTTTGCCGAGCGCTGCCTGTGAGTGTCAATCCGGATACGACGATCTTTTTGGTACCGGCATCAGCGCTTGCATAAGCCGCTGTAAACTGATCGCTTACAGTAACATCATCTTTATCAAAGATTCCTTTTATGTCTTTCACATTGATTTTGGCTCCTTTTGGAAGACTGACAGTACCGTCATAGGTCTTTGTTGTTGTACCTTCCATATCGAAAGTGACAGTCACTGACTTTCTGTCTACCTGAATCTCCTTGACTCCTGTGATCTCTGCATATGCGCTGTCATTTGGAACAAAGCGCCATTCCGCCTGATATTTCCCGGCATTTGGCACAATGCTGCCGTCTTTCCAGGTAATCGTGCCTGCAACTGCTGTCTTAGAATCAGGATCTATCATATTCGCAGTGAGCTTTAGATTATTTAATGCTTGACCGTATGTCAGTGTTCCCTGCGTTGTTACCGTTCCTGTCGGTATCTTCCGATTGCTGCTTTTCACTGTGAGTGGCACTGTAAAATCTTCAAAGTTAGAGGATTTTACGGTGATTTTAATGGTTCCGATCTCTGTTTCCGCAGTGCTGCTCACATCCTCAATCGGAAGAGTCAGCTTGCCGTCTTTGATTTCTGCTCCATCTTTATAATAATCACCTAATGCGATAGGCTTCTGCAGTTCATAAGATATGCCGCCCCATTTCTGAACACCAGACAGAGAAGGAAGAAGCTGATTCAGATCATACGAATAATTGTACTTCGTATTGTTTGACACCATCAGATATTTTTGGCTTGTCTGAGGAGCCGCTGCTTTCCGGATCGTTCCTGTCTTTGTTGGTGCTTCCGGTGTTATATAATAATCGTCGGCTCCGCTGACATAATCCACTTTGAAGTTCTTTACAGAAAGCGTCTGATTCTTTGCATCCGGACTTTCGTATTCAATCGTACCGCTGACGGATGCTTCCTGATTAAGAACACCATCCAGCGACAAAGCTGCTGCTTTCGGAGCAGTAGTTGTTCCATCATATGTTTTATCCAATGTTCCGGTGATAGACGCTGTCAGCTTTTTCTTGGCAAGAGATATCTCAGTACTATCTTTGAGTGATACGCTATCGCCATCCACAGAGCACACTGCTATCCGGAGATTCTCGCCCGTTGGAAGAATCTTTTTCGTGGTATCATAACTAAATGTAACCGGAGTACCGTCCTTAACGGTTACAGGTTCTGTCAGCTTTATTAATGCTCCATCCGGCTTGCGATAATACAGAGCCATTTTCTTTCCATCTGCCCCTGTTGTCTCAACTGTTACATCCATCTTGTCTCCATAGACGAAATCTTTGCTGACCGTTCCATTATTCTTTACTGAAGTAATAGAAGTTATAGATGGTACCTCAGATACCAGGAAGGTAAACGTATTCTTGATATTCGTGTCACTCTTCAAAGTAACTGTCGCCGTCTGTTCTCCGAGAGTTTTGGCAATCAGTTTCCCATTTTCTTCTGTTCCAAAACCTGTTACTGTATATTCTCCTTCTTTCAATTCTCTCGTATTCTTCTGATAATTCGCCGTGACTTTCAGACCTTTCAGACTCATTTCGTCACCGACTGTATAAGAGACCTTATCAGGCGGAGTGATTGTAAGAGATAATAGAGCATTGCTGATTGTCTTCTCTTTTATAACAGCATTTCCAGACATCCACTCCCTATATCCAATCAATAGGGTATCACCGGATGCAATCATGGAGTAATTTGTTCCATTAACACCTGAATCTACAGCAAGACCTTCCTTCGTCAGTTTACCCTCTGTAACTTCATAGACATATACACCTGTTTTCCCACTGGTAGCAGGACCGGTCACCACATACAGATTCCCTTGGGCAACCGCTAATTTCGGAGAATCGCTGTCTATCGCATCAGAGGCATACTCTTTCCAAGTATTCTCAGCCGCATTGTATTTTTTTACGGTCAACTCCGATGCTGATGCGGAAACGAAATACAGTTCCTGATTGTATGTAATGACATCATATGAAGAAGACTGACCAGCGTCTGCCAGTGTTGTAAAAGCAGAAGTTCCATCATATTTTTTCAGTTTTATGTCGTCATCATCCCGATAGGCTATTACCAGATTTCCTTTTTGCTCTAAAACCCTTGGAGAACTGATGTAATTTCTGGAAGCTGTTGGATTGGCTACGGACATTACATCTCCTAATTGTATCACACTATCTCCAACGATAATCTTACGTGCATAAAGTTTCTTAAAATCGAGAACATATGAAATATATAATTGATCCCCTGCCACACCAATATCCAGTTGAGAATTACTAACATTACCGACAGACTTGTTGTACTGATCAACAACATCTTTCCAAGAGCTTCCCTCTAAGACTTTTACATGCCCTTTACCATCCATATCCACGTAAGAAGCAAAAATTTTGTTTTTAAAACTAATTAACTTTATATTATAAATCCTATTACTATCCTCTAAATCCGGCAGTGAGGAATCTGTCCATTTACCATTTGTATATTCATAAAACTTTACATCTTTCTGCTGTGCATCCTGAACAACTGCAGTTGATTTGTCATCCAGATCAACCAAGCTAACAGACTCACCCATAACTCCTGTTGTATCCTTCCACGCATCCAACGATGACCAGTCCGGTACCGTTACCTTTAAGCTAACTTTTCCGTTCTGAATATTACCCACATTGGACACTACGATTCCTGTATTTGTACCATCGGAATAGGTTATCGCATTGCTTGTTTCATCCAAGTCGGCATTTCCATAGGACGGATTGTCAGCATCTAAAGCGGCATCTTCTCGCATTTTGCCATTTCTCGGACCAAAGACATAGACACCTGTTTTCCCGTCAAAATTACTGAAACCTCCTACGGTCGTATCGACTCGGTAAACGATCACTCCTGACTTTGGAATACCTGCGTCCAAAGTATCTCCGTTATAATAGTCCGCAGGCTTTTCCCGAACTTCAATGACAAACTTTTCATATGGATTCACCGGAGAAGTGATCATAACCGCATTATCCAGATTCGTATCGGAAATGGTCTCCAATTCCAAATCATATGTAATGGTATTATCATTATTGTTAGTTTCTTTTTGTTTAGCATCATCAATATCCGGTACCTTCGCCCAACCGGAAATGGCCATTCTTAAATAGGCAAGCGGATAGGTCATAAACCTGCCGTCTCCGCTCATAATATCCCAATTCCCTACAGGATAATCACCATCTGTCTGACGGTAAAGATCCGGATAATTCAGGGAATGTAAATATTCGTGGCTGATAAGTCCGGCGCGCTTACCATTCAATGCATCCGTATTCAGCATATTAAACGTATTAGTACTCAGATCCGTACCCTTCCATTTACTCATTGTATAGTTAAATTTGTGGGACCTCATGGTTGATCTTGCATCAGTAGAATCTGCTCCCTGAAGAACAATGCTGACATTATCAATCACTCCATCTCTATCCAGATCAAGCTGATTTTTCCACTGAGATAAATCAATATCTTCTGCCAGTTTTAATACGATGTCTCCGTCACATTCTAATTTTGTCTTTTTTTTCACCTCCTCTTCTGTCATGGACAGTTTCAGAGGCGTGACTTTTCCCGTAGCCTCATCATACTGTGGAAAGATATTTTTTACTGCATAAGTTCCACCAGAGATCTTTGACATATAGGTTGAGAAAGAACGATTCTGGCTTCCATTATAGTAATTTATATAACGTTGGACATTCGTCATACCCTTTGTGTTATTATCTGTATAACCATCTTCGGATATTTTATTAAACCAATCTGTGTCTGTCTCATCTGAAAAATATGCAAACAAAACAACATTTGCACGGGTGGTGACATCTTTCTGTTGACCGGCGGCAGATGCTCTGAGCGGTATCGCCGTAATAAGCAAAGCCACACACAAAAAGGCAGCCAGCATTCTGCGCCTTTTTGCTCTTGAAAAAATACTTTTTTTCACCTTTTCTCTCCTTTTCTCTATCCTCTCGATTTTCTATATCTAATTGTCGAGTTTCCATGATTCTTGTCTTCAAAGTTCATTCTACTATGGATGCGAAATAATAGCAATGAATTTCACTGCAAATTTTCAGCGGCTATACTTACTGTTTTTCTTGTAATTCTTTTTTTAATTTTGGCCGTATAAAAAAGAAAAATAAAATCAAACTAAAGGATGCTCCGATTCCATCGGATATACTTCCGGCATAGAAAAGACAACGTACGTCAAAAAATAATGGCAAGACAAAAATACAGACTATGTATAAAATTTTCCGAAATAAAGATAACGGAAGCGCAAAACGAATTTTCCCCATTGCAGTTAATTCATCCACCAAAGCATACTGTACCGCCACACCAATCAGGGCTAATGTATACATACGAATACTCCCGGCAGCCATCTGTATCAGCTGATCATCCTGCAAAAATAACCCGGCAAAAACTTTCGGCATCATTTGTATTCCTATCTGCAAAGCTCCTATGTAGATGCCACAAAGCACAAAGACTCCGATAAATGCCTGACAAATCTTTTTATAATGCCCGGCTCCGTAATGATAACTGAAAATTGTACCACACCCGGATGTAATTCCTTGGGCCGGACAAAATACAATCGTCATCAAACTTTGTACCACTGTTGCACATACAATCAGCTGATCACCGAGAACAGGACCTCCGTATTTTTGAAGCGCTACATTTAGGAGAATGATGATCAGGTTATCCAGCAGTGTAATCAAAAAAGACATAGATCCAATGCTAATGATCTTTTTAGCTATATTAAATCGTAACTTATGATAAACAAGACGAATCGGTACTTTCCGGCTACAAAGCTTCAGCAACACGAAAACAGCCATGCTGCATTGTGAAATAACCGTAGCAGCTGCGGCTCCGGCTACGCCTAAGTCAAATCCATAAATCAATATCGGGTCCAGAATTGCGTTCATGACTGCGCTGATTATAACAGCAATCATCCCCTCTCTGGCAAATCCCTGTGCCAAAAGAAATTGATTCAGACCAACTCCGCATAAAGATGCAATGGTACCGCAAATATAGATTGTAAAATATGTTTTTGCATACGGATACATCGCATCACTGCACCCTAACATATAAAGAACCGGTTTGCGGGCTCCCAGTAAGACAACAGTAACTACAAGAGAAATTCCAATCAAAAGCAAAAATGAATTTCCAATGATTTCTTCTGCCCGCTTCCTGTTTTTTTCTCCCAAACTGATGCTCATATAAGAAGCCCCGCCAATTCCGACCATATAAGCGAATGCAGTCACTGCAACCAGCATAGGCGCACATATGCCGATACTCGCAAGGGCGATCTCCCCATTTTGAGGGATCTGACCTACAAAAATCCGATCCACAATGCTGTACAAAATATTAAAAAACTGTCCCAGCATCGCCGGAATTCCTAACTTTAAAACTAAACTTCGTATCGAATTGTTTTCTAATAAATCTTCCGTTGTATGAAACTCTGACATGATTTTATCCTCTCATTACTTTACTATTTTCCTTTTTCAAATTTTCCCTTCATCCCATTTTCATCCTTACCTTTTTCCCTGAAAATCCAATGCCTAGTTTAATAATAACTTCCATGCCTTCTTCTTTCATTTCCAAATCATATCTTTTGCTGTTTATCTGAACCAACGCTTCTTCTGCCAATACCTCAAGTCCTTTGCTGTCCAGTCCTTTCTTCCACTTTAATTCCATGATAATTCCCGGATATTTTTTCTCCCTTGGAATCAAGCTGATATCATATCTTCCATCTCCAGATTCTCTATTAGATTTTATCTTATACTGATTATCCACTAAAGCAATCAATCCAAGAACTAATCCATGATAAAAGCCTTCTGCTCCGGCATCGTAAAAACTAATAGATTTATTCATATACTCAGCAATCGCATTCTGTAATTTCTTCAGATCATTCGCATATAGACTTTCTGCTATTTTGTTCGCTGTACTTCTTGTAATTGCTCCAATTTGCAGCAAATGAGATAATATTTCACTCTTATAGACAGATGCAATCTCTCGATTTGGAATGGATACCTCGCACAGGTAAGCACCATCCGCCTGCAGCTCTTTTTCCGGTATTTTCAAATACCCTGCTACTAACAGCAAACTATAAATATTAGAGGGATCTTCGGAAATGGATCTATAAACTACATTTTGGTCGATTCTTGCGATAACCCTTTCTCCTTGCAAAAGTGCATACAGTTTTTCTATAATATCCTCTGTAGCCTCCTTCAAAACATCTTCCAGAATCTCATTTTTTCCGGTATTGACCCAGTATGCCTGTGGAGTACATCCTTTTGAAATATAATTGATTACTGACCATGGATTGTATATTTCTTTATTTCCAAAGAGGTAGCCATCATACCAATCTCTTAACTCCGTTTCTTTATCTAAAACTTCATAATAACTCAGCATATCAAGTACTTCTGAATCGGTAAATCCAAAGAAACTATCATAATCTTCATCCAAAACAGAATTCACAGTTAAATTATTCAATCCGCTGAAAATACTCTCCTGGGCAATTCGGAAGATTCCGGTAAGGAATCCATAGGAAAGATTCTTATTGTCTTTAAAGGCTCCTGAGAAGAAATTTCTCATAAATACAATAATTTCGTCATAAAATCTTTTTGAATATCCCTCTTGAATCGGAGTATCATATTCGTCAATGATAATAATCGGAGCTTTCCCATAATGTTTCGTAAGCATTTTAGAAAGTCTTTGTAAAGAGGAAGAAAGTTCAACTTCGTTTGCCTGCCCTGATAAAATTCTTTTAAAATATTCCAATTCATAAGTTTCCAGTTGATCACTTTTATATAGTTCCATATGTCTTCCAAACTCTTCCTGCAATAATTCACTGATTTTTGCAAATGTCAAAGACCAAGAATTAAACTTTACGTCCTTAAAGGTTAAAAATATCACAGGATATTTCCCTTGATGCGCTCTGTACACATCATCGCATTTCCAGATGGCTTTATCCTTAAAGTATTTACTCGTATCATCCTCTGAGATTTCAAAAAAAACTCGAAGCATATCCATATTTAAAGTCTTTCCGAAACGTCTTGGTCTGGTGAATAATGACACCAATGGCTTCTGATCCAAAAATTCTTTGATCAGCAATGTTTTATCAACATAGTAATACTCCGACTGCGCACGCACATAATCAGAAATACCAATAGGAAGCGGTTTTTTTTCTTTTGATTCTGGTTTCTTAAGATATTTTCCAGATGAAATTCGACCATCTGCCGGTCTTTCTGCATTATCTGGGATCTGCCAGCTTTTTCCCTTTTTTACAGCACCGGGTATCTTCCCAGATTTACAAAATGTTGTCACAGTGCGTTCCGTAACATTCCACATTTTTGCCATTTCTTTACAAGTTTTCATCTATATTCATCTCCGATCAATTATACAAAACTCTTATTTCCGCTAATTATAACTTAAATACAGAAAAATATCAATCATCATTGATTTTTTTCCGAAAATTGTTGTCAACGAATTCTAACATTAACTGTCATCTCTTGTTGGTTGTGTTCCCCGGCAGCAGCACAGTATAATAAAAGCATAGGAGGAATGAAAAATATGAATCATAAGAAAATAAACATTCATGCAAACCTTAACTTCTTACGCAAAATAAATAAAATGACTCTGGAAGAGGTTGCAAATAAAATCAATGTATCAAGGCAAGCAGTCGCGAAATGGGAAAATGGAGACAGCATTCCAGATCTCATCAATTGTGCAGCATTAGCAGATTTATATGATGTCTCTGTCGACGATTTACTGCATTACGATGGCGAAATCGAAGAAATCAGTATTGCTCCAAAAGGAAAACATTTATTTGGTACGACGGTCATCGGAGAACGAGGAGAAATTGTTATTCCCAAACAAGCTCGTGACTTATTCGGTCTAAAAGCCGGTGACACGTTGGTTGTACTTGGAGATGAAAATCCGGGAACCAAAGGAATTGCACTGCTTTGGATAACATATCCATTCAACTAAGAGAAGGAGAAATATACGGACTAATTGGGAAAAACGGAGCCGGGAAAACAACACTCATGAGAATTCTAGCAGGTTTGAGTATTCCCACCTCCGGTCGTATCCTTTTATTTCATAACTTTTCGGTTTATCTGCTCATACAAGGAAAAAGGCAAAAGATTTTTCACTTGGAATGAAGCAGAGGCTTGGCATTGCAATTGCCCTATTAGGCAATCCCAAAGTGATCATTTTAGACGAACCAATCAATGGATTAGATCCCATTGGCGTTATCGAAATAAGAAATTTAGTCACAGACCTTTGCAAAATGAAAAATATAACATTTCTGATTTCCAGTCACAATTTACCGGAATTATATCAAGTCGCTGCACACTATTTTTTTATTGATAACGGAAAAATTGTCAAATCCATTGGTTTGGAAGAACTGGGAAATGAATCGCTAGAAGACTATTTTTTATCGCTTACGGGAGGTAAAAAAATGAATGATTTAATAAAAGCAGATATTTATAAAATGACAAAGTCTCCACTTATAAAAATAATATTTGTCCTCTCCATTTTAAGTGCCGGTCTCATGCTTTTATTTGCACATTCTATTTCAACAGGGGATATAGATATTCAAAATATCGGCATTCTGTCATTATTTGCTGACAGTCAGATTTTTACGTTGTTGGGTTGTATTATCATTGGCACGTTTTTGTGCAGCGACTTTGAGTATAAAATCATAGAAAATGCCGTTTCCAGCGGCCACAGCCGAGCTGCGGTGGTATTCAGTAAAATGATTTCTCTTGTTATCTTGATCGTATTTCTGACTCTCCCTTATATTGCCGCAGCTATATTTTCAGGCAGTACAAGTTTGAAACTGAGCGTATATATGCCCACTGCATATTTGACATTTCTTGGACCAATTCTAGGATTAAATGACACAACGAAAAATGTAATGGAATATACACCATTTGGAGTAAACTACACACAATTAGCCTCAAACTTTGAACTTATCAATTTACTAAAACCTCTATCTATTGGGATTATTTTTCTTATCATTTTTACTTTTTTATCTGTACTGGCATTTCGAAAAAGTGAAATAACATAATCGATTGCATAGCTATTAGGATTTCTGAGTGTATGCAAATTAATTTGACATATATTTTTTCGGATTTTAGTACAAAATAATTTTGAAAATCATATAATAAATCAAAAGACATTTTTATATAAATACATATAGAATATTGCATTTGTAAATTTTATTTGTTATAATATCAGTGTTTATCATAGTAAATAGATTACACCACATCATTACAACGATGGAGGGTTATATTATGTACTTAAATCATACGACTCAAAAACTTTTAGAAGAATCAATAGGAAAAAGTATACGAGAATTATCACAAATGGATGTAGATGAAGAACGCGCTTATGTAATTTCAAAAATCGGTAAAGTCCCGATATTTTCAAACAAAACTGATTCACGAATGCGAGGACGTGGAAATCCTTTGATTGCTCGAAGAAGGATTTGTACTATGGATGATATCGATAAAAGAATTATGGAGTTAAAATAATGGAATCCGAAAAACCTTTAGAAATACATAGTTCAGTTTTGTCGGAATATACAGATTTTGTAGATGCGCCCTTCCTCTAAATGGAGACATACGATCTTCTTTTTAAATTCTGGTGTGTAATTTTGTGGCATAATAATTCCTTCTTTCTGTGATGGATTGATTATATCTTATTAGCCACTATTGTTACAACTTTAATATAGCACTACAGTTTGGTGGATATCCTAAGCATCTATCTCAGAAACAGAAACATTGAATTTGTTCTTTATTTTCCCAAGAATGCTTTTTACTACCATTCTCTTTTCCTTCAACGAGTGCAGCCATGGTGCGTAAAGTTTTATTTCGATTGCTAATATCTCCATCATATCTTACCGATTACATCAAAAGAACTTTCCATAGATTAGGGATTTTTCCTTTGTTATTTCTTCCCGCCAAGTCCAAGCCGGCCATTTGATTTCTTTATCTGAAAATCCATCATACCAGTAAATCGGTTCTACCATGTTCTCCAGTGAAAAACCTGCGATATGGTTTCTGAAAAAAGGAAGATAACCTACTTCATTTACGTAGTTTACGATATCTTCTTTGCTCTTTATATTCATCGTACGCATCACGGCTTCTCCTTCCTGGAACTAAATCGTGATTGCCACTTTAATTACGCCATCTCTTTTATTTTCAAATAAGTCATATGCTTCTTTAATCTGAGAAAGCGAATAAGTATGCGTAATTAGTGGTGTTGTATCAATTTTTCCTGCTTCAATTAACGCTAATGTTTCTTCACAGTCGCAGCCATCTACACCGCCTGTCTTGAAAATCAGATTCTTTCCGTACATATCCGGAAGTGGTAAAATCTGTGGTTTTTCATATAAAGCGACAACCGTAACAATGGCATTTGGTCTTGCACATTTCCATGCAAGTTCAAAGGTACTGTCCGCACCTGCCACCTCAAGCACCACATCCGCTCCGCCATGTTCGCTCTTTGCAAGAACAACTTCCTGACAACATTCCGGCTTTACTGTAATTACATCTGGATAATGCTTCTTCACAAAAGTGATTCTATTTTCATCTGTCTCACATACAATAATCTTCTTTGGATTTTTAAGGAGCACTGAAATCAGCGTACAGATTCCAGTTGGGCCAGCACCAATGATAAGAACAGTGTCCTCTTCCTTGATTTCAGATATCCTGGCTGCCCAATAACCAGTCGCTAACACGTCTCCTACTAACAGTGCCTGTTCATCTGATACACTATCCGGGATTTTATTAAGACCAGTATTTGCAAGCGGTACACGAACATATTCAGCCTGTCCGCCATCAATTCGACAACCTAATGCCCAGCCTCCATTTTGATCCGTGCAGTTATTCACGTAGCCATGTTTACAATAGAAGCACTCCCCACAAAATGTTTCCACATTTACTGTAACACGGTCGCCTTTCTTCACCGTTGTTACTGCACTTCCAACTTCTTCTACGATACCAACCATTTCATGACCGACTGTAATTCCAGGCACAGCACGTGGAACTGCTCCGTGTTTAATATGAATATCGCTAGAGCAAATACTTGCAAGTGTCACTTTCACGATAGCATCCGTTTGCTCCAACAGTTGTGGTTTTTCTTTGTCTAATAAAGCAAATTTATTCTGTTCAATATATGTATAGGCTTTCATAGGTACCCTCCAAAAATCTCGATTCATTGAGACTATTTTACCACCGGATTTGTTCCACAGCAATTGGACTTATAAAAATCGTTCCATTGCCATTCTAAATGCCTCATAATTCGCCGTTTCTCTCTCTGTATGGAACACTGCATATTCAATCGTATCAAAGCATTCTCGATATTTCTCCGTCATTTCAGCAAACACATCCGCTACCAGCTCCGGTGGATTGCAAAATGCTCCACACCCAAATGCACCTAAGATAAGTCCTTCTGCGTTGTTTGCTCTTCTATCAAACATAAAATTCCTTCTTTCTATAACAGCTTCTCAATCAGCTCATCAATCCACTCTTTCTTTGGAAGGATGTTCATCCATTCCTGCGGAATCGCTTCTATTCCATAATATAAACCGGCTAAACCTCCGGCAACTGCAGCAACTGTGTCTGTATCTTCTCCCAGATTTACTGCTTTTAAGACACAATCCTTGTATGTATCTGTATTCATGAAACACCAGATTGCTGCTTCCAAGGTATCTACCACATAACCACTGCTTTTGATTTCATTTTCATCCAACTGCTGAAATGCTGCCACATCCCAAAGACGACCATATTTCTCCTTTTCATGTGCAACTTCTTCGTCGTCCATAGAATCAAAATATTTCTTGCATGCCAACATACTTTTTTCTACCAGATCAAATTTATCTCTATCTTGGCAGTAAAGCAACTCTGCAATCAACTTCGAATAAATGAGGCAGCCCATTTTGCTACGAGTATGAGCATGAGTTAATGCAGACACTTCATAAATAAAATCTGTACCATCTATTTCTTCTTTGGAAAGTTCATTTGCTTTCCACAATGCTGCCGGAAGAATTCGCATAAGAGAACCATTCCCATTGTCCCAATCTGTTTTACCGCCACACTGTAGTGGATCCATTCCTTTTCCATAATTGATAATGGCTCTGCTGGTGGAAATACCACTGTCGAAGGTTTCGCCATATGGTGTGTAATCTCCGTACATTAGCCAGTTACTGAACTTATCCATGAGAAGCGCGTAATCTGGTTCATTATCTTGCATTTCTCCCAGCCATTCCATAGCAGCAACGACCATGCTGGAATCATCCGACCAGGTACCAGCAGGCTGTTGATGCGTACCGTAACCCATCATGTCCGTTACCGGATGCGACTTCATTTCTATACGGGATTTGAACTCTGCCGGAACGCCTAATGCGTCCCCGACAATTAGTCCAAATACTGCAGCTTTATATTTTTCTAAAATAGGAATTGCTTTATTCACACATCCACCTTCTCACTATTTTATATACCTCTTCTTGTAATCTGCTTCGATTTCATTTTTCCATTCACAGCTGAGTGCCAGATTCATCTCCTCAACTGCACAGTTTCTCACACGACTGACTGCCTTGCTAAGTACTTTGTAGTTCATTGCAGTTCCAACACTGTCACATTCATAATTCACTGCTCGATCAGCTCCGATTCCGAAACGTCCAGCAACTTCAATGGCATCAATGTTAGCTCCTAAGAATAAGAATTCCCACCCAAATTTTTCCTTTTGACGCTCTACCATATGTTTCACTTTGTCATAGGTATATCTGCGCCTGGAATTTTCCATTCCATCTGTTGTGATGATAAAAAGTCTCTTCTCCGGTCTGTCTTCTTCTCTTGCATACTTGTGGACATTTCCAATGTGATGGATGGCTCCGCCAACAGCATCAAGAAGTGCTGTGCAACCACGCACATAATATTCTTTTTCTGTGATTGGTTTCATCTTGTCCAAATCCACTCGGTCATGGAACACTTCCCGTCTGTCATCAAATAGAACCGTGGAAACGATTACTTCTCCATCTTCTTTTTTCTGTTTTTCAAGCAGTGAATTGTAACCGCCAATTGTATCTGCCTCTAAGCCACTCATAGGTAAACGCAAAATAGCAAGTACTGTTGTGATAAACTTAAGTTGTAACAGGAGTGGCTAATAAGATATAATTATTTCAGAAAGAAAAGAGAAATTATTATACCACAGGATTACACACCAGAATTTAAGAAAAGATTGTCCGTCTCCATCTGGAGGAAGAACGCACTTACAAAAGCATCACTGCGGAATATGGCGTTTCCAAAGCCAACATCTCCAAGATATGGTGCTAAGTCCGGTAGGATCATTGACACACACATCAGAGATAGCGCCATCAAAATTTTTTGTTCTGTATAATTGGACTTCCGCACATCCCTAAGATAATTCTTTTTACTATTCTCCATTTAAGTCTTTTTCAACTTCAGCACAAACCATTCTTACAACAAAATTGGCATCATGTTTACATTTAGAGATAATGTAGTCTTTTGTTTCATTGGTAATTCCGTTTATTTTATGAAGGTGTCTCATAATCAAGTTTTTGATATATACGCTATCAGAATCCACAAGATTTACCAACTGCTGATTCACAATTCCATAATTCTCCGGATTACGAGACATAGAAAAAAGAATACGTGCAGCGTTCCACCTTATATCTATATGTTCAGAATGAAGCCATTGTAAAGCATTTTGTAGAATAATGGCCTCTACTTTAGGCGGCAACACAACTGCATCTGCATTTTCCATGTATTCTACAATCAAATGGGTTACGGATATTGTTGTGGCAACATCCCCTTGAATGTATGGCATTAGCCCGAGAATATCACTATACACATCTTTACCCATGGATACATACAAAAACTCCAATCCGATTTTAAGAGAAATACTATCGATATTAGAGGAAATAATCGAATGATCAGCAGCTTCAATGACTTCCTGTTGCACAAACAAATTCTCATATACACTTTTATTGCGTATATAATCTTCAGGATATTTTGTCACAATACAGCTAAGAAGTGCTATTGCATCAAGTTTTGTGGAGATAGCTTCTTTTGAAACAAGCAGAGTATCTGCCACTACTGATATAAGCATGTCCATTGTTTCGGCATCACATCTAATTTCTTTTCCCAACAAAATAGCTCTGATAGTTGCAATCTCACATGTGCCGTGTCTGAAATACAAACCATTTTTACCCTGCGTTTCATTGTTTTTTTTTATGCGATCTGCATATTCTCTCAAAAATACAGGCATGTCCTGCCTTTCATTCTCAGTAGTCTCTAATTTATAAACACCCTTATAATAACTCGGAAAATATTCAGCTATCTTTTTATCCATTTCATCTGTCAAAGCACGATTTTGCTTTCTAAGTACACACAAAAAGGTAGGCGAATAATTAATCTGCTCTCGTTCCTTTTCATTATTAATTACACTGATAATATGCTCAAGCAATTTTTTTGCAGTTTCATCACTCATCTTTTGCAAATCCATACGGTCTGCAATAAACTTAAACATATCCGTGTACCAGCGACTATAGTGATTTTCCATAAATTTACAACATATTTCACCAAGTATATCTTGTGACATACGATAAGCTACTCCCGAAAGAGATTTGAAGACGCTCTGGCCGATGGAAACAACGGCATCATCACTACTTAGCCAAGATTTAATTTCACTAACAATAGATCTTTCATAATATTCATAATTTATGTCATCCAGAAAATAACCTACAGAGCCAAATGCTAACAATAAGCTATTTAGTTTCTGATATTTTATAGGATGATTCAAGCAAAAGTTCATAATCGATGCTGCTTCATCTGCATTCATTTTGTTTAGAACTTCAGGATATGAATCCTGAATTCCCTTAATTTCTTTTTCCTTTCCTGCAAAAATTGCAAGTTTATACAGATTAACTCTGAGATTCCAGTCATCATATTTACAGCTCAAATAAAATATAAAATCTCTTATTTTCTCATAAATAAGCAAAATGTGTGTTAAAGAACCATTATACATAGATACAATAAGATAGCTTGCAAGCATTTCACCATATTGATCCAAATTGCTACCTATCGTAACCGAATACGGTGAGTCTGTTTTCTTTTTATACAAGCCTTCTATATATTTTTCATATAATGATTCATGGATGCGGTCAAGAATTGGATAATAAAGTTCTTCACTACTTTCTGTTAATTCCTTTTGTGCGTGTGTATCAGAAAACTCATTTCTTTCAGTACAGCGAATCCAGTGCTGGTTGCGCAAATCTATCAGAATATCTTTAATAACCCATGTAGGTTGATTCGTTTCCTTTGCAAGAGCCAATACTGCTTCCAATTGATTTACACATTTTTCAATATCACCGGAAAAATATGCTTGAATTGCTTGCCAGCGTATCTGAACAATCTGATAATATTCATCATCTTGCTGCGCTCTTAATGCATCCAGATACATTGCTGTATTGAAATGTTTGATGGATTTTTCCTCGAACAATATCGGAAGAAACTGAAGCCCCCAATCATCAAAATCGCTTGTTTTTTCATCTTCATCTTGATATCTACCATGAGAATACCCAAGAACAAATCTCAAAATATAATCTCTACATTTATCCACATTTTTTAATGCGGACTTAGGTATTGTCGGAAGCTGATATTTCTCTGTACCTGCAACTTCTACTAATTGAATCTCATCGTCTTCATCAGGTTTTACAATTATTCTGCCAGTACAATAGTAGTGATACACAGCAATAATATCATCTATTAACGCCTGTGCTCCGTCTTGGCTTAACTCATTAAAGCTGTGCACAGTTTTACTTTTAGCAAAATGCGCTCCCATTAGACTCTGTTCCAGTGCAGTTTTTTCTTTTTGCCTTTCATCACAGAAATAATACAAAGCCTTAATATTATGCTTTTTAACTGTATCTATTTCTGCTTGTACGCCCGCCCTAATTCCGTCTGCGTTATCTATCAAAAAAATGCAAATGTCGCTATCTTCTAATGCAAATGTGTAATGACTGCCTGCTGACAGTGTAGAGGCACCTTCGCTCTCAAAAGTATATACATCAGCTAATTGCGTTTCCTCAATAGCACTTTTTAATTCAGCTCGCACTTTGTTATATCTTTCCTCACCACATATTGAACTAATAAAAACCTTTATTTTTTGATTTGAGGGAACAACTAATGGAGCATTTTGCTTATCAGATTTTGTATATTCCCACGAAATCCCGCCGACAGGTGTGCTAATTCCAGTTAACCTTACACTCATACATCTTTCCTCCGCAACTACGCAACCTCTTTATACCTTGTATATACATACTCATATATCTTCTGACGATATCCAGATATACTTACCTCGTCATAACATTCCGGCAATTCTGCCCAGAGTGTATCTCGAATCAGGTTATCAACAGTTGCTTTTGTTTCCTGTTTATCCGTCCAATGGTCAAGTTTAGATATCTTGTCCTTAATTTTATGAAGTAAATCTGCCGCAACTTCTTTCAATTTTTTGATATCATTTTTGCTTAAATCCTCACGGAATAACATATCGTAAAAAGAAAGTTCTTCATCACTGGAAAATCCTTCTCGAACATATCTCTGTTCTTCCTGATTCATCCGATTTGCTAAATCCATCAAATCCATAAATGTTTTTTCAATCGTTGCACGATCCTGCTCACTATTATAATCATCAATAATCTGCTGATAACGTTCGTAATAATTGATTCGGTCAGGATTGCAGAACATCATTCTGTCCAGTTTTTGCTGAATAACTTCTTCCAAATCTTTTAATACCAAATTCTTTTTCTTTATTTTCGCAAATTCTCTGCGAAGCAAATCAAAATCTATTGCACTGATATCAAAACGCCGTGGTTCTTCACACACTATTGACGGCGTATGTTGAATTTCAACATATGTACTGATAATCTCATTGATTTCTACCATCAAATCCGTTGTATTGATATGTTTACGCTTTTTTTGCAGCTCTGCATAGATAGCAGCTAGCGCCTCATATTCTTTTCTAATGTGGTCGGTAATATCATCACGATCAATATACTTCATCAGCCGATTCAGTTCAGATGCATATGTTGTAAAAGTCTTCTTGTCTTCAATCGTTCCGCACACCGCATTTGCTGCTTCCTGCAAATGGGATAGTTTCTGAAAATCATATGCGTCAATCAACATTTGCAAGTCGAAGTCATTTTCTGCCAAAAATAATTTTGCTTTTCCAATTGTTTCAATAATACGGTCAATCAGTTTCTCTTTATCTACAGTTGGATCTGTTCCACCATTACCGCCAACATTTGCTGTATAATCAGCAAGTGCTTTTCTGAGCGCTTTTACAATGCCAATATAATCAACAATCAAACCGTTGCTCTTTCCTTCTGCTACACGGTTTGCACGAGCAATTGTCTGCATAAGGGTATGTGCTTTCAATGGCTTGTCCAAATACAGACATGACAGACATTTTACATCAAAGCCGGTAAGCCACATCGCACATACAAAGACAACTCGCAGCGGATTCTTGGAATCCTTAAACTCCTTGTCCAATTTTCTCTTTTCCATTTTTGTGCGGTGATACTTAATATCCAAGTCCCACTTTTTGAAAGTCTGGATTTCATTCTGTTCCTGACTAATTACCACAGCCATCTCCGTTTCCTGCATCCACTTCAGCTTGCGTTCCAGCTCCTGTGCTTCCTGTTGAGTAACATTTTTTATTTTAGCCTTTAATTGCTTGATTTCTTCTTTCCAGTATTTCTGCACATAGTTGTACATACGAACACAAGTCACTTTGTTCAAGCATACGAACATTGCTTTTCCGCTTGTCCACAGATCAGAATAATGGTTCACAAAATCCCTTGCAATGGATTTTAACCTTGATTCTGCTGTCAGAATATGAATTTCTCTTGCAAATTCTGCCTCCAAATTATCTTGTTGATCAACGTCAAGATCGGCATTTTCAATCGCATCCAAAATCTGCTCTGTAATTTCCGGATTATGTAAATCAAGAATTTTCTCGCCACGATTTTCGTAGTAAAGTGGAACTGTCGCACCATCCTCTACCGCTCTTTTGAAATCATAAACCGATACATAGCCACCGAAGGTACGGGCTGTAATATTGTCACTGGACAGCAAAGGCGTACCGGTAAATCCGATACGAGCTGCCGTTGGCAACAGTTTCATCATATTGTCAGCAAAAATACCATACTGGCTACGATGCGCCTCGTCAGACATAATGATAATATCGTGGTCTGGATATATCGGTTCTGCGTTTGGCTTATTAAATTTCTGAATCAGCGTGAATATAAAACTCGGATTACCTTTTAATTTCTGCACCAAATCCTCACCGCTGGCAGCTATAAACTGGGATGACTTGTTCTTTCCAAGAAGTCCACAGTTTTCAAATGTATCACTAATCTGTGAGTTCAGTTCTTCACGGTCTGTCAGAATTACAAAGGTCGGTGAACCTTCAAATTTTCTGCGTATTTTCTGCGCTAAAAATACCATTGAATAGCTCTTACCAGAACCCTGGGTATGCCAGAACACGCCCAATTTACCGTCATTCAGTTTTCTGGCAGCGTAAGCTTTCATGGCTTCGTTTACACCAAGGTACTGATGATTACGGGCAAGAATCTTTGCTGTACGTCCGCCGGAATGGTCAAACAGAATAAAATTCTCGAACAAATCAAGGAAATTTTCTTTCTTACAAATACCACGAAGCATAGTTTCAAGCGCAACACTACCCTGATCTTCTTCCGCAAGACGTTTCCACTCATGGAAGAACTCATACTTACTTCCCAAAGTTCCCACTTTAGCCTCTATGCCGTTAGAAAGCATAAGGAAGGCATTGTAATAGAACAGATGTGGAATAGTATCCTGATAATCGGTATAGTTATCATCATATGCATTCTGTACATCCACAGTATTCTTTTTCAGTTCCACAAACAGCAATGGAATACCATTTATAAAGCCAACAATATCTGTTCTTCTGCGGTACAAATCGCCATGAATTTTCAGTTCTTTGACAGCAAGAAAATAGTTATTGTCTGGATTCTGAAAATCAATGACCGCTGCTTTCTTCGTTTCCGTTTGTCCATTCGGCTTCTTTACAGAAACAGGAATTCCGTCACGAATCAGAAAGTATTTCTCCTCATTTACCTGCAAGAGTGATGATGTGGAAAGTCTGTTTTCTAAAACCTTCTGAGCTTCGGAAATCTGATTATCGTTCATCCACGGATTTAGTTTTTTCAATGCTTCATGGAAATAACGAAGCAACATTATCTCGTGATAGCTTTCTCTGCCGAAAGTGCCGTTTTGTCCTAAAATTTCTTTATTGTAAGCAAACCGGACATCCCAGCCCAGTTCATCACGGAGCAGATTACCGGCACTGTCTTGAACTAAAATATTTTCGGAATAATCGTAGCTCATAATATAACCTCCCTAATATCAGAAATTTTTCCTATTCTTTGTTTTACTGCATCAATTTTATAATTTCAGCAAATCTAATAAGTTCCTTATGATTCTTACTTATTATTGTATAGACATCATCTTGGGTATGTTGAATCGCAACCAATCTTTTACTATGCATCCAACTCCAAGAAAATAACATTGCGCCATATAGATTCGCTTTCTCTGGTAGTACATACTTTGATGGTTCATCAGGAAATGAATGGCCACTCCTTAAATTGATAGATTGGAATTTGTCCTTAAAAAAATCCCCGAATGGTCCGGACTTTTCTTTTGAACTTAAAGTAACCAATCCTCCATATGAAGAAGTATTAAATGTACTACCAATAAAAAGGCCTCGATATTTATATACGCAAACCATTACAGCAGTTAATAATTCCATACACATAAATGAATAATCTTTTTTATCTGTAAATAAAAGTTTGTGTATAATTGTAGCTTTGTTTACAATTTGTTCTTGTGTACGAATATCTATATCTTTGAATATTGCCTGTAAACACTCTTCTACAGAATCATCAAATTGAAAAATATTTTCATCAAACAGTCTTATATAAGTAGCATATTTTTCAGTGATTTTTTCAGACACTTTACCTCTATCAAGTTTGATTTCAAAATTTATAAATTTTTCGAGGTATTTATTGCCTTCTTCAAAACCAAAAAGATGTCTGACACTACAATCCAACTGTTTTTTATCTATAGCAATAATTGTAATTATATTGCTTTTTTCTTCTGTCAAATGATGCAGACGCTCCAACATTTTTATTGCATATTCCGGAATGCATCTGTCCAATTCATCGACAATTATTATAACTGTATATCTTTCTGCTACACTCTGGAGAAGTTCAGCAAGCTTATCAATAACTTTGTTAAGATCTAAATATGTATCATAAGCATGTTCTTTATCAAATTTTGCTGCACCTTCTTTTTCACCTTTCATTACAGTTTCGACTGCATTTTGAATATCAATGCCCGTTTTAGCCTTAAATGCAGTATTAGCAAGTGATAGTAAAGAAACTCCTGCCGCTTTAAACATTCCAAGTATTTCTTGTTTTTCTTTACTGTCAGGGAAAAGAGTTATTTTTTCTTCTATCTCCGCAATTATTGTAGACACAATAGCTATCAGTGGTTCTTCATAGTAATCATATTTCCAACAATTATAGTGAATAATAAAATACTTTTCAGTAAGTGTTTCTTCGGATTGAATTTTAGAAAGCTCGTCTTCAAGCATATCTAAAACAAAACTTTTACCTGTCCCCCATTCGCCGTTTATAGCAAAGCAAGTGGATGCTTTGTTATCAGATATATTTTCTATTAAATTTATAACCTGCTCGATAAATGGTTCTCTGTCAAGAATATCAAATTTGTCCATTAACTACACCTCATTTTTCCAAATTGCTAATTGACAATTCTTTCTTCATTATCGAGTTTATAAACAACACATGCTTATTAATTTGATTACTTCTTATTTGAATATCTTCAAGTAATTCTTTTTTATATTCTTCAATTTCATGCTCTGCTAATATTTTAGGGTATAAGTTAAATTTACCAATATTCCCCGTTAACTCATTAAGATTTCCAGCAATATCATAGACAGAACTATAAATATTATCAGGCAATATGTACTCTGCCTGTTTAAACACCCATAATGTTTCGGGTACATCAATTTTGATTGTTTTTAAATATGAATCAAATATTTGATAAAGTTGATCCATTGACTTATCTTTCAAATTTATTTTTTTATATATACTCTGTATTTCCCCAGTCAATTGAAAAACCTTATACAATGCATGATATATTCTGTTTTTGTATTCGAATGTATCCAGTTTAATTTGCCTTTTTTGTAATTCTGCTTGTTGTTGACTTATTTCTTCCTCTTGAACACTTTGTTGCTTTGCAAGCTTCGATGTTTGCCAAATTATGATACCCGTTAACACTGCTGTAATGACTAAAGACAAAAAATCAAGAATTGTATTTATGCTAACTTCATTCACCAAAATCCAATCATTAATATTTTTTATATATTGTTGCATCGTACACCTCAATTTCTCTGTTCACAAGCTCTGATAATTCTCTTAAATTATAATAACGGAATACATTGCTTGTGCATACTCTTGCATAATGCTGATTAATATCATGCATTCTATTTTTCCAATTCACCTATTCAATCTTCTAATGACTGTACCAAGACAATTCACAAAGTCTATCAAGTCCATTATTTTTATCTGGTGGAATACGTTCTCGCAAGCAATAATCAAGATAATTCTCAAAACAGTTCATGCATAAATCTTTCACAAATTTAACTGGAAATCTTAGTTGCCATACATTATCACTAACTAATCGACCATTGCTTACATACTGCCTTGAACAATTTATATAACTCGGTCCTTCTATAACATTGCTAAACGAGATATGTGGTGCAGAAAACTCATGAGATAATCTGCATCTCATACGATATAACAATTCAACATATCGGTGTTGTTTTAGTTTTTTTGCTGTATATTCATTCCCTTTTTGCTTTATCAGTTCATTTTTTATTTCACATACTTTATCTAAAATAATCTTTGAATTTGGATAATATATTTCTCCATCTATTAAATTATTTAAATTTACTGTAGATGCAACTATATCTTCCACTCTGTAGAACAATGTAACTGGATCAGTAGCTTCTAAAAAGTCATATTTATCCTGAAATTCAAGAACAAATTTTGCAAATGACCCCTGTAATCCATTAGATGGAAAATTTTCATATTCCTGTGCCATCATTTCTAAAATCGAAAAGTATGTAAGTAGCTTTATTTCTTTTAATTCAACTTTTTCGATTTCATTCATTACTTTTGCAATCCACTCTCTCCATGAATTCACTGAATATTTCACATAATCAAAAACTTCATGGTCTAAAACTACTTCCATATCCCAAATTTTATTTTCAGACATTATTTCACCCTAATCTATTATAATTAAATCATCCTATTTTCAACAGCAACGGCAAGATAGCAACACCAACATCAAAGCTTTTATCTGCCAGCCATGTAAGAACCGGCTTAACCTTTTCCCATTTGGTTTTCTTTTTATCGTTACTATTGATTACCTCTTCAATTTCATTTATTTTATCCAATATTTCTTTCGTTTCACTGTCTGTTAAAGAAGTCATATCTTCTATCTTTTCACGAACTTCTTCAAATGAGACAGAGATGTTTATATTATTATTCACATTCACTTGTGTAGCTGGTAATTGTGGTGAATTCACGGAATTAGCTTGAAAGCGAAAAGTTTCTAATTTAGATTTTATAAGTTTCAAATTGTCTGAAACATACTCCGGATTCTGCTTCAACTGCGGAAAGTAAAGTATATCTCCACTGCGGTTTGATTGCCACATTCCTTTATAAAAATCCTTTATGCAAATTTGATATCTTCCATCAAGTTCCCGAAACAAACTCCATCTACTTTCATCATCGCCTCCCAAAATTTCAAAATCTATTCTGGAAATATCTTCTGTTATCATTTCCAAAAATTCTTTTTTTATCTCCATAGTTACACCTCAATTTCTCCATTCATAAGTTTAGGAAGCAAATGATCACGGGCTTGTGTCAATAACGATATTTGAGAATCCAATATAGCTATTTTTTCATCAATATTAGTTGCTATATTATCAAATGCTTCTATTAACTCCTGGGTCGGAATGATAAATTGCTGACTTAATAGTTCATTTTTTGAAATCGAAGCAAAAATAGAACCATTACCAACAATATCATCTTTGAAAAATCTTTCTTTCAACAAATAAAACAGGTAACTTTGTTTCCCTTGTTTATGATTCATTGCAGATAAACCACGACCAATAACAATTTTATTTTTTGTGAAATTCAATCTACCTACTGGAGCTCTTACACTAAACAAAATACTGTTTGCATCAGCTATTTTTGTAAACGACGTAGAGTAGGTTTCATCAACCACAAACCTTCGCCCATAACTGCCTACGCCTTGATGAAACGGCAATCCTTCTTTTTTATCATTATAAAATTCCGATTTAGGACTCTGCCCCATAGTTACATCTGCAATATCTGACAATGTTTGCTTACTCCACCCCTTTGGAACACCGTCTACAATAGGAGTGTCTTCATATCCAGGGAAGCGCAAATCAACAAACCATTCTTTGTACAAACGTTGTGCTGCTTCTTCAAGAAGCTTGATTTGCTTTCGGTTGTTCTCGATTAGGTTATCATAAACAGAAAAAATATCAGCGATCCGTCGCTGGATCTCAATAGGTGGTAAATATACTTCCAGGCTGCTAAGTAATCCTGTATTTATACTGGGCATAGTTGCCCCGATTGAAATTTGCTGTAACCAACTTCCTATATAAGGACTTCTTAACTGATAATATATATATCGTGGGTAGCAAAGTCTTTCGTTTAAAACAACTTTTAAGCAATCACTTCCTGTCAGCCAGCCATTTTCTTTTTCTGTAATGTAAACACATTTGCGCACATCGCCTTTTCGAGCCACCATAAGATTACCTTCATAGACTTGATGACGCTGAAGCCGTATCACATGTTCTTCTGGTACTTTATTTAGGCCTGTATGTTGAATTTGCCCATCAATCATATCTTTGGGCATAATAATCGGAGTACCCTCGTCCGCATAATCAGAATTATGCAACTGGGAGCCAAATGGTCCAGGCTGAATGCAAAAACTAATTTCTCCTAACTTCACTTTTTCCCAACTCATAGCCCCATCTCCTTCATATTCTTAGAGATGATATCCATCAAATCATTGGATTCTGCCTGCAACAACAAAAGTTCACGATGAATTTCTGCCATTCGTTCTTCAAAATTTACACCATCATCTTCTACAGGCGCTACACCTACATACGCACCTGGTGTCAGTGACCAGCCTTTCTCTTCAATTTCTGCAATAGTTACAGCTTTGCACAGACCAAGTACATCAGTATAAACACCTTCGCCGAACTTTTCATAGAGCCATACTGCCTCTTTTGCAACAGTGATTTCTTCATTCTTCGCTGCTATCATTTCGTCATAATATATCTTCACTCGTTTTTTATCATTTCTTCCGGCTGCCTCTACCTCGATTTTTGCCCGCTTCTGTAAATCTTTCAATTCTTCTGTCAAAAGATGAAGCGATTCTTCAAAAGATACTGCTTCGCCAAGTACTTTTTTATATTCGACAATCAGCTGATGATATTTTTCTGTTTCACCACGATATAGCCATACGATAGCGTTCAGATTTTTCAGCTGCCATTCAGACCATTCATTCAATGTACGATCAACCACTGTGTAATAGTTTCTTGCATCAATAAACAGCACTTTATCCTTTAATTCTTCTGATTTTCCCTTGTCAAAGAACCACAGTGAACAAGGCAGTGATTTGGTGTAGAAGAAGTTATTCCCCACGCTTACCATTGCATCCACATGGCCTGTTTTTACCAGCTTTTCACGGATACCCTTGTCTTTTCCCCGGCTATCCGTAGCAGAGGATGCCATAACAAAGCCTGCACGACCGTTTTCATTAAGGTATGAGTAAAAATAGGAAATCCACAGATAGTTAGCGTTGCTGATTTCCTTGTTTTTATTAACCGCAGGCATACCAAACGGAAGACGTCCTGCGCTTTCAGCCGATTCTGCTTTTACTTTATCGACATTAAATGGCGGATTTGCCATTACATAATCACAGCAACCGTTCAGATTATGTGCATCATGATAAAAGCTGTTTGCCTCATCACCGGATTTGATTACACCGGTAAGACCATGAACAGCCATATTCATCAAACAAAGCTGAGCGTTGTACTCCACCTTTTCCTGTCCATAGAATGTCATAGTGTTATTGGCATTCATACCGGAATGATTTACAAAATCGCCAGACTGAATAAACATGCCGCCTGAACCACAAGCAGGATCCAATAAAATACCACTCTTTGGCTCGATAACATTTACAATCATTTTTACCAATGACTTTGGAGTAAAGAACACGCCGTCATCAGAAGCAATGTTTTTAGCAAATTTATTCAAGAAGTATTCATAGATACGTCCGATAATATCGCCGCCCACTTCATCCAATGCACTATTATTGAATATACGAAGAAGTTCTGACAGTATTTCATCAGAAAAATCTGTATAACTTTTCGGAAGGACACCGGTGAGCTGCTCACTTTGTTCTTCAATCAACTGCATCGCATTATTAACTACTTCACCCAGACTGGTCATTGTATGACCATCTTTGTTCAGGATGCAGGCAGAAGCAATATCATCTGGAAGATTCAGCAAATAATCATACTGTGCCTCTTTTGGAAGATAAAGCGCACTTTTCGCTGCAAAGTCACTTGCTTCCACAGGCATTACACGCCCGCCACGAGAAGGCCGATTTTTCAAGATCTCCGCCTCTACCATTTTATATCTGCTATATGCATAACGCAGAAAAATCAAACCAAGCACCGGCATACAGTACTGATTAGATGTCAGCTTTGAGCCTGCACGCAGCAAGTCTGCCGATTCCCATAATTCTGCTTCTAATTTACGAATGTTTATCATCTGTTAGTCTCCTTTATCCCCATTCTTAATATTGTTGATGCATTTTTATTCCAGGAAATCCCTCCGAATGGAAAGCTTATTCCATTTAGTTCATACTTCATTTTTCTCTCCTGCTATTTTTTCGGTATTTTAATACTCCACTCGAAAATAGTCCAAATATGCTTTATACTTGTCTTGTGCTGTCAGGCATGTGTCCATTAAATCTCCTTTTTCATTGTTCCATTCTTGTAATCCACGATAATAAAACAATTTCAAATTATCCTCTATAATGAATGGGACAATATTGTATTTCAAACATTCTTTAAACATAATCAACCTGCCCACGCGACCGTTACCGTCTTGAAAAGGATGAATTTTTTCAAACCTTACATGAAATTCCAAAATATCCTCTAAAGTTTTTTCTTCTTTTAAATGATACTTTACCAATAAATCTTCCATTTTGTCAGCAACTTCTTCTGGGAGTGCCGTGCTCAAACCGCCTACTTCATTTGGTATCTTTTTGTAGTCTCCCACTACAAACCAATCTTTTCTTGAATTACTGGTTCCTGTTTTCAATATAAAATGAAGTTCTTTTATAAATTTTTCAGTTAACACCATTGTCGCACAATCAATAATCTTATCAATGCACCGAAAATGGTTTGCTGTTTCAATTATGTCATCCACATTTAGAACTTCATTTTCTATAGCTACTGTGTTTGTCTCAAAAATATATCTCGTTTGATCATGTGTCAAACGACTGCCTTCTATATGATTAGAATTATATGTTAAATCAATCTGAGTTTTATGATAAATACCTCCAGAGTAATGGTTTATCTTTTCATCTTTCAAAATATCCAATAGTATTGCAGATTGTTTTTTCTTCTTATTTAAACGCTCCGGTTTTTCTGCACTTTCTGGAATTTTCCATGTCTTTCCTTTAAGCAAAGCTCCTGGTACACGATTATGTGCACAGTAGTTTCTTACACTACGTTCCGAGATATTCCATTTTTTTGCTGTTTCGGCAACTGAAAGATACCGCATCTGATTTCCTCCAAAAATTCACATCAAAGTCTATAAAATAGTTTAACACATTATCGGCAATAAATCCAATGATTCACATCAATGTATTTATTTTTTTTGCCGATAATGTGTTATCTTCAAATTTATCGCTTATTCTCGTCCCTCAGATATCATTTTCAAGAACAGTTGATTCAGTTTTTCCCATTCTTTTGTTTTTTCTTCTGCTGTCTCTGCCGCTTCTTTTATTTCGGATAATGTTTTTTCAATATAATCATGAAATTTTTGAATCTTTGGTATCGTACCTACTTCCGGCGTTATCTTTTTTATTTCCAAAAGTTTTTCCATCTCCGCCTTTAATTCATTTTCTAATTCCGCTTCTGCCAATTCCTCAAATAAAACCGGAGGAGCGCTCTTTTTCTCTGCGATCCACTTTGCTGCAAGCAGTGGTCTTAATACATACAGATACTTTTTCACCTGAACGTCTTCAAATTTTAAATATGTTTTATAATTTCTCTCTGCCATCCGCAAATAGTGATATAAACTTTTCTTTACTGAGAAATACTCCGGCAGCAATTCTTTCAGCCAGTTAAATTCCTCTCTTGAAAAATATATGATCGGTGAAGCACACCATTCGAAAATCGTCGGATTTGACTTGTACAATAACTGCAGCGCTTTCTTTAAATCCCATCCATTGATGTCTAGCGTTTCATCCAGTTTCCATTCAATCACATCCCGAATGCCTTCCAGCTTTAAATAATCTTCTGGCTTCCTGATATAGATAAAACGAACGTCATAATCACTGTCCGGAGATTCAAATCCCCATGCTCTGCTTCCAGACTCGACAGCCATCATAATTTTTACGTTTTCTGTCTCTTCTATTTTTTGTAACTCTTCCAAGATCCGTGTTTCCATTTCTCCTATCCTCCTTTGGCATAAATTGTATAGAAACAAGCCTGCGGAAAGATGTTTCTTCACGATCATTCTCTCCACAGGCTTATCTTTACATCTTATATGAAACGATAGCTATCGCCAATTTTTTATCGAACCTCAACTAATTCAATATGGAAATTCAGTTCTTTTCCTGCCATTTCATGATTCGCGTCAAATGTAATGGTCGTTTCATCTTTCTCAATTACTTTTACAAGAACCGGCTGTCCATACTGATTGTATAAATGAACCTGCTGCCCTACTTCCAAATCTTCAGATCCCGGAAGCTGTTCGATCTTCATTGGAATAATGGCATTTGGATCCGGCATGCCGTAGGCTTCTTCCGGCATCAAATGGACATCTACTTCCTGTCCTACTTCCATGTCTGCAACCGCTGCGTCGAATCCTTTGATCATCTGTCCGGCGCCGCAGATAAATTCCAACGGTTCCCCACGATCATAAGAAGAATCGAACTGAGTTCCGTCATTAAAAGTGCCTCTATAATGTGTCTTACAAGTTTTTCCTACGTTACGTCCGGTAAAAGCAGGCTGAGCGCCGCATCCTCCCCCGCAATTTCCGCCGCAGGAATGTCCTTCCTCATGATCTCCACAGCTATGACCTTCTTCATGATGATGATCACAATTTGCTCCGGCAGATACCAGCTCTCCTTTTAAATAAGCTTCCACTGCCTGATCTGCATCTCCCTGAGCTCCGGAACACAATTCAACGCCTGCTTCTGCAAGGGCCGACTGGGCACCGCCGCCGATGCCTCCGCAAATTAATACATCAATGGATTGTTCGGCTAAAAGACCGGCCAAAGCTCCGTGACCAACGCCATTGGAACCAATCACTTCACTAGAAACTACTTTGTTATCCTCGATCTCATACACTTTGAAAGACTCGGTTTTTCCAAAATGCTGAAAAATATTTCCGTTGTCATATGTTACTGCGATTTTCATTTCCTAAATCCTCCTGTTATTTCATGAATTTCTTCATTTTTGTCGCATGTATGATAAGATTATACAGCGAAATCCAAACATAATAAAGTAGGATTTTTGATATCTTTTATAAATCATGGAAAATAGGTTCCATTTTTTCATAGGTACAGAATTGCTGATAACCCAGATTCCTCAGCAATTCCTTTGTTTCTTCTATGTAAGCTCCAAGGTGTTCCGGCTGGTGACTGTCACTGCCTATTGTGATAATTTTGCCTCCTAACTCCCGATACAACTTCAAAATATTTGCGGAAGGCATAGAATCTTTCAATCCATATCTGCGGGAAGATGTATTTATTTCGATTCCTTTTCCGTCTGCTATGACAATTTTTAATATTTCTTCTATGATCGGCCGAACCTTTTCAAATGGATAGATTCCAGCTTCATCATACCGCACAATCAAATCCATATGTCCCAAGACACTGTAATCTTTATAAGCCTTGACAACTTCCAGCATTTCTTCGTAGTATCGTTCATTATATTCTTTCTGTGTCTGTTCTCGCTGGAAATCCTGGGTCCAAAACTCTTTGTCTTCCACCTGATGAATCGATAAAATAAGAAAGTCGAAATCATATTTTTCATACAATTTACGATACTGTGGAATTGTATGGGTCTGAATTCCAAATTCCATACCGGTTCGTATCTTGATCTTATCTCCGTAGAGTTTTTTCACTCGCTCAATCTTCTCCATATATCTTGGATAATCCACATTTGCCATAGGTTCCGTACCTCGATATACGATTTCTTCTCCGCTGTCCCAATCTACTTTAACTCCATAATCCACATGATCGGTAAAACAAATTTCATCAAGCCGCTTTGCAATTGCATCTTCTGCGACCTTTTCCATCGGATAAACAGAATCGTCACTAAACTCTGTATGTACATGATAATCTGCCAGCATATCTTCTCCTCCTCGCAATATATTATGGTTCCTATTCCAAACATCCAACTAGGATGCTTTCTTATGATTTACAGCCTCTACGTTTAGCTTACTCCCCTGCTAGAATTCTGTCAACAGTTTTTAAAACTATTTTAAAAACTGTTTGTGGAACTTTTCCATCTCCCACTTACCTTTCTAATTCTCAGGAATTCAGATTTGCAGATAAAAATTGTTCAAAAGGATTAGAAAAGTAAATCTGCTCTCCTAATCCTTTTGATATTACAATATTTTTTTAAACTTATGATGCTTTATCAAGCATATCATGTATATAAGTTCGAAGACCAACTTCTGTCCCTATACTATATTTTTTATTCACAGCCACATAATATTTCATAATACGCTCTTTCGATAGAAGTTCACTTGAAGGTATATTATCACCATATCCTTTTCTAGCTTCCTTCCATGGATCCTCATTATGTGTAATTCGTTCTAATACTTTACCGCCATATAAACCAAAAGTATTCACAATAAGGTCAATCACTTTCTTCTCATCGTCCGTTAGAGTATCTATCGTTCCTTCTAACAGCGCAAAACGTGCATCATCAATTGGATTATATTTAAAATCGCGAAGCAGATTATAAACTTCTGGATAAACCGGCCCGTGGATCCATGCTCTGCAGTCCTCCGCAAAAAGTGGTTTTCCATATAGAGCAGAATATATTCCCTGAATAAAATAAAGAAGTTTTTGCAGCATTAGCGGAGTTACTTCTTCCAATTTCTCAAATAAATAAGCAATTACCCTCAACATCTCCTTTGATACAGAAAATAGATTCTCTACACTCTCAGCCGCTGCCATTGCTTTTTTATATGCTGACTCCGTAATCTTTCCATGGTTCTCAGTAAGTTTTTGCTTCATATATGCCGGAGATATCAGCGCACATTTTATAATATCAGAATAATCTTTTGATGGGATCTGTCCCTCCAAATATCTCGATATTGTCACCTCCCCAAATCCGAGAGCCAGAGATAGAGGTGCTTTCCCTATCTTATAAATTTTCATAAGTTTTTCAATATCTTCAATTGATACAATTCCTTCTTCTTCTCTATATTGTTCATCAATTTCATGAATATTTTTATCAATAAGGCCCGGAATACTCATTTCCATACCACATTCCATACATACAGCTACTGTGATTTGAAAAACATAATCTTTTTTCTTTATTGTTCTTATAATATCTTTTTTCATCAAATGATATTCTGTTTCTTTTCTGCATTCTATACAGAAATCTTTACTTCTATTTTCTATCATAATTATCACCCCAACCTTCTTCTATTTATTTAAAATAATATGTAAGCGGATATTTCTGCTCATGGAATGAAATTACTATTACAAAACAGTTATCCAACTTGTTAAATTTGATATATAAAGAAACTACTTTTTCTTCCGTTCCACTTCTTTCCAAAAGAACTACATCCTTGCCAAACACATATAATCTTTCATATTCATATCCTTTATGCTCATTCTGTAAAATTTTCGAAAAATCCATTACGTTAAGACTTAATATAATTTCTTTTGCTTTCACTTCATCGATTACATACTTCAAAAAAAGATCTATATTGTTCTGTCTCCTCACATTTCGATCAATACGATATCTATTGTTTTCAACAGCCTCCTTTATCTCAAAAAGATACTGTTCTATATCTTTTTTCCTTATATTCAATTTTATATTCTCCCTCAAAATATATGATATGATTTATTACTTTCCCTATCATAATTATAATTTTATGATAGGTTTTTGTCAATATTCTATCACAAAAATTAAATTTGCTTTTCACAAATCTCATTTCACTGCACCCCCTTTCTTCCCCTCCTTTTGTATGAACCGGATAGGGGAAGTCCCTTCTCCTATCCGTCCCCGCAATACTCCGGGCGTATCGAGCAAAAAGTGCCCCAGTCTCCTATTTTCAGGAAACTGCGACACTTTTTCATTCGTGATAAGTCTTGAAATATAACAAATCTCTCCTGACATCCAAAAAGTCACAAAGGACATGCCTCTTTCCTATCTTTTATTTTAATGCTTCACTTACTTTTACAAGTTCGTCTCTGATCTTAATATGCTGCGGACAGACTTCTTCGCATTTTCCGCATTTGATACACTCTGCGGCAGGTTTCCTTCCATGTCCTCCTACCAGCCATTCTTCCTGATGTTTGGCGGCGCCAAGATCATTATATAATGTCAAATAATTCATTGCCGTAAAAGATCCGGAAATACCGATTTCTTTTGGACAAACTTTTGCACAGTAATTGCAAGTCGTACATGGAATCAACGGAATTCGATTCAGCTCTTCCTGTGCTGCTTTCAACGTTGCTTTCTGCGCCTCTGTCAGTCCCTGGAAGTCTTTCATATAAGACAGATTGTCTTCCATCTGTTCGATATTGCTCATACCGGATAAAACCGTAATGAGTCCGTCCAGGTCTGCGGCAAAACGGATTGCCCAAGATGCAATGGAGCTGTCCGGCTCTGCTTCCTTGAAAATCTTCTGGACAGATTCCGGCGGATTCGCAAGCATACCGCCTTTGACCGGTTCCATAATGATAACAGATTTTCCATGGGCGCGCGCCACTTCATAGCAGGCTCTGGACTGAATCGCAGGATTCTCCCAGTCTGCGTAGTTAATCTGCAGCTGCACAAACTCCATTTCCGGATGCTGATTCAAAATTTCCTCTAATTCTTCCGGTGTAGAATGGAAAGAAAATCCCATATGCTTAATCTGTCCGCTTTCTTTTTTCTCCTTGATCCAGCTCCACATATCATAATCATCAAAATATTTTGTTCTTCCTTCTCCAAGGTTATGCAGCAGATAGAAATCAAAATATCCTGCACCTGTCTGTTTCAGCGAAGTGTCAAACTGCTGGATTGCTTCCTCTCTTGTCTTACAGTTGATCCATGCTGCGTTTTTCGTCGCTAACTGAAAACTTTCTCTTGGATAACGCTCCACCAATGCCTGACGAATCGCATCTTCAGAACCTGCATACGCCCAAGCCGTATCGAAATAAGTAAATCCCGCGTCCATAAACATGTCAACCATCGTCTTTGTCTGTTCGATATCAATGGCGCCGTCTTTTTGAGGCAGACGCATCAAACCAAAACCAAGCTTTTTAATCTCTTCTCCTAAATATCCCATTTGCTTCCTCCTGTCTCAAATATTAAAATAACTGCAGATCAAATCTTCAGAATGAATCTTTGACCCTTTTCTTACCTTTCATTATATTGCCATTTTCCTTGACAGAGAATAACCAAAAATGATACGCTGTATTTACTTAATGTAAATGCAAATGAGGTGATATTTATGCTTAGCCAACAACTGCAAATTTTTCTGGAAGTCGTAGATTCCGGAAGTTTTACTAAGGCTTCGAAGCGGCTTCTGGTAACCCCGGCTTCTGTAATGAAGCACATGAATAAACTGGAAAACCGTCTAGGGCTTACTCTTTTCAAACGGAGCAATCACGGTGTCCAATTAACGGCAGCCGGGAAATCTCTCTATGAAGACGGAAAGAAAATGCTTTCTCAGGCAGAAGATGCAATTGTGAAAGCCAAAAATGCGGCACTTTCTGAGGGAATTACGATCCGTGTCGGTTCTTCTCTTTTAAATCCCAGCAGTGTCCTTACAAATCTCTGGGCTCCGATCCGTGAAAAATATCCTGAATATAAATTCCGTATTATTCCTTATGAAGACAAAAAAGAGCAGATTCTTTCCGTTACTGCCTCTCTCGGGGAACGGATTGATCTGCTCGTCGGAAGTTTTAACTCAAGAGCTATGCAAAAAAGGGCAAATTATTTATTTTTAGGAAATTATCAGCTTTGTGTTGCCGTTCCAAAAGGACATCCTTTGTCTTATAAAAAACAACTGACCTTTCAGGATCTGCACGGAGAACGTTTGGTCATGGTAAAAAGCGGCGATACAGAACTCTTAGATTATTTTCGCACAATCCTAAATATGACGCATCCTCAGATTTTGATTACAGACACCGACTACTATTATGATATCGATACCTTTAATATGTGCGAACAAACCGGTATGTTCCTTTTGACATTAGATGCATGGTCTGATGTCCATCCTTTTTTGACCACGCTTCCTGTTGAATGGGATTATCAAATGCCGTATGGAATCTTATATTCCAAAAATCCTTCCAAAGAAGTAGAAAAATTTATTGCAATTATCAAAAAAGAAATTACAGAGAAAAACGTTTAAATTATGTCTGTTTTCTCCTCGTACTCTTTTACTTAAATTTCTCTTATCTTAGAAAACAGCAGATAATATTTTTACCTCTGCTATTACCAGCAGTAAGCATAGACCGCTTACCAGCCAATTGTATTGAATATCACTTAAAAATCTTTTTGAATGAGTAAGAATATACTTTACTTTTTCCCTTCCGGTAAAAAACACGATGATAAACTGCAGCAACGGAAGTAAAAATATCTGCAATTTATTGGAATAATCATCAACTATATCATATACATTAAAATGCATCGGTATCTGTGATGGCAGAAAAGGAAAAATTATAACCGTGATAATTGTACTTAAACCTGCGATTACCCATGGAAGTTTTCTGCTATTTATAAAATTTCTGAATTTCATTTGATATGCCTTCTTTCTGTTAAAAATCTAGTTTTAATACCATAAACACGTCTGCTATGTTATTAGAATTGTATCGTTTTGTTATAGTAAAACCTATTTGTTTATATAATGAAATAGCCTTTTTGCTTGTCGATAATGTATCAAGATACATTTCTTTGTATCCCTTCTTTTGTGCCTTTAATATAGCTGTTTTTAGCAAGCGAAATCCCAAGCCTTTGCCCTGATATTTTTGTAAAAGATACAATGATTTTAGTTCGCATTTTTCCTCATCCAGTTTCTTCAGTGCAACTGTACCAATTATATCATTTTCATCAAATAAGCACCAAAAGTTCTCAAAAAATGCATCAATATTACTATACATTCTATGACGTCCATCCAATTCCAATTTCCTGCCCGACTGCGGAAAACATTCTTGTAAGAAAAGTATTAATTTATCGTTGTAGTCTTTATCAAATTTCTTAATCATCAACATATCCGGATCTTCCCTATCGTTATGGATTGTATAAAATCATATGTAAAACAACGGTTTCTGCACTTATATTTCGGTAGGAATGTATCGTATCCCCCATAAATCGTATGCTTTCACCTTTGGCAACAGAAAACGAATGACTGTCAGTTATGATTTCAAGAATTCCATCAAAAACGGTAATAAATTCTATCGTTCCACGAAGATGAGGCTCTGATTGCCAATAGCTTCCCGGCTCCAATTCCAAATAATAAACAGCAAACCTTCTGTTTTCATCATCAGGAAATATGGAATAGTTTTTTACTTTTCCATGATCTTCTAGTAAAGGCTGCATTTTGGAAGTCTTTACAATTTCATACGGAGTTTTTGGACGTACCGTTAATGCGTCAAAAGGGACTTTCATACCGTTGGATAGTTTCCATAGGGTAGAAAGCGTTGGATTGCCGTCACCTCGTTCCACCTGCGCCAGCATACTTTTGCTCACTCCGCTTAATTTTGCAAGCTCCTCCATACTTAAATTTCGTTCCTTTCGGAGTCGTCTGATATTTTTTGCCACGATCAAATTCATTGTATCCAAGAAATCACCTCTTATTATTGACATTATATTGATATAGCTGTATTATTTTAATGTACTAAATTTTATATTATATCTATTGATCTTATTATAAGATTTCAATTTTAGATTGTAAAGGAGAGGAAAAATGTTCCCTATATCTGATTTCTTGATATATTGTTTCGTTACCGCTTATACACCAGGTGCAAATAATCTGCTGTCAATGAGTAATGCCGCACGATTAGGTTTTCGAAAAAGCTTCAAATTCAATATAGGAATTACCGCAGGCTTTTTGATTGTTATGAGTGTATGCACATTATTTAGTTCAGCCCTGTATTCCGCGCTTCCTAAAATCAAATTTTCTATGCAAATCATAGGAGCTGCATATATGCTCTATCTTGCCTGGAAAATATGGAAATCACATTCTGATTTCGAGATCGAAAACGATAAAACAGCAAGTTTTTTTGCAGGAATGGTTTTACAATTTATGAATCCAAAGATTTATATTTATGCAATTACCGCTATGTCCCTCTACATATTGCCAATATTTCACTCAACAATGTCACTGGCCGGTTTTACGCTGATCTTAACTATATTAGGCGCTTCCGGATCTTATGTATGGGCATTATTCGGCTCCATCTTTTGCAAATTTTTTGCCAAATATCCAAAAACAGTGAATCTAATCATGGCTTTATTACTAGTGTATTGCGCAGTCTCATTATTTTTATAACCTTCGTACACATAGAAAAGGCAGGAAATCTCCAAAAATTTCCTGCCTTTTCTTTTATATGCTATATCTCAACCTGGATCTGTAATAAGTTTGATCGCAATCTCTTTTGCCTTCGTGCTGGAGACATCAGCCTCCTTTGTTTCTCCTAAGTAAACACAAAAATAGATGCGTTCTCCGGAGATATCAGCAAAGCCTGTAAACCAGGCATCTACAACCGTCCCTTGATCCTTTCCCATACCGGTCTTTCCATAAATCATCAAATTCTTTTCTTTCTTCTCTGAGACTAACATGACTTGTTTTAATGCTTCTAAAGATTCTTTCGAATAAGCAGACCGTTCACTGAAAATTCTTTCCATCACTTCAGTCTGTTCCTTTGGTGAAATTTTCAAAGATGATTCAATCCAAAAACCGGTCAATGCCCGATTGTTATTATTTTTGTTCTGTTCCCCTTTCCAATCGGAAATGTCTCGATTCCCATAAGAAATTTCATCCAAGACTTTCTGCATTCGTTCTTTTCCTATATCATCTACAACTTCCCGGAAGTACCAGACACAAGATGACTGAAAGGCATCCTGAAACGAAAGATCCCGGTTCCAATCGCTGTTCCAAAACTGTTCTCCACTCCATTTACGAATCGAATGATCCGGATCAACAATTCCCTCTTCCAGCGCAGCCAAAGAAGAAATAATCTTAAATGTCGAACACGGCGATCTTCGTGTGTTTGCCAATTGCGGATGATAAATTTGATATATATTTTTATCAGGTTTATAAAGAACCGCAGTCCCGTTCAATGTTCCAAAATAATCGGACCAATCTTTTTCTTCAATCTTCGCTTCCTTCTCCTGCTGTATCTTTTGGGCCGTCTGTTCTTTTGAAGATTCCTTGTCTTTTCCAGAACATCCGCTAAAAATAAAAGGCAGCAGCATGACAATGAAGATACTGATTTTCTTTAACTTTCTTTTCGGGATTTTCATCTCTGATAAGAACAGCCCCATCAACGTAAAAATAACTCCCAATCCTGACATCCATGTGATTTTTTCTCCCAGAATCAAAACCGACGTGACCACTGTAATCACCGGCACCATATAAATATATATGCTGGTCTTTACCGCGCCCAGTTTTTTTACTGCAAAATTCCAGGTAACAAAACAAAGTGCCGAAGCGCCTAATCCCAAATACAAAAGATTCAGCAAATTTTTAGGCTCTGCAAAACCGGACAAATCCAGGCGAAGATCAAAAATCCAGGCTGCTGGTATCATAAATAAAATACCATAAAAAAACGTACGTCTAGTTGATAAAACGACCGGATATCCAAAACCGCTGATTTTCTTTGACAGGATTGAATAAATTGCCCATACAAATGCCGCCAGCAATGCAAGAAGATCTCCCATAGGATTCAGCTCAAGCCTGGCTCCATTCAAACTGATCATCATGATTCCTGCCATGGCGATCAGAAAACCAATAAAAAAATTGATTCGAAATTTCTCTTCTGAACCAATCAGTATATGCGCTAAGATTGCTGTAAAAAACGGTGCTACAGAGATAATGACGCCGACATTGGAGGCCAGTGTATAAGTCAATGCGATATTTTCCAACAAATAATACAGACAAATCCCACTTAATCCGGCTGCTGCAAATACCGCTTCTTGTTTCAAATCAGATGTTTGAAGCCTGCGCGGACAAATCAGCCATAATGCGGCAAATCCCATAACAAAACGAAAGACTAAAATCTCTATTGGCTGAAAATCTGCCAATAGAATTTTCGTTGAAATAAACGTTGTTCCCCAAATGAGTATCGTAAGCAAAGCAGCTCCATGCCCCTGATAGTTCTTCTTTTCCATTTCTTCCTTCCCTTCTACTTTCCAAAAATCCTGCGGTAAACACCCGGCGCCACACCAATAAACTGAATAAAATATTTGGTAAAGTGGCTCTGATCTGCAAAACCGGTCTTCATAGCTGCTTCCATCGGGGCTGCTCCTTGTTCCAGCAACATTTTTGCCCGGTTAATTCGGATAGTCTCAAAATATTGATACGGAGCAATTCCCTTTTCCTTCGTAAACGCCCGCAATAATGTTGATTTACTAAGCCCAACATGCTGACAGATTTCTTCCAAACGAATATGTCTTGAAAAATTCTCCTCCATGTATTTACAGGCTTTCTCCACTTCCACCCGACATTCCGGAACATTCTCCCAAACATCCTCTTCACATTTTTCCAGCAAGTTGGAAAACAGCATAAGAAGCTTTTCTTCTTTCGCAAAATCTTTTTCTTTTTGTAAGATCATTTCATGAAATGACCGAAAAATACAGGCAATCTCAACATCGGTAATGACATGATCGGATAGTTTCAAGAGCCTGCGCTCTCCAACCAAATCTTCCATCAAATCTAATATTGTCTGCTTTGGTATATTTAATCCTCTATACTCAAAACTCTCTTCGCTTTTTTGAATGCAAGAATGATTTTCATACGGATGGAACAAAAGGATATCTCCTTTGGAAACAATATATTCCTTTTCACCACAGCAAAGATGTCTTTTCCCACTTTCTACCAGCCCCATGACATAATGCTCATGGAAATGATTAGGAAAAGGCTGGGCGATCCCTCTTAAATAATAAGCTTCCAGCTTTAAAGAATCATCATATACAATTGTCCGAACTTCTCTTTCCATGCTAATTTCTCCTACGAAAAATCATTTTAGCATTTCAAGAAAGAAAAGTCTTGTAAAATATCTTCATTTTTATTTCTCTCCGCTATTTGAATCGTTGTTTTTCTTTCCTATCTCCCAAAATGCCACCGCACTTGCTGCCGCAACATTTAAAGAATCAACACCATGAGACATTGGTATTTTTACCGTATAATCACAATTTGCTATCGTTTTCTCTGTCAAACCGTAACCTTCGGTTCCCAGAAACAGCGCCAGTTTCTTTTCTTCCGTCAATTGGGGATCATCTATCCCGATGGAGTGATCACTTAAGGCCATGGCAGCGGTACGAAAGCCTGCTGTCTTTAAAATTTCCATTCCTTGTTCCGGCCAGATCTGTTTCTTATCAAAAAATGTCCATGGAATTTGAAAAACGGTTCCCATGCTAACTCTTGCTGCACGGCGATATAATGGATCACTGCACCCCGGCGTCAGCAGGACTGCATCCATATTCAACGCTGCGGCGGACCGAAAAATTGCGCCCACATTCGTTGGATTCATCACATTTTCCAACACAACAATTCTTCTCGCTCCTTTGCACACTTCTTCGGCTTTTGGCAATGTTTTGCGGCGCATAGCACATAACACTCCCCTAGTCATAGCAAATCCTGTCATTTCCTTTAGCGCCTCAAACGTCCCAATATAAACAGGGATATTCCCACAGCGCTCGATGATTTCTCTCGCTGGACCTTCTGCATCCTTTTCCTCTGCCAAAATAGAAATCGGTTCATAACCTGCATCAAGCGCCAATCGAATCACAGTGGGACTTTCCGCAATAAAAATACCTGTATCCGGTTCATTGTAATGCAACAGCTGCCCCTCAGAAAGACGGGCATAGATATCCAGCTCCTGCATTTTCATGTTATTGATTTTGACCTTATTTGCCATTTTTCGTCTCCTTTTGCATTCTCTATGCAATATTGTAACATTAATCCAATCCATTTTCTATCATACCGTATCCTGCCTGGAGGAATTTTTGTCCTACAGAGTCGCCACCACCCGTAAAACGGATGGCTCGGGATGCGGGTGCTAAGCTCGCCCTATTTGGCTACGCCTCAAGACACTGACTTTCTCTTTAGGCTATGAGAAGTCTGCGCACGCTTTTCTTCTCATAGCTCCGTTCAAGCCACATTACTATTAACTCGTCGCCGAGGAAATCAGCTAATAATATGCTCCTTGTTTTTTGAGACAAAATGATGGGTATGCAGAATTTTCGGAATGTAAGAAATAACACAAAAGAAACTTATAAAAAGCAATCTTTTACAAGTTCTATAATATATCATTTAGTACAAATCTTGTTTTGTAAAACTACGCTTATCAGTTAAAAAAATATTCTTCTTAAGAATTGTTTTATATTTCCATAGTTTCCAGACAAACAAATTTAAATAAATCAAATCATTGAAATACAACGCTCAAAAGCACATTTTTCTAAATATTTTTTAAATAAGGATTAATACCTTGTTTCAATAAAATTATATTTAATCCACGCCCTCTACGGAGGGCGACGGTTTTGAGTGTCACGCTTATTCCTATTCTGGAAAATTTCAATCCACGCCCTCTACGGAGGGCGACGAGATATAAACAAACTTAAAAGGAGAGGGCAGTAATATTTCAATCCACGCCCTCTACGGAGGGCGACTTGTCCGAAAATCCCATTGTTTTCAACATTGCCCATTTCAATCCACGCCCTCTACGGAGGGCGACTCGCCAAAGATGAGGGCAGAATTCGCCAAGAATCGTATTTCAATCCACGCCCTCTACGGAGGGCGACGTTATAATTCCCTTGCAGTTTTGCCAGATAAACTGATTTCAATCCACGCCCTCTACGGAGGGCGACATTAGCAACCGTAAATTATATATAACAGATGGAATTTCAATCCACGCCCTCTACGGAGGGCGACGAGGTACTTTGTTACTCAACCAGCGCAAAGAAAATTTCAATCCACGCCCTCTACGGAGGGCGACTTATTAATTATTTATTTATATATCTATGTTTTTTTATTTCAATCCACGCCCTCTACGGAGGGCGACGGCGTAGAGATAGCACTCTTAATCTTATTCCATACAATTTCAATCCACGCCCTCTACGGAGGGCGACCGCCGTTGTTATAGCGGGATTCGGAAATTTCCACGATTTCAATCCACGCCCTCTACGGAGGGCGACTGCAATTTTTACTAATATTATTGCTATTTTTTGTTTAATATTACTAAAAACTACACATTATCTAAACAAAAAAAGAATTTAATTTTGACGAATTCTTTTTATTTTGTAATAATTTTACATATCTAGAAGTGCGAACCTACCAATAGTTTTATGTAAGCTTTCCATTCGCACTTTATCAAAAAATTAAAGTTTCATCTACTGCCGTTCCCTTTTCAACCCCTAAATGTTCTATTTTTGTCTGATATCTATTTCCTAAAAAATAGAAACGTAAACTATCCACTTCTACATCTATAAGATCGGATAAAATTGATTTTAAAGCTATCCACTGCGCATTATCAAGAATACATTCAAACACTGAATTTTGAACTCTTCTTCCATAATTGACACATTGTTTAGCTACTTTACGCAATCTTGTCTTCCCCGCAGCGGTTTCAGTATTCACATCATAAGTTATTAAAACCATCATTTTCTCACCTCATTTCCATAAAAAAACCGGATAGCTATCTAGATCTCCTCGTAAATATCTGGCTAAAAGCAACGCTTGTACATAAGGAATCATTCCCCATTCCACCTTTTCTTTCAAATATGGATGAGTGATAATTTCTTTCTTTTTATTTTGCCATTCAATTAATAATTTTTTTCTTAGATCATCATTCATCAATACTGCCCCGTTTTCTTTTTTTATGAAACTTTTTCCACTAATTATTTTCTTATTAATTAGTGATAAAACAAATCGATCTGCAAAAACAGCACGCAGTTCTTCTATTAAATCTAATGCTAATGAAGCTCTACCAGATCTCTCTGTATGCAAATATCCAACGTATGGATCTAATCCCACACTTTCTAATGCTGATACCACATTATTTGCCAACAGAGTATATACAAAAGATAACATCGCATTAACATTATCTTTTGGTGGTCTTTTATTTCTTCCCTGAAACGAAAACTCTTTTTTCTGCTGCAAAATTAGCTCATCAAACACTCCAAAATAGACACTCGCAGCTTCACCTTCATATCCTCGTAGTTCTCCTTTTGTCTGACTATTTTGAATATAATTTATAGAATTTTTCAAATTATCACTTGCTTTTTTTACTTTTTCTGCATTAATCTGAAATTTATGATCCCTTAGTCCGCGTTCCAAAACTCCTCTAGCATTATAAACTTTTCCCAATATACAATTCCTAGCTATTTCCATACTTATTGCTTCATCATCACTGCTTTTGTATTGTCGGTGTCGTAATACAATATTTCCTTTTATTTTTCCAGATATTCTAGCTAGAAATTTTCCTTGAGGAGTAAGATAACATAATGAAATATTTCTATCTGCACATGCACCCATCAAAGCTGGACTTGTTCCACGATATCCAAATGATATAATGCCTTCTAAATTATGAAGAGGTATTCTCCCAATTTCTTTTTTATCATCAACAACAACGACATTCTCTCCATCTAAAGATAGATAACTTTTCTCAGAAGTTACATACAAAGTATTTAAAAGTTTCTTCATCATTCTTCCTCCTTCAGCATTTGATCGATGTATGCTTTTACCGTTTTAGTTTTCCCTAACTTTGGCAAACAGATCTCTTTCAAAGAACACGCATGACATGATTTGTTATATTTTGCTTTTGGAGTGTATCTTCTTTCATAGTATTGATGCATTTCTTGAAACATATTTTTTACATTTTTACGTAAATTATTTGTGATTTCTACCTCTTCCCGACGTCTTGTTTCTCCATAAAAAATTGCGCCTTTAGATATTTGCGTAAAAAACATTTCTTCTAAGCAAAGAACTTGGGCGGCAAGCTGTAGTCTATCTTCATCTGTAGGTTTTGATTTCCCCTTTTTGTATTCTACAGGATATATCGAATATAGTCCTCGATGACCATACAATGTTACTCCTTCCTCACATTTATGAAATTCAACAACATCACATTCTCCACTTATCCCTAGTTCTCTTGATGAGATAGGAAGTGCTCTAGCTATGATGACTCCCTTTCTCTTTTCTCTCAAATAAGGATCATGAACCTTTTCATGCATTAACTTACCTACCGCAGTATGCTCATTCTCCGCCCATTGTTGTTCAATATGAATTAAAGCCCACTGTCTTCTGCAAAATTTAAAATGTTGTATTCCTGAAATCATTAGATAATCATCTTCTGTATATTCCATTAGATCATCCTTTTCATTTCCACTGTATCCGGGATATCCTCTTCGTGAATTTCGACTGTATAGTCTTGATACATTCTAGGATATTCTACTCCTTCATTTTTCTTTACTTTTACCGCATCAAATAATTTATAAGCCGGACAATCTCCTAATTCTTTACTATGTTTAAATACTATCAACTCACGCACCGCCATTTTCCCTCTCGCAGCAGAGTGATCATGCTCAAACATATTAATAATAGCATCCCACAATAACTCTAAATCGTCATCTGAAAATCCTGTTACTTTACGAGCAAGATTTGCAGATATATACCCCTCCGCACGGTATAATCCGTAAGGCACAATTGTTTTTCTTCCCATCTCTGTACTTTTATTTTCTGCGTCTTTTTCAGTCGTAATCGCGACCCTTGTAATTGTTATTTCTTGGCTAATAATTGGGTCTATACTTCTGGCAAATCCAATCTGAACCGGACCTCTCACCTGTCCACAATTTAAAGAGGCTTTAACAAAAGTAGTCATAACTGCTCCAAACGTACGAATATCATAGAAATTTTTACACATATAATCTCTAAGTTTTATGTCAACGTCCGGATCACTTCTCTTCAATTTCTTTAATGCATTTGTAATTTTCTTATTATCCGTTTCATTTATACCTAAATCTTCACATGCTTCTCTATCACTTCGATTTAATGGTACGTTTTCCTTTATATAAATTTTATAACCACTTCCATCTTCTTTTACAGTTTCTATATAATTTCTGATTTTACGCTTCAAACATACATCTGTTACAAGCCCTAACCCACTTTCTGGATCAATTCTTGGCATATTACCAGCATCAGGATCTCCATTCGGATTTCCATTTTCAACATCAAACAAAATCACAAACTCATATCTATTTTTAATTACCTCACCCATTTAATTATCCTCCTTTTTCTCATACTTTTGTTGCATTTGATGATAATAGCCCAAACTAAAAGCACCTTGTTGCTCTAGTGATAGACGTTTAGGAAATTTACTTATCTTTCCCATAATATCTGACAACATCTGTTCGTAATATATTTTTGATCCGCCTTTATCTCGTTCTAATTTTTTCATATGACTATTTTTCAGCTTAATCAAAATTGGAAAAATCGAAGCCGGTGTTGCACAAGCAGAGTTAAAATATTGATATCGAATTGTTGATTTAATTCCAGGATTTGCATCTAACTGAATTGACTCTAATACAAAAAATAATCTTCCTAATACATATGCCACATCTTTACTTTCTTGATTAAGCGCCACGTAATCATCTCCTTTATTCCATCCGTAATTTTGTATCAAAAATGCTTTTATAATTCCTGCTCTTCCCCATGTTACATTCCCCTGTTCTGCCTTAATTCTGAGAATTGTATTACTATAAAGACCAATAGGATATCTACTGTCTGATAAAATTGCCTGTAATACCATCGCTGCCATATTAGGAATTGGGGATTGGTCTTTTGATTTTTGATTAATCGTTTCAAATAACATATCACGAATTCCAAGATATTCTTTTTCTTCCCAAACCGGTCTAATAATCTCCATTCTATGGTAATGATTCGATATACTTTTCAGTATATTCCCAAGCGAGTTCTGATAAAAAAGGCGTACCGATAATCTTGCTGCATTCGGAGCAAGTGCCAAAACACAAAACTTCTGTTTTAAGTTTAACTGAACTTCGTTCATCTGAACTAATTCTTTTCCTCTAAATTGTTCAAAAATATCCTTTAAAATCTTCTCATTATCTTTTTGAGGATTTAGAGATTTTGCAAAAATATCTTGATACACCTTTTTTCCACTTTCTGCCCAAAACATAATCATAGAATCTCCTAGTGGAAGTGTATACTCTCTCTGTCCTAATAAGTAATTCAACGCTGTTGTATAAGCAAACTCTGCATACTCTCCAACAGGAGCATTATAACTTTGTGATTTTCCATAAGATTCAGATGATTTAAAATTAAAAGACACCAGTGCTGCACCACTTGGCTGTGCTCCAGGTACTCCTTTGATTGTCTTATGAATTCTAGAGATTATAGCTTTCTTTCCTGTTACAAGACAAATTCCTTTTTGTTCACCTTCTGTTTTTTCTGTTATTTGATTCCACATTTCTTTGATCTTGTAATCATCCTGAGCATAATCCATTCCCATAGAAAAAATCAAATTTCCTCCATCTGTAATTTCATCCCATCTTTCGTTAATAATAGGATTTATTCTAGCACTTTTCGGATCCCAGTTTTCAAAATAGAGACACACTGCTTGAGCCATTGGCCCTTCAATTTCTTTCAGTAAAGATATATGTCTTTCTTTAGCTGCTTGAAAACATTCCAATGCTCGTTGGTCAGTCCCACCTACATCAATTCCTAACATATATTTTGAATTGTCACATAAAAAATTCGCTGATACTTTTAAAGAACGCGTCACCATTTCCGGCACCATCAAAATTGAAGGTATTAGTACTTTCTTTTTTCCTCTTTCTTGTTCTTCTTTCAAAGAAACGATGCTAAGAATTTTTCCTTCTTTTGATAAATTTAATACATAGGATACTTTTGCTTGACACCATCCCTTTTTGGGAACCTTTTCATCTTCTTCTAGTCGTTCATAAAGTTCAACTAAAGACTGCAAAATCATCGAACCACCTCACAGTCTCTTAGATCAAGAACCCCTTTTCTCATAACAGCTCTAAAAAACATAGGTTTTAAATCATTTTTATCTGTATAGTCAATATCAAATAACATATATCCTAAATCTTTTTCCCCTACATCTTCATAAGCTGTTTTAATATTCTCTTCTTCACATAAACAAAAATTAGCAGGAAATTCTCTGCACCCGAAATAAGGCATATGAAAACATTCTCCTCTTCTAAAACGTCTCATAATAATATCTTTGAATTTTCCAGGATTATCTGTTTTATTTGCTTTACTCGTCATTTCAAAATGAGCCTCTATTACATATTCCACATCATATAGTAGAAGAGAAGCGCGTTGAACAATATCAGCTTTTGTGCTTAATAACAGTGGTTTTTTCGCTCCATTATATACCTGCATCACATTACTTGCTGAAATCTTATGCTTTATTTCATTTCTTCTTACACTAGTAAATCGAATTGGCTTTTTTACATAAATCTTGTCAATCACCCACTTCATACCGGGATGCCAATACACAGCCTCCAATATTCCTCTAGCAGCCGATGGAGTTATAACATCATAAGAGCATCTTTCTACTTTAAGTTCAGGTCTTGAAAAAAGTGCATAGTCTCCCCATACTCTGATTTTTACACCTCTCGCCATATTCTACCTCCTTTCCAGTGCAAATCTATTGTATTTTCTTTTATACAATATACTATACACTCCTTTACTTATAAAAAAAAGTGGCAAGCAGATAAAATTTATGTTATTCTGATCTCTCTGTCTTTTTATCTCCATTTCTACATGAGTATTGCCATCCCTGAGTCTATTTCAAGATCCAATCCTATTTCTTCTTTATACCCTTCTAAATCTACAAGTTCATAAAAATCTTTCATTTCTTCATCTACAGGCCGTAACATTCCAGCCCCCTGTAATAATTCAAACTCTCTATCATATATTTGAATACAGTATTGACCTATCTTCCTCATCCTTGCTCTTGTATATCCCTGATTTTTTAATTCTTGTAAAAGTTTTTCTGCAGTTTCTTCTCGATGAATAAATAACGTTTTTGTATTTTGTTCAATTAATTTAAACTTCTTCCCTACTTTTGCAAAATTATATTCTAAATTTTTAAATTCATCTATAATTCCCTTTTTATCCAGATTCTCCCCTTTAAAAAAATATACTCGTTTAAAATATTCTTCGATTCCTTCCAACGAGAAAATGTCTTTTCCTTCTGCCATCAAACTTTCTGTTATATCTATTTGCTGCCTCTGACCTGGAATATACTCTATTTCTTTAAACGAAAAAATCAATACTTTACTGTCTTCTTTTTTTCTTTTCCCTTCTCTATTGCATCTCCCGGCTGCTTGTATAATCGAATCAACACCGGCCAGCTGTCTATAAACTGATTGAAAATCTAAGTCTACTCCCGCCTCCACCAAACTAGTAGCAATCAGAATACATTTTTGTTTTTCTTTTATTTTTTTTCGAACTATTTGCAGTACTCGTCGTCTATGTTTTGGATACATAGCAGTTGATAAATGATATACTCCTTCCCCTTTTAATTCTTGATAAAGCGTTTGTGCTCTTTTCTTGGTATTTACAATACAAAGTACCTGCTTTTCTTGCTCCAATCTTTTTAATAAATCTTCCGTTGTCACCTTTCCAATATTTTTAAAAGATACTCTTTCAAAATATTGAAACTGTTCCTCCATTCTTGGACATAATTCTAAACTTTCTATTTCTTCCGAAAAAAAAGAAGTTAATGCTGGTTGAGTAGCCGTACATAACACAATACTACTTTTATATCTGCTCAGCAATTCTTCCATCATCATAGTACAAGGTTTCAAATAATCATTCGGTAACATCTGTGCCTCATCAAAAATAATAATACTGTTGGAAATATTATGTAATTTTCTACATTTGGATGATTTATTTCCAAATAATGATTCAAAAAATTGTACATTTGTCGTTACGATAACGGGCTTATCCCAATTTTCTGAAGCTAGCTGCATTGATTTTAGTTCTTCTGTGCTATCATAATCTACATTGTAATGATCCTCTAAAACATTTTCTTCTCCTAAAATTTCACGAAATATTTCCGCATTTTGCTCAATAATACTTGTATATGGCACTACATAAATAATTCGTTCCATATGATTTTTTACTGCATGGCGCAATGCAAATGCCAATGATGCTATCGTTTTACCTCCTCCAGTTGGAACTGTTAAACGAAATAATCCTCTCCCCAGCTTACCTTGCTTCAAACAGCTTCTTAAAATTTCCGATCTTCTTCCATTAAGAGTATCCACATTTTCATTTGATAGCCAAGCTGATACATATGTCATCAATTTATCTAAAAGAACTCTTACTTCTTCCCCCGCATCTCTACTTGTTTCTCCATGTTTCATGAAATTTTCTGTATCTAAAAAATCAGCATCTACCAAACACGAAAAAATCATTCGAATAAAAACACTCAAAGAAAAGTCTTGATTTTCTGATTTTGCAGCATCAAAAGGTATAGATGTTAAATTCGGAATTGTAATATCTTTTTTATAAGCCTGATAATCTTCTATTTTTTTCCTTTTCCGCCCCAACAAAGTTCGTTTATTCGAAGTTCCTACAGAATTTCCATAATCAGGAAGTCCCGCGTGATGCCCTGCTATACAATAACTCATAAATTGATAATATCCTTCTTTTTCAAGACAGAGCTGTGCACCTGCCGTAGAATGGTCTACAATTTTATCGTTTTCTCCCCTAATTCTTTTTTGAAATGCATTTGAATATTTTCCAATATCATGCAATATTCCACAGCAATATCCCCATTCTCCTTTTCCAAAACTATTTGCAAACTGTTTTGCTAGTTGTGCGGTACCTTCCAGATGTTCTTTCATTGTTTGTTTTCTTTCTTTATCTACATGTGCAAGATATTCCAAATTAATTTTTCCTTCTTTCTTTAAAATATTTTCTTATCTTTATTTTACACACAAAAAAACATATAACAATGTTAAAAAGAAATAATCTTATCTTTTAGCTTAAAACTTTTACCGCCCTTTTCTTCCCGAACCATTTCTCCAACCGCTTTTCATTATAGAAGGGTACGTCGTCTATTATCCCGATTCTACAGGTATTTTCGGGAAATTTCTCAAGATCTTTTCTTATTTTCTAATTACCTTTTTACAAATCCGTAAAATGGCAAAAAAAGCTTATATCCCGAAGTGTACCTCATAGCAACTTCCGTTCTTAAACGGTAAAATTTCCCTGTATTCGTCGAATAAAGGAGGATTTTGGGATGGAGGACTATAAACATTTGATGCAGGATTATTTGAGGATTCAAATACAAGACTATCGTTATCAAAATCATCTGACACAAGAAAATATGGCAGAAGCTCTTCATGTATCACCTAGGTCTTATCTGGATCAGGAACATGGGAAATACGGCTTCTCCGCCATGTCATTAGTTTTCTTTGTCCTTCTTCTTTCGGAAGAAGATATGTTGGAATTCTTCAAGGACTTAAGATTCATTTTGGAAGGGAGTGATCATAATGCCTTGCATTACAAATATCCGACGTCTGCTTTTCATGCTGGGAGGCACCCCTAATTATATCGGCTTTCAATACGTGGTCTATGGCCTCCAGCTGCTGTCAGAAAACAGTGAGATGAAACTTCAGCTTGTTACAAAATGGTTATACCCGGATATAGCGAATCATTTTCATACCGGATGGAAAACGGTGGAACGTGATATCCGAACCTTGATTCACGTCATCTGGAAGAAAAATCCTTCTCTCCTACAGACTTTGGCTGGATATCCTATGAAAAATATGCCGACAGTCAGTCAATTTTTTGGAATTCTGTTGGAGTATCTTTCAAATGATGAAAACGACGAATGGCTTGTTCTGTAAAAGCATTAATTGCAAATGAATCAGGACAAAAAATGGAACCTGCAATTCCTGCATCGTTCCATTTTTCTCCTCATAATCCTTATTTAGTTTGATTCAATTTCTCTTCCAATTCTTTTTTCTCCCGTAACAATACTTCAATCCTTTGATTTGCCGCACGGAGCATTCCTTGAAGCGCCCGGCATTCTGCCTGATATTTTTCTGGTGTTATTGAGATTTCCTGTTCAGAATATTTCAAGTTCTTTTTCACCTCCGCCTTTTTTAATGCCTCTAGTTCTTCTTTTTGTCTCGCATAAATATAGAAATAATGAATTCTTTGCCGTCTGCTTATCAGATCTTTCATACAAACCGAAGCCGGCCATAATTTCCATGGCTCCTCATACATCCATTCCGGAATCTGATGATCTTCATCTTCATTCAGATAAACCACAAGATCTGTCGATGGACGTTCCTCCCTTTGATTCGTTACGAGGATTTTGAGATCTCCTCCTTTTGGAATTTTTGGCAGCATCGCCTCAAATAATCTGGGACAATTCCCCTGATATTCGATTGATCTTGCTTCTGTGACACCTTGAGACAAGATTTGTCCCAAAGCATAATACCAGTGAATATTCTCATAATGATCTTCCAAGGATGAATCCAGACATACAATTTCCTTCAGATATGGCTCCAATCCAAAAATAGAAGTAGAAGATACCGTTATTCCTGCGTCATATTTCTTATCATTGCTGTATGGAATTAGCTCTGACGGCATAAATCTGGGCAGAACCACCGCTTCTGGATACCAGTTTTTATAAAGCCCCTGCCAATCACTGGGATGAGGTTTTATGTATAATTTTCCTTCCGGAGCAAAATAATCTAACATAAGATCATACAGTTCTTTCTCCTGGCAAACTGTTAAAAATCCCATATTCACAAACTGCTGCGTCAAAAGCAGAACCGAAGATGTTTCCTCCGTTCCTGAGCTTTTTGGAACTTGGAATATCTGCTTTACCTGCTCCATCTTTGCTGCATCCATCTTAGCTAAAATATTTTTAACAGAAAAATCTTCACATTTTTCTTCGTCAAATGCACCTTCCTGAGAGGCAAATTCAATGTATTTTTTCGTAATTCCCTTATAATCCCCCATACAATGATACTTTTGCGCCATATCGTACTGAAATGGGTTTAGTCGTGCCAGATTCTCCAACAAAAGATGTTTTCTCGTGTAGACTCCACACCCTTCTTCAAAAAAAGCATACTCTTCCCTCTCGTGAATCAGCCAAATTCCCAATCCGTACTGATCACCGCAAATATTATATTCCGTAATTTCCTCCGGCCGAAACGGCAGATCTTTTTTCACTTCTGCTGAAAGCCTTTGAACCAAGACATCTAAGTTTTTTTCTGTTGGATTCTCGGCATATTTTTTCTTATAAGGCAGCATTCTTCCTTTATCAGGAAAAAGACCTGCTTCCTCAAATAACTTGCTTTTTTCAATGGCCCCAATCAGTCTCTGACATTCCGGATGGGTATCAGAGAGAAAAATTCCTGCCTTTTCTTCTGGATGTATGATCATTTTATGCAGAATACAGCATAGCATATGATAGCTGGTTACCCCATAATATAAGATCATCTATACCCCCTCCTTTCTGCACATATCCAGAAACGTATCCATATCCCGTTTTCCTTCCAGTCCGCCTACATATTTATTATATACATAATCCCCAAACGCTTTTTTAATCACCGCCAGGAAACGTTTTTCCATTGCAAAGCGAATCGGCCAGTAAGCATCCAGCGCCGGTATATTCCACATCATATCCATATCCCCATAATATTTCTTGTAATCTTCGACAAAATCCAGCACTCCCTGATGGATCAGTTCCGTCGTTCTATAATTTTCCTGCTCCGGTTCTTCAAAACGTATTTCATAATTTCCGTCTTCGGATCTGGCAAAATTTTTGACGGATGGATGAGGCGCAGAAGTAATAAACTCAATGCAGGTGTTATGGATCAAGTTTTTATTATAATGAAATCTAGCCAAATGATCGTTATATTCCGGTGAAAATAAATAGGTCTTAATAGAGCCATCCCGAAGGAGAGGAATCGTGTTATTCCATTTGTACTTACAAGATCCCATCATCATTCCGGTTACTTTGCAGTCTTTTTTCCACATGGTCTCGATCATATATTTGAGCGAAGCCGGACAAGTTCCTCTCCATCCGGTATCAACCGCTGCCACATGACTGCATCCGGCAAGAATTGGCTCCATATACTGGCGAAATGCTTCTTTCGAAGACTGATAAGCATTTCTGATCTGATCCCATTTTGACAAAAGAAGTTCTTTGACTTCCTGTACCTTCTCTTTTGTATCGAGCAGAGTCTCCCCATAGATTCCATTTCCTTCCAACGATGGCATCAAATGCTCCAATTCCATGGAAATCAAGATTTCCCGGAACGTATATGGCTTCTCTGAATCAATTCTCCGCTCTACAAACTGACGAAGCAGATCATAGCGGTTATAATCACAGGTAAGCTTCAATGCGGCATTTCTGGATAAATATACATATTCTGATGGTATATCATCGTACAATTTATCATACACCTGTTTCATGATCCAGCCGTCACGGGCAATAAATAATATTTTGTCCATATGTTGTTGTTTTGCCTGACGATGGATCCATTCTACGTATCCAAGGATCAGAATTCCGCCGTTGATATATCCATACTGATAGGGCAGCGCTTTTTCTTCTTCTGAGTCAAATGCACCGGAATGCATTTTAATATTCACGGTTGCCCGATAAGCGCTTCCGATGCAGGCTGACATAAGAGACGGACGATATTTCTTTCCTCTCGTATGGATATCTTGATAAAATTCCGCTTTCCAGCCCTGCTTTTGTGCCATTTCCACGTCAACCGCCGGATTATCTCCTACGTGGATCACACTTCTTCCGTTCAAGTATTCCTCTGAGATCTTCTGATACAATTTTCCTGATCGTTTTCCAAATCCATATTCACAGGAGATGAATAATTGATCATATCCTTCGTATCCACAGGATGATAAAAGTTTCTCCATCCACTGCTTAGAAAAATACATATCGGACACAATGATGATGGTTTTCCCATAGTTTTTCAAAAGATCAAAGACCTCTTTCATATATGGATTCGCAATACAGAAATCGAGCTCTGCCTGAAATTCAGCCTCCATTCCTTTTTGTGCATCTACGCCGCAGTATTTTTCCATTTCCTCATAGATTTCTTCAAACGTTACCTCCCTGCTGCCTATCTTCGCTTCCTTTTCCCTGCGCAGTTTCCATTCCATATCACGCCGCATCGTCGTATAATTTAATATTCCCAGCTTTTCTCCTACGAACATAAATACATCCGTTGGCTTAGACAAAGTTCGAAGGATCAGGGTATCAAAAATATCAAAAGAAATCACATCATATTCCAACAGTCTCTTTGCCAATACGGTTGATTTAACTCTTCCGGAACTTTCTTCAGAGATAATTTCCTTTGGCTGTTCAATTCCCAAAATTTTCTTCCCAATTTGTTTTACTTTGTTCTTAATTCTGGTGTACATGTTCTTTGCTCCTATCGTACATAGACTCTGTCAGATATCGAACTTTCATATGAGACTCAACTTTCTCCATATATTTCTGAATGTGTTTATTAATCTGACTCAAATTCTCTCGATCTACACTATTGATCAGATTTCTTGCATAATAATTGCGTTCTACATTTGTATGATATCCGTCAAATCCTGCCACACAGATTTCATCGATTCCCATCTTGATCAGAAGATTAAACAGCATCAAACACGCATTATCCGAAATCATGGTATCTGACATGGTCAGATCTGAATAGTTCACAACATATTTTGAAGATTTTCCGGCATCGATATTGGATGTCAGCACCACAGGGCATGTCAGATTTTTGATGCCGTATATCTGTTTTATCTGATGATATCGTTTCTGATTGCTGATAAAAAGAATATCCGGTGCGATATAATCCGGAATACTGTTTACACATATGACAAACACATCATCCTGTTCGATCTGCTCCTTAATTTTCTCTTTTTCCTCCAAGATGCTTTTCCCCGGAGCCGTTACCAAGAGATGCCTTCCTTTCATCTTATCTTTCAGGAATTGAATCACTTTTTCATCATCTACTTCATTTTCCTGAAATTTAAGATAAAGAGAATCAATCAGTTTTTCATTATAGAGAGCTCTCTCTTCTTCCGGAATTTCTTTTAATACCTGATAAATTTTCTTCACATTAATCGTCTGCTTATTCAGCAAAAATCCAACATAATTCGGATGACAATTGTTTGTCGCCGCGAGGAAATATCCTGCGCTGTATCCCCATGGATGGATATAGGAAATCGGGCTGATATATTCATCAACCAGTTCAATCAGAAGTTCTGTATGATACCGGTATTCCAGATTTTCATTGATATACTGTGTCAAAATTTCTGTACAAAGATTTCCTGCTCCCCTTCCCATACCAAGAATCGAAGCATCGATCAAAAGATCTCTCTTTCCGCTGCTTAAAATCAATTCCTGTGCATTGGAAAAGGCCAGCTGAAGATTATTATGGGAATGATATCCGATTGCGATTTCCTCATCCAGATTATCATCCACCAGATAAAATAATTTCAGCAGTTGTTTTGCATAAAGCTTGCCTAACGTATCTACGAGATAGAACGCAAATGGCTTCATTTCATTAATTTTCTCTACCAATGCCAAAATCTCTGCATCTGTATAGGTTGTTGTACCGACAGGCTGCATAAAAACTTCATATCCTTTATCCATCAAAGCATATCCCAGGGTGAATGCCTCGTCCATTTCTTTTTTGTGGAATGTAATGCGAATGCCATCGATGGTATCCTTGGTCCTTGGCACGATCTTAGAAGGTTGGATGGTTCCCGTCACAATCATTGCCACATACATAGAATGTTTTCTTTTCGGTGTAATAAAAGGCGTAATCTGCTCAATCCGGCTGTAAACCGACCGATCTTCCTGATAATCAACATCTCTTAGGAAGCCGCACTCAATGATATCGATGTGTGCCTTCCCAAGCTTGGTTATCATCGTCTGAATCGTCTGTTTGGAAAAGTTAAAATCATTGACATATCCTCCGTCTCGAAGTGTGCAGTCCAGCACAGAAATCTTATTCATAAATCTTTTCTCCTTTTCTCATACAGTGATTATAGATGGCATCTGCAATGATAAAATCCTCCGGCTCATTGATGTCTACTGCTTCCTTCCAATCTGCTTCCAGAAGCAGCGGGTGTCTTCCGACCCTGCGGTTTTCTTCTGTCATCAGTCTGCTTTCATAAATATAGAGGCCTGTTGTCTCTCGATAGAGCGGTTTCAGATCCTGCGTTCTTGGAATTTCAGCTGTATCATAATTCCACGGTTTCCCATCCATCCAGAAGAAATCCTTCTGCCGGTAAACCGTTAGGGCTGAATCATATTCTCCCGACTGTACTGCTGCGACTCCTTTGGAAATGGTCTCTGCCTTAAGAAACGGAGCCGTCGCATGAGCCAGTACATAAAGATCCGCCGGTACATCCTCTGCAAATGCCGAAAGAACCTCGTTGATCTTTACATGACTTCCATCCAGCTTCGGATCTCTCCTTAGAAATTTGATGCCTTTTGGCAGATGGAGCATAATGGCCGGATCCGAACAATAGACATAAATTTCATCAATCCCTTTTACTTTTTTCAGCGTCTCCAAAATATATTGGCACAGCGGCTTTCCATGAGTAAACGGTTTGGTATTCTTCCCCGGAAGCCTTTCATTTTTTAGCTTCATTGGTACAAATGCAACTGTTTTCATTGATTTTCTTCCTCCTTTTTCAGTGCAGAGCGCAGCTGACATAATGCTTCCACGTCTGCCTGTGTAATCTTTTTGCGCCAAGCAGGAAAACGATACGTCATATCACTTTCCTGATCTGCCTTTCTCCTCATCCAATAAATTTCAATTAAAATCTCAGCGTATTTTTTCTGCTCTTTTGTCTCTGTACCCACAGATAGAGAAAGACCAGTCCTTGTAAATTCTTTTTCATAACAAAACCGATCCACTCCATCCTGAAGACTGGGATCTCTGATATCCGCAATGATCCCTCTCTCCTGTCTGGCACCCAGACAATCTTTCCTGACCGGCTCTGCACATACCCCTATGAAAGAGAGATTTTGACCTCTGAATCCTATATCTTTCATAGGATCCAGATAAAGCACCAATTTTGCCTCTGGTATCTCCTTTTCTATTTGATCAACGATAATTACTTTTCGTTCCCCTTGACCTCTTTCTGTCTCCGGTACAACAAATCCTAAATATTCTCTGCTCAAAGGATCTAACATTTCCTTAAGACATCCAATTTGTTCTATTTCTTCCTTTCGGATATCAGAAAACAAACTCTTTATCATTTGAAGTGCTCCAATGTAAGAAAATACTGCTTCGATCCGATTTTCAAATCCATCTTCCAGCTTGATGATCTCTTTTGCATCGTTATCTAAAGCATCGATGGCCGTGGAACCAATTGTAATAATCTTTTCAAATTTTTCATCATATAAAAAAGGAAGAAGTTCCGATGGAAAATGCTTATCAAGAACCACGGCATCCGAAAACAGTTCCCGATATCTTCCGGAGAAATCTCTTGGATGAGGCTTAATAACGATCTGATTTCCTTCTGCAAACAAATCTAAAATCATCGCAGACAGATAATGGTGATTCTGTATCGTAGGCTTTTGGAGATAGCGCACATATCTGGTCAAATAAAGAACAGTTCCCTTATGATCCGGCGGCAAATGAAGCTTCTTTGCATGAAACATCTTTAAAAGTCTTTGTTTTTCTTCTTCTTTCCGCTCAGCAAAAAGAGAAATCACATTAAAATCTTCCATTTTTTCATCATAAAATCCCGGAACCTGAGCGCTTTGATTCGCATATTTTTTGGTGACGCAGCTGCTGTTTCCCAGACCGCCCAGGCGCTTTGTTACCGCATAAGAATCATACTGTGATTTTTTATGAAACTCTCTTTGCACCTGCTCTCTTGAAAGCAATCCATTTCCATCTTCAAAATATTGATATGGAATATTTTTTGAAAGCAGATAAAGACCAAAATGTCGGTGATCGATCGCTGTATTATATTCTGTCACATCACAAAGATCTAATTGATGATCTTTCATCCATTGTTCTATCCACCGTTCATTGTATGCAATGTATTGATCAATTTGTTCCGCCGAAGAATCTTTTTTCAAAACATATGGATTGCTGTAGGCTCCCTCAATATAATGAAGGATGATCGTTCTGGCAAAAATCTTTGCCGCATCAATATCTGCTTTCAGCTCTTTCATCCCGCTTTTTGAAAAAATATTGTCTACGATAACCAAAACGGCTTTCTCCTGCGGATGATATTTTAATTTGTGAAGCGAGAAACATAAAATATGATAGATGGAAGCTCCTATGTATAAAATCATTTTCCTTTTATCCTCCGGTAAATATTTTTTAAATATTCCTTTGACTTTTTCGCGGTCTTAGACTGCATCAAAATCTGGACCGGATCAGGATGGCTTCTCTTCCTCCTCACCTCATCAAATGCATACCGCAGGATCTGTCCGACAAAATCTGGATTCTCTAACATGATTACTTTTTTTTGTTCTTCCGCTTCTTTCTGACATTCCCGAAACTGCTCTGCAAATTCCAGAACACCTCTTTGAATTTCCTGTTCATTACGAATCTCTTTTACGCTGATTTTCTTTCGGCTCCAAATCGGAAGCCCATTTTCATACCGCTCCACAAAAAAATCGCTTTTTCCCAGCATGGAAATCGCTTTTTCTATATATTTTCCATAGCGGCGCACTCCATTTTCCCCCATAAAATCACAGAGATTAAGAACTTTAACGACTCCAAGACATTCTGATAAATCTAATTTCCATCTCTGATCCAATGAAAAATCCACTAATATTGCATCATTTTTTATCTTTCCTTTCAGATATTGATCCAATTCTTCCCCTCGTTCTGTCCGGTTCCAGATATAAATCGTTTCTGCAGAGTCCTGGGGATATAACAGAGAATATACCTGAAACAACAGATCAGAAGCAGCTGTAAAATATAACGTATCAATCTTTTCCGCCTGAGATCTTTGTTTCAAAAATCGACAGAAACTATATATTAAAATTCCTTCGAACGCGAACCCAAAATGATACCCTCTGGATTCTTTGACTGTTCCGTTAAATAGCTGCTCATTCAGAAAATTTTGAAAAAATTTTTCTTCTCGTTTCGGAAATCTGCTAAAATAATACCGTTCCGGATAGGAAGCCGGCGAAGGATATCGAATAAAATCAATCCGCTGTTTTTTCGCAAATAAATCAAGATGATCAGAAATCATCCCATATTTTTTCCCTGTTCCACTGTACCTTTTGACCATTTCTCTTGAGAAAGAAAATCCAAGTCTTGATTTTCCAAAAGCCGAAGCAAGCGCTATCTTTTGTATATAGGAGTAACCGCAATTACACAAAATTTCCCGATATGTTTCTTCCTTTCCATAACTCCCCATATCAAAGGCAATGATCTCAATTCCATTATAATGAAGAGAATCCATAGTTTGCTTCATGAAAGGGTTTGTGCGGTAAAACCCCTCTGATGTCTCAAAAACAAGAACATTCTTCACCGGAACGTATACCTGATCCCGGCCCAAAAAAGTCCTGACAAAATCAACTTCATCATATCTTCCATAATTTTTTGTTTCCCACAATCTTGCTCCCGGCTGCCATTCCGCTGTAAATGCCACTGCTTCCTTTCTCCTTTTCCTGTGATTCTCCTATTATAAAAAAGACAAATCAACAGCATATCATCTTCTCGTTAAATCCGAGTAAAACTTCCCTGTTTTTTGTTAAATCCTTCTATCGTCGTTTATTGTTAGCACTCTTTTTATTTGAGTGCTAATTTTCTCTTGACTTTCTCGTCAAATGGTTCTACAATACTTTCTATGGTACTTTGTCCTATATCAAATAGAACACAAAATCATTATCAAATAAAGGAGTGTAAGAATATGTCAGAAAAAAGAGGCAGTCTTTCCATTAACAGCGATAATATTTTCCCAATTATAAAAAAATGGCTTTATTCCGATCATGATATCTTTTTCCGTGAATTGATTTCCAACGGATGCGACGCCATTACAAAGTTGAAAAAATTGGATATGATGGGAGAGTATACGTTCCCGGAAGGACATAAGAATAAAGTAGAAGTTATCCTGGACCCGGAGAAAAAGACATTGACATTCGTTGACACCGGTCTTGGTATGACAGCTGATGAAGTAGAAGAATACATTACACAGATCGCTTTCTCCGGCGCTACTGAATTTTTGGAGAAATACAAAGATAAAACAGAAGGGGAACAGATCATCGGTCACTTTGGTCTTGGTTTCTATTCCGCTTTCATGGTGGCAGATGAAGTTCATATTGATACCCTTTCCTACAAAGAGGGAGCAGAGCCTGTTCACTGGGAATGCGACGGTGGTACAGAATACACGATGAAGACCGGAACAAAAGAAGAGGTTGGTACAAAGATCACTTTATTCTTAAATGAAGAAAGCACTGAATTTGCCAATGAATATCGTGCCAGAGAGATTATTGAAAAATATTGTTCTTTCATGCCGACCGAGATCTTCCTTTCCGTAGAAGGAAAAGAACAGGAATTTGAAACAATTCCGGAAGAAGATCTGCATGACGATGATATTGTCGTAGAACATATCCATGAAGATGCTAAAACAGAAGAACGAGAAAACGAAGACGGAACAAAAGAAACCGTAGAGATTTCTCCTGCCCGAGAAATGGTTAAGATCAATAAACGTCCGGTATCCTTAAGCGATACACACCCACTGTGGATGAAACGTCCAAATGAATGCACTGAGGAAGAATACAAAGAATTTTACCACAAAGTTTTTCATGATTATAAAGAGCCTTTGTTCTGGATTCACTTGAATATGGATTATCCATTTAATTTGAAGGGTATTTTATACTTCCCGCAGATCAATACGGAATATGATTCCATTGAAGGAACGATCAAGCTCTACAACAATCAGGTATTCATTGCCGATAACATCAAAGAAGTCATCCCTGAATTCCTGATGCTGTTGAAAGGCGTCATTGACTGTCCGGATCTTCCGCTGAATGTATCCAGAAGTGCTCTGCAAAATGACGGTTTTGTACAGAAAATTTCTAATTATATTACGAAGAAAGTCGCTGACAAACTGACCGGTATGTGCAAGACGGACCGTGAATCTTATGAGAAATATTGGGATGATATCAGCCCATTTATCAAGTACGGTTTCATCCGTGATCAAAAATTTGCCGAGAAGATCAAAGATTATATTTTGTTCAAGAACATGGAGCACAAATATGTAACACTCAGCGATTTGGTACCTGCGCCTGCTAATGACGACGATGTCACGACTCTTTACTATATTACAGACGAAGTGCAGCAAAGCCAGTATATCAATATGTTCAAAGAACAGGACATGGATGCAGTGATCTTAAACCACAACATTGATTCCGCTTTCATCACACAGATTGAACAGCAGAATCAGCATATCAAATTTAAGCGAATTGATGCAGATGTAGAGGAATCATTAAAAGAAGAGACCGACGAAAAAGAACTGGAAGATATTACCAAAGTGCTGACAGATCTTTTCCGCAAGACTCTTGGAAAAGACAATCTGGACGTCCATGTAGAGAAATTAAAAGATGAAAAGATTTCTTCTATCATTACTCTGTCCGAAGAAAGCCGCCGTATGCAGGATATGATGAAGATGTACGGCATGGCTGGGATGGATCCAAATATGTTTGGCGGATCTCAGGAGTCCCTGACCTTAAATGCCAACAACGCTTTAGTAAAATATTTATTTGAACATGGGGACGCAGACAATGCACAGATCATCTGTGAACAGCTTTATGATCTGGCAATGTTAAGCCACAAACCATTGGCGCCGGAAGCAATGACCAAATTCATTGCCCGAAGCAATGAAATCATGGAGATGCTGACCAAATAAACAATCAAAAATAAGCAGAATTGTAACTCCCGGAGGATTTGTTTTACGAAAACAATTCTTTCGGGAGTTTTTTCTATGATTTTTTAATTACACGGATTCCGGCATCATTTCTGCTTTTTGCATAAAGCATTCCAAAAATGCTGTAATCCATGGCTGTTCTTTTTCATCCTCCGGAAGAATCCCATAACAAATCCTTGGTTCCGGCCCTTCTTTCAATGGTATCCCCTTCCATTTTCCTGTTTTCACAAGATTTGCTGCAATGGCTGCCGGAACAATGGCCCATGCCCGATGCAAATAAAGCATTTGCTCCAACAATGCCATATTGTCCATGGATACTTTTGTCTCTGCTGCCGGTCCAAACCAATAATCATGCCAATTCAGAAAAGTATTGCCCCAGGGAATATAAATCTCATCCGAAACATCCAGCGCATTGGGCGACAAGGGCGCCTCATACTCTGCTGACTGACTGCATACAAAAAACAGATTTTCTTCAAAAAGAGGAATGGTTCGAATTGTCCTTGCAAATCTCGGATTCATAATAAATCCCAGATCAATTTCATGCTCTTTCATCGCTTCATATGCCGCATTGGACCGCAGAGTTGTCATATGAAGCCTGCATTGCCGGTATTTTGTCAGAAATTTCGTACATACACCGGTGATAAACCCCTGATTTAAACTGTCCACATTCGATACGCGAAGCAGACTTTTCCCATCTGACTGCCGAATCTTCTGCGTCTCAAAATAAAGGTTCTCCCACTTTCTGGCAAGAGGAATGAATCGCTTCCCTTCTTCCGTTAATCGAATATTCCGTATCCCTCTTCCTCTTACCATCAATTCCACACCAAGTTCCTTTTCCAATTTCAACAATCTGTGGCGTAATGCCGGCTGAGAAACAAATAGGCGCTGGGCAGCCTTAGACAGCGATTCACTTGATACAATCGTCAGAAAGGTATGAATATCCATGTAATCCATTTTTCTCTCCTCTTTTCTTCATCTTTATTTTTCTTATAACTCTTTATAATATAAATTTTATTTATATTATATAATCAAAATATTAACTTTACAACGTTTTCAGAGAGCACTATAATAGCAAAGAAAGAATACGAAGAAAGCAGGAATGAAAATGAAAACAAAATTACAACGTTGGACTCACTTTAATATGGCAATGATCGGAGGATTTTTAGGCGGTTTTGCAATCCTGAATCATCATGATCTATTCGGTTCCGCACAGACATCGAATTTGATTACAATAGCAATGGACGCGGTCGGTCATCCGGACAAAGATCTGTTCATTCGTGTTATCGGTCTTCTTATTTACGGTGGAGCCATCGCACTTACTGTTATTCTTCCAAAGCATACTAAACTTCCTATGAAATATTTGAGCATTTGCATTGATGCCCTGGCGGTTTTCATGATTGGACTGTTTCCGGAAGATTTGAATGATTTCATTGCATTATATCCTCTATTTTTCGCAATGGCAATCCAATGGTGTTCTTTTTCCGGAGCTGATGGATATACATGCTCCAGCATTTTTTCTACAAACAACTTCCGCCAATTTGTATCATCTATGACAGATTACTGCTGCAGCAAGAACAAAGAATCTCTAAAGAAAGGAAAATTTTTTGGAAAAGTTTTATTTTTCTTTCATATCGGTGTCGCCGCATCTTATCTTTCCTGCAGTCATTTCGGAATTACCGGCGCATGGATTTGTTTTCTTCCGATTTTAAGTGCAGGTTCCCTCGTGTGGGCTGAATCCAATCGAATCTCACTCAAACATACTATGGGACATCTCTATGTTTCATACCGCAGAATGGGAATGATATCTGAATTACAATAACAAGAATGCGATTAAATTATATAAAAAGAATCCTGCTTTGCTGGATTCTCCGCCTGCGGCGGGGGTCGCTTCAGCGACATTTTCCACATCGCCGCAGTGCGTCTTCGTTCCACTCCGGCCGGCGCAGAGCGTTTTTTATTTCATAGGGACGGAGTTTTCTATGAGTCAGGACCACCGGCTTAGCCGGTGGCTTGCTCTTCCCCTATAAGGGGATCTTCCCTGCTTGCGCCCGGAAGGCGCACTGAAGGTCTGCCAACTGCACCACATCCTCAGCTTCCCCTCCTAGGGGCTTTTTCAGTGCTTTCTCCTTCCGGCAAAGGGGCTGTCGCATCAATGATAAAAAAATCATAGATGCGGCAGCATCTTTTTGCCATTTTTTTGCTGAAATGTTTTGGTTACTTATTCCCTTTTGGAAAAATGACGTACTTTAATAAACCTTTTGCTAAAAAAGGTTCTCCTTCTAAATTCAGTTTTGGATTGTCAAAATCACACCCTTTGTTTCAGAGGAAATAGATGCCGGCCTGTCCTTCCTGCCTGGATCTTATGATGCAGTTTCCTGATATTATATCCGATCGCTAACAGGATGCTCTGGGCGGTAACGTTTGCTTTCCCACGGTACTGATACCGTCTGAATCCCATATCCTCCTTGATGTCCGCAAAGCTGCCTTCCACTTGGATACTTCGGTTCATCCGCAGCTGTGTCCCATATTCGCTGGTGATCCGTTCCAGTGTCTCCTGACGTTTTTCTTTCAGCTTTTTAGAAACATACAGTACTTTCTGCCGTTCTTCCATTGGGATTTTGCAGTTGTTTCCCTTGATACATTCTGTTTTATAAGGACATCCGCCACAGTCGTTGCTCCGATATACTGTGACGGTTCTTCGATATCCGCTGGCCGTCTTTTTCTTCTTTTCATACTGGACGGTCAACATCCTCCCGTTTTTGCAGTAATAGCAGTCTGCCTGCTCATTATACGCCATATTTTCCATACGCCCGATATCCTGGCGGTATTTCCGGGTTTTCAAGATCTCATAGTTCTGCGGCTTGATATAGGAAAGCTGGCCGTTTTCTTCGAGGAACAGGTAATTCTCTTCGCTTTCATACCCTGCATCCGCTACCACCTCCTGATATTTAAACGGAAGGTGTTTTCCCATCTCTTTCAGGAATGGGATCAGGGTTCTTGTATCCGTAGGGCGGGAGCTGAGATCCAGCCATGTGATGTATTCGGAATCCACGCCGTGCTGGAGATTATAAGCTGGTTTCAGCTGGCCGTTCTGCATGGCGTCTTCCTTCATCCGCATAAAGGTTGCGTCCGGATCTGTTTTGGAATAGCTGTTGCGTTCCCCGCATATATGGAGTTTGTGGTTGTATTCTTTCAGTTTATCCAGATATGTTTCCAATGTTTCGATGGATTTCTGGAGACGTGTTTTCCGCTTTCCGCTCCCATGGACAAAGACAATCCCTTCTTCCCGGCGGATCCGGTACAGTTTTTTTCGCAGTCTCTTTAAAGTGTGGAGCGATACTTTTCCATGATGAATGATATGAAGTCCGTAAAGGGTTTCGCATTCTTCCACAAGGGAGAGGATCTTTCCGAACAGTTTTGCCTGATTTTTCGTAACAGCCTTTTTCCAGACAAAGGTGTATTTATTTGCAGCTGATTCGATTTTCGTCCCATCAATGAAAACTGTTTTGCCAGAAATTTCTCCAAGGGAATATAAGAGTTTTGATACCTCAGCCAGCGTCTTTTTGGAACATTGGGCGAAATGCAGGGATACAAAGCGGGCAAATGTCGCATGGTCAGGAGCAGGTTTTCCTTCCAGAAGATACATAAAATTGATATCCCTGCGGCATGCAGTTTCAATGTCACGGCTGGAATAGATCCGGTTCATGCTGGCGTAAACAATGATCTTAAACAGTTGTCTGGGTGTCACCTGATTTTTCTTTATCTTTCCATAAGTCTGATAAAGATCGCTGAGTTCCATTCCCTCCACAAAGGTACTCAGAAGGCGGACCGGATCATCTGCCGGGATCAAAATTTCCACATCCAGCGGAAGTTTGATTTGATAGTACGGAGAAGATAAGGTATAATCTTTCTGTAAAAGTTTATTTAGTCGCATAAATAAATTTTACATCAGGAGCCAGGCCTTGCATAGGACCTGGCTCTTATTCTTTGCAAAAAAGTGCTGCCGCACTAATTATTTAGTGCGACAGCCCCTCTTCATTTACAATATTCTCAATCATGTTTTCCCGGAAACATCTTTCCCGTGATGATCTTTTCCATCTGTATGACCAGCTTTTCCTCATTCAGGTTTGGTTTTTCCATATACTGCAGCAGGACTCCCACCATTCCGCAGGCATAAAACCTCAGCATCACTTCCAGATCATCCACGCTCAGGTCAAGCTCCGGAACCTTACTGCGCGCTATCTGCGCCAGATATACGGTTACCGCCTCGACAAGCATCCCCTCGATCTGAACCCAGCGGCGGGAATAGAGCAACCGCTCGAATTTTTTCCTGTTCTGCCGCACAAACGCGACATAAGTGGTCAGTGCTCCCAAACGGTCTTCTTCATTCAGGCTCTTCTGCACCAGCTCCTGCGTGGCACGTCGGAACGTCCACTCCAGCACATCCATAATATCTTTAAAGTGATAATAAAATGTCTGCCTTGAGATATGGCATTCCGCGATCAGCTTTGTCACCGTAATTTTATCTATGTCTTCCTTATCCAGCATCTGGGAAAAGGTATCTGCAATCACTGCTTTCATGTCTTCTCTCATATAAACACCTCTTCTGTGATGCTATTTTATTATACCTTTTCCAAAGAAACAAGTAAAAAATTTATCATTTTGCAAGCCAGATCGGGTTACTCCATGCAGTTTTTCCGTTCTTGTCCGTACATTTTACCCGAACATAAGTCTCATGACCCTTCAGTTCGTATTCTCCGTGCTCAATCGTATCGTCATAAGATCCGCACACTCTGGAAATACCGTCATTTATATCATTTCCAGCAACAAAGTCAATCCTGTAGACCGGACTGCAGTCAACGTAGGCCACATTGTCTCTGATTCCCCAGTCACGGATCTCCGGTCCCGATGATGAATAATAATTTCCTTCCAGCATATTCTGTACAATATCTTCATGCGTCAGCCTCTCTGCTTTGACCACGATGTAGCCTCCGCATGCGTCATCGAAATTTCCTTCATTATGATTGTCGTCCGATGCAAAAGCAAAAATTTTCTTTCCTTCTCTTAACATCACATCGAAATATGTTTCATCATATCCGGTATTACTTTCATTAACTGTATTATAGTTATAAATCTCAAGTGCCCAGATTCCTTCTGTATTTATAAATTCCTCTTCTCTCACTCTCGACCATATCGGATGATTGTATGTAGCTACCATACCGTGCTGTATCATTTCATCCGCCAGTTTCTGGGCAGCCGCAGCCCCGTCCCATTGTCCGTAATATTTATGCACCGGATGGATCTCATTGTGCTGATACAATGGAAGGACCGCATTTCTCTGCATCTCCTCTGTGCCGAGAATGCCATGAATGTGATGTACTTTTTTTCTTCTCCCGGAAACCTCATCATAATAAAGGATTGCGGACGCCTCAAGCCCCGGCAGGATAATGAAGTCATCACAGTCAAATTCCGCTCTGTAATCCGTATACTTATCATGTTCGGAAAAGCACAGAAAGTTGTATCCATGCTCTTTAAAAAGCTTTACAGACTGTTCAGGGGTAAGCATTCCATCAGAATTCACCGTATGGCTGTGAAGATTCCCCTTGTACCAGTTTCCTTTTTCCGAAAATCCGCGTATTGTAATTTTATCCACTTTTTTCCTCCTTGCCGCCCGGTCTTAAAGCCGCACACAGTTATGATCGGCCACTCCTACATTGATCTTCTCACCCACATTAAACATAGACATACTCCGGAACAGCACGTCTGCATACACTTCCACGCCATTGATATCAATATGGTAGCGGAGCACATTTCCTCTTGGCACATAGTCAATGATCGTTCCGTTCATACGGTAATCTTCCGTCGTGATCGTATCCTTGGACAGCAGGAAAGTCTCAGGACGGATTGCAAACTGTCCGCTGTTCCATTTCTTTCCTGTAATTGCTTCCATGGCATTCGCATCCAGAATATTATAATTTCCGATGAATCCTGCCGCAAAAGTCGTCTCCGGTTTTGTATAAACTTCTACAGGACTGCCCGACTGTTCAATAACGCCGTCATGGAACAGGTGTATCACATCAGACATTACCATTGCCTCATCCTGATCATGGGTTACGAACACAGACGTCAGACCAAGATCTTTGTGTATTCTCCGAATGCTCGTCTGAAGAGATTTTCTCAGTTTCGCATCAATAGCACTCAGAGGTTCATCCAGAAGCAGCACTTTCGGCTGCATCACAATTCCTCTCGCAAGAGCGACCCTCTGTTGCTGTCCTCCGGAAAGATTTCCCGGGTACTCTTTTTCTTTTCCTTTTAACTCTACCATATCAATGGCATCTCTTACACGTCTTCCAATCTCATCTGACGGAAGTTTCTGAAGTTTTAATCCGAAAGAAAGATTCTCTTCTACCGTCATATTCGGGAAAAGGCTGTACTGCTGGAACACCATTCCGATATTACGGTCCTTTGGATCTTTGTTTGTAATATCCTCACCGTCCAGCAGTATCTGTCCCCCTGAGATCTGCTCAAGTCCTGCGAGACAGCGGAGCAGCGTACTCTTTCCACATCCGGAAGGGCCCAGAAGTGTAACAAAATCACCTTTCTGGATTTCCAGATTGATTCCCTTTAACACATGATTATCACCATAAAATTTATCGATATTTTTAAATTCAATATAAGCCATTTTCTTTATCTGTCCTTTCTGTCTTTGCCCTTCGACTGCAGGAAAAATGCACAAGCCGAAATGATCAGAGTTACGAGGAAAAGTATAACGATCACGGCGCAGGTCCTCTGCCCGGATTTTTTCATTACATCATATAAATACATCTGTGCTGTCATAAACTGTCCGCCCGCCAGTGTATTAATGATAACGAAATCACCAAATACAATTGCCATCGCCAGCATGACTGAAATTGTGACACCGCTCATAATATTCGGAATAACGACGCGGAAGAATGCGTAAAACTTGCTCGCTCCCAGCATCTGCGCCGCCTCGATAAGCCTTGGCGCCCCGACACCGTTCAGATTATTTCTGATTCCCTGATATACATAGGGAAGGATTACAACCATATAAGTCGCAACAAGCATGAACATTCTGTCTCCGAAAGGTTCCGGCGCACTGCTGTAAAGCGACAGAACGCAGATTGGAAGGATGACGCCCTGGATTGCATACGGAATCGTACACAGAATCTGAATCATTTTATCCCATTCCGGATGGTAGACAACTACCACATACATCGCCAGCAGTACAAACACTGTACACAGCACGATCGGAACAATAGAAATAATAACCGTACGCCCGACTGCTTTCCAGAACAGAGGATCAGTAAACAGCTCTGTATAAGCTCCCAGAGTAAAACCTGTCGGCATCACGTCGATCCACTCCTGAAAAAGGGAGTAAATCAGCGTCATTACCAGTGGGAGAAGCAGATACACTATAATTACAATAATCGCAATCTTTGATCCTGCATTGCGTTTCTTTTTTTCTGTATTCATCAGCGTCTCCCCCCTTTCTTTGGAGTCATCTTATTCTGTACGCCAATGGCGATCACCATGAAGACCATCATGATGACTGCAATCGCACTTCCGAACTCCGGTCTCTGTATGATATCGCCGACGAACTGTTCCGACAGACGGATCGGAAGCAGTGATACATTGTTCATCAGCAGTGCATAGGCAGACGCATAAGCTGCCAGTGCGTTGGCAAACAATACAGAAAATGTTCCCAGTATACTCGGCATCAGTACTGGGATGCCGACTTTCCTCCAGAATGTCATCCGGCTGCCGCCCAGAAGGGCAACCGCTTCTTTCCACTCTTTTCTGATCGAATCAAATGCCGGGATCAGCAGGAGTGTGGACAGGGGGATTTGGAAATATACATATATCAGCAGAAGTCCCCATACAGAATACAGGGGGAACTCCGCCAGAAATTCAATTCCGTAATTCGCGCCGATCATCGTCATGACACCGATGTTTCCAAACATAATGATATATGCAAACGCCAGCGGTACGCCCGAAAAATTTGATACCATATTCAGAATACTCATGAATACCTGCTTCAGTTTACCTTTTTCCTCATGGACTGCTTTTGCACCGATAAATGCCACGAGCAGCCCGATAACCGAAGAAAGAATCGAGATGAGCAGACTGTTGACTATGGCCTGCTGATACAGTTTTCCGGTAAATATATTAATATAGTTATCAAGTGTAAATCCCATGTCTCCTCCCTCCGGGAAGAAACTTCTGATGACCGTAAAAATGACCGGTATGATCTCAAACAGAAGACATAGCAGCAAAAACGGCACCAGCGCAAATATGTATGTTTTCTTTTGTGTTTTCATATTAACCTCACCTTTTACATAAAACGGACCGCTGCACTTTATGCAGCAGTCCGGTCATCCGTCAATACATTTTATTGTGCGTAAGCTACAACCTCTTCCTGCCACAATGTTCCGATCGTCTGCGCGGTCTCGTCCCATGCATCCTGATCTTCTACCATTCTCGCGTTTGCATACTGGCTGTCGTCCAGGAGTTTTGAAGCCACATCGTCCGGAAGCTCCACATCCTCACGTATCGGTGTTGCATAACCTTTTGCAAGATTGATCTGTCCCTCATCACTTAAAATGTATTCTCTCGCAAGAGCCGCAGCACACGGATGCTTTGAATATTTGTTGATAATTGTAGCATATCCGGTCTGGATAGATGCCTCAGACGGGATAAAAACTGTAAAGTCTGCATCCGGATTATTCTCTACAAACTGCTCTCTGTAACCAAGAGCGTTGAAATCCCATAAGAAAGCTACTCCGACTTCTCCTTTCTCGATACGTGCCTGAGTAAACTCGCCGAGGTCAAGTCTTCCCTGCTCAGCAATCTGTCTGAAGTAATCAAGTCCCGGCTGAATGTTGCTTTCATCTCCGCCGTAAGCAATTGCTGCAGCAAGGACTGCATACTGAGCCTGAGTGGCAGCCTGCACGTCTCCGACTGCAACTATATAATCACCGTTTAAGATATCTTCAAAAGATGTAGGTGTGTCTTTTACGATCTTGTTGTTAACAATAACAGACATTGTGCCGTAATATCCTATGATCCAGTCTCCGTCATCGTCTTTCGCCCAGTCCGGAATCGAATCCCAGTAGCTTGTCTTATACGGAAGTGTAACTCCCTGCTCTTCCGCTACCGGTCCGAATGCCTGTCCTACATCACCAATATCCTTCGTAGCATCTGTCCCCTCTGTCTCAAACAGCGAAATTTCTTCCGCAGAAGACATATCAGTATCCACATGCTCAATCCCGTACGTATCTGTGTACTCCTGCCATGTTTCACCCCAGTTGGCCCATGTATCAGGCATCGCCGCAGATGCAAGTTCTCCCTCTTCTTTTGCCTGTGCTTCAATCTCTTCCAGAGTCATACTGTTCAGATCAACTGTTTCAACCGGTTCATCAGAACCGCATCCTGAAGCGATTGCCGCAGTAATACAGACAAGCAGCAACGCACTTATTATTCTTCTTTTCATTCCTGTTCTCCCTTTTTCAACTTCTTTTCTTTTGAATTACCGAGATACATTATAGGAAAATGATGTAAAATAATCACCAACGGAACGTTAAGTCATTGTAAGTTCAGGTTAAATTTTATTTTTCTTGCCTCCGGAGTATTGGCCACTCCGCCTTCCCCTGTCTCTTTTAAAGAAATATGCATACTCTCCCCTACTTCTTTCATCGCATCGATGACCTGATCCGGCGGGATTCTACTTACAATTCCGGCAAGAGCCATATCTGCGCTTGAAACGGCATTAACCGCACCTATCACATTCCGCTTAACGCAGGGCACTTCAACCAGTCCCGCCACCGGATCACAGACAAGCCCGAGAAGATTTTTGAGCGCCATAGCAGCCGCATGTGCGATCTGCTCTGCCGTTCCTCCCCTGAGGGATACCAGCGCCCCCGCAGCCATTGCCGATGCCGAGCCGATTTCAGCCTGACAACCGCCTGCCGCACCTGCAATAAAAGCCCGGGACGCAATAACCTGCCCTATCCCTGCGGCTGTATACATTGCCTCCGTGATCTCAGTATCCGATGCTGTTTTTCGGCTGTATATCGGAAGGAGCACTGCCGGAAGCACACCGCAGGCTCCGGCAGTCGGCGCTGCGACAATCCGGTGCATACAGGCATTCGACTCGCCCATCTCCAATGCCTGTGCAATCACTTCGGACATAAAATCCCCGCTCAGCGTATCGCCTTTTTCCATATAACTCCTCATCTGACCGCCCATGCCCCCTACAAGACCGCTGCGCGATTTCTGATCCTTATCGTAAGAATCTCCCGCTGCTTTCATAGCATTCCACATCTTCTGCATCATCTGAAAGGACGCCTGCTCTGTTACTTCCCGTTCCTCCATATCTGAATACTGTACCGCCTTCCAAAACGGAATACCTTCGCTGTTACACCTCTGTGTGATCTCATTTAAAGATGAATACGACATTACACTTCCTCCCCACGGATATACATAATACGCTCAATACCTTCCAACTTCTCCAGCATGGAGACTGTTTCCCGAGGAACCGTCTGATCTGTCTCTATCACCATTACTGCAAGTCCGCCCCTCTTATCCCGATAAAGCTGCAGAGTCGCAATATTAACATTCTTCCGCGACAAAATACCTGTTACTTCCGATACCATACCCGGACTGTCCTGATTGTGTATAATCAAAGTCGGACAGGAACCTGTACAGTGTACTTCCGTATCATCCAGTTTATCGATCATAATCCGGCCTCCGCCAAGCGAGGATGCCTGTATTTTTATTGACAGTCCTGTTTTCCCTTCCACTTCCAGTACAGCCGTATTCGGATGTGCCCCTGGGAGCCGTATATTTGCAAAAGAAAAAGACAGCCCCTCCTGTTCTGCCAGTTCAAAGCTGTCCGGTATGCGCATATCATCCGGCTTCATACCAAGAAGCCCTGCGATAAGCGCCCGGTCTGTTCCGTGTCCGCTCCCTGTCGCTGCAAATGAACCGCTCAAGCTGATCATGGCATTCACAGGCTCTTCTCCCAGCATTGTCCTTGTAACATACCCTATTCTGACCGCTCCCGCCGTATGGGAACTGGACGGGCCAACCATAACAGGGCCGAGAATATCAAATATGTTCATCTTCTATTTCTCCATTCTAATAATTTTAGCCGCAACATGGCGTCATATTCGTCCGACAGACATATTCAAGTGTAATTCTAACAGATATCTTTTCCCGGTTGTATTACATCCATGTAAAAAGCACGTAAAAATGCCGGACAGAATTAATACTTCTAACTCTGTCCGGCACTTGTCCGAAGACGCCGCTTCAAAAATATGTTTACCTGCGGTATCTGTTCTTATTCTTCAATTCCCAGCGTAGCCATCATCACAGCCTTGATCGTATGCATACGGTTCTCTGCCTCGTCAAACACTTTAGACTGTTCGGACTCGAACACTTCGTCCGTCACTTCCATATCTTCTATATTAAAACGCTCACCCATTTCTTTTCCGATCTTTGTCTTCAGATCGTGGAATGCGGGAAGACAGTGCAGGAAGATCGCGCTGTCTTTTGCGTTTGCCATCACTTCTTTTGTCACTTTATATGGAGAGAGCTCTTTAATCCTCTTCTCCCATACTTCGTCCGGCTCTCCCATGGATACCCATACATCTGTGTAGATAACGTCGGCATCTTTTGTTCCCTCTTTTACATCGGATGTCAGCGTGATCGTTGCACCTGATTCCTTTGCAT
>DXEM01000033.1 GCA_019114985.1 Candidatus Anaerostipes excrementavium
GGCCCATTCTCTTTCTCCGCTCATTTCTTTAAATTTCTCTGCCGGTACTCCACAAGTTGGACATTTCTCCGGTGGCTGTTCTCCTTCATGTACATATCCGCATACGGTACAAACCCATTTTTTCATAATCACTTTCTCCTTTTCTTAAACATATTGTGACTTGAATCTTGAAAGCATAGACTGCTTCCTTTTAAAATTAGGAATCATTCCTGTTTTCTATTCTTATAGTAACACCACTATGATTCCTTGTCAAGATTTTTTCTCAAACATTTCTCACAAGTTCCCCTGAAATAAGTTACACTTTCCCGGATCTCTCCTGGGAAAATTTTATTGACTCTGTCGATAATTTCCTGATCAAAAGATTCTATTTCAATATCTGTTACTTCCCCGCATTCCTGACATATGAAATGATAGTGCGGTTTTACAGATGCATCATACCGATCGGCTCCTCCGTCATAACTAAGCTTTATAATGTCGCCTCTTTCTGATAGAAGAGCAAGATTTCGATATACTGTTCCCAGACTAATGTTCGGAAATTCTTCTTTAATGTTCATATATATTGTATCAGCTGTCGGGTGGTCCTTGCGAGTCATTAGAAATGCGACGATGGCATCCCTTTGTTTGCTTCTTTTTATTGCTGGCTGCATAGGATACTCCTTTCATAACAATAATTATTACTGTTTTTATTTTATAAGATGTTCCCTATTTTGTCAAGTAGCCGTATAAATTCTTATATTTCCAATATTTATCATTTGCCGAGAAAAATGAAAAAACCCCTTGCATTCTTCTTTCATTGGGTGTAGTATAAAGAAAAGTTAGATGTAGTATTTAAAACTACTTATCATTTTCTTAAAAACTAATTAATATTTTCTTAAATACTTTTTAAATGGAGGGAATCCTATGACAAACCATAAATTAAAAGAACCCGGAAGCGCCATCACTCATTTGATCGGTATGGTGTCTGCCGCCATTGTTTCAATACCGTTGATTATGAAGAGCTTTTTATCCGGTGATTATATCCGTATCGTTTCACTGATCGTTTTTACACTTAGTATGATTGGATTGTACGGCGCGAGTACCGCTTATCATTCCTTTAATATTTCGCCCCGGATCAATAAGATCTTAAAGAAACTGGATCATGCGATGATTTTCGTCCTGATTGCCGGGTCATATACTCCGATCTGTACGATTGTCCTGGGAGGAAAAGTTGGATACGGTCTCCTCACCGTCATTTGGATTATCGCGATTCTTGGCATACTCTTTAAAATGTTCTGGATCGGCTGCCCGAAATGGATTTCATCTGTTATGTATATTGCTATGGGATGGCTTTGCATCGTCGCTATTGCTCCGATCATCCGCAGCCTGTCTCATACTTCCTTCCTGTGGCTCCTTGCCGGAGGCATTATCTATACAGTCGGAGGCGTCATCTATGCTTTAAAGATTCCGTGGTTTGAACATCACTGGAAAAATTTTGGTTTGCATGAGATCTTTCATCTGTTTGTTATGGGAGGCAGTCTCTGCCATATGGTACTGATGTTCCAAATTTAATTTTTGCGCTGTGAAAGCTTCTGCTGATATGTTTCAACCAGCAGAAGCTTCTTTTTTCTTGACAGTTTTTTTATCTCTGCTTCTCTTCGCATTGCTTCCTGTTTCGTATCGAAAGTTTCCTGATATACCAAAGTCACAGGAAGCCTGCTCCTGGTATACTTTGCGCCTTTCCCTTTCCTATGGGCCTGCATTCTTTTATCAATATCGTTGGTCCATCCGGTATAAAGGCTGCCGTCTCTGCACCTTAGTATATATGTATAATTCTTCATTTGTCCCTCCGTTTCTTCGAAGAAAAAACCGCCGGTGGTTCGGCGGCCTTTCTTCTACATCAGCGGGATAATCCTGCTGTTATTGTCTTTCGCTTCTCTATTATTATACGGCGAATCTTCTTTTCTGGTTCCAATCTTATTCTAAATATTTGCTTGGGTCAACACTCTTTTTATCTTTTTCCATCTGAAAATACAGATTCGTTCCTTCTAATGTATAGTAACTTGTAGGAGCTGCGACCTTTCCGATGACCTGTCCTTTTTCCACCGTATCTCCTGCTTTCACTGTCAAATCTTTCATCTGTCCATACATTGCCGTATAGCCGCTGCCAAGATCCATCACGACCGTTTGTCCATATTCAGAAGAATTTCTAACCTCGGTCACTTCTGCCTGCTTAACTGCTTTTACAGATGCTCCTTCTTTTGCTTCAATCAGAATTCCCGGATTGGTACGGTACTGATCCAAGGTTTCAAAATAAACTGTCTCATCCGTACTATAAGGAAGAATTACGTTTCCGGTAATCGGCCAGGAAAGTTTCGTCTTTCCGTCATAAGAGATCTGCTGCCCTATGGTCTGAGCCGCTTCCTCAGTGGTTGTTTCTGTTGCCTCTTCCGTGGAAGTCACTTCCGTTGTTGCTTCCGTTGCGCTGTTCGCCGCGCCTACGGAATCTTCCAATTCCACTTCTTGTTTGGCCAGCTCTCGTTTCTCTTTAAATTTTACGCTGTAATATGCCATGACTCCAAGAAACAGGACAAAACCAACAATCATAACCCCATAATATTTTCTAAGCAAAAGCGGGGTTCCTCTGCTATTCTTTCTCATTTTCATCACCTCAAATTTAGTTTTGCCCATTCTTTCCTGTTTATTCACTTAACTTTTTGATTTTCACACCGGAATAATAATATTTCAAAATTTTTTGATAATCTTCCCCTTCCTTCGCCATTTCATTGGCGCCATATTGACTCATTCCAAGACCATTTCCTTTTCCCAGACATATCATTCGAAGCTTGCCTTTATACGGTTCCAGATAAAAATTATTGGACACCAGAGAAAACCATTCTGCCCATTTTGTACCGGAAACTTTGACGAATCCTGCTTTCACTTCTTTTACATAACCACTTTTCGTTGCCTTGCTGACCGATAAACCTGATTTTAAATCTGCTTCTTTCATATCGGCATCCTGTTCTGATTGTATTTTTTCCAGAATCTTTCCATATGATAGAATGGAAACCGTCATATAATCTTTGGCTTCTACATCTTTTACGCTGTCTTTTGCTTTCAGATAAGGAAATTCTTTTCCAAACCACTCTTTTCCGCTTAACGTTTTCCCGACACTGATTCCGTGAAAAAACGGCTCTATGTATTTTCCGTCATAAATAAGGACTTCCCCCAAAGTCTCACTTACAGCTTGTTTCCTTGCATGATCCTTGATCGAATATTTTTTGCTCCCCAGAGCCTCCTTTAATTTTTCATCCGACATTCGTTCATAAGGAAGATTTTCTTCTTTTATCTTATTCCCGTTCCCCATTCTCCGAATGATATCTGTCCGAAGAATAACCGTCTGTGCTTTTAAAGCCTCTTCTTCATCATCCAGAGAGATCTGTCCGGGAAGGATCATCCAAAGATAGGATTCCAAATCAACGGTTTTGCCTTCTTCGATTTCAACTTTGTATCCACTGTCGTATGTATCAAACTCAATTTCCTGTTCCTTTCCCGGATCTCCTATGAAAACTGTGACTAGATACGGAATCGAAAAGAACAAGAGCAGCATAAGAAAAACATAGGTCATTTTGTATCTCATTTTCATCCTCCTTTTGTCCGTCTTACTATTTTATGTTACAATGGAGAAAAATATGATACGAAAGGAGAATTCGAAATGGTAACACGCTCTTTTAGAATCAAAGCGCCTCAAGGTCTCCACGCCAGACCCTGTGCGAATCTTGCCGCTGCTGCGCGGGATTTCGCATCCGACGTTTCCATGTGTTATAACGGAGAGGAATATGATGCCTCGAATCCGATTGCTTTGATGAGCGCAGGAGTTTCTTACGATGATGAAATAATTTTCAAGATTTCAGGCAATGATGAGGAAGAAGCCATCGAGGCGATTGCAATTATTCTTGAAAATGAGTAATAGAAAATTGTTCCTTTTTGCCAAATTGTGATATACTATGGTTATATGTGGTTTCTTTGAAATATCATAAGATCACAAAATCACATGAAAGGAGTTTTTCATGGACATAAACCAACTGACCCTGCTGACCGACCTCTATGAATTGACGATGATGCAGGGATATTTTAAATCCAAAAATGATGAAACGGTAATTTTTGACGTTTTTTATCGTGAGAATCCTTCCGGGGGCAGCTATGCAATCGCCTGCGGATTAGAACAGCTGATCGACTACATTAAGAATCTTTCTTTTTCTTATGAAGATATCGATTATCTTAGAGGACTCAGCATTTTCGACGAAGATTTCCTGGAATATCTGGCAGGATACCATTTTACCGGCGATATTTACGCGATTCCGGAAGGGACTGTCGTGTTCCCGATGGAACCGCTTGTCAAAGTGCAGGCACCGATGATGGAGGCACAGCTGATTGAGACCGCTATCCTTAATATCATCAATCACCAGAGCCTGATTGCCACCAAGGCATCCAGAGTCGTATACGCAGCCGGCGGAAGCGGCGTCATGGAATTTGGTCTGAGGCGAGCCCAAGGACCGGATGCAGGAACTTACGGAGCAAGAGCCGCTGTCATCGGCGGATGCGATGGAACTTCCAATGTCCTTGCTGGAAAATTATTTGGTGTTCCTGTATTAGGCACACACGCGCACAGCTGGATCATGAGTTTTGATGATGAGTACACGGCATTTCGCACGTATGCGGATCTTTATCCGGATACCTGTACCCTTCTGGTGGATACTTATGACACACTTCGCAGCGGAGTACCGAATGCCATCCGAGTTTTTCAGGAACTAAGAGACTCCGGCCGAACTCCTGCCCGTTATGGAATTCGTCTGGACAGCGGCGACCTTGCTTATTTATCCAAGAAAGCACGCAAGATGCTGGATGACGCCGGGTTCCCGGATGCCGTAATATCCGCTTCCGGAGATCTGGATGAACATCTGATCGCCAGCCTGCGCCATCAGGGAGCTCCGATTACTTCCTGGGGAGTCGGCACGAAACTGATTACTTCTGCTGACTGTCCTGCCTTCGGAGGAGTTTATAAACTGGCTGCATCTAAACATAAGAACGAAAGTACATTTACCGCTAAGATTAAGATTTCCGAGAATCCGGCTAAGATTACCAACCCCGGAGACAAGATCATTTTTCGTCTTTATGATTCCGAAAGCGGCAAGATCCGAGGCGACTTGATTTGTCTTTCGGATGAATCTTACGATCCATCCTGCGATCTGACGATTTTTGATCCTCTGGCAACCTGGAAGAAGTCCACGCTTCAAGGCGGAACTTATCAGATCAGAGAACTTCTTGTTCCTGTTTTCCTGAAAGGAAAATGCGTTTACGAAAGTCCTTCTGTTATGGAAATCCGCACCTACTGCCAAAAAGAGCTGGATACCTTATGGGATGAAAGCCGCCGGCGCTTAAATCCTCAAGAAGTGTACGTTGATCTGTCACTTCCTTTATATCAGCTGAAACATCGGCTGTTAGATCAAAAACATGAAAATAAGAAGGGAGAAACTCAATGATACGTTTTTTGGCCGATATCATCTATTTATTCTTTTTCCTTACACTAACTGTACCGTTGTATCCTTTATTTAACCACTGGAATAAAACAGGCCAATCCCAGCGACGTTCTGCCATGGCTCAGCGAATGATCATGAACGCATTTCATATCTGCCTGCATTTTGCCGGCGTGAAGGTAGTTGTCGATGGGAAAGAAAAAATTCCTTTGGATACCGCTGTCTTATTTGTAGGCAATCACAGCAGTTATTATGATATTTTATGCAGTTATGTAGCTACCCCGACCGGTGTCGGATTTTTTGCCAAAAAAGAGATGGAGAAGATTCCATGTCTGAGACATTGGATGGAATTTATCAACTGTCTGTTCCTTGATCGAAAGAATATCAAAGAAGGTTTAAAAACCATGAACCAGGGAGCGGATTATTTAAAACAGGGATTTTCTATGGTGATTTTCCCGGAAGGTACCAGGAGCCAGGATCCGGATCCTCATACCTTCAAAGAAGGAAGTCTTCGTCCTGCTTTCAAAGCAAATGTTCCTGTCATGCCGATCGCTATTTCGGGAACCCCTGACATTTTAGAAAACAATCACAAATATACCGTAAAACCAACAACTGTTCATATTTCTTTCGGAGATCCGATCTATCCGGATCAATTGGATCGTCTGGAGAAAAAGCATTTAGGCGCCACGATTCGTGAAGAAATTATAGAAATGCGTAAAAAACATAAGACAAGCGAGTAAAAAAGTGCTATAATACAGAAGATAGTCAAAAAGTAACAGGAGGAGAAATATCATGAAGATATGGGTAGTTCTACTAATCATTGCTGTCATCGTTGCAATCGTCCTTACTGTCCTGTATTTCGTCGGCAACAAACTGCAGAAGAAACAGGAAGACCAGCGAGCACAGTTAGATGAGATGGCACAGACCGTTTCTATGCTTGTAATCGATAAGAAACGAATGAAAATGACAGATGCAGGTTTTCCTAAGATGATTATTGACAATATCCCAAAACGTGCCAAGATGGCAAAAGTACCAATTGTCAAAGTAAAGATCGGACCAAAGATTACTCCATTGCTGTGTGATGAAGCAATTTTTGATGATGTCCCTGTAAAGACTGAAGTAAAAGCAGTTATCAGCGGAATCTATATTACACATATCAAGAATCTGCGCAACGTAGCGCCGCCGGAACCTGAAAAGAAAGGAATCCGTGCGAAACTTGCCAAAAAAAGCGCACAGATGATGCGAAAATAAATTAGGAAGATCCTACAAAAAATCCTGCGGACATCCGCAGGATTTTTTCATGCTTATTTATTTTGACGCTCTTCGATCTTGACGATAACGTTTCCTTTCTTCGTCTCAATATATCCAATCTTCATGTACTGTCCGTCTCTCTTAATAAATCCGCCTTGAGTTGATGGGAGATGGTAACCAAACTTCTTGATAAATCTGTCTCCATAGGAGAAGTGAACCCCTTTGATGTCAAAGCTTTCTTCTTCCAGGTCTTCTTTGTCTTCTCCTCCATCAGAGGCCGGTACAAAGTTCTCCACATATCCTTCCACCGTTTCATATTCTTCCTGATTATATGTGTAGATGATGTTCATGTATCCATTGATGAATTGAAATGCAGCTACCGCGCAAATAATCAAACAGACCGCAGATAACAGTTTAAAAAACGGTTTCTTCGCAAAAAGCAGAAGAAGCAGTCCGATGATTCCAAGGATCGCAAACGGCACGACCCAATGTACCTGTATTGTAAAATTACTGGCCTCATATAATAGTTTCATAGTTTTTCCCTCCATTTTCCATTTACTGGCCGCAGTAAGATAATACTTCTGCAAATTCCATAGAACCGCCAAATAAATCCAAGGCGCTTCCGATCGTCACGTCTATCTTCTCTTTTCCATACTTTTTCAAGACTTCCAAATCTTCAAAACTTCTAACGCCGCCGGCGTACGTTACGGGATTGCCCTGATATTCTGCCAAAAGCTCCACCAGCTCCTGATCGATTCCCTGAGCCTTTCCTTCTACGTCAACACCATGGATAAGGAATTCATCACAATACGATTCCAGCTTCTTCATTTGTTCTGCGCTGATTTTCTCTTTGGTAAATTTCTGCCATCGATCTGTAACGATGTAATATCCATCGTCCTTTCTCCTGCAGCTTAAATCTAAAACCAGATGTTCCTTTCCTACTGCATCCTTTAAACGATCCAGCCGATCATATCTTATGCTGCCGTCGGTGAAAACAAAAGATGTAACTATTACATGAGAAGCTCCCTTCTGAATAAAATATGCAGCATTCTCGTCCGTTATGCCTCCGCCGACTTGAAGTCCCTGCGGAAAAGCCTCGATTGCCTTAACCGCCTGTTCCTTATCCGCTTCATAATACGGAGAATCTTTCGCATTCAGCATAATGACATGTCCGCCGGATAATTGGTTCTTTTTATATAGTTTACCATAAAACCCCGCGTCATGCACGGAAACAAAATTTTCTTCTGCCTGATCTCCCTGATCGAGAAGTGTTCCCCCTATAATCTGCTTCACCTTTCCGTTGTGTATATCGATGCATGGTCTAAATTTCATGTCTGTACTCCTACTTCATTAAATATCTTCCATCTCCAGCAGCCGGAAAGCTTCCCCGGTCGGTTCCGAGTAAAATTCCATTCTTTCTCCGGTGGAAGGATGGGTAAACGCAATCCTTGCCGCATGCAGTCCAATCTCCCGATATTTCTTCTTTGTCTTCTGGAATTGCGGATGATACTTTGTATCACCCCATATCCCAAATCCTCTGGAAGAAGTCTGCACTCGAATCTGATGATGACGCCCGGTCCTCAAATGGATCAGACAATAGGTAAATTTCATCTTATCCGATTCCATCATGTCAATGACTTCGTAATCAAGAATCGCTTCTTTGGCTCCTTTGGTTCCTTCCTTTACAACTTTCGATCGATTGGCGGAAGAATCTTTCCACAAAAAATCTCTCCAAGTCCCCTCGCTCTGAGGAAGCCATCCGGTCAAAACTGCCTGATAATCCTTTTCAAAACAATGTTCCCGGATCTGCCTGCTCAAATCTGCTGCTGCATCCTTGTTTCTTGCAAATACCATGACTCCGCCGACCGGACGATCCAGCCGGTGCACCAGATAAAACTCCGGTTCCTCATTCAGACCTTCTTCAAAATAAATCTGATTTTTCAGCTGGTGCATCAGATCCATATCTCCTGTCTTGTCGCTGCTTACCGGCATTCCCGATGGTTTCTCGCATACTAGGATATCTTTATCCTTATATAAGATCTTTATTTTCTTTCTGCGCATAATCTCTCCTACATCTTAAAGCGGTATCCGACTCCCCAGATTGTCTCAATATACTGAGGTTTGGAAGTATCCGCTTCAATTTTCTCACGAATCTTTTTGATATGGACGGTCACTGTCGCAATATCTCCGAGAGACTCCATATCCCAGATCTTACTGAACAATTCTTCCTTTGTAAACACTCGGTTCGGATGACTGGCAAGGAAGGTCAGCAGATCGAATTCTTTCGTTGTGAAAATCTTCTCTTCCTCGTTAAGATAGACTCTTCTTGCCGTCTTGTCAATCTTTAATCCACGGATCTCAATCACATCGTTTACTTCCGCCTGATTATTAATCAGCCGCTGATAGCGGTTGAGATGCGCCTTGACTCTGGCAACTAATTCACTTGGACTAAACGGCTTTGTGATATAGTCATCCGCTCCAAGTCCGAGCCCCCGGATCTTATCGATATCTTCTTTTCGTGCAGATACCATTAAAATCGGAATCTCCTTCACGGCGCGGATCTGTTTGCAGATTTCAAATCCATCTGCCCCCGGAAGCATGATATCCAGAATAATCATATCATAATCATTTTTCAAGGCCATCTCCATGCCTTTTTTCCCGTCTGTCTCTATCTCAACTTCGAAGGAACTTAATTCCAGGTAATCTTTTTCCAATTCCGCGATGGACAGTTCGTCTTCCACGATCAATACTTTGCTCATTTTTTACTCTCCTTTGATTTATCCAATACTTTATTCAGGGTAAAGAAAATCGTCGTTCCGGCGCGAAGCTTGCTCTCCGCCCAGATCTCTCCGCCATGTTCTTCAATGATCTTTTTGCAGATGGACAATCCCAATCCGCTTCCGCCTGCTGAATTCCTGGACATATCCGCCCGATACGTCCTTCGGAAGATGTGAGGAAGATCTTCTTTGGAAATACCGATTCCGTTGTCCTTGATCTCAACCTGAATCTTCCGATCAAACTCTGTCAGTGTAATGCTGACTTTTCCTTTTGCCTTATTATTATATTTGCAGGCATTGTTGATGATATTATTAATGACTCTCTTAAGCTGTTCCGGATCCGCAGTAACTTTTGTATTCTCTGAACAATAATTTCGATAGGAGAACATCATTCCCTTCTGTTCCAGATCAGCTCCAATCTCATCAACGCAATCTTTAAAGTAAGCATTGATGTTGATCTGCTCAAAATTATAAGGAATGATATTGGAATCAATCTTAGAATACAAAGAAAGTTCATTAATCAGGGCATCCAGATCATTGGCTTTGTTATAGATTGTTTTAATATAGCGTTCCATCTTCTCCGGCGTATCCGCAACGCCGTCCATGATGCCTTCCACATACCCTTTGATCGCAGTAATCGGCGTCTTCAGATCGTGAGAAATATTACTGATCAAATCCCGATTCTGCTTTTCGTAGATCATTCTTGCATCAATCGAATCTTTTAGTTCCGCCCTCATCTCATTGAAAGATTCACATAGTTCTTTGATCTCCTCATCTCCGGTGTCGATCACCACATCATTATCCAGATTTCCATCCTTAATTCGTTCTGCACCTGCTTTCAGCTGACGGATCGGATTGACGAACTCCCTGTGCATAAACCAGGAGAGAAATGCACTGGTCAAAATCAATACACATACAACAGCGCTGCAGGCTTGAATCAGGACACTTCGATAATATGGGATCACGGCTCCCAGATCTGTCAAAATAAAAACAGAGCCTTTCCCGCCGTCCTGAAATACAAAATCCTGTTGTTTTACAAGATAATTGCCAGGTTTGCCAACAAAAAAGCCTCTGTCCTGATCACTTTCATCATTCCCGTACTCCGGCAGTTTCTCTTCCAGTTCCTGGCTGCTGTTCTTACTTCCGCGATAAACGATCTGATCTCCCTTCCGTATCAGGAGATAAGAATCTTTCTTTTCAAGCCTCCGGTTCACATCATTTAGATAACTCTTATCTTCCAGCTTTAAGGGACTCGCAAGGCTTGTATCTTCCAGCTCTCGATAAATCTCTTTCGTAGAGTCATTCATCGTTTCCAAAGGATTAATAAATCGTTCCAATCCTTCGGTTGAAAAATCCGCATCATTGATCCTTGTATATCCGACCAATAATGCCATGATCGATACCACCATTACGAAAATCGGCAGTATGATCGCCGGCAGATAAATCAGACGAACTCTATTTACTGCTTTCATCCTGTTTTCCTTTCCTCGTTATTTTTCTTATGCATATATTATAACATAGGCATGCAAGGAAACCAGTTTTTGTACGATTTTTTATTTAATTTTTACAAACTTTTTTTATCTATTTTAATTTCTCTTCCATCTTGCCGCGAATAAAATCCAACAGGGCATTGGCCACTTCTTCCTTCGTCATCATCGGAAGCGGAACTTCTTCGTTTTCCGTTATAAAGGTGACGATATTCGTGTCTGTCTGAAATCCTGCTCCCTTTTCTTTCAGATTATTCGCTGCAATCATGTCGATCCGTTTCTTTTTCAGTTTTGCTCTGGAATTTTCCAGCATATTTTGAGTCTCCATAGAAAAACCGCATAGGAACTGATCATCCCGTCTCTGCTCTCCTAAGGTCTTTAAAATATCTTTCGTCCTGGTCAATTCGATGGACATCTCTCCGTCTTTTTTCTTTACCTTTTCCTGACTGACATAAGACGGTGTATAGTCTGCCACTGCCGCAGCTTTGATGATAATATCCTGCTCATCCTTTTTCTCCATAACCGCTTCATACATATCCGCAGCGCTCTTGACTGGAATCGTATCCACGAACATCGGAGGGGTCAAACTTGTCTGTCCGGATACGAGCGTCACATCCGCGCCTCGCAGCATGGCTGCTTTGGCAATCTCATATCCCATTTTCCCGGAAGAATGATTGGAAATATAACGAACCGGATCAATCGCCTCGATCGTTGGGCCAGCAGTTACCAGCACTTTCTTTCCTTCCAAATCCTTTTCCATAGAAATCCGGCGCTCAATATGGGCAACTAAAACCTCTTCCGAAGGCATCTTCCCAGCTCCGCTTGTTCCGCAGGCCAAATGTCCGCTTGCCGGCTCTATGATCTCATAGCCATAGCCCCGGAGTTTCTCTAAATTGTCCTGAAGAATCGGATTCTCATACATTTTGGTATTCATCGCCGGCGCAATCAGCACCGGTTTCTGACATGCCATGACCGTCGTAGTCAGCATATCATCTGCAATTCCCCCGGCAATCTTTCCGATCACATTGGCAGATGCCGGTGCAACCAGCATAAGATCTGCCTTATCCGTCAATGAAACATGCGCCACATGGAATTGGAAATTCCGATCAAAGGTTTCTACAAGGCATTTGGTATTTGTCAATGACTCGAAGGCAATCGGATTGATAAAATGAGTGGCATTCTTTGTCATCACCACATGGACCTCACATCCGCGTTTTACCAACATACTGGCCACATTTGCCATCTTATAAGCCGCAATACTTCCAGTTACTCCCAGTACAACAGTTTTTCCCTTTAACATAATTTTCTCCTACATATCTTCCAGGCGTCCATGTCTCTCATAATTGGTACAGCGGGAAATCTGGTTGTCATCATCTACAAATACGACTTTTGGCTCAAACGTCTTCGCTTCTTCCGGCGTCATATCCGCATACGCAATGATGATAATCTTATCTCCAGTGGCTACACATCTTGCAGCCGGTCCGTTCAAACAGATCATGCCGCTTCCCGGTTCTCCCGGAATCGTATAAGTTTCAAAACGGCTTCCGTTATTCACGTCTACGATATGAACATGTTCATATTCCAGGATTCCTGCTGCTTCCAGCAAAACCGGATCCACCGTAATGCTTCCCACATAATCAAGCTCCGCCTGTTTTACAGTTGCTCTATGAATCTTTCCTTTTAACATGCTAATATTCATTTCAAAAATTCTCCTTCTATCCTAAACATTTATGAGCGTATTGTCAATAAGTCTTGTCTTCCCGATGTAAACAGCCATTGCCAGCATACATTCTCCTTCCAAGGTTTCTGCAGGCTGCATGGAAATGGCATCGACCGCTTCTACATAATCAATCTTTGCCAATGGCTCTGTCTCGATCTTTTCTTTCATTGCTGCTATAACTTTTTTCGCATCTTTTTCTGTCTTGGCTAATTCCTTGCCAAAAGCGATTGTTTTAGAAAGAATCAGCGCCGCTTTTCTTTCTTCCGCAGAAAGATATGTATTTCTTGAACTCTTTGCCAATCCGTCTTCTTCTCGAATGATCGGGCAGCCAACGATCTGGATATCCATATTCAGATCCCTTACCATACGACGGATCACTGCCAGCTGCTGTCCGTCTTTCTGCCCAAAATACGCTTTGTCAGGCTGTACGATGTTAAATAATTTATTCACTACCGTGCAGACACCGCGGAAATGAATTGGTCTTGTTTTTCCACAAAGACCTTCTGTCAATCCCGTCATATCCACAAAAGAGCAGAAATCCGGCTGATACATTTCTTCCGGTTCCGGATGGAAAATCAAATCCACACCGACTTTTTCACAGAGTTTCGCATCATGATCCAAATCTCTCGGATATTCTGCCAAATCTTCTGTCGGTCCAAACTGCATTGGATTGACAAAGATACTGACAACCACTTTGTCATTTTCTTTTCTGGCCGCTTCCATCAGACTCTGATGCCCTTCATGAAGGTATCCCATCGTAGGAACCAGTCCTACGGTCAATCCCTGTTTTTTCCACTCTTTTACCTGTTTTCTTACTTCTTCTATCGTTTCCACGATCTTCATGGTTTTGTTCTCCTTTAATACAGTTTTTCTATAACGTCATCGCTGATTGCGTAAGTATGTTCTTCTCCTGGGAAAGTTCCATCCTGGACTTCTTTCATATAATCGCTCACTGCGCCTTTCATGATCTCTCCTACCTGAGCAAATTGTTTGACAAATTTCGGAACAAAGTTTCCATACATGGCTAGCATATCCTGATATACCAGTACCTGTCCGTCACACTGAGCTCCCGCTCCGATTCCAATGGTTGGAATATGGAGTTTGGATGTAATGATTTCTGCCAGTTTTGCCGGAATTCCTTCCAACACAACCATAAAAGCTCCTGCTTCTTCTACTGCCAATGCAGCTTCAATCAGTTCTTTTGCGGCTTCCTCGCTTTTTCCCTGTACTCGGAATCCGCCGAATGCGTTCACAGACTGCGGTGTCAGTCCAATATGAGCACAAACCGGAATCTGTGCTTCTACGATTGCTTTGATCTGCGGACATACACTCTTGCCGCCTTCCAATTTCACTGCTGTACATCCGGTTTCTTTCATGATCTTACCGGCATTTACAACGGCATCATATACAGACGTATGATAAGATAAGAACGGCATATCTACAACGATCAGGGCTTCTTTCGCTCCGCGGCATACGGCTGCTCCATGATGGATCATATCTTCTACCGTTACCGGAATCGTGGAGTCATATCCAAGCATCACCATTCCCAGAGAGTCTCCTACCAGCATCGTATCGACTCCTGCCTCGTCAAACAGCTTCGCAGTCGAATAATCATAGGCTGTCAGCATGGAAATCTTCTCTCCGTTATCCTTCATTTTCTGTAATGTGCTCACTGTCTTCTTCATTTTTCTTCCTCCAATACCTGTTTCATATCTGCATAGCTGATTTCCGGATGCCTGTCTTGTGCAATCTCAAGGATCTCTTCGGTAAGGGCAATGTATGTATCCTTCTCCTTTCCATTCAGAACGCCTAAATGTTTTTTGACAGTCTGAATGTCATGACGCTCCACCGGCCCCGTGAGAGCCGCTTCCGGCCCAACTTCAAAAATATTAGAAAGATTGGACTCTGCCAGAGGTTTCAGTGCGGCAAGCGCTTCTTCTCTGTCAAATCCACATTGTTCCAGCAGCTTCACAGACTCTCGCATAAGTCCTACCATCAGATTGGAGGCAAATACCGCCGCCGCATGATAAGCTGCCTTATCTTCCATACGAATCCCAACGACCGGATTGTGACAGGAACGCAAAAGCTCCTCGATCTCCTCACGATGTTCCTCGTCACCCTCGACGGTAAACAGCGCTTTCTTCAAATCATCATATGCAGTTTCTTTACTCTTAAATGGAAACATTGGATGGATGGAATAACCGTATGCTCCGGTTTCCCAAATCCCAGAAAGAACAGCAGAACTTAATGATCCGCTGCAATGACAGATGAACTTCCCTTCGATCGGGAAATGTTTGACCTGTTCCCAGACTGCGCTGATCGCATCGTCCGGTACCGTTAAAAATAGAACATCACATATTGTTAATAATTTATCAATTGTGTCGATATATCTTCTCTGTTCCAGTGCCGCTCCGCCTGCTTTCGCTTGTGTACGGCTTATGTATCCCACAACGGGTATCCCATTGTGTCTAAAGTAATCTCCAAGGGAGCATCCTACTTTGCCGGCTCCGATAAATCCTACTTTTAAAATATGATCACCCACTTTCGTCAGGCGATGTTCTAATCTTCGGTATGATTTCTCTCAAGAATACCATCCATGGGGTACTATAGCACCATGACAGAAAAAAAGCAAGGAAAAAGGCATGATTTTTTCAACCATGCCCTTCTTTCTTCTCTTTATTCTGCTGCCTTTTCTTCTTCCTCAAGCTTTTTCTGCTCTCGTTCTTTTCGCTCTTTTTCCGCTCTTTCTTCGGCTTTTGCTCGATATTTTTTTGTCAAAGTCAGTATCGTCTCTTTCAATTCCTCATCCAGCTGTTCCTCTTTCACGCGCCATTCCCAGTTATCTCCCACAGTTGACGGTGTGTTGATTCTGGCCTCGCTGCCAAGTCCCAGATAATCCTGCAGCGGAATGATAACAGTATCTCCGCAGCTTTCCAGCGCTAATGAAATCAAATCCAAGTTTATCTTCCCGGTACGCTCAATCGTACTGTGATCCAGATAATGTTCCAGGAAATCCCGATCTGCTTCTGACAGATCTTCATACCATCCGGCAGCCGTGTCGTTGTCATGGGTTCCCGTATATACAATACAGTTTTCTTCATATTTATGCGGGAGATAAATGCTGTCATCCCACGCTCCAAAAGCAAATTCCAACACTTTCATTCCAGGATAGCCGGTATCTGCCAAAAGTTTATGTACATCTTCTGTTAAGAAGCCAAGGTCTTCGGCGATGACCTTTTTCTCTCCAAGCTTCTCTCTCATAACTTTGAAGAAATCATATCCCGGCCCTTTGACCCATTCGCCATTCACCGCTGTTTCATCTTCTGCCGGAATCTCAAAGTACTCGTCAAATCCGCGGAAATGATCCAGCCTCAATACATCATAAATCAGGAAACAATGCTTCAAGCGATTCATCCACCAAGCATAATCATCTTTCTTATGTACTTCCCAATCGTATACCGGATTGGACCATACCTGTCCGTCTTTCGCAAAAGCATCCGGAGGGCAGCCTCCCACTGCAATTGGATTTCCCTCTTCGTCTGTCTTAAATAATTCCTTGTGATAACGAAAAGCAGTTCCTTCCAACGCCACATAAAACGGGAGATCCCCGATGATCAAAATCCCATTTTCATTGGCATATTTCTTTAAACGCAGCCACTGTTTGAAGAACAGATACTGACAGAATCGAAAATATTCTTCACTCAGCTCAGGTTCTCTGTCATGCATAAATTCTGCATACTCATCGACCCAATATCCATGTTCTTTCTTAAACGTCTTAAATCCGGCTTCCGGACGGAATCTCTTATATGCAATCTGCAAAAGTTCCTGCCGACTCTCCCTTACCTGATCATAATCTACCTTCGAAGTATTTTCCACCTTATATGGATCGATTTCTTTTTGTTTTAGAAGACCATCTTCTACCAGCTGTTCCAAGTCAATATAAAAAGTACTTCCTGCATGACTTGAGAAAGAAAGATATGGAGAATTCCCGGCCCCTATAGTTCCTAACGGCAGGATCTGCCAATACTTCTGTCCTGTCTCTTTCAAAAAATCCACAAAATCATATGCCTCTTTTGAAAAACAGCCAATCCCATAATCGGACGGCAAACTAAACACCGGTAACAATATTCCACTTGCTTTCATTGAATTCTCCTTAAACTTTATTTATAGTAACAATATTCTTAGTATACCACAGTTCTGAACAATTTGTGTTTCTAAATCATATACAATCAATCTATTTTCTGCTTTCATCTGCCACTGCTTTGGCCACTGCAGCGCAGACTCTCTCATCAAAGGCTCCCGGTATGATGTATTCTTCATTCAGCTCGTCATCGCCAATGATTCCGGCAATCGCTTTGGCTGCCGCAATCTTCATCGCCTCGGTAATCTGTCCGGCTCTGGCATCCAATGCACCGCGGAAGATTCCCGGAAATACCAGAACGTTATTAATCTGGTTCGGGAAATCGGAACGTCCGGTAGCAACAACCTTTGCTCCGCCTTTTTTCGCCTCTTCCGGCATGATCTCCGGCGTTGGATTCGCCATCGCAAAGATCACAGGATCTTTTGCCATCGAAGATACCATCTCTGCCGTTACGATATTTGGCGCGGATACACCGATAAATACATCTTTTCCTTTTATGATTTCAGGCAGTAATCCTGTCTGCCTGTCTTTGTTGGTCTTCTCCGCCATTTCCTTCTGGGCATCGTTCATCCAGGCTTCTCCCGGACACAAAGCTCCCTTCTGGTCTACAAGGACGATATTGCCCACTCCAAACTGAAGCAGCAATCTGCAGATGGAAATTCCCGCAGAACCGGCTCCGTTAATCACAATGTTGGCTTCTTCCATTTTCTTGCCAACACATTTCAGCGCATTAATCAGTCCTGCCGCCACAACAATCGCTGTTCCATGCTGATCATCATGGAAAACCGGAATGTCCAGTTCTTCCTTTAACCGTCTTTCAATCTCAAAACATCTCGGCGCGGAAATATCCTCCAGATTAATCCCGCCAAAGACCGGTGCGATACGCTTCACTGTTTCAATGATTTCCTCGGTATCCTTGGTATCCAGACAAATCGGAAACGCATCAATATCTGCAAATTCTTTGAATAACAACGCCTTTCCTTCCATAACCGGCATCGCTGCTTCCGGACCAATGTCCCCTAAACCAAGCACTGCCGTTCCGTCGGATACTACGGCAACTAAATTTCCTTTTGCCGTATAACGGTAAACATCTTCTCTGTTATCTCTTATTTTGCGGCAAGGCTCTGCAACGCCCGGTGTATAAGCCGTGCTTAGATCATCCCTTGTCTTTACTTCTACTTTTGACCGTATTGCGATCTTTCCTTTATTTTCTTCATGCATCTGCAACGCAAGCTGATTATAATCCATGATTTTCCTTCCTTCCTGCTCATTCTTTCCCTATCATAGCACGTACAATGCTATTTTTTCAATGATTTGTCTATATTAAGATCGATTCACGAAGCTTCATTCTTTTTATCCAGCAGAATATAATATAAAATAATATCTTCATATCCTGTTTCTGTCCGAAATCCTCCCGGTATCACCCCAAGTTTCTGAAATCCGATTTTTTCATAAAGATGGATCGCTGCATGATTTGATGCAGCGACTGCGTTAAATTGTAAGACCCGAAATCCCAGCTTCCCTGCTGTCTGAATCGAATGTCGTACCAAAGATTCTCCAATCTGTCTGCCGCGGCTATCCTTCCGCACTGCATAGGAAGCGTTGCTAAGGTGACCACATCTGCCAATATTGTTCGGATGGAGAATATACAGTCCAAATACTTTTCCATTCTCTTCTGCTACTCCTGTAAAAGTCTGATTTGCAAAAAAATCTTTGGCCTCATCTTCTCCCAATCCCTGTTCCTGAGGAAAAGCCTTGCCCGCAGCCACAACTTCATTCCAGATTTCTGTCATTTCTTTTAAATCATTTTCTCTAAATTCTCTGATTTCCATCTTTTCTCTCCTGTTAGATTCTAGCAAGAAGCCTTATAAAACACTCTGTCAGAAAAAAAGAAGTATGTAAAAGATGAATCTTCTACATACTTCTCTCGAAAGCGGGTGATGGGAATCGAACCCACGTGATCAGCTTGGAAGGCTGGAGTTCTACCATTGAACTACACCCGCACACAATGCCCAGAGCCGGAATCGAACCAGCGACACGAGGATTTTCAGTCCTCTGCTC
>DXEM01000034.1 GCA_019114985.1 Candidatus Anaerostipes excrementavium
GAACTGGAAGAAAAGAAGGACATCATCTTCCCTACCAATTTTACCATGCCTGCAGTGAAAAAGGTTTCTGACGATCCCTTTGAACAGGCGTCGTATGCATACAGTTTGATTGAGAGCGAGGTGGATGGGGATGGAACTAAGTAGGAATATTACCGTGATCCCAGCCAGAAAGCGGGTAGGAAATACCGCCGCAGTTGGGCAGCGGCCAAAGCTGAAAGTCGCTGCTTACTGCCGGGTTTCCACGGACAGTGAAGAGCAGGCATCCAGCTACGAGGTGCAGGTGGCGCATTATACGCAGTTTATCCAGAAGAATCCGGAATGGGAGCTGGCAGGGATTTATGCCGATGACGGGATCACCGGAACGAACACGAAAAAGCGGGAGGAATTTAACCGCATGATCCAGGACTGCATGGACGGAAACATTGATATGATCATTACCAAGTCCATCAGTCGGTTTGCCAGAAACACCCTGGATTGTCTGAAATATATCCGGAAATTGAAGGAGAAGAACATTCCGGTTTTCTTTGAAAAAGAGAACATCAACACCATGGATTCTAAGGGTGAGGTGCTGCTTACCATTATGGCGAGCCTGGCACAGCAGGAAAGCCAGTCTTTGAGCCAGAACATTAAACTCGGGCTGCAGTATCGTTTCCAGAACGGAGAGGTCCGGGTCAACCACAGCCGGTTCCTGGGTTACACAAAGGATGAGGACGGGAACCTGATCATAGAGCCTGCGGAGGCGGAAGTGGTAAAGCGGATCTACCGAGAGTACCTGGAAGGGGCAAGCCTGCTCCAGATTGGGCGTGGTCTGGAAACGGATGGGATTCTTACCGGGGCGGGGAAAACGAAGTGGCGTCCGGAAACACTGAAGAAGATCCTGCAGAATGAAAAGTACATCGGAGACGCCCTTTTGCAGAAGACCTATACTGTTGATTTTCTTAATAAAAAACGGGTGCAGAACAAAGGGATTGTCCCACAGTATTATGTGGAAAACAGCCATGAGCCGATCATTCCACGTGACCTTTATATGCAGGTGCAGGAAGAAATGATGCGGCGGGCGAACCTCCACAGCGGAGCAAACCGGAAAAAGCGGGTTTACAGCAGCAAATATGCCTTATCCAGCATTGTTTACTGTTCCAAATGCGGCGAGATTTACCGGCGGATTGCATGGAATAACCGGGGAAAACATTCCACCGTATGGCGGTGCTGCACCCGTGTGGAACATGGGCCAACTGCTTGTGACGCGCCGACCATTCAGGAGTCAGATCTGCAGGCGGCGGTGGTGCAGGCGATCAACCTTACGCTTGCCAACAGAGAAAACATGATGGTCACTCTCCAGGAGAACATAGAAGTGGTGATCCGGCAGGAGGACGGAACCTCAGTGGAAGGGATTGAGGCAAAGCTGTTGGACCTGCAAAAGGAACTTCTGAAACTGGCAAATTCGAAAAAGGATTATAACAGTGTTGCAGATGAGATAGACCGGCTGCGGGAATTGAAGCAGAACGCACTGGTGGAGAGCGCTGAGCGGGAAGGGCTGAAACAGCGGATCAGGGAGATGCGGAAATTTCTGGAGCAGCAGTCCACCGAGGTCACAGAGTATGATGAACTGCTGGTGCGGCGGCTGATAGAGAAGGTCACGGTTTATGATGAGCGGTTTGAGGTGGAGTTCAAATCCGGGGCAAAAGTGGATGTGGAGAGGTAAATAATAGAATGAATGAGGTACCTTGTGGCTTTTGAAATGGCTGCAAGGTGCTTTTTTAATAGGCTGTTAATTTTAAAGAAGGTAGCTTGTAATTATCAACCAAATGGTTTATAATATGAGCATATCAGAAAGAAAAATGTTCTTTTATCTTTTTTGAGAAACCATATCAACAATATAGTCTTAACTATAATCTTACTATGTCAGGAGGAAAGGTCATGATAAAGTCACAGATTTCTTGTGTAGGTTATGATTTACTTGGAGACTTTGGGAAAGATGGTTTGCGTTATGCGTGGAAATATAAAGATCGATCTTTTCTTGTTGAGAGTGCCGCATTTGTAAGAAAAAGCAAACTTGAGGATGTTCCCAATGTTAGTGGGTATACATCGTCAGTCAGTGCTGGCTGCATATTAAAACCTATAGGATTGGCATGCCGGTTTTGTAGAACGGGATCGATGATTCCTTTTGCAGGTGCACTGACAGCATATGATATCGCTAAGCAAAATGTGTTTATGGTATTAACTGATATGTATTGTGCTGATCATCCTGATTTAAATAAAAACGCTCGCGAATTTGCATATATGGGACAAGGAGAACCAGGGTATTCCTATGTGCAAGTTAGGGAAGCTATTAAAATAACTGATAAAGTTATGAATGAATTAGGACAAGAGGTTTTCCGGCATATCGTTGCAACAAGTGGGATCCCTGAGATGATATCTGCATATAAAGATGATATGCGAAACCATACCTTTAAAAACAGAGTAACGATGCATTATTCGCTTCATGCAACAAGAAATCGTGAATTTATTATGCCCATTGATACTTTGTATTCATACAAACAGGTTCTTGCTGAAGTGAATGAGATAATTGATATTACGGGTGAGAAGCCTTGCATTGGAATTATGCTATTCAAAAATTTCGTGCCGAGAGGAAAAACTAACGCATATTCTAATGATATTGACCAAGCGAGAGTCATAGCGAATGAACTTGATCCAGAAAAAGTACGTATAAGTCTTTGCGAATTTAATTCTTCTGTTGATACGGGGACTTCTGAAGCGTGGAATTATGACGAAAGTCATTTGATTAAAAAGGTTTTCGAGGATAGAGGATTTGAAGTTAAATTGTTTTCCTCCTTTGGACGAGAAAAAAACGCAGCTTGCGGTACACTTGGAGGAGCAGTACCAGATCATAGCTGTGGAAATAAGTGGGAAAAGCTTGAAAAATATGCGGAAGAATTAATTAATAAACATATTTATATATAATCCAGACAAGTTAATAATTACAGTACATTTAAAGACATGAATTTGCTGTTTGATGGGAGGAATAATAATGAACGCATATTCGTTTGATACAAATGTAATAGATAAATTTGTAGAACAATTTCATGATATTTATCAAAACTTTATGGATTTCGGAGGAATTATTTATAATGATACTGATAAAATTGTTCGATTAAAAAAATTATTTTATGCGTGTGCAATTTGCCATAATATGAATTGGGATTTCCTATGTAAAACAGCTATCCCTCGACTATATGAAGAAACGAAAGGGTTTAGGTATTCAGAAGTATGTAAAATAGATGAAATAGCATTTGAATATATTTTTAGAGAATATCCCAAAAAACATAAAATTGAAGCTGCAACTAGACTTGCAATGCTTAGAAAACTGTCGAAGTATATAAATGATGAAGATATAGATATTTTTAATAATATTCTTGAATTAAATTCCGTGGGAGGTGAGTGTGGGCTTTCAAACACAATTAATACACTTCCTGTGTTTGAAGACGATCCATTACATAAAAAAGGAAATTTACTTATTCAAATCCTTTTACGAGAAGGTCTTGTGAGTGTAGATGACGAATATAACGTTGCTCCTTCAATAGACTATCATGTAATAAGATTTTTTCTGAGAAATGGGTTTATTAAATTTGCAGATGAAACAATAATAAATCGCCTAATTAATGGTGAAACGTTTGAACTTGATGAAATTACGGAACTAAGAATGGCAATTGCTGATTGTATGAAATACATATATAACCATGCGAATATTTCAATTGCTAAACTTGGATTCATTGCTTGGACAGTTGGACGTGATTTTTGTCGTATAGATTATGTCCTTTGTGAACATGAAAAAACTTGCCCTATGAAAAGAACCTGCAGAGGAAATATTGATAAAGTGTATCGAATGCTTAAGGAGCCTGAGAGTAATGTCGGATTTTATTGATGGTCATGATGAACAAATGCCGCCTAGACAGGGAATGCTGTTCTTATTTGATGTGGTTAACTCAACTGAAAAAGCGTCAAAATCAGATAATATTACCAACAGTATTTTTTATCAGAAAATAGCTATAATTGCCAAAAGTGTTGTAGATGACCTAAATAAGAAGTATCGTTATGGTGTTCAATTAGAACAGAATACTGGTGATGGATGCTTTATATTTAGTGAGGAACCAGAATGTTGTTTAGAACTTTGGAACTTATTAAGTTGTCAGTTTAAGAACGAACATATTACTATTCGTTGTGGTGCTGCATATGGAAGGGTGAGCATTACCAATCAAAATATAGGAAGTAATTTAGCAAATATTGTATCTAGATGTTGCAAATATTTAAACAATGAAAATAATTTAGTGATTACCAGAGACTTATATAATTTAATTAAAGATGACAGTATAATCCATACAATACATCCAGAAATTAGTCCTATTGAGAATCCAAAATTGAAAGGATGCTCAGAAATTGATATGATATATCAATTGAGTTTTTCTTCAGAAAAGACGGAAAGTATGGAAGATATAGGTGTTGATTTTCATACTCAACATATGTTTGTAGGCCGAAATGAAGTGCTTCAAGAGTGCATTAATATCATTAAAGCTACTTTTTCAAAAAATGAGATTCTGAATATTGTTGGAATCTCTGGTGTAGGTAAAACAACAATAGCAATGTGTGGTGCCCAATTATTAGGGTATGAGGTTATATGCATAGATTTAAGGCTAATTACTAATTTAAGAGAGTTACATGGCTTATTAGTAAACTTGTTGTTTGACAAATTAAACAAAGAAAACTTGGTAGAAGAAGTTGCTTATGAAGGGGTTCAAACTCTTATAAATATTTTCTCTGGACTTAGTAAAATTGTGTTGGTTTTTGACCATTCAGAATTATTTCTAGGTGAGTTATACAAAGAAATAGTCAATTTTCTGCCGACTATCAATAATTTGCGCACTAATATTATCTTGACAAGTACGAACAGTCAAAATATAGATGCTGTTCAAATAAAAGAATGGAAGCTTAATAATCCATCGGATGATGAGAAAATTGAAATGCTTTCATATTGGATAAAAACTAAAAGAGCATGGCTTGTAGATTTTGCAAATCAAATAACGAACCATTCATATCTCATTTGTTTGATTGGACATCGGTTTAAAGGAAATTATAAAAGAAAAAGAGATTTGGTTAGCATAAATGATCAGATCATTGATGCGAAAAATGTGAGTGGTTATTTGTCAAAAATAATTAATGAACTTCCTATTAATGTACGATTTTGGGTATATCTAGCGTATTTATGTAAAGGAAGTGTTATTTCAAATGCTATTCCAAAATTCGCAATCGAAATGTATGACGCCAGGGGATTAATAAAGGAGATTGGAGAGACTACGGTTTTTCATCCATTAGTCTTGCATGCTGTTGCCTTAGAACATCAAAAGACAGAATTGGAGAAGATTGCGTATGATCAATTATGTAATATTATTGATGAAAAAAGTTTAACATTAGTTGAATATTATAAATATCTATGCCTTGATGAAAGTAAATATAATGAAAAGTCGGAAATTTTGACTAACAATTGGCAGACGTGGTCAGAGGAAATTGATTCATACAAAACTCAAGCTCTAATTGAAAAATTGAAAATAAGTCTTGGATCATTGCAAAAAGAAGAATTTTATGATTTGTATTCTAGCATTATTCATATTTTTCAAGGTCGAAAGGAAGATTTAATAATTGCTAAGCGCAAATGTGAGGACTTGTACAGTTCTTCAACATTGCCGTTAGTAATACGGTTGCTTGCAAAAATAGAATCTATTGAATGTCAGCGAAAACTATATGGACCCAATTATGCTATTGAGTTAATATATGGTTATTTGGAAACACTTAATGATATGTTGTATAAAACTATTTCAAATGAATATATTTGTTATGGTAAATATTACTATTTGGGCACTTTCTTTTTTTTAATAGGTAATATTTTACGATCTATGGAAGACCACACTAATGCAATAAATGCGTATAAAATTAGTTTGAGATACATTAGCAAAGAAGATGCTAAATTAAGAAATGCAGAGTTACAGAAGATACATATTGAATATGGAATTGCAGAGTCATATTTAAAGGTTGGTCAGAGTGCGTTAGCGATTGAGTTAGCTAATGAGACTATAAGGATAGCGAAGACTAGTGCGAAATTTGGAATAGCATTATTACATCTTCTGAAGGCTAGGGCATATTTATGCTTAAATTTTTCTAGAACAAAAAATTATAAAGAAGCACTTAAGAGCGTGAAAATGGCAGAAAAGTTATTTGAAAGTATTAGGTTACCAAATTATATTCAACGTTGTAAATTTGTTGAAGGAGCAATTTATGCAAAGAAAAAAAATATGACCTCTGCTCAAAAGATTTTTGAGGAACTTAAAGAGCATCTTAGTGAAACAGATGATATGGCATTTAGAGTTAATATTTTCTTGAATTATATTACAGGTATTAAAGGTACTATATCTATAGCTGATATTGAGGCAATTACAAGGCGCAAAGGGAAACAAATAGGTTTATTTTATCAGAAATTATCAAAAGCGGAAAACAGAATACCTCTATCTGAGGCAACTAATACCATTAGTATTAATAATGATCAACTTATACGTGATAAATTTACTATTAATATATTAGATTCAAGTGAAATTCTATGGGCGGTCGATTGAGTTTCAATGCTTAGACAAAATAGTGTTTCTGCAAAAGAAAGAGGTATTGATAGATAGCGAGCTGGTGTGAAGGTGAATGGTAAGGCGCTGTAGCTTTAAGTGAGGCTATAGCGTTTTACTAGATTATTTTATAAAAAATCAATCAATTGTTGGTTTAATTGTTCGTGGTAAAATCAGTATATTTTCTAAGAATAAATATAAAAAGTGTAAAATTATAGGAGATAAAAATGACGACATCAGATATGATAAGGCAGTTGTGTGAAACAATGGACATAAGTTTAGCAGAGTTATGCAGACGTATAGGACAGACTCCGCAAAATTTTAATAAAAAGCTAAAACGAGAAACGGTATCCTTTGAAGAATTGATAACCATAGCATCTGTCTTGAATGTTAAGTATGAGCAGGCGTTTGTGTTGCCAAATGGAGAAAAAATAGGAAAAGCCCGATAGAGGAGTATTGAGAGTAAATATGGCATTGAGTAAAAGTGATTTTGAAAAGTTAGATTCCAGATTAAAAAAAATTATTGAGCAACCAGTGGAGCAGATAGAGGTAAATTCTGATTTACCACCGACAATTGAACAGTTAGAAGATAATAATAAAACCTACTCCATTGTTGCTGCTATTTTGTTTATTGATATTCGGAAGTCAACATATTTGACTGAAAATAGTCAAGCTAAAAGTATGGTAAAAATATATCGTTCGTTTATGAGAATGGCTGTTGATTGTGTTAGAAAAAACGGAGGTGTAACAAGACAGTTCTTGGGCGATAGAATCATGGGAGTATTTATTGATTCAGTAGATGAAAGTGGATTAATCGTTGAAAAGGCGGTTGATAAAGCAATTAATGCAGCGAGAAGTCTTTTAACGGTAATTGATTATAGCCTTAATAAATATTTGAAATCGAAAGTTAATGGGAAAATTATTGAATGCGGTATAGGGATTGATTATGGAAAAGTCTTAGTTACACAGGTAGGAATGTATGGCGTTGAGCAAGATGAAAATAAAGAAAACGAAGTGGATTGCGTATGGGTAGGTAATACCACAAATCATGCAAGCAAATATTCTGATCTTGCTTCTGGCGAGGAAATTTTTATTTCTGACAATGTTTATAAACAGCTATCTGATTGTTATAAAGATGTTTGGACTGAGGTGGCAAAATATAAAGGATCAAAATTATTTCGTGGCTATGCGACAAGCGATTATTATTTAGACTATTTTGAGGAATTGGGTTCTCCAACTAAAGTTGAACCGGATGATGCCGGAGATACAGAAAATCAATTATTGCTTGGAATTAAAGAAATTGAAAGATTACAAAACAATCTAATTCAGCGGGAAAAGGAAATCGCTGTTTTAGAAGAAAAGTTAAAAAAAGAAAATGATAACATAAAGAAAAAATATTTGAATGAAAATACTTTGAAAATAAAAGCCGTAGAAGAAAAAGACAGGGCCGAAGAATCGCTTAAGCAAGAAATTAGTTCTACATACTCATTTATTCGTGATCTTATACATGGCTCTTTTTGTAGAAAATATGAATATATAAAAAGTATAGGTATAAAAAGGTGGCAAAAAATTGATAAATTCTACCACGAATTAGGGAAAAAACAGGGATATGACGAAGACACTATTAATGAAAGCTCATACTATTTTATAGAAATATATGCTTATTTTGAACAATACGATCTGTCATATAAGTATATGGTGAGCATGGCAAAAAAAAGCGATACATGGGTGTATATAAATGAAGCTACATTTAAATGGGCATGCCAGAAGAATCAAGGGTGGCAAGTTATTAATGTAATGGAAGAAAATTTACAAAACAATAGGATAGGCTATAAACACATAAAGGATTATGAAGAATCGATTAGTAAATTAAAGAAATTGAGAGGATTTTAATTATGGATCAAAATAGCAATCAGCGGCAAGAAAATATAGTGTTTAAAAAGGAGGATGCATTTCAAACTCTTACGTTGATTAATACTTGGATAGGTAATATTGATACTAAAATTTCATTTGCGTTGGCACTTACAGGGGTGCTTATTGGTATGATTTTTAGTGGTGGTCTTCCAAATGCTTTTGAAAGGATTACGCAAGTATCAAAATTATCAGAATTAAATGGTGGGGAAATATTTGCTGCATTATTAGTAGGGTTACTTTATTGCGCCAGCTTTTTGTCTATCATTAGTTTTATGTGGGCTATTATAGCACGAGTGAAAAATATGAATAATGTCCCTTCTTTGTTTTTCTTTGGAAGTATTGGTGCTATGGAATTACAAAATTATAGGGATAAAGCAAATCATATAACGGAACAAGAATTGATAGATGACTTAGAAGAACAAATACATACAAATTCACGAATCTGTAATCAAAAGGCAAAGTGGTATAATAATGGAATTAAGTTTCTGTTAATTACGATTGTTTTATGGTTTATTTGTATGGCTTTTAGAATGATATAAAGGAAGGTTGATGAGAGTGGAGTCTAAAAAGGAAACAACTTATACATATAAAGTTGAAGACAGCGCATCCAGAATGGATGACATTTTGGATGTAAATGATAACGACTATGAAGATAATAAAAACGATATACCATCTCGAAATAAACTTACATATAAAAACGGTTATTATGTTAATGTAACGGCATTGTTTATTGATATTGTGGATTCATCCAAATTGACGGATGGCAACAGGAGACCAACACTAGCAAAAATGTATAGGGCATTTTTGTCAGAATGTGTAGCAATTATGAACTCATGGGAAATGTGTAAGGAGATTAATATTAGTGGGGATTGTGTTTGGGGAGTTTTTGAAACACCAAAAAAATCAGATGTCGATGATGTGATTTCAGTAGCAGCACAACTTAATAGCATGATTAAAATTCTTAACTACAAATTGCAGAAAAAGAAATATGATACTATATCGGTGGGAATAGGAATTGATGATGGACGTGCATTAATGGTAAAAGCGGGTTATTCTGGAAGTGGAATTAATGAAATTGTTTGGATGGGAGATGTTGTGAATACAGCTTGCCATTTAGCAAATAAAGCGGGGAGAGGAATTCGCAATAGAATTATTGTAACAGAACAGATTTATAGTAACTTAAACGATGAGCATAAAGGAATGCTATCAAGCTATACTGATGGAACAACAACGAGATACGAAGGAAATATTATTAGAACCAGTATGGAAAATTGGTATAAAGAAAATTGTAAATAACTTTTATCTTGATATGTTTCCTTTTACGACCAAGAGGACAAAAACACCTATGGATCAAGTCGGACGAACCGCTAGGAAAAAGACGTACTTCCTGTCCTCTCGAGCCATGTAGAAAGTGTCGTAAGTTTGAGCAGAAATTGAGGACAAAAGAAAAAGTGCCGCAATCCGGCGGATGAAAACGATAAAAAGCGTCAGAACGGATATCATAGGAGGGCTTCGTTCTGACGCTTCTATTCATTTAAAGGTTACGCTTCAAGCAGCTGGATAATTTCTTGATCCGAGAGCGGTTTCGAAAAGTAGTATCCCTGGAAGAAGTCGATGCTCCATTCGGAAAGCAGGCGCGCCTCTTGTTCGGTTTCAACACCTTCCGCAACGATTAAGAATCCCTGCTTCTTTATCCCCTTACACAAATCTCTGTAAAAATCCGCTTTTTTAGCGGATTCACATATTCCCCGAAGCAAAGACCGGTCCATTTTCACTGTAGAGTAAGGCAGGCTTAAAACGGTATTTAGATTGGCATAGCCGGATCCAAAATCATCCAGACAGATCTTCATCCCTTCTTTTTGCAGCTGTCTGATAAATTGGAACGTTTCCTGCGTATATTCTGTTGCGGTTGTCTCCGTAATTTCAAACTGAATTTTGGAAAATGGAATGGAGTATGCGCGTATAATAGACAACAGCTTTTCGCAATATCCCGGTTCCAGTAACTCGCAGGGAGATAAATTGATTTTTATGTTACGAATATTTTCCAGAGATTTTTCGTTTTCTTTTATAAAGCGGCATATTTTTGTAAGCTGAAGCTGTGTGATGGTAGTCGCCCAGCCATTTTCTACAGCAATTTGGATGAATAACTCCGGAGAGATCCAGCCGAGCACCGGATGTTTCAGACGGCTCAGCGCTTCCAATGAAACATATCTTTTGTGTGTCGCAGAATATACAGGCTGATACCAGACTTGGAACAAATCCTTTTTGATTGCCGTATATAAAAAATGTTCAACTTCCAGTTCATAGTCAAATCTCTTTTTCAATTCAAAGGAGTCATTCATTACCGTTACATCTTTTCGCATCAAAGCACGGCGGATCAAAAAATCTGTATAAGCTTTCAATTCTTTTATGTTTTTCGTATGTTCCAAATCAACTTCTGTCAGAAGTGCACGGCATTTGAGGTTTTTATTATCGATAAACACGCCCTGTTTCAGCCAGTATGTTATCTTTTTCGTCAGCTCTGTCAGTTCGCTGCTGTCTTGACTGCAATAAACGAATCGGTTGGATGAAACATAAAACATGGGTAAGTGTCCGCCTAATTTATTTAGCTGCTCTGCGATTTCTACGATTAGTTTCTTTTCCGTCTGACCAATATAAATATAACCTGCATATTCCAGATTATGAAAGTCCACCACAAGCAATGAACCTTTCCAATGATTTTCTCTGTCCCGCATCCAGACACGAAAATAGTTTGCGTTAAAAACATTGGTTTCTTCATCTATGTACGCATACGGATTTTTCAACAAAATATAGAGAACCAATGAAGCAATTGCCATTGCAAATCCCAAAAATAACTGGATATGGAGAAATTGCTGGACGAATAGTCCTAAAACGGCAATCGCATTCGCTTCTAAAAGGGCTTTCGTTTCTTCTTTGCCGATTCGCTTCCAGCATTTTAATGCAAAGCAAAAATTAAGAATAAAATATATCATCAAGGAAACAGAATATATTTCAAAAAATGTTCCTGCCCGAAGGAGTCCTTGATCTGCAAATGAAATAATCGTTGTCTGGGTATCGGCAATGACCAGGATTGCGCCGAACACCCATGCGGCAAACCCCGCCAGTGTAATTTGTTTTTCCTGCCGTTCATAATCGTGGCACATAGTCAGTGTAAATCGAAGCAGTTCAAAAGGGAGAGTAATATTTATCAAATAGATTAAGGCAGCGAGTACCAGGATAATCTGATTATTTTTCTCCAGCTGAAACATTTGCAGACGAGTCAAAGCGATGCCGAGCAGACAGTGAAGAATGCCCAGGACAACAATTATTATAAATACTTTAGAATTTTTATCCCATAAAGTGCGCTGTCTTAAAAAATGGAAAAAGAGCTCGATAAATAATATGAGCGCAGCCCACAAAAAATAATCATTCCAATTCATTCTATCCTCCCAAATTGTATTTTATCCAACGAAATTAATTCAAATTTCCATATATATCAAAAGTTAAAATATGTAGAACATTGTATCATAAGTTCGACAAATTAACTATTATTATTTTTTGAACATAAGAAAAGTCTTTTTGGCACTGAAGTGTTAATAGTTTTGGAAATTTTGTATACCTTGTGTGTAAAAATAGAATATGGTATACTTAAAAAAACGAATTGAGACTATTTTATATGAGGGATACATAGGTGGAAACGAACGCAGAACAGACAGCAGGAACAGTCCTGATTGTAGATGACAATATGATAAACAGAGCGGTGCTGGAGAATATATTTGCGCCGCAGTATACGGTAATAGAAGCTGAGAATGGGAAGGAAGCGCTGGATATGCTCATGGAGCATCGTGAAGAGATATGTGCGGTAATCCTCGATGTCATTATGCCGGTAATGGATGGCATTGAAGCTTTAGAGAAGATGAACATTTTAGGGATTACAGAGCAGATACCGGTATTTCTTATTACTTCGGAGACTGCAGACGATACGCTCAAGAAGGCATATGGTCTTGGAGTAATGGACGTTGTGGCGAAACCTGTTGTGCCGTATGTTGTTCAGCGCCGTATCGGTTCCGTGATAGAATTATTCAGTGCAAGGAAACGTTTGAATGCGAAGGTTATAGAGCAGCAGAATGAGATCATCGCACAGCAGGATCATATCATTGAGCTGAATATCGGTATGATCGAAGCGCTGTCAACTGCGATCGAATTTCGAAGCGGCGAGTCCGGAGAACATGTCCGCCGTATCCACGATATAACAGAGTATCTGCTGAAAAATACCGAGCTGGGAGAAGGACTAAGTGACCAGGATATTATGGATATCTCACTTGCATCCATCATGCATGACGTTGGGAAGATTTCCATACCGGACGCAATACTGAATAAGCCGGGCAGACTGACGCCGGAAGAATTTGAGATTATGAAGACACATACGACACAAGGCGGACAGCTGCTGGAGAGAATTCCGCAGATGAAGGAACATGAAACTTTTCATTATGCATATGATATTGCTCTTCACCATCACGAACGTTATGATGGAAGAGGTTACCCGGACGGGCTGAAAGGAGATGAGATATCTCTTTGGGCTCAGATCGTCTCATTGGCAGATGTGTATGATGCACTCACGAGCAAACGTGTATATAAGGATGCGTTTGATGCTGATGAGGCAATACAGATGATGAAGGATGGAAAGTGCGGAGTATTCAATCCGGAATATTTGGCAATATTTTTACGGGAAGAGCCGCGGATCAGAGAATTCTACAGGAGAACATAATAGGATCACTGCAGTACGTTTAGATTCCCCCTTGGAAAGGATCAAAAGATTCCGGGAGTCAGGAAGATACAAGAGAGAAGGAGAGATATCTCGGTATAATGAAAAGGTTTTTTCGAGAGTTATTAGAGAGTTTCAGGGTGATTTATAAAAAGAATGACAAAGGGAAGATAGACAAAGAGCCAGAGAAATATATGGAAGAAGCGGTGAGGAAAAACAGATCGCTCTTGTTGTTTGTCAGTATATGGGCAGCGTTATTTCAGCTGTTTAATTTGTTCCGTGTTTTCGTTTTGTCCGATGCCGGGATCAGTACACGGAACAATTTTATCTATTTTTGTTTTTATCTGTCTTTATTGATCCTTTGTATCGTATCTATAGGGATGGAGAAGGGATTCCATATGACAAATATGAACCGATACAGGATCCATATGGTCATTGGAACACTGTTCCTTCTTTGGCAGACTTTATTCAATGTCTATGACGCAGCACGGGCAGGTTCAGCGGGAAATTTTACTTTATCTGTTGCCTTTATGGCTTTTTCAGCGATATTTGTGATGAAGCCGCTCTATTTTCTTTTGAATCTAAGCGGTCTGTCGGTTTTGTTCCTGTGTTTGACGAGGCAGACAGTTCCTTTTGGCATGAAATATAACTATGTGTTAATGATCGTGCTTTGTTTGGTCGTTTATTATCAAAGATATAAGCATGCGAAAAGAGAGCGTGATCAGCGGCTTGAGATCGAAGCTGTGCAGAAAGCGTATTTAACCGAACGGGAACGCTTCCGTCTAACCTATGAACAGTATGAGATTATCTGCCGTTCCGGTCAGCTCATTACGTTTAAATGGAATGTTCAAAGCGGAGATGCGTACTTTTCCGAACAATGGAGTACGGCGTTAGGTCAGCCGCTGCACGTATCGGATCTGGAGACTTTTGTGAAGAATTCCGAGAGCCTCGAGGAATCGGATAAGAAGCAGATACTGACCTATATGGAAAATGTAAAGAAGGGTGTCCCATATCAGAAAGAGGAAATCTGTATTCCGGGAGACGATGGGCTGCTGCACTGGTATGAGCTTAGGGCTACCACTCAGGAAAATATGGAGGGACAGCCTGTTTTCGGAATCGGTATATTGCTGGATATTATGGATCAAAAACAGGAAATCAGGAAAATACGTCAGCGTGCAGAGGTTGATTTTACAGGGATACTCAATAAGCCTGCCATAGAAAAATATGGAAGAGAGCGGATGAAGCAGCTAGATGAAGAAGAAATATTCCTTATGCTTATATTGGATCTGGATAATTTTAAGCGTGTAAATGATACGTATGGTCATCCGGTCGGAGATATGGTCTTGGCAGAGGTCGCTTCTCATATGAAGGATAATGCTTTTCCCGGAATGCGGGTCGGAAGGATCGGCGGGGATGAATTCGTGGCGCTTTATGCCGGAATTGATACGCTGAGTTTAAGACTTGCCAACGCATTCGCAGAACGGGTACAAGAATGTATACAAACAATGCAGCTGCCTTGTGGAAACATAGATATCAAAGCCAGCGTCGGAATTGCCGTTCTGGACAGGGAAAAAGACATGACATTCGATGAACTCTATGCAGAAGCAGATAAGGCTCTCTATGCCGCTAAAAAAGCCGGCAAAGGCAGAATCAGGTGGGGGGGGTACAAGAAATTTCTCCTGTGATAAAGCCGTTTAGAGGCTCTGTGATGCTTCTGAGAAGTGCGTGTTAAATCATGCAGAACCCTATTCTTAAAAGGGATAAATTCTCGGATTTGATTGACAGACCTAAAAAGAAATATTAAAATAAACTGGCATTCATAAAGAAGAATATGGAGTGCATAAGATGATAATAGGCAAACCCACTGAAAGGTGGAGGCGCAAAGCTATGAATCTAAGGCAGGATATCAAGTCAGAGATACAATGATTGCTAAGATAGTCAGGCTGCAAATATTATTTGGAGAAGTCCGGATATATTTGCAGCCTTTTTGTTTCATTAGGAAACTTCGTTCTGAGTTTCTTAGAAAGAGAGGTGATGGGGTGAACGAAGTACTGCGTCAAGAGAAGAAGTATTTGATGACTCTCCAAAATGTAAAAAAACTAACGGGGAAATTGAGTCAGGTGTTGGTTGAAGATGAACATAACGGTGCAGACGGGTATAGTATACGGTCATTATATTTTGATACGCCGTACGATGATGATTTTCAGGATAAGGTAGATGGTCTTCTGCTGAGAAAAAAGATACGCCTTCGAATTTATGATCCGAAAGCAAAGACAGCGAAGCTGGAGATGAAGCAGAAGGAGGGGATGTATCAGAGAAAGCGGTCGCTGAAGCTTTCCAGAGAGGATGCAAAGGCGCTGATTCGCGGCGATTACGGAGTGCTTTTAAAGTATTCAGAACCGTTCGCAGCAGAATGCTACGGCGTTATGTGCATGAAGGGATACCGCCCGAAAACGGTGGTGGAATATCTTAGAAAGGCTTACATAGCAAAAGAAAATTCGATCAGGGTTACGTTTGATTCCAAGATTATAGCCACAGAGGCGAGATATGATATTTTTGCAGAAGATTTGAATTTTTATCCGGTGCTTGATCCCTTCAATGCGGTGCTGGAAGTGAAATACAATGGATTTTTGCTTAGCTATATCAAGAATCTTCTTGATTCCGCGGACCGCTCGGAGCTGTCTGTAAGCAAATATTGTCTCGCAAGAGGAATCAGCTGCGGATTTGTGGTTTAGAGAATTGTCTCCGGCGGTGCATAGCACGGCTGAGATGAAATAAATATAAAAAGGAGAAGAAGTATGAAAAAACTGATTTTAGACGCCATTGAGGCGAGTGGTGATCTGTCAGCGGAAGCGATCATTATAAGACTGTGTGCAGCGACCATCATTGCAGGATTTATCTTTCTGTCCTACAGAATTTCTCATGATGGAAGCATATACAGCAGTAAGTTTAATATCTCTCTTGTTGTACTGACACTTGTTACCACGACGGTTATGATTGTTATAGGAAATCATATCACGTTGTCACTTGGTATGGTAGGTGCGCTGTCTATTGTTCGTTTCCGTACGGCAGTCAAAGACTCACGGGACGCGATCTATATTTTCTGGTGCATTACCGTGGGAATCTGCTGCGGTGCAGGGGACTACGTCGTTGCATCATGCGGAAGTGTATTTATCTTCGTGATTTTGCTGTTGTTCGGCAGAGTCAAGAATGACAATCGCATGCTTCTCATTATTCGGACAGCGCGGGTGAATGAGGAGAAAGTAGAAGCGCTGATTTTCCAGTATTTTAAAGGAAAAGCCCAGATGCGGGTAAAGAACACGACGGAGAAGAGCGCAGAGTTTATTTATGAGTTAAGCAAGAAGACGCTGGATCAGACGAAATCAAATGACAAAGGCATCACAGCGGCAGTGTATGAGATTGGGAATATTGAGTACTGCAATCTTGTGATGCAGAATGATGAGATTGGAAGCTGATGTTTTATCCTTCCAGGATCTTGGGAGGATAAGATGAAGAAATCAAAAGCAGAAAAGGAAAGTAGGTGGATGAGGTGAAATATAAGTTAGCTGGGTTCATAGCAATGCTCTGTATGGCCGGTGTGATATTCGGGCTTTCCCAGGCAGAAAAGGAACAGCCGAATGTGCGGGTGCATCAGCATCTTCAGGATATTCCTGAGAAATGTGACTGTGATAATTCTCAGCTGTGTACCCATCTTCCCCTTGTTGTTATTGAGACAGGCGGGGAGGATATCCCCGGCGCAATCGTGGGTTCTAATGCGCAGAACGCTGATGACAGCGTACAGCAGTATACGACTGCAGCAGACGGTTCTGAGATGCTCTCTGTGAAGGTGAGCGTTATGGATGATCCGGATAAGAGACATCATCCGGACGATGATCCCGACGTGGAGTCTTCCGCCCTGATTCGTATCAGAGGGAATTCATCCAGACGATTTGACAAGAAGAATTATCTTCTGCGGTTCACGGACAAAAAAGGTGATTATCAGGAAGAAGAAATCATGGGCATGGATGCCCATTATGAGTGGGCGCTTCATGGCCCTTACCTTGACAAAAGTCTTATCAGAAATTATATGTGGTACAACATTGCGGGAGAGATTATGGACTATTCTCCCAATGTACGCTTTTGTGAAGTAATACTGAATGGAAAATATATAGGGCTGTATTTGATGACAGAGACGATTACGAATGGGGAAGACAGCCGCTTGAATATTTCGGAGCCTGTGGAGGATACGACAGAGACCGGTTATCTGCTGCGTTTGGACAGATACTCTGAGGATCAGCTGCGGAATCTTGATAATTTTACGGCGTATACGTTCAGAAATAATAATCAGCTGGAAATCCGTTATCCAAGAAGCGGGGCGCTGACACCGGAAATGCAGAGAGCAATCGAACAGGAGTTTTCGGATTTTGAGAAAGCGCTGTATTCGTTTGATTATGATACCGATGATTATGGGTATTGGCATTATATTGATACCGGCTCGTTCGTAGATTATTGGATCATGAATGAGTTTACCTCCAATACCGATGCAGGAAGGTATTCCACCTATCTCTACAAAGATATTGGGGGACGATATAAAACTGTCATATGGGATTTTAATTCCGCATGTGATAATTATCAGGCAAGTGAGACGAGTCCTTATACATTCCATATGCAGGAAGAAGTATGGTACTATATGCTGATGAAAGAAGAAGACTTTACGGAACGAATCATTGACCGTTACCGGGAACTTCGGAAAACGTATTTGAGCGACGAATATTTGGAGAATTATATAGATGAGACGCTGGAGTATCTGGGAGACGCCATAGACCGCAATTTCTCTGTATGGGGCTATACATTTGATCTGCCTTTGCTGAGACCGGAGAACAGGAACATCGAAAGTCATGAGGAAGCTGTCAAACAGCTGAAGAAATACATAAAGACCAGGGGAAAATGGATGGATGAGAATATTGAGTCGATCAAACAGTACAGCCATGCTTCTAAAAATAAGAGATATAATCATTAAAAATGATCTGCAGTAACAGTTTATCGGAAAGGAGGATGTATGAAAAAATTTATCATTGCGGCAGCTGCAGTTATACTTGCAATTTTTATCTGGCATACGGCGTATTATCGGTTCGGAATTTACATCGATCTGCATCCGAATGATCCGGTAGAGTCGCAGATGACCGTGGAAGGCAAGGATATATATATTGAAAAGAATGGGAAAAAAGAACCCTTTGAGATGAGGGGAGTGGATTTGGGAAGCGGAATGCCCGGAGAGTGGTCAACGGATTATGCCATAGACAAAAAGACGTATTTGCGTTGGTTTAAGCAGATCCAGGAGATGGGAGCAAATACGATTCGTGTGTATACGCTTCTTGGAGATGACTTTTACAATGCATTTTATGAGTATAATAAAGATCGGAAGGAACCGCTTTATCTCGTTCAGGGAGTTTGGGTCAACGACTATATTCAGTATTCCCACAGGGATGCCTATGACGATGAGTTTCGGCAGACCTTTATGGATGACTGCCGTATGCTGGTTGATGTGCTTCATGGAAACAGGATTGTCTCACTTGGATATGGGGTCGGTTCAGGAAGCTACAGAAAAGACGTTTCCAAGTGGGTCATAGGATATATTCTGGGGGTTGAATGGGAAGATGTCACCGTAGAGTATACAAATAAAAAATACCCAAAGCGTTCCAAATATAAAGGGAAATATCTTTACACATCATCAGAGGCGAACCCTTTTGAAGCGATGCTTTGTGAGGTGGGTGATAAACTGCTGGAATACGAGAGCAAAAGATATAAGGAACAGAAACTGATTGCGTTTTCAAACTGGCCGGATACAGATCCGTTTGTTTATCCGGGACTTATCACTCAGTATTTCCAGAAATGCGCACAGGTGAATGCGGAACATATCAAGACGACAGACGCGCTGCTGTCCGGGCAGTTCGCATCTTATCATGTATATCCGTATCATGCCGGTTATCTGGAATATATCGAATATGCAAAAGATCTTCTCGCAGAGGGAATGACGGATAAAGAGCTGGGAGATTATATTAGGAAGCAGCTTGAAAGAACGGGAAGATTGGCTTCCATGACAAAAGAAGAGATTGCAGCGGTCATCGAGAGTGAGAAAGAGGAAATTATAACTCGTCGCGAGGCAGTTAATCGGATTGAAAAAAGAAATGCAGAAAAAAATGCGCCGGATATTTTAGACTATCTGGATGGGAATTATAAGGATCCGGACGGAGAGCGCAATACTTATTATACCTATTTGAGGGTGCTCAATGAATATCATACGATGCCTGTCGTTATCTCAGAATTCGGGCTTCCATCATCCAGAGGAATGTCCCAGGATGATTTATCCATGGACCGCCATCAAGGGCATTTGACAGAGGATGAACAGGCGGAGGGTCTGGTCGAGTGCTGGAAGGATATTAAGGATGCAGGCTGTCAGGGCGGATTTGTATTCTCATGGCAGGACGAATGGTATAAGCGCACATGGAACACCATGCACGCAGTGGATCTGGACAATAGCGTATATTGGAGTGATTATCAGACCAGCGAGCAGTTCTTCGGGCTTTTGACTTTCGATCCCGGCGAAAAGAAAAGTGTCTGTTATGTAGACGGGGATATTTCAGAATGGAAGAAAAAAGATATGGTCACAAAGACCGAGGATATGTCTGTTTCTGTGAAATATGATGAGAAATTCCTCTATCTATTGATACATAAAAAAGATTTTGATAAAGAAAAAGACTTATTGTACGTTCCTTTTGACATCACCCCAAAGAGCGGAAGCACTTATTGCCAGGCGCCGGAAGTAACCTTTGACCGTGCGGCAGATTTTCTGATGGTTTTGGACGGCCAAGGAAACAGCAGAGTGCTTGCGCAGGAAAGGTATAATGTACTCCATGCGATGTATTCTCATGAGACAGAGGGAGAAGACGCCTTCTTAGATCCGGTGGAGAAAGATTCCCCGGTCTTTAATCCGATTCATTTGGTTTTGCAGACAGCGACCGTTTTTACGACGAAAGATTTTGCAGCCGTTTCGGATACCTATGAGACGGGAAAACTTCGGCAGGGCAATGCAAATCCTGAGGATGAAGATTTTGATTCTTTGGCAGATTATATGATAAATGGAGATTATGTGGAAGTACGTCTGCCGTGGCAGCTCCTGAACTTTTCCAATCCTTCTGAGATGCAGGTACACGATGATTATTACGAATGCTACGGCGTGGAAAACCTGTCCATTGATGAAATATATATCGGCGTTGGAGCAAGTGACTCAGGAGAGAAACGCATTTCGATGAAAGCAGTGGAACTTGAGGGCTGGGGAGAGAAAGTGACATATCACGAGAGACTGAAAAAATCTTATTACGCCCTGCAGGAACTTTGGACGAAAGAGACAGATGATACAGCGGAAGGCGGGGATGCAAATGTCGGGAAGTGAAGTCCTCATCTATGCATACGGTGCAGTATGTCTAAGCATGATCATGTTCAATATTATTTATAACATTGTGCTTAGGAAGAAAGAACCGGAAACAACGATGAAAGCACAGAAAATAAAAGAAGCTCTGCTGAAAGAATATTCTGCTGATTCAGATACGGGTACAACGGAATGGGAGACTTCGAGGGTACAGGCGTTTTTAAAAGAAGAGGATTTGGAGCTGGGCAAGTCAGAAGATCTGCTCACATTTTCCGAGGCGGTTTCCCTGCTTGCTGAAGAAGGTTTGGAAGAGGCTGCGGAGGGAATGATCAGAGGATTACAGCCGCTTTTTCCTGCTCTTTCAGAAGACTATCTCAAAAAAGACAAGATGCAGACTGCTTATTTTGCGGTGTTCCTTGAAAAATTCAGGCGCAGGTCAGAGTACGACAGCGCGCTTCTGGAAAGTCTTTTAAAGTATGCAGTCCAGGAAAACATGTATTGCCGTATCAATGCGCTGGATGCTTTATATGCTTTCGGGAACGCGGAATATGTGGTGAAAGCAGTAGAAAAGCAAGATAAGATGGATGCTTTTCTTCATGAAAAAGTGCTGACAGAAGGACTGTTAAGTTTTTCCGGAGATCACAGAGAGCTGATAAAAGAATTGATACGGCGCTTTGAAGAATTCAAGGTGAAAACCAAGCTTGCGATTTTAAATTATATTCGTTTCAAGTCAGAAGACTGCAAAGAGTTTATGTATAAAATAATGACGGATAAGGAGGAAGATCGAGAGCTAAGATTTGCTGCGGTAAGATACTTCGGAAGATATCCATGGGAGCAGGCGCGTAAGGTACTTATTGAATTTGCCTCAGATAAAGAAGAGCTTCATTGGGAATATGCTGCGGTGGCAGCTGCGGCGCTGAAAGATTATAGAGGAGATGACGTACTGTCTGCGCTTAAAACCGCTTTATACAGTTCCAACTGGTATGTGCGCTATAATGCAGCGGTAAGCCTTGAGGCAGCTGGAATGTCCTATAACCGCCTGATTGATGTAATGGCAGGAAATGACCGCTATGCCAGAGAGATGATGGAATATCGTCTTGAAGAACGGAAACTTGTGAAAGAACGAGAACTTCAGAAAGAGGGGAAAAGCGAATGAAAGATATATATCAGGTGATTTTTCAATATATTGGAATTTTCTTTACTCTTTACCTCGTCGGCTATACGAGTTTTCTTATGCTGTCTGTGACGGTAGGAAGTTCGGAGCTATGGGATATAAAGCGCAGAGGAAAGCTAAAGAATGAGCTGAAAAAGGACTACTTTGTTCCGGTAACGATCATAGTCCCGGCACATAATGAAAGTGTGACAATTCAAGCAACGATTCGGTCGCTTTTGGCATTAAAATATAAGCTTTATGAAATTATCGTTGTGGATGACGGCTCCACCGATGCGACTGCCGATGTAATGGCAAGGGCATTTTCCATGAAACAGATTGTAAGACCGATCCAAAGACAGCTGAAATGTCAGCCCGCAGAGGCAGTATTTGAAACCAGAGCATATAAAGTGCCGATTACACTGATAAGAAAGAAAAACGGAGGGAAAGCAGATGCCCTCAATATGGGAATCAATGCAGCTCGATATCCATATTTTATATGTATGGATGCAGATTCCGTCCTGCAGAAGGATTCTTTGGAAAAAATTGTTCGTCCGATTCTGGAGGATGACCATGTCGTTGCGGTAGGAGGAACGGTTCGTCCATGCAATGGAGCGCAGATCAAAGAGGGCAGGGTGGTAAAATATAGGATGCCGAATAAGCTGCTGGCATGTATGCAGGTTCTTGAATATGACCGCTCTTTTCTCGCATCACGTATTCTGTTCGATAAGTTCAACGGGAGCATTATTATTTCCGGTGCCTTCGGACTGTTCCAGAAAAAGTTGGTAATCAACACAGGCGGTTATGATGCAGGGAGTCTTGGAGAGGACATGGAACTTGTTGTAAAAATGCATGTATATTGCCGGGAGAATCGTATCCCGTATCGGATTCGATATGCCACGGACGCAGTTTGCTGGACACAGGTGCCGGAGAATTTTCATGATCTTGCAAAACAGCGCAGACGATGGCATATTGGTCTGTTCCAGAGCATGATGGAGTTTAAGCGGATTTTTCTGAACCCTAAGTATGGGGTAGTAAGTTTCGTATCGTATATGTATTTTCTGTTTTATGAGCTTTTATCACCATATATAGAAATATTCGGAATCATATCCATATTCTTTGCGTTTTATGTAGATCTGATTAATGTGCCGTTCATGGCGTTATTTTTCCTCATTTATGCCGTATATTCGGCAGTATTGTCATTGACCGCATTTTTCTCACGGGTACATACGGCAGATTTGAAACTGTCTTTTTCGGATATGGCAAAAGCGGTTGGGCTGTGTTTCTTTGAGGTGTCCTGCCTGCGTTTTGCGCTGGCCTGGGTACGCGGAAGTGCACTGATTGGATATCATAAGAAAAAAGACCAATGGGGAAAAATTGAGAGAAAGAGAATACACTTTGATTAGACATAGAGAGAGGAGGCAGATGCGGTGGCGGAAAGTACGATCTATGTGTCCGGGAATCCGGATCTTTACCCGCTGGAGTATTATGATAGTGCGGATAAGGAATTTGAAGGTGCAATACCGGAAATACTGAAAGATTTCGGTAAAAAGAATGGGTATAAAATTAAATATTATGAGGCTGATGGAAAAGATCACAGGGAACAGCATTTTAAGAATACACAGACCGATATGATTTCCGGCATAGGAGAGGGCTTCCGGCCGGATGGACCGTCCATTACGATGTTTGAAACAGAACAGGGCGGCAAAACTATTTCATACAGTGTTGCATTTACAGATTCCGCACCGGAAGAATTCCGGGAAGATTTGAGCCAATATATGGAAGGCGTCTCTGAGAGTGAAAAAACAGGGGTTCTGATGGCAGTGACAAGTGAGGAGAGAGAGACAAGACCTGTGGATAAAAGCGTGATTGGAATCTTGGCCGGCCTTTTTGCTGCAGCGTGCATCCTTTTCATTCTGCTCTTCCGTTCTCGCAGGAAAGCTCGCCAGACAGAACAGAAACTGAGACATGATCGTGTGACGGGCCTTGAAAAGAGAGAACATCTGGAAAAATACTTCAGTCAGTTTGTCAACGATTTTAACAGAATCATGTATTCTGTGAATTATTTCTACATTGATACGGAGCGTCTGGCGAGACTTGCCGGACAGAAAGAAGCTGAGGAAGCGATGCGGTATGCGGGTACTGTTTTACAGGAATATGTGGGGGATCAGGATATTCTTGCGCAGGTTTCTCCGGATGGAATTGTTTTGTTGAAACTTACCGGAAAGGACAGAGAGAGCGGCGCATGGCTTCACATAGCAGTGGAAAAGATACAGGCCTATTCCGAACAGTCTGAAAAGCCGCACAGCATCCGGGCATGGGCAGGAGTCTATCCGCTTAGACAGTCGGACAGAAGCCTGGAGTCGATTATTGAAAATGCAAGGATGACTGCCCGCATGGCAAGCCAGGATAATGTTGACTTGCTCGTTTGTTCGGATGATATGCTTGTCCGTTTCCAGGAAGAAAAGCTGATTGAGGGCGATATAGAGCGAGCTTTTGCCGAAGGCGAGTTCCAAATGTTTGTGCAGTTCTATGTGGAGACGCAGAGCGAAAAGGTTTGCGGAGCAGAAGCATTGACAAGATGGAAGCATCCGGGAAAAGGACTGCTGGCTCCGGGAGCATTTATGTATATTTTGGAACGTACTGGTTATATCAGCAAATTGGATTATCTGATGCTGGAGCATGCCTGCGCCTTTCTGGAGAGGAATTTCGGAAAAGAAGACAAAGGATTCTTTCTGTCATGCAATTTTTCAAGAACCAGTTTTACGGCGCCTGATTTTGCGGATCAGTGCAAAGCAATCATTGATCGATATGAATTTAATAAAGATCTCCTAACCTTTGAACTGATAGAGAGCCCGGATCCGGGAGATGCAGAGCAAATTAAGAAGAACGCAGAGCAGATGAAAGAATATGGGATTCGGCTCGCCTTAGATGATTTCGGTGAAGGTTTTACTTCTTTTAAAGACTTGCTGAACTATCCAATCGATGTCGTGAAGCTGGATAAAAGCCTAACGGACAGCATTACAGGGGAAAAAGGAAAGAAGATCATACAAGCGCTGATTGGTGCATGGCATGAGACATCTGTAAAATGCCTGGCAGAAGGCGTAGAGGATGAGAAAATACTCAAAATTCTCAAGGAGATGTCCTGTGATGTGGTGCAGGGATATATGTTCTATTATCCATTGCCGGAACGGGAGGCAGAGAGAATCTTGTCTGATATGAGAAAAGGACATGAAATTTAATTAAAATCAGGGGGCATAAAAGGCATGAAAAAAAGAAGAAGAAAAATAAGACGGAAAAATATATTACGTGCTTTGTGGTTTAACCTCTTAACCTTTATCATATTGGTTGTCATAGGTCTGACAAGTTTCGGGATAATGAGAAATGTACTCCTGAGCAACTCACAGGATATGGGAACATCACTGGCGGGGAGCTGTGCGTCGGAAATGCAAAGCAAACTTACCGCCTATGAAACACTCTTATCCTTTGGAACAGACAGAACCGATGAGGAGAGGAGCGACGAAGAAGTTACAGAGTGGCTCCGGTTCTATTTTAACCGGGTAATTCGTGTGATAGGGGCGAATATCATAGATCCTTATGCGGTTTTGGATGGAGAGATTATAGCGGCCAACCCATGGGAAGGCGACAGCGATTATGACTACGAAAGTACGCAGTGGTATCAAAAAGCAATGGAAAATGACGGAGGACCGGCATTTACAGATGTCTATACCGATGTCATTCAGGAGCGTTCGATCATTACAATCTCTCAGAGAAGCGAGTCCGGAGATGCAGTTCTTGCATTTGATATATTTCCGGAGAATTTAAAATTTGACTTTGAGTCCATTTCCCTGCCAGAGGGAGGATCTTATTTTCTTTTTGACAGCAAAGGAAAGATTATATTTGAGCAGAGCGAAACTGGGGACTACGTCTTTAAAGAAGAAAATTTCAATAAACTTTTTGAGAGTATCAAAAAAGGAGAGCATGATACGTATGACTCCAGTATTAAAGACGCGGCGGGGAAAACGCATGGTGTTTATTATGTGGCGATGCCTAACGGCTGGTATTCTGTTGTGACGATTCCGTATGCAAGCATCCTGCAGAATGTGGAACAGTTTTTTGTGGGATTTATCATTGTCTTTGGAGTATTAATGCTGCTGCTTGGTTTTATCACATACAGAGATATCGTCTTCCAGAAAAAGATGGGACGAACCGATGAAACAGTGCGGGTGCTTGGGAATTCCTACTATGCGATATATCGTGTTGATTACGGACAGGGAACCTATGACATGATTAAGGGATCCGATTACGTGCGTATGCATATTCCGAAACAAGGCGCCTACCAGAGTCTGATGAATACAATGTCAGAAGTCATCGAGGAGGACGCAAGGAGTGACTTCCGTGAGAGCTTCTCGCTGGAAAGTATCAAAAAACTGGTGAACAGGCGCGTAAGAGATTTTGGCGGTGATTTCCTGAGAAAATTCGGAGATGAGTACCGATGGGTGAATGTAAATGTCCTTTTTGATGAATCTCTGGCGCCGGAAGAGGTGGTACTCTGTTTCAAAGAAGTAAGTTCCGAGAAACAGCGTCAGCTGAAAGAACGTTCTCTTCTCGAGGATGCATTGGCAGCGTCCAGACAGAGCGAAAAGACAAAACAAGCATTTTTCAGCAATATGTCACACGATATGAGGACCCCGCTGAATGCGATTATCGGATTGTCAGATCTGGCGGAAAAATCCGTCAACGATTCCGAAAAGACAAAAGAATACATTAAAAAGATTAAATCCTCCGGAGAACATTTGCTGGAACTGATCAACGACATTCTTGACATATCCCGTATGGAACAGGGAGAGGTGGAGATCGAGCAGCAGGAGTTTGATCTTGAGACATGTATTTCAGATTGTGCGGATAGTTTTCGGTACAAAGCAGATACAGAAGGTAAGAAGTTCCGGGTTACATGTCAAATGACGCACCGCAGGGTCATCGGTGATCCATTCCGAGTCACACAGCTTTTAAATAATCTGCTTTCTAATGCATTTAAATTTACGGAGGCCGGAGGCGAAATTAAACTTAAGGTCTCTCAGGTGGAGAATCAGGAATATGCAAAATATAAGATTATCGTGTCGGATACCGGCCTTGGCATGTCTGAAGAATTCTTGGAGAAGCTTTTTGAACCGTATGCACGGGAAACGAGATTCAGCGCTCGCAAGATCGTTGGAACCGGCCTTGGCATGTCGATTGTAAAAAGTCTTGTAGACCAAATGGAAGGACATATCAATGTGGAGAGCGAGCTTGGAAAAGGCACCACATTTACACTGATACTCCCATTTGAAACAGCGGATGAAAAAGAAGAAACCAATACGGTTCTCGAGGCAGAAGAGACAGATATCAGTTTTTCGTTGGCAGGAAGAAAGATTCTTTTGGCTGAAGATAATGAGATCAACATGGAATTGGCAACAGAGATACTGTCCATGCATGGAGTAGAGATCGTACAGGCATGGAACGGAAAAGAAGCCGCAGACATATTCTGTTCATCCGATGAATATAGCTTTGACGCAATACTTATGGATATGCAGATGCCGGAAATGGACGGATGTGAGGCGGCGAAACTCATCAGATCATCCGGACGAGCCGATGCAGAAAGTATTCCGATCATTGCTGTTACGGCAAACGCTTTTGCCGAGGATATTGCGGCGACAGCAGAAGCCGGAATGAATGCCCATATTTCAAAGCCGATTGATTTTAAAATACTATGTGACACTCTGGAAAAATTGATAGAGGAGAAATAAGAGGATGTTTCTTGACAGTTCATTATATGGCTGTTATCATAGACATACTTGCACGGAGGGTGAATCATTCGCTGGAAATGAGGAATTCTTGCGGCAATCGCGATTGTCTGCTACGTCGTTGGAGCAATCCGGTTCCAGAAAAAGGATCTGCCGATATAAAAAGTTTATAATACTTTGCAGAATGAAGAGAGAGGTTTTATAGCCTCTCTTTCTTCAATTCAGCAATCTTTTCTTGATACCGGTCTAAAATATTCTGCAGAGTGATCTGCTTCATTTCTTGTTCGGCTTGTTCTTGTACTTGATCGAAATAATCTCGGAGGGCCAATTGAATATGTACGCCTACACCGCATTCCGGATTGGTGTGAGTATCCAGGTGAAGCAGAGGCTTTTCTCCCTCTACGGCTCGGTAGATATCCAGGAGAGTTATTTCAGACGGTGATTTGGTCAGGGATGGTTTCGGATGTCCCTTTACACTGGTCAGTAATTTGTTATTACGAAGAGATGACATGATTTGGCGGACATATCCTGGATTTGTTTTCACACTTTCGGCAATCCGGCTGCTTGAGAGAGAATCTGCAGGATTTAGTACGATAAATGCCATGATATGAACAGCATCGCTGACCTTAGTAGAATATTTCATAGAATCATCCTCCTTTTGATGTTAATTTAATTATAACAACATATTGACAAGAAAGCAACAGAGTGTTATGCTGATTTTGCTGTTAGAATAATATTAACAATAAAAACATAAAGGAGAAAACATATGAGTTTTTATGAAGATCTTGTAATGCATGCACAGATGAATTATTCCAAATATTATAAGTTATATGCACAGGGACAGACGCCATATGAGCTAAGTGATAAAAGAGAATTTTCTTATGACAAGCAGATCGATCGGCTTGTGAGAGAAGTGAGAGAGGCAGAATATATCATTGTTGGAGGCGCTTCCGGACTTTCCGCATCCGGCGGCGGGGATTTTTATTATAGTGATACTGCGTCATTTCGAAAGTATTTTGGCAAATTTGCAAAAAAATATGGATTCCGCGGCGCGTTTTCCGGTATGCAGTATCCGTTTGAGACAAGAGAAGAATTTTGGGGTTATGTTGTGACTTTTTTGCACACTACCCAACATGCGCCGGTCAGAAAGCCATATATAGACTTGGATTTTATTATAAAAGGAAAGCCGTTTCATATTATAACAACAAACCAGGATACCCAATTTGTGAAATTATATCCAGAGTCTCAAGTCAGTGAAATCCAGGGAGACCATCGATTTTTTCAGTGTTCGAAATGTTGTCAGGATGATACTTGGGATGCAGTCGTACCGGTCGAGAAAATGATAGAAGCCATGGGAGATGGGACATCGGTGCCGTCAGAATTAATCCCGCGCTGTCCTCATTGCGGTGCAGAAGCCTTTCCATGGGTACGAGGATATGGGAATTTCCTGCAAGGAGAAAAATACGAAAATGAGTATCAAAAGATTTCAGAGGCCATTCAATCGCACAAGGATGATAAGATTCTTTTTTTGGAATTGGGCGTGGGCAGGATGACGCCAATGTTTATTCAGGAACCTTTCTGGAATTTAACATTTGGATTAAAGCAGGCAAAATATATTGCAGTGAATGATCAATATGATTTTCTGCCAAAACAGATTGAAGAAAAAGGTATGGTCATCGTCAATGATATTGCTGCGGTTTTGCAGGATACAGCATCAAAGATGAAGAAGACATATCAGGGAGCGGAGGCTTAGAGATGAACGAATTAAATGAAATTATGAAAAAGATTCGTGAAGCCGATGCGGTTTTAATTGGCGCCAGCAATGGATTGTCTATTACAGAAGGGCTGCATTTGTTTGCGGATGATCAAGCGTTTGAAGAATTGTTTGGAGACTTAAAACGTAAATATGGACTTCAATGCATTTTGCATGGAATGAGCGCTAAATGGCCTTCCGAAGAGGAAAAATGGGGATTTTGGAGCCGCCTGATCCATCATTATTGTGGAAATTATGAAGAGACGCAAGTCATGTCTGATTTAAAAGATATTATCGGCGAGAAAGATTATTTTGTAATTACATCGAATGGCGAATGTCATTTTGAGATGTGTGGCTTTGCACCGGAAAAAATTTATGAAATAGAAGGGAATTGGCTGACAATGCAATGTGAGCATGGCTGTCATCAGACATTGTATCCTACCCTTAAGATGGCGGAGGAAATGGCTAAGGAAGAAAAGGATGGGAAAGTTCCTTCAGACATGGTACCGTACTGTCCAAGATGCGGAGCGCCTATGAGAGTACATATGATTGGCCCAAATTTTGTTCCTCCATCAGATTGCGAAGAACGATACGATTCTTTTTTGGGAAAATACCATGGGAGAAAATTAGTTGTGCTGGAATTGGGGATTGGATGGCGTAATCAGCTCATCAAGGCACCTCTTATGAGACTTGTAGAACGAGAGCCGAAGGCAGTTTATGTGACAATTAATAAAGGGGAAATCTACATCCCCGAAAATATTAGGAAAAAATCTTATGGGTTGGATGGAGATCTTGCGAAAGTTTTGGAAAATTTAAATAATATTTGAAAAGTAGTTGACTTTTCTGCAGGATGGGAATACAATAAAGACAACAATTAAATGATTGTTTAATTGTTGAAGTATAAAGTGGAAATGCCAAAAGAAAGGAAGATCCGGGATGAAAAAGAGTTATAAGATTGAAGTAGATTGTGCAAATTGTGCGAATAAGATGGAACAGGCAGCGAAGAAGACAGACGGGGTGAAAGATGCTGCAGTCAATTTCATGATGTTGAAAATGAACGTGGAATTTGAAGAAGGACGCAGCGCGAAAGAGGTTATGCAGGAAGTGCGCAAAAACTGCAAAAAAGTAGAGGACGACTGTGAAATTTACCTGTAAATAGATGGTATGGCAAACATACGGAGAGAGAAAGCGCCCTGCCCAAAGTGGACTGATTGGGGGCGTTTTTCTTTCAAAAAAGATTAAAAAGATAAGCAATTGTTTAATGGATAGAAAGGGGATGATGTAATGACCAAAAAACAAAAAAAGATGCTGATACGAATTATCGCAGCATCTGTCTTGCTGATTGCGTTAAATTTCATTCCTGTCACCGGTGCGGTTAGATTTATCTGCTATTTGATTCCGTACCTGGTCATTGGATATGATATTTTAATAAAAGCGTTGAAAGGTATAAAGAATCGTCAGGTATTCGATGAGAGTTTTCTGATGGCGGTTGCCACCATAGGAGCCATTGCGCTGGCATTGTATGAGAAAAGCGGAGATTATACGGAAGCCATCGCAGTTATGCTGTTCTATCAGATCGGGGAGTTGTTCCAGAGTTATGCGGTAGGAAAGAGCCGCAGAAACATCAGTGATTTGATGGATATTCGGCCGGATTACGCCAATATAGAAAAGGATGGGAAACTGGAGAAGATCGATCCGGATGAAGTGGAGATCGGTGATGTAATCATTGTACAGCCGGGAGAGAAAGTACCAATTGACGGTATCATTGCAGAAGGAAATTCCAGTTTGAATACCAGTGCGCTGACAGGAGAAAGTATTCCAAGAGATGCCAAAGCGGGGGATGAGATCATCAGCGGATGCATTAATATGACAGGCGTATTGAAGATCCGTACGACAAAAGAATTCGGAGAATCCACGGTATCTAAGATCCTTGATCTGGTGGAAAATGCAAGTTCCAGAAAATCCAGATCCGAAGACTTTATTTCTAAATTTGCCCGCATTTATACACCGGCAGTCTGTTATGCCGCGTTAGCCCTTGCATTTCTTCCGCCGTTAGTACGTATGCTTGGTATGGGACTTGCGCCGGCTTGGGGAACATGGATTTACCGGGCGCTGACATTTTTAGTTATCAGCTGTCCTTGTGCGTTGGTGATTAGTATCCCATTAAGTTTCTTTGCCGGAATCGGAGGAGCCAGCAACGCAGGTGTCCTCGTGAAAGGTTCCAACTATCTTGAGACTCTTTCACAGACGAAGATCGTTGTCTTTGATAAGACAGGGACTCTGACGCAGGGCGTATTTGAAGTCAATGGAATTCACCATAGCAAGTTGGAAAATGAAAAATTGCTGGAATATGCGGCGCTTGCGGAAAGTGCCTCTTCCCATCCAATCAGCAAGAGTCTTCAAAGGGCTTATGGAAAAGAAATCGATCGCTCTCGTGTCAGGGATATTCGGGAGATCAGCGGGAATGGAATCATTGCTTTTGTCGATGGAAAAGAAATAGCGATCGGAAATGATAAGCTGATGAAACATCTTGGGATTTCTTATATTTCCTGTCATGATGTAGGAACGATCATTCATATGGCAATTGACGGTGAATATGCCGGACATATTGTAATTTCCGATATTATAAAACCACGTGCCAAAGATGCAATTCGTGAGTTAAAGAAGGCAGGGGTGCGAAAGACCGTTATGCTGACAGGAGATGGGGAAAAAGCTGCCGATCATGTGGCAGAAGAACTGGGATTGGATGAGGTATACAGTGAATTGCTTCCGGCAGATAAAGTGGAAAAAGTAGAAGAACTGCTTGGAGCAAAACAGGAAAAAGCGAAACTTGCTTTTGTCGGAGATGGAATCAACGACGCTCCGGTATTGCGCCGGGCTGATATTGGGATTGCTATGGGAGCGATGGGATCCGATGCGGCGATCGAGGCAGCAGATGTCGTTTTAATGGACGATGATCCGATGCAGATTTCCAAAGCCATCAAGATCTCACGGAAATGCCTGGGGATCGTATATCAAAATATTATTTTTGCCATTGGTATCAAGCTGATTTGTCTGGCGCTTGGAGCCATTGGTATCGCCAATATGTGGCTGGCAATTTTTGCAGATGTAGGTGTCATGATCATCGCTGTGCTTAATGCGATTCGGGCGCTTTTCGTAAAGAAATTATAAAAATAAAGACAGAGGGTTCATCATTTAAGAAAGTGGTGCCCTCTGTTTTTATAGAACCATAATAATAAAAATTGCAAATATATGAGTAAAAAAGAGAACCAGACGCATCCGGTTCTCCTAAGTACGCTCCGTAGATACGTACCGCAATTCACATTTATAGTATACAAAAAGCCAGCCTAAATGGTTTCAAGGCTCAATTACTGACCGAACAGCAGTCACTTACTAATTAACTGTATAATAAAACATACATGTAGATATTGTCAAGTTAATAAATCTTATAGTTTAGATTTCTGTGTAATTTGACGAGTTGCTGACAGGCGTCTATAATAGCTATGACAGAATGCTGTTATATGACAGTAGTGGAATATTGATGATAGAGGAAAGGAAAAAAGATGAAACGGCAACATCAAATATTAACGATTCCAAATTTTATGTCATTGTTCCGATTGTGTCTGATACCATTGATCGTATGGCTGTACCATGGAAAAGAAATGTATGGATGGGCAGCTGCTGTTCTTGTGATTTCAGGTATAACGGATGTGGCAGATGGAATCGTAGCGAGACATTTTCATATGGTAAGTGATTTTGGTAAGGCATTTGATCCTGTCGCGGATAAGCTGACTCAGTTTGCAATGCTGCTTTGTCTGGCAATTCGATTTCGGTGGATTTTTGTGCCGGCAAGTCTGATTTTGATAAAAGAGATTGTTACCGCAATTATGAAAGCGGCTGTGATTCGAAAGACCGGTATGGTAGAAGGGGCGGATTGGCATGGAAAAGCAACGACAGTGCTTCTCTATTTAACGATTTTTCTGCATCTGGTTTGGTACGAGATTCCAAAACAGTGGTCCGTTTTGCTGACAGGAGTCTGTACTGTGATGATGGTGCTTTCTTTTATTTTATACGGAAGGCGGAATTGGAAACTTTTAAAAGATTAGATGGTTTAAAAAGATTGACCGTAAACTAGAAGATACAACAAGAGGAGGAATACACCATGAAGATTGTGTTACTGGAAGAACTGGGAGTTCCTAAGGATAAAATTGACAAACAGGCGGAAAAATTGACAAATATGGGTCACGAACTGATTACATATACAAAAAATACGGATCCGAAGATTCAAGTAGAAAGAACGAAGGATGCGGATGTTATTATGCTTGCCAATATGCCGCTAAGCAAAGAGGTTGTAGAGGAAGCAAAACATCTGAAGTTTATTGATGTAGCATTTACCGGAGTGGATCATATTCCAATGGAAGAAGCTAAGGCCAGAAATATTGCGGTCAGCAATGCTTCGGGATATGCGACACAGGCTGTTGCGGAATTATGCATTAGTTTTATGATTCAGCTGCTTCGCAATATAGAGCAGACGCAGAAGAGATGCAGAGAAGGCGGAACGAAAGATGGATGGATCGGCAGTCTCTTATGTGGAAAAACGGTCGGTATTGTCGGAGCAGGTGCGATTGGAAAGAAAACAGCCAAGCTTTGTAAGGCATTTGGCTGCCGCGTGATTGCTTATAGCCGCAGCAAAGTGGAAGATTCGGTCATCGATCGGCAAGTGCCATTGGATGAATTGTTAAAAGAAGCAGATATCGTATCGCTGCATTGCCCTTTGACGAAAGAAACAAAAGGATTGATCGGCAAAGAACAGTTGGAATTCATGAAAAAGGAAGCTATTTTGATCAATACTGCCAGAGGACCGGTCGTAGATTCCAAAGCCTTGGCAGATGCCTTGACAGAAGGAAAGATTGCAGGGGCTGCATGTGATGTGTTTGAGACAGAACCGCCTTTGGATACCGATCATCCGCTGCTTCATACTCCAAATACGATTGTAACGCCGCATATTGCATTTGCGTCCAAAGAATCTATGGAACAGCGGGCAGAAATCGTGTTTGATAATTTATATTCCTGGATGGAAGGAAAACAAAAAAATAAGATGTAAGCATAAAAACATCGCTTGAAAGGGATGGTTCCTATGAATAATTATAAAAGAATTTTTGTGATCGTATTGGATTCTCTGGGAATCGGAGAGATGCCGGATGCGAAAGAATACGGAGACTGCGGAGTAAACACCCTGGGACACATATGGGAACAAAAAAAGGATCTGGATATTCCCAATTTAAGAAAACTGGGGATCGGGAATCTTCTTGGAAAACAGGATGATTCGATTGGGTATCATTTGAAATTAAAAGAAAAGAGCAAAGGCAAAGATACCATGACCGGTCATTGGGAAATGATGGGGCTGGAGATCAAAGAACCATTTCAGACATTTACGGAAACAGGATTTCCGGAAGAATTAATTCAGGAATTGGAAAAAGAATGTGGAAAGAAATTCGTAGGGAATAAATCCGCAAGCGGTACAGAAATCCTGGACGAATATGGAGAACATGAAATTCAAACAGGGGAAATGATCGTATATACTTCAGCGGATTCTGTTTTGCAGATCTGCGGGCATGAGAAATATACCGGATTAGATGTCTTGTATGATTGCTGTGAGAAAGCAAGGAAGTTAACGCTGCGGCCGGAATGGAGAGTTGCCAGAGTCATTGCACGTCCTTATATCGGGGAGAAAAAAGGAGAATTTACAAGAACAGCGAATCGGCATGATTATGCAGTAAAGCCTTATGGAAAAACAATGTTGAATCTTTTGAAGGATTGTGGATATGATGTGATCAGCGTAGGGAAGATTGTGGATATCTTTGCGGAAGAAGGAATCACCCAGGCCTATCGCTCTCAATCCAGTGTCCATGGAATGGAGCAGACGATCGAACTGGCGGGGAAAGACTTCCACGGGTTATGCTTTACGAATCTGGTAGATTTTGACGCCCTGTGGGGACATCGAAGAAATCCGGAAGGCTATGCTCTGGAATTGGAGAAATTTGATCGAAACCTGGGAATTCTGCTGAAAGAACTAGGAGAAGAAGATTTGCTGATGATTACGGCAGATCATGGAAATGATCCAACGTATACAGGAACCGATCATACACGAGAAATGGTTCCGCTGCTTTGCTATTCTCCATCTATGAAAGGCAAAGGAGAACTGCCGACACAGGAAACCTTTGCGGTAATCGGAGCAACGGTAGGAGAAAACTTCGGAATTCAGCCGGAAGATCATATGATTGGACATTCCATGCTTTCGAAGATTATAAAATAACAAACAAATAGGGCGGCGATGAATTCGCCGCCAATATTTTTTCTGAATAGTTAAAAAGAACAGATGATAGATTCATTACAGCAATTACATTTTTCTGAAATGTAGGATAAACGTATGATAGTCCTCTTTGACGCAGGGAATTGTGATTCCTATATGCATCAGTTCATCTCCGCTGAAAATTTCTTTTGTATCTATATTTTGATAGTCTGCATTCGGGTCAAGACCGAGAAGATGAAACTTCCCGTGGGAACGGAGCGGATCATGCCGTTTCTGCATGATATAGAGAAAACAGTCCGTTTCATTTACAATTGACCACATGATATGATTATCATCTGGAGTAGTGTGCCGGTAAAAAGTGCTGGAAAGGAAATTCTTTTGGTTTTGTTTATAATCTGCAATCTGCTGCTTTATTACATTTTGTTCTTCCGCAGAACATAAAGTTAAGTCCAGCTCATATCCCAGAGTGAACAGACTGGCTGTCTGGTATCTGGTTTCTAAAGAAGTGGTTCGGCCGGTTTGATGATTTGGTACAATACTTACGTGGGCGCTGATTGCAGAAGGCGGGTATAAAAGACTGAAACCATCTTGAATGGAAGTTCTATCATAAGCATCTGTATTATCGCTTGCCCATATTTGCGGAACATAATAAAGCATTCCCGGGTCGAATCTTGCGCCTCCGCTGGAACAGCCTTCTATCAAAAGGTTTGGGTAAGAATTTTTTAGCCAATTCAGGATATGGTATAATCCAAGAATATAACGGTGGCTTATTTCTTTTTTTCTGTTCTTGTCCAGAGAAATGGAATTGACATCTGTCAAAGGTCGGTTCATATCCCATTTAATATAGTCAATATCACCATCTTTCAAATATGAATCCAGCATATGTTTTATATGTTCCTGCACAGGCTTCTGGGATAGATCCAACAGATACTCATGACGGCCTTCTGTCCTGTTATATCCTGGAATGCCAAGGATCCAGTTGGGATGTTCCTGAAAAAGAACGCTGTCTTTTCCTACGGCCTCCGGTTCAAACCATAATCCAAACAGCAGTCCTTTTTTGTGAACCAGGTCAGCGGCTGTTTTGATACCTCCGGGAAGTTTTTGTTCATTGCAGATCCAGTCGCCCATAGAGGTCTGGGTCGTATTCCCACTTCGGAACCACCCATCATCTAAAACAAACAATTCGATGCCCAAATCTTTTGCCAGAGAAGATTGAATATCAATTTTTTCCATGCTTACATTACAGTACATCGCTTCCCATGAATTTAACAGAATCGGGCGAGTACGTCTGGTAAATTGAGGTGGAATTAAATGTTCCAGGTAAAGTTGGTGGAAATTTTGACTTAATTGGTTCAGACCGCTATCACTGTAGTTTAATACAGCTTCTGGTGTCTCAAAGGTCTCTCCGGGCTCTAAAACCCAGGAAAAACTTTCTGGATGGAGTCCGATTTGTGCCCGCACATTCCCAAAAGAATCTTTTTCAGCTTGTGCTAGGAAATTGCCGCTGTAGACAAGATGAAATCCATAAACTTCTCCATGTTCCTCTGTTATATTAGGAGACATAAGAGCGAAGAACGGCTGATTTTGCGGACTGCTGCTGCCACGTAAGCTTTCGATTCTCTGGATGCCATAATGAAGAGGAAAACGACTTCGGTTTGACTCTTTTGCATGGGAGCCATAGAGAGAAAGAAATTCATAAGGCTGCGGGGGCAATTCCAGAGATAAACTTTGGACGTTATGAAGTCGTAGAGAATGTCGTCCAACATTGTCAATTTTTTGGTGCCGGAGAACGATACTGAGATTATCAATAATGGAATAAAAAAGAGTGACCCGTATACCTGCGGTTGGATCTTCACAAATGATTTTTAAAGTTTCTGCTTCTTCCTGAGAAGCAAAGACAGAAGGAAGCCCTGCAATTGCAGGCTTTCCTTTCTGTACTTCAAAAGAGTGAAATTCAAGTTGTGAATATGTAATGCCCGAAGCAGGTTCTGCGGCAAAAGCCGGAATGCGGAAATCACCATGTTCACGAACCGGGTATTCAAATGGAAAATCATCAAACGAAGCATAAGGAATACTGATTTCATGTTCTGTTGTATATCCGCGTTTAAAATATTGAGTGATTCCTGTCTTGTGATAACTGCGGATTGATTTTCCAAAGTATCGATGTGCCAGATATTTTCCATCAACAATTTCCATGATATAACTGATTGCATGGTTCCTGATATGAAGAATCTGTTGTTCCTCGTCAAATATGATACTCATTTATGAATTCTTTGCCTCCATTGTTTTATTAAAGCCAAACATCCAGGTTAAGATAAAGGCGACGGCAAAAGATATAACGTTCACCAGAATATAAAGCGGAAGTTGTTCGTTCAGGTATAATAAGGTACCTGGAATTCCGGTGATAGACATTCCAGTTGCTTTTAAATGGAGATTAGAAGAAAGGAATCCTCCAACGCCGCCTCCAATCATAGCCATGATGAAAGGCTTTAAAAATCTTAAATTAACACCAAATACTGCAGGCTCTGTAATCCCAAGCAAAGCGGAGAGACAGGACGGATAAGCTACCTGTTTTGTTTTATTGGAAACAGCTTTGATTGCAACAGCGAGAACAGCACCCGCCTGTGCTACGTTTCCACAGGTTCCAATTGGATTTAAGTAGTTCCAGCCATCCTGTGCTAACATACTGATCTCCAGGAAATTAAGGATGTGATGGATACCAAAAATACCAAGAAGTTGTCCAAAGCATCCATAAAGCAGACCGCCGAGTCCCATTGGAAGAAACAAAAGATTTTCTACTACAAATAATACGCCTTGTTCTACATAATGAAGGATTGGTCCAAGGACAAAGAGTGCCAAAACAATACCAACGAGTAGGGTAATAAATGGTGTGATAATTAAATCAATGGCATCTGGAACATGTTTGCGAAGCCATTTTTCAAATTTTGCACCAATGATACCAGCTGCGAATGCCGGGAGAACGGATCCCTGATACCCAATCACAGGAATAATTCCAAAAAAGGTTAATGGCTGTACAGCACCTGATCCTACATCATATGCGCTTGGAAGGCTTGGATTTACAAGCATCAGACCGAGGACAATTCCAATGACCGGACTTCCGCCGAAGTTACGGAATGTTGACCAGCAGACTAAAGCAGGCAGGAAAGAAAACGCGGTGTCTGTCAGAATTTGAGTAAAAGTTAATAATTCTTGTGGAATACTGGATGGTGTCAGACCAAACACGCTTAAAACAGCTTCCTGTGTCAAGAGCCCACGCAGTCCCATGAAAAGACCAGTTGCGACTAATACTGGGATGATTGGCACGAATACATCGGAGAACATACGAATCATTCTCTGGAATTTGTTTCCGTATACGACGTCCTCTTTTTTCTCGCCGTTGGCATCGCCATTTCCTGTGATTTTTATGACTTCATCGTGAATGCGGTTTACAAGACCGGTTCCAAGGATAATCTGGTATTGACCGGAATTGAAAAAGGATCCTTTTACTTTGTCCAAAGTTTCCACTTCTTTTACCCGGATTGCATCCTTGTTAGAAACAACGATTCTCAGACGTGTGGCGCAATGCCGTACAGAAACGATGTTTTCTGTGCCGCCGACGAGTTCAACAATTTTTTGAGCTAATTCTTTGTCATTCATAGATTTCTCCTTCCATGTGATTTAATTCATATATTTCGATTTCGGATTTTTTGATATTACCGGATACGCGGATCCTAAGATCACTGCTTTCTGGATAAATACGAGAAGACATAACATACTCCCCTTTATTTAAGAAAATTTCCAAACTTGAAGAATCGGACCAAATTTCTATATCATTCAGTGATGTAGGTGTACATTCCCGGTTTTCCTTTTGTCCACTTAGCCAGTTCTTTCTGGTCAGGCAGATAATTCTCCGTTTTTGGTCATAAACAAGGGAGGCTTCTTTTCCATAAAATGAGATGGAGAAGGAATCCAATTCTTGGCTTGAGCAGAACCGAAGATAAAACTGTCTGCATTTTGGCTGTAAGAAGAAAGAAGATGAGGACTCATAAATTGGTATCCTTTGTCCCCGCATAGAATATAATTCATCAGCAGGCATCTGACACAACTTCCCGTTTTTTAAAGAAAGTTTTCTGGGGAGTGTCAGGCAATGAATACGGGGGGATCCTTTGCTAAACGCTTTTTCTTCCTCTTCCTCCATACGGGACATCCAGGCAAATAAGATCCTCTGTCCCTTTGTATTTGTAAATGTTTGAGGAGCGTAGAAATCAAATCCATAATCCATAGGAAGATATCCGTTATCTAGATCTTCCAAATGATCTTCCGATATTGTTCCGTCAAAAGATACGATCTTATAGGCAGAAAAACTAAACTCACAGCGATTCTTTTGATGATTCCAGATCTGTGGACTGAACAGCAGAATATAGGAGTGAGCCAGCCGGAATAAATCAGGACATTCAATCATGTTAAATTTCTGTGATTGTGCATAAAGTCCGATATAATTCCAAGAAAGTCCATTATCAGACCGGCACAAGGCAATTCCGCTGTTTCCGTCTTGTTTTTGAGCGCCGATCAGCATAAAATAATCCTTATGGTTTAACTGGAAAACTTTTGGGTCTCTAAAATGTTCCGTATAATCCTCCGGTGTTTTGACTGCACACCCAAGTTTTAGAAATCGCTGTCCATCGTTGGTGATGGCGATACATTGACTGCTTTTCCTTTGTCCATTCTTTTTAGCGTTTCCGGTATAAAACAGATATAAACGATCATTAATAACATAACTGCTTCCGGAATAAACGCCATATTGATCATAGGATTGGTCTGGCAAGAGGGCGCTTCCTTCAAAGTTCCAATGAAGCAGATCTTTGGATGTGAAGAGACCCCATTCTTTATATTTATGATTTTTGGCAAAACGATTCCACTGAAAAAACACGTAGTATCTGCCGTTAAAGTAGGCAAGTCCGTTTGGGTCGTTCACAAGACCCCTGGGAGGCTCTAAATGATATTGTTGTTTTCTTGATCTCAATCTGTTTTCTCCTTCCTTTTGTTTCTTCGGTACCGATAGTTATATTAAACTCTATTTTTATCCTTTTTTCTATGGAAATACAGTACAGAAATATGGAAAAAACTAACTTTTTAGGATATAATAAAAATCATGAAAGAATATAAAGAAATGCTGTATACAACAGCACATAAATCAATTTCAGATTTGGTATTTTACAGCGCCGGATATGAAGAATGTGAACCCGGATACAGTTATGGACCTACATATCGGTCGTATCAGCTGATTCATTTTGTTCTAAAAGGAAAAGGAGAACTCCATCTTAATGAACATATATTTCAGATATCGAAAGGAGATGCTTTTATCATACCGTCCGATAAGGTCTCTTATTATAAGGCATCAGAAGAAGATCCATGGAGCTATGCTTGGGTTAGTTTTCTTGGCATTGATTCTGAAAATTACATTTATCAGTTAATGGCTGCTTTGGATGATATTTATATTATTCATAATATAGACGTAGAAAAGTATGGGAAGATCATTCAAAATATCCTTGATTTGGAAGGAAATGAAACGAGTCTTTATTTCTATGCAAATAGTTTGTTATACCAGATTATGGCAATGTTGTTTGAAAAAAGTACAGAAGAAGGACGAAAAAGAAAAGATTCGATTATTGATGAGATAAAATTTTATTTAGATGTAAATTATGCAGAAAAATTGGTGCTAAAGAATATTGCAAAATATTTTGGAATTCATCCGAATTATATGACAAGATCCTTTCATAAAAAATTTGGCATATCTCCGAAAAAGTATCTTATGGATCTGAAATTAAAGAAAGCATGTTACCTTTTGGCGACAACAACGTTGTCGATTGCAGTGATTGCAGGATCGCTTGGCTTTGATGATCAACTGGCGTTTTCCAGAATATTTCGAAAAGAATTCGGAGAAGCACCATCAAAATATCGAAAAAACGCAGGGAAGATGGATCAAGAAGTGGAGAAATAGCAAATTATTTGGAACATGATATCATCAAAGGAAAGGAGTGAGCTTATGGAATTACGAGTATTGAAATATTTTTTGATGGCGGCCAGAGAAGAGAATATTACAAAAGCGGCCAATCTTTTACATATCACCCAGCCGACGCTTTCCAGACAGTTGATGCAGTTAGAAGAAGAATTAGGCGTGAAATTGTTCCACCGAGGCAAGTACCATATCGTGCTGACAGATGAGGGAATGCTGCTGCGGCGGCGTGCCCAGGAAATTCTTGAGCTGGCGGAGAAGACAAAGCAGGAATTTTCCAAAGATGAGACCGAATTAACCGGAGAGATTGCAATCGGATGCGGAGAGACGAGGAATATGACGTTTCTTTCCAAAAAAATGGCAGAGTTTCGGAAACTGCATCCGTTGGTTCATTACAGCATTTACAGCGCCACTGCGGATGATATCAAAGAACGAATGGAAAAGGGCATTTTAGATCTTGCGCTATTAATGGAGCCGGTGGATATTGGGAAATATGAATTTGTTCGGATGCCTCAGAAAGAAGAGTGGGGCGTTTTGGTGCGCAGTGATTCGCCGCTTGCCGCGCAGCCTTCTGTCTCTCCGAAAGATCTGATCGGACAGCCGATTTTAAATGCAAGGAGAGAAATGGTGCAAAATGAGGTTGCCAACTGGTTTGGAGATTCCTATGATAAGATTGAGATCGCAGGAACCTATAACCTGATTTTAAATGCTGCCAATATGGTTCGAAATGGCGTGGGCGTTGCGATGTGTTTTCGAATGGATAACTGCTACAAAAATCTGTCTTTTGTGCCGTTGGAGCCGAAGTTGGAAACGGGTGCAGTTGTGGTATGGAAGAAAAATCAGGCATTTTCTAAAACTTCTTCTCATTTTATTCAATTCATGAAACATTCATTTTAAGCATGAAAAAGAATTCTATAAGGGTATTAGACAGCGCTCTTTCCGAGGATTACAATAAAAGTATCAAAAAAGATGAATTTATTTGATGGATGTGAAGGAAGGAAAATGTGATGACGATATACGAGGCCAGCGAGCGTTACGGAATTCCAATGAAGATCCTCAGAGAGTATGAACAGTGGGGATTGTGTAAGGCAGTGAAAAAAGTAATGGGCGCTTGGAAATATGATGATTCTGATCTGGAAAATCTTAGCATGATCATGACGCTGCACGATATAGGATTTTCCATGGAAGAGGTGGAGACCTATATGCGTGTGCTTCTGGATGGAGAAAATACGGAAAGCCAGAGGATGCGAATGCTGGATGAGAAAAGGAACAACGCCTTGGATGAGATCCATTTTCATGAAAAACAGCTGGAACGGCTGGATTACCTTCGCCATAAAATTCGAAGAGAGAAGTCACAGAAAGTGATAGAGCAGAAGGAAAGAGGCGAAAAAGCATGAGGTATACCAAATTAGGTAATTCAGATCTCTTAGTATCAAAGATTTGTTTGGGGTGCATGGGATTTGGAGATTCGACCAGGGGACAGCATACGTGGACGATCGATGAGGAACATTCCAGGGAAATCATTCGGCGCGGTTTAGAGCTTGGCGTGAATTTTTTCGATACGGCGATCGCTTATCAAAGCGGAACCAGTGAGCAGTATCTGGGAAGGGCGCTGAGAGATTTTGCCAAAAGAGATGATGTCGTTGTTGCAACGAAATTCCTGCCGAGGACGCCGGATGAGATAGAACAAGGGATCAGCGGGCAGGAGCATATCGAGCGAATGTTGAATCAGAGTCTTAAGAATCTGGGCATGGATCATGTAGATCTGTACATTTATCATATGTGGGACTATCAGACGCCGATTTATGATATTTTAGATGGATTGAACCGGATGGTACAGGCGGGAAAAACAAGATATATTGGAATTTCCAATTGTTTTGCATGGCAGCTGGCGAAGGCAAATGCTTTGGCAGAAAAAGAAGGGTTTGCAAAATTTGTTTCTATCCAGGGGCATTATAATCTGATTTTCCGGGAGGAGGAAAGGGAGATGGTGCCTTATTGTCAGGAAGAAAATATTGGACTGACGCCTTATAGCTCTCTGGCGGGAGGAAAGCTTTCCAAGCGCCCCGGAGAGACATCCAAACGGCAGAAGGAAGACGATTATGCCCATTTAAAATATGACGGAACCGATGCGCAGGATGAAAAAATCATCCGGCGTGTGATGGAACTTGCTGACCGACACAGAGTATCTATGACGGAGATCGCTCTTGCATGGCTGATGGAGAAATCTACATCCCCTGTCGTTGGGGCGACGAAGCTTCATCATATCGAAGGCGCGGCGAAGGCAGCGGATTTAAAACTTAATCCGGAAGAAATGGCTTATCTGGAAGAACCTTATGTACCGCACCGCCTGGTAGGAGTTATGGCACAGAATACCGCTTCTTCCTCCAAGGAAGATCATGTGTGGTCAACCGGGGATCAGAAAATCGAGAAATAAAAGTCTTAAGGAGGACAAAGAATATGAATTATCATGAAACAGATCCGGAATTTATGGAAATCTTTGAACATTTTGCATTTGATGAGGTCGTAAATGAAGAAGGACAGCAGTTAGATGACGTGACGCGTCATATGGCAATTATGGCGACGCTGCTGGGATGTCAGGGAGAGCAGGAATTTCGGCTGGAACTTCCTCGCGCACTGGATGCCGGGGTAACACCGGTGATGGCAAAGGAGATCATCTACCAGGCAGTGGATTATCTGGGAATTGGAAGAGTGCTGCCATTTTTAAATGCCGCCAATGAGATCTTAACAGAACGAGGTGTGAAACTTCCTTTGGAAGGACAGGCAACAACGACGAAGGAAGACCGACTGGAAAAAGGAATCGACGCACAGGCAGAAATATTCGGAGATCATATGAGAGAGGCTTGGAAAGCAGGTCATATCAATCGCTGGCTGGCAGATAATTGCTTTGGAGACTATTACACCAGAACAGGTCTTGACCTGGCGCAGAGAGAGATGATTACGTTCTGTTTCCTGGCGGCTCAGGGAGGATGTGAGCCTCAGTTAACAGCGCATGCTCAGGGAAATATGAACCTTGGAAATGACGAAGCATTTCTCATGAAAGTTGTGTCCCAGTGCCTGCCTTATATTGGATATCCAAGAAGTTTGAATGCGGTAACCTGTATTCAGAATGCCGCAAAAGCAAGGAAATAGATACAATTTATCAAAACGAAAAAGGGGTGCTGCCAATCATCCGGTTTGATGAGAAGCAGCGCCCCTTTGCTGCGTTTCGTGATGTATCGTTTGTTTTATGAAATATCCCAGACTTCTTCTGCGATTTCTTTTACAAGTTTTAGTTTTGTCCATTGTTCTTCTTCTGTAAGTTTGTTTCCGATTTCACAGGAAGCAAACCCACACTGCGGGCTTAAGTATAAGCGATCCAACGGGATGTATTTTGCTGCTTCGTGAATTCTGGCAATTATTTTTTCTTTGTCCTCTAATTCCGGAGTTTTTGTTGTAATAAGTCCGAGAACAATTTTTTTATCGTCAGACACTTTGGCAAGTGGTTCAAATCCTCCTGAACGTTCATCATCATATTCGAGATACAGCGCATCTACATTTTCTTTGGCAAATACATAGTCTGCGACGCTGTCATATGCACCTTTTCCAAAGAAAGTCGAATGATAATTGCCGCGGCAAATATGGGAACTAATCACCATATCATCCGGTTTTCCTTCCAGTGCCAGATTGTTGATTTCCAAAAGCTGCTTTTTCACATCTTCCAAATCCCATCCCAAGGACTCATATCTCTGCTGTGAATCTTCTCCTACGATTGCACCCCAAGTGCAGTCATCCAACTGGAGATTACGACATCCTGCGTCATAGAATTGTTTTATAACATCCTGATATGCTACCGCAATGTCTTTTGCTAATTCATCTATATTTTCATAGATCTTTTTCGTGGTTTCATAATTTTGCTGAACGATCATCTGCTGGAAGAACTGTGCCGGCGCCGGAATCGTATATTTTGCAACGGTGTTTTCATCTTCGAATTGTTTCAGGAATTTGAAATATTCCACAAACGGGTGTGCCTTTGCCCGAACTTTTCCCACAAGCCAGGTGTCATCAAGGACAGCTAATTCATTATTAAATTGAACACCGCCGCCTGTATGTTTATGTGCAACGCCTTCAAAGCCCCACATAAAGTCCAAATGCCAGAACTTTCTTCGAAACTCTCCATCTGTAATCACATGATATCCGGCATTTTTTTGCTTTTTTACGAGATCGATGATGCATTGATCTTCTATTTTATGAAGTTCTTCGGATGAAATTTTTCCGGCTTCAAAATCGGCTCTTGCAGCTTTTAAAGTCTCTGGCCGTAAGAAACTTCCAACATAGTCATAACGAAATGGTACGTGTGTTTGATTCATAGATTTTGCCTCCTAAATTTGTCTGTCGTTTAGTCTGTTGGTATCATATCAGGAACCGGCAGATCTGTATAATACAGATTGCCAAGGGCTGGTTATAGACAAAACCTATAAGAGAAATGAACAAATGAAAAGACCGGGAAACCCGCCAGTTGTCTGTCAGGATTCCCGGTCTATATGAAAATGAATGGAGTCTGATTAAAAGAGATGATGTTCCAGGCAATAATGATAAATGCCGTCGTTAGAAGCTGTGCCGCAGATATCATCGGCAATTTCCTTCACATCGTCTGTCGCGTTGCCCATGGCGATTCCATGTCCTACAGCCTCTAACATCTCGATATCATTGGTTCCGTCACCGAAAGCGATCGCCTGTTCTTTGGTAAGACCATAGTATGCAAGAACTTTTTCTACTCCTAAGCCTTTGCCGCCGTTGGCAGGGATAATATCCGCTGCTCGTGTCCACCAGGCAGTGATCTTAGCGCCGTCAACATCCTTTAAGATGGCAGGATAGTCCGATTCCCGGCATCCCAGCATGATCTGGTAAATCTCTTTCTTGGCTAACGCATCAAAGTCTTTCGCTAACTCAGCGGTCTGTTTTGAGATGGAATAATAGTCAATCAGATCTTGATCCAATCCGTTTGCCCCCATTTCATCAGCTCCTGCAATGGAGACAGGGCGATGGATGGCTGCGGCGTTCTTAATAATCTTCTGAACGTCGTTGGAAGGGATTGGATTGCTGAAGATGACCGCATCTTTTGTATAGCAATAAGAAGCATTAAAAGTCAGGAAAATATCAAATTCCACGCCTGGAAAGTGCGGAACGGCTTGCGGAGGTCTGCCGGTGGCGATACAGATACGTACGCCATTGTCCTTCAAAAGGTTCAATGCCTCCAAAGTCTTATCAGAAATCGTTTTATGATTCATATCGATCAATGTACCGTCAATATCAAAAAAAGCGATGCGGATCTTGTTATCGTTCTGCAGATTCATATCATTCTCCTACTATGTATTTCTATCATTACTTGCTTATTATAGCATGATTTTTAAGATTACGGAATAAAAGAAATACAGGATTTTAGAAGTTATTATTTGCATTTTGCGGAAGTGGATTTATAATGAATTATAAGGAACTTTTGTAATGTAAGTATCTTTTTGATTTGTAGTTACAAAAAGATACGATTGGGAAGGAGAAGTATTGTGCAGGAACATAAAGAACTGCCGGCTTGTCCGGTGGAGACAACCCTTATGTTGATTGGGAGTAAATGGAAGGTGTTGATTCTTAGGGATCTGATGCCTGGAACGAAACGATTTGGAGAGTTAAAAAGATCGATTGGCAATGTATCACAGAAAGTTCTGACGGCTCAGTTAAGAGATATGGAAGAAAAAGGACTTGTAAATCGAAAAGTATATCCGGAAGTTCCGCCAAAAGTCGAATACAGTTTGACGGAACTTGGAAGAAGTCTAAAACCCATCTTAGATGCCATGCAGGAATGGGGAAACGGATATAAAGAAATGAACCATTCGCTTTTTTAGAAAATGAAGATATGCTGGTATCGTTTTATCGTATAAAATTCGTTGCGATTTTCTGGTTTTCCGGTACCGGAATTCCGTTTGCTTTTCCATTTTCAATGCATTTTAAAAGCCATGCCATGTTTTTTCCGATATTGTACATGGTCATCAGGCCTTCCTTGTCCTGCATGACTTCTTTCGGTTTATTGCCGTACACATGATTCCAGTAGGTAGAAGAAACAACAGGCATGGAAGCAATGGTAAAATATTTGTTGATCACATCCATAGAAGCCGTGGTGCCGGCGCGTCTTGCACTTAACACTGCGGCTCCCGGCTTATGAGCAAAATATTTGGAGCCGGAATAGAAAGCTCGGTCAAGAACCGTCAGCAGCCTGCCGCTTGGATGGGCATAATAGACAGGGGAACCAAATACAAATCCATCACACGTCTTTGCTTTCTCCACCAGCTCATTGGCGATATCGTGGAAAACACATTCCCCGGTTTCTCGGCATTTTCCACATGCCAGGCAATCCGGCAAAGGCTGATTGCCGATGAATACGATCTCTGTATCAATGCCTTCTTCTTTTAAAGATCTGGCAACCTCAGAAAGAGCGGTATAGGTACAACCTTTTTCTCTGGAACTTCCGTTGATTAACATAACTTTCATAAAAACATCCTCCTTTGATCGATATATGAACGCTATAAGACTATTATAACAGATATGAGCAAAGATCACATTTATGCTATAATAAAAAAGTAACGCAGGGAGTATGAAGGGACAGGAGAAAACATGATTTTTGAAAAATTGGAAGATCAGACAAATTTTACGAATTCAGAGAAAAGCATTGCAGAATATATTTTAAAAAATCCTTTTTCGCTGGTTGGAATTACTGCATCTCAGTTGGGACAGCTTACGATGACAAGCAAAGCTACGGTATTCCGGTTTTGTAAAAAGGTTGGGGTGAAGAGTTTTGATGAATTAAAACAGCAGGTTCAGTATGAGAGCCATGAAAAAGAGCGTGTCAAAAACTTTATGAAAAAAGAGCCCTTCGATCAAAGCAGCACAATGCGTGATGTGACAGGGAATCTGCCGTTTTTTTATGATTCTGCGATTATCAGTACCAATGCGATGATGGACAATGTGCAGCTCAATCGGATCATAAAAAATTTGCGGGATGCCCAGATTATCGACTTCTACGGTGTGGGAATTACCCATTCCTGTGCCACGGCGGCTGTTTTCAAGTTTCAGACAACAGGAAAAACCTGTGCGGCCTATAGTTTCCTGAATGAACATTATGCAGTAAGCCAGAAGCACAAGAAAAAAGTTTCCATCATGCTTTCTTTTACAGGGGGCAATCAGGGAATTGTAAACTGTGCGAAAAAACTAAAAAAATTGGGAATGTATCTCATTGGAATCGGCGGTCTTGAATCCACAGAACTGAAAGATTGCTGTAATGAGTATATCGAAATTTATCAGGAAGATCTGGTCACCAGTTTTGAAGTCATGACTCCATATATTTCTATGACTTACATATTGGATATTTTATTTGCCGGTTTGCTGGTCAAAGATTTCAACCGGCATTTCCAAGACTCTATGGAAGTAAGAGAATTATTAAAAAGACGTTAATGAAAGAAAATGCATAAGGCAGACATTTTGAGACTGTGAGTTTCAGTTTTCAATGTCTGCCTTTTCTTTTTTTGAGCCTATGGGACCGGAGTCAGGCGAAGATATTGAAGGAACGAGGGAGCCTGTGATAAAGTCTCAGTAAATCAAAGGGATGCATCACTGATGATAGAAACAAGCGTTAGAAAAAAAGAGGAGGATCACATGACGAACAAAGAATTAGCCGTTAAGATCCTTGAACTCGTTGGAGGCAAGGATAATATTACAGCAGTGACTCACTGTATCACAAGACTTCGAATGACGATCAAAGATTCCGGAATCATCAAAGAAGATGAAATCAAGAAACTTCCGGATGTTATGGGTGTGAACCAGGTGGAAAGTCAATATCAAGTCATCTTAGGACCGAAAGTAGCAGACGTGTTTTTTGAATTTGAACCATTGGTAGGAAAGGCAAAAGGAAATGATGAACAGGCAGAAAAGAAGGGAATCGGAGCCATGATCATCGATACCTTTACCGGTATCTTTACACCGATCCTTCCGGCTATCATTGGAGCAGGTTTGTTAAAGGGTGTGCTGCTCTTCCTGATGTTCTCCAATGTTGTATCTGCGGAGAGTGATCTGTATCGGGTTCTGAGTATCTTTTCCGATGCAGCGTATTACTTCCTGCCATTCTTGCTGGCAGCCAGCACGGCAACTCATTTTAAATGTAATCGTTATATCGCGATGGTTATTGCCGGTATCCTGCTTCACCCGGATTTGATTACGATGCTGGGTGACGGAACCGTCCATCGGATTTTCGGAATTCCGATCACCAGCGCAAGCTATGGAAGTTCTGTTCTGCCAATTATCTTAAGTATTGTTTTGATGAGCTATGTAGAGAAGTTTTTTGCGAAAGTCGTGCCAAATATTTTAAGAACCATTTTGGTACCTCTTTTGACAATTATTGTCATGGGTATTGTCACAATTTTACTGATTGGACCGGCTGGAACGATTATCAGTAATGCGTTGGCATCTAACTTCCTGAACTTCTATGTGAATTATGGAGTCATTGCCGGAGCGCTTTTCGCAGGATTTATTCCGCTGATGGTTATGCTTGGCATTCACAATGGATTTACACCGGTTATGGTACAGTCTTTAGCTACCTATGGAGTGGAATACCTGATGGGACTGAACGTAGCTTCCAACTCTGCCCAGGCAGGAGCGACATTTGCAGTATTTTTGAAAACAAAGAACAAAGATTTTAAATCTATGGCTGGAACAGCAGCATTAAATGCAATTCTCGGAATCACAGAGCCAGCCTTATATGGAGTCACGATGAAGTTAAAACGACCTTTGGTTGGCGTCTGCATCGGAGGAGCCATCGGAGGAGCTATTGCAGGATTCTTCCATGTAACAGCAACAGGTATTGCGACTGGACCAATCATCGGGATCCCATTGTTTATAACAGACACCTTTATTTACTTCGTGATCAGTTGTGCGGTTGCATTTGTTATCGCTTTTGCGTTTGTTATAATCACAGGATTTGAAGATGTAAAGGAAGAGGAATACGAGGAAGAGATTGGTGATCTGACAGCCACAGCAGCTGTCCCGGCAGGTGAAACAGAAATTTCCAGTCCAATGACAGGAACCGTTGTAAAAATGGAAGATGTAAAAGACAACGTATTTGCTTCTAAGATGATGGGAGACGGAATTGCGGTACTGCCGTCCGAAGGAAAAGTATTCGCTCCGTTTGATGGAGAAATCAACGTTACATTTCCTACGGGTCATGCCGTCGGCATCCACGGAAAAAACGGATGTGATGTACTGATCCATGTAGGAATCGATACCGTTAAACTGGAAGGAAAAGGATTCCAGTATCATATTCAAAACGGCGACAAAGTAAAGAAAGGCGATTTGCTGTTGGAATTTGACATTCCATTGATCAAAGAAGCCGGATATGATGTCACAATGCCTGTGATTATTGTAAATACAGATAGTTATAAAGAAATCACAAAAACAGAAGCGCAAACCGTTCAAAACGGAGATGATCTGTTAACAGTAAAATAAACGGAAAGGATGCGGAAAATATGGAGAAGAGTACAAGATTTCCAGAGGGGTTCCTCTGGGGCGGAGCAATTGCGGCAAATCAGTGTGAGGGAGCGGTATTAGAAGATGGAAAGCAATGGTCTATCGCGGACGCCATGCCAAACGGCGTCTTCCGCGATCCGGTAATCCCGCCGCCGGAATTTTATTTGAAACAGGAAGCCATAGATTTTTATCACAGATACAAAGACGATATTGCCCTGTTCGCTGAAATGGGATTTAAAGTATTTCGTTTCTCCCTTTCATGGTCCCGAATCTTCCCTACCGGCGAAGAGACAGAGCCAAATGAAAAAGGTCTGCAATTTTATGATCGTATTTTGGATGAGCTGGAAAAATATGAAATTGTTCCGTTGGTTACTATTTTCCATTATGAAATGCCGCTTGCACTGTCCGAAAAATATGGAGGATGGACTGATCGAAAACTGATCGATTTGTATCTGAAATTCGCAGACACTGTTTTTCGCAGATATAAAGATCGGGTGAAATATTGGATCACATTCAATGAAATCAATATGATCATTCATGCTCCGTTCAACGGAGGGGGACTCCTGCCGAAAGACGGAAAAGCGGTAACTTTGCAGGAAATGTATCAGGGAGCGCATTATCAGCTGGTTGCCAGCGCTCTCGCTACAAAGATGGGACATGAAATCAATCAGGATTTCCAGATCGGATGTATGGTAGCCGGAGCTCCGGTATATCAGCTGACCTCCAGTCCGGATGATGCAGTCGCAGCCATGTGGAAAGAACGGAAAACCTTATTCTATACTGACGTACAGTGCAGAGGATACTATCCAAATTATATGAAACGGTATTTCAAAGAGAATGGAATCCAATTGGAGATCACCCAAGAAGATGAAAAAGCGCTGAAAGATACGGTAGATTTTGTTTCTATCAGTTATTATTCTAGTGATTGTGCGACCGCAGATGATTCTGATGTTATGACGACGAGAGGAAATATCGCCAGCACCGTAAAAAATCCTTGCCTGCATCTCAATGAATATGGATATCAAATCGATCCGGTAGGTCTTCGTTATATCCTGAATCAGCTTTATGATCGCTATCAGCTGCCGATCTTTATTGTAGAAAACGGCGTTGGAGCAAAAGATGAACTGGTACCGGACGGCAATGGAAGTTATACAGTAAATGATCTATATCGCATTGATTTTTTAAGGGAGCATTTACTCCAGGTAAAAGAAGCGATCGAAGATGGCGTGGATGTGATTGGCTATACCAGCTGGGCGCCGATCGATCTTGTCAGCCAGAGCGAGCACTCTATTGAAAAACGTTATGGATACATTTATGTAGACCGCGATGATCAGGGAGAAGGAACATTGGAAAGATATCGCAAAAAGAGTTTCTATTGGTATCGGGATGTGATTGGAACGAATGGAGAAAAACTGGCGGATCCAATCAAATAATGTGTAGGAAAAAGGAGAAGGAAGATGCAGCATAAGTGTAAAGTAACAGTCATCGAAAAAAAGTTATATCCGGATCTTCAGGAAAAATATTTGGCAGATCCAAAATCAGGAGCCTGTGATTTCTATCATGTAGGGGATGAGTTCATTTTCAAACGCTATGGAGCAAAAGATGATTACTGGCGTCTGGGAAATGGTACCCAATGTTCCGAAGCCTGGGATTGTATCAGCCGTTATGTATATGCGGCGCTGCAGGGCGGATCTATCATGCGTGGATGGACCAATGATGAACGGATGATGATCGCATGCTGTAATGATGGAACAAGGCCTGTCGTGTTCAAGATCGAGCGAATCGATTATAAAGTCCTCTATATCGATGGAATCGACGATGAATTATCAAAAAAAGCAGTTGCTGACGCTTTAAAGACCATTGAAACCGTCACAGATGTAGAATTTAACGAAGAGGAAGGTTTTATAGAAGCAGCGATGGACGCCGACGTACCAAACGAAGAATTGTCTCGTGCGGTAGAAAACTGTGGAAATTATAGAGTGACAAAGATTGACGAATAAAAGAAAGGAATCTTTCAGGAGAGGGGCTGGTCTTGACAGGAGATCAGTCCTTTTTGTAAAAATGGAGGAATTTATGAATCTGAAAAAATATTTAGAGAAGAATTACGTTTCCAGATATATTATGATTGTAGTCAGTGTGATTATCGGATACTGCATCGCAAGACCTCTGGGCGTCCAATGGGAGCTGATTGGGATCGGAACGATCTTTATGGCATTTGGAACAGGACCTATGATCGCCTGGATCAGAAGTCATGCTGCGGATCCATGTTATCAGAAGATATACGGGAAAAAAGGGTAGAGATAAAGGGAGAATGTACTTGCGGTTACACTCTCCCTGACTTTATTCCATAGGAAACTTTGATTTGTTTTAAGTTCTCTATAAAGCAGTTCCTTTCTTTGGAATAAAAAAGGAATCCAAGCTGACTTTTTCTAAAGTTAACAGTTTTATTTTTTTATCGATTCCGCCGGCGTACCCAGTCAAACTTCCATTGCTTCCGACCACTCTGTGGCAAGGTACAATGATAGAAATCTCATTGTGTCCGACAGCGCCGCCGACAGCCTGAGCGGACATACGGGCAAGTCCGCGTTTTGCGGCGATTTGTTTTGCAATCTCTCCATAAGTTGTGGTTTGTCCATAAGGAATGGCAGAAAGGATTTCCCATACTTCATTTTGAAAGTCCGTGCCGGTAAAATGAAGCGGCAGCTTAAAATCCGGCTCTTTTCCTGAGAAATAAATATCGAGCCATTTTTTTGTTTGCTGCAATACCGGAACTTCCTTTTCCTCATGTTCCTTATCGAGATAAAGAGCGAAATATTTCTGGCCTTCGAACCACAGTCCGGTCAGACCAATTTGATCAGCGGCTAACAGAATATTCCCAAGAGGGGAGTGGTAATGACTAATATATTGCATAAGACACCCCCTGTTTTAAATACGATATTCCTGAAATAATTGTTCCAAATATTTTTCATCCTCCAAAGCCCTTAACAAATCTTTCTGCCGATTCTGCTGCAGCAAGATCTTTGACAATTCAGCAAAGGAATGGATACCTTCCCGGCGTCCCATTTTTTCACCTTCGGACCATCCATACTTTTCGCCCTCTGCCCATCCGCTCTGGCGCATTGCTTCCAATTCATCTGCCATTAATTCTTCTAATGCCTGACACATATGTTTCACCTCCAAAAATAAATCACGGTTTACTCTTACGATTAAATCCATCACAGAACGATATCTTTCATCTTTTTTGTGCTTTTTATATTCTTGAATCAGTTCCTCCGCTTCCTGCCATCCCGACAGTCTGCCTCCGATGCTCCGCAGCCATAAATTTTTCTTTCGGTTTAACTGGTGGAGCAATATCAGCTGAACGGGAATATCCAATCCTTTGATATAATAGATTCCTTCTTCGGTTTTTGCTATCTCCAAAGCCTTTTCTTTCTGCAAATATTGCAGCAGTTTTCTTGGATATCGGCTGCAGACAAGCGTAATCGTCATCTCCCCGATCTTAATACTTTTCTCTGACTTGTACAAATAAGCATAGGCAAAGACTTTATAAAAATCATCGATGCCAATATAATCTTCCGGACTTTTGTATTCGATGATATTATACCTGCGAAAGATCCTTCCGATATTCTTCCTGATTGGAAGTTCTGTCTGCTTCTTAATCACCAGAACATCAATCGCCATGGGTTTTGTTCCCAGCTGATGTTCGTTCTCACATATTAGATTCTCTTTCACCGCTTCCAGTTCAATCTGAAGATCTGCATAAAATGCAGGATGCCACTGCAGCGGTCTCTGTACCCTTTCTTGTTCCATCCGAACCTCCTTTTCTGTTGTTTCAGGAGATTCCGCCTTCTCGAAAACTCCTGCTGTATTTGTGGAAAAAAGCATGAATTTTCTGAAATGGCGCAGCATGGCTGCCGAAATGAAATGTTCTCTAGATCTCGGACGTTTCGTCGTAGAATCGTGATAACGATAGAAAATATATATGCTTTGCTGTATTATACCAAATATATATTGAAAAGTAAATATATTTTAATCAAATATTAAATAATCCACGGTTTCTTCCTTCTTGCGTAGGTTAGAAGTTATGTCTATAATGGAAGTAGAATTTAAATTGGAATTTCACGGAGGTATATCATGGAATTGTTTTCAAAAAAGAAAAATGAAGAAGTGGCTATTGATGAACTCACCCTCCAAATAAAAGCTAAGTTAGATGAATTAGCCGAAAAAGGCAGTCAGCTTGAGGAAGAAGAACAATATGAAGAAGCTATACAAGTATGGAAAGAAGCTCTTAGTCTAATCCCAGAACCACAGCAATTTTATAGTGAAACTATGTGGTTTTTAGCTGCCATTGGCGATATTTATTTTCAAAAGAGACAATACGAAAAAGCACACGAATGTTTTGACAAAGCAAGGGGAAATTTGAGTGGAGAGGGATATGGAAATCCGTTTGTTATGCTTCGATTAGGTGAATGCTGTTTAGAAATAGGTGACGAAAAAAACGCCACAGAATATTTGCTCAGAGCCTATATGTTTGAAGGAAAGGAGATATTTGAGCCTGACGAGGATGGTAATGATGATGGGAAAAAATATTTTGATTATTTAAGAACGCATGTTGAAAACATTGAGTGAAGATTAAGACAACACAATTCCCATTTATCGGGCAGACAAGGAGGGAGAGGGAAGCATGGAATTATCCATACCAGAACGCCTAAAAGACCTGCGTGTGGAACATGAGTTGACGTTGGAACAGCTTGCGGAACAGACACACCTTTCCAAGTCCGCTTTAGACAGTTATGAGGGGGGAGAAAGTAAGAGAGCGACAAATCGCTATTTTCATACAGTTAAGGAGAAGCCGCCATGAAAAAATTATTTACCTCTATCCGTCAAGGTAAACTGGACGAGGTAGCCGCCATTTTGGATAAAAAGCCAGAACTGATTTCTTGTTTAGCCAAAGCTCCGCCTAAAAAGGATGATGGTCAGTCTCCTTTGATGATAGCTATCAAGAGTGATAACTTAGAAGTGGCTCACCTACTGCTGGACAGAGGAACGGATGTGAATTTTCAAGACGCAATCAACCCCTATGGGAATAATTTCAGCGCACCTGTTTGGTATGATGCCATTGTCCAATGTTTCCTGCGGGCGGGGGATTATGTGTCTGAACGAAACAAGGAGCGTACCAAGGAATATTTCCTGCTCCTGCGCCGTCTGCTGGATATGGGAATGAACCCCAATATAACTACGAACCCTAGTGGCCTCAACGCCTGGCAGCACGCTCTGAATCAGTATAACGACTTCGCTCTGAGGTCTTATAGCAGCTACAATATAGAGGGAGATAAGGCGCACAATCGCCAACTGCGAGAAATGCTCAAAGCAGTGTTAGATGAGCTTTTGAAGCACGGAGCGGACATTCACAGCTATATCCCGCCAAACAAGGACGGTTTTCCCATTGTTTCTTGCCTGATTCGCAATCTGGAAGAAGACCGGGAGCTGTTCGATGGCTTTGGCGGTCTGAATCCGGATTCCGACATATTCAAGCCCTATACGGAAATATATCGTGGAAAAGAGCGTCTTGTTCAGCCCTACTACACCGTGGAGGACTACCGCCAGTGGTATGAGCTCAAGTGGGGAGCATTAGAGTCCATTCTTCGGTCTTATTATGAGTAAGTGCATTAACTTCCAGTTTATAGATGACGTAAAATAAAATAGCATAAAAATTCAATGAATTGGTTGAAAAATTTTCAAAAAGCATAGTCAAACCCACCGGTTTTATAAATCGGTGGGTTTGACTTTCTGAGCAAAATTGAGGGGACATGGAACTTTTTGAATTTTTCATGAATTTCTTGACTTACGGAAAAGGTGTCATTATAATAGCTCATAGCATGAGATAAAGGTGATGAATTAATATGAAGGAAACAAAACAAATGTTTCTTGTGGGGATTGATGTTGGTTCTACAACGACAAAGATCGCAGCCATCGATCCAGATTCCTATGAGATAAAATATTCTGATTATAAAAGGCATCATGCGGCGCAGAGGAAGAGCGTCTATGATGCGTTCAATCTTTTTCGGGAGAATTATCCGGATGCCCTGGTAAGGGTAGCATTGACCGGATCAGGAGCGAAGATTCTGGCAGATGAGCTGGGAGTTCCGTATATTCAGGAAGTCGTTGCCAATTCTGTCGCACTAAAGAATCAATATGCAGACGTTCGAACAGCCATTGAGCTGGGAGGACAGGATGCGAAGATGATCTTTTTCCGAAAAGATTCTGTAACAGGCGATCTTACGGTAGCGGATATGAGGATGAATGGAAGCTGTGCCGGCGGAACCGGAGCTTTTATCGATGAAATTGCTTCGATTCTTCGGACGCCGGTGGAAGAATTAAATGATTTAGCAAGCCGGGGTACCTGTGTTTATGATATTTCCGGCCGCTGCGGCGTATATGCAAAAACGGACATTCAGCCATTGTTAAACCAGGGCATTTCAAAAGCGGATATTGCTCTTTCTGCGATGCATGCAATTGCAAAGCAAACGATTGGAGGACTGGCACAAGGGTTGGATATTGAGAAGCCGGTGGCTTTTGAAGGCGGTCCGATGACGTTTCAGCCAACTTTGGTAAAAGTATTTGCAGAACGTCTGGATCTTTCAAAAGAAGATATGATTCTGCCGGAACATCCGGAAATCATGATTGCCTATGGAACAGCTCTTTCTATTCCTCAGATGTTCGAAGAGGAAGCTAAAACTTTGTCCATTCGTCAGATGTGTCAGAGAATGGAAAAAGAACAGCAGGCAAAGGGGAGAGAACAACATAAGGAACCACCTTTCTTCCAATCAGAGGAAGAAAAAGAGGCGTTTCTAAAAAGACATGACCGTCCAAGTCTTCCGGAGCGTGAGTTCCTTCCGGGAGAAGAACTTTCTGTCTACCTGGGAATCGACTCAGGAAGTACGACAACAAAGTTTGTCTTGATCGATGAGGATGAAAATATCTTGGATTCCTTTTATGCTTCCAATGAAGGGGATCCGCTGCTGATTGCTAAAAAGGCTTTGATCGAGATGAATGAAAAATACCGGCAAATGGGAGTGAAGCTTCACATAAAGGCTGCCGGAACAACGGGATACGGCGAGATGCTTTTTTATCATGGATTCGGAGCAGACTGCCATATGGTAGAGACCGTGGCTCATGCAAAAGCCACCAGCAAATATGTGCCGGATGCTTCCTTTATTTTGGATATCGGCGGACAGGATATGAAAGCAATCTGGCTGGATCATGGAATCATTACGAATATCGTCGTAAACGAGGCCTGCTCCTCCGGATGCGGATCTTTCCTGGAAAATTTCGCATCTTCTTTACATATTCCGGTTACGAAAATCGCAGAAGCTGCGTTTGATTCCAAAGATCCGGCAGCCCTTGGAAGCCGCTGTACAGTTTTCATGAACAGCAGCATTGTAACGGAACAGAGAAACGGAAAAGATTCCAAAGACATTATGGCGGGGCTTTGCCGTTCCATTATTGAAAATGTGTTTACAAAGGTTATCCGTATTTCCAGCACGGAATCTTTAGGAAATAAAATTGTCGTACAGGGAGGAACGTTCCAAAATGATGCGGTTTTACGCGCTTTGGAAAACTATATTGGAAAAGAAGTCGTCCGCGCTCCTTATCCTGGAATCATGGGTGCGATTGGCGCTGCATTAAGCGCGAAAGAACATGCTCAGGAGACAAAAAAAGAAAGCTCTTTCATTTGTATGGATGATTTAAAAGATTTCACTTATACGCAGGAAGCAAATGTTGTCTGCCCGTTTTGTACCAATCATTGTAAACGCGCGGTGATTCGTTTCTCCAATGGAAAGTCATGGGTAACGAACAATCGCTGCGAACGAGGCGAGATCATCGGTGATGCAAGAGAGAAAGAAGTTCAGGCACAGCTTAAGAAAAAGAATCAGGAAAAAAATCAGATTCCGAATCTGTATCGATTGAGAGAAAAATTACTATTTCAGGATTATCCGACAGTTCAGGCGGCTGGGGATCAAAAGACCGTCATTGGGATACCGAGAGTTCTTTCTTTCTGGGATACGATGCCGTTTTGGACCACATTTTACAAAAGTCTTGGCTTCCAGGTAAAATTATCGGATAAAAGCAGCCGAGAGATCTATGAAGAAGGTCTGTCTGCCGTAACATCTGATACCGTTTGTTTCCCGGCGAAATTGGTTCACGGGCATATCCGTAATCTAAAAGAGAAAGGGGCAGACCGTATCTTTATGCCGTCGATCACGACGATGGTGCCGGAAAACCAGGAGAAGACCAGCGAATCTATGTGTGCAGTTGTAAAGGGATATCCAATCGTAATTCGTAATTCAGATGATCCCGAGAAAAAGTGGGGAATACCTTTTGACGCACCGCTGTTTCACTGGCAAGATCCAAAAGATCGGGATCGCCAGTTGATCGACTACATGGAAAAAACGTTCGGTCTGGAAGCAAAACAGGTAAAAAAAGCCATGGAAGCCGGAGATCAGGCTCAAAAAGCTTTTCGAGATGAGTTAAAAGCAGCAGGAAGCCGTGTGCTGAAAGAAGCAGAAGAAAAAGGAACTTACGCTGTTGTTCTGGCTTCTCGTCCGTATCAAAATGATGCTCTGGTCAACCATGATCTTCCGGAAATGCTGACGAGTCTTGGAATTGCAGTCTTGACAGCGGATTCTCTGCCGGAAGTCGAACAGGTTGATCTGAAAAAGAGCCGCTTGGACATTGTAAACAACTATCATGCCCGTATGTTATCTTCTGCGATTATGGCAGCAAGAAGCGATCATTTGGAATATATCCAGATCGTAAGTTTCGGATGCGGACATGACGCTTATTTGTCTGATGAGATTCAGCGTATGATGAAGGAAATTTCCGGAAAAGTCCCGCTGATCTTAAAATTAGATGAAAGTGATATTCAGGGACCATTGAGGATCCGGGTAAGATCGTTTATCGAGACGGTCAATATGCGCCGGAAGAATGAGGGAAAACGACAGATCCATGAACTTACGGATCCATATGCGGTAAAATTTACAAAGAAGGATAAGAAAGAAAAAATTGTTCTTATTCCGAATACGTCCCATGCGTTTTGCAGGCTGATGTCGGCAGCGCTTAGCGGCCAGGGCATTCGAACCGTGCCTTTGGAGATCGGACGGGATGAAGCGATTCGTCTTGGAAAGAAATATGTACATAACGATATTTGCTTTCCGGCACAGATTGTCATTGGCGAAGCGCTGGCTCCTTTGGTACATGGAGAATATGATGATGCAGAGGTGGCAGTCTGCATGGCAAAATATATTGGAGACTGTCGATTGACTCATTACGGAGCCCTGCTTCGAAAAGCATTGGATGATGCGGGATTTGCTCATGTTCCGATTCTGACCAATGATGACGAGGATTCCCATGATCTTCATCCGGGATTCAAGATGAATCTTTCGTCATCCTTAAAGATCGCTTTCGCTCTTCCTATGATCGATGTATTGGAAGAACTTTTAAGAAAAATTCGTCCATATGAGAAAAAACACGGAAGTACAGATCAAGCATTTGAGCAGGCGCTGGATCAGGTAATTTACGGACTTCAGGATCATGGATTACATGGAGCGAAAAAAGGTTTTGAAAAAGCTATTGATATTATGAACAGCGTTCCATATGATCGAAGCAAAAAACGCCCGGGAGTCTTAATTGTAGGAGAGTATCTGCTGAATTTCCATCCGGGAGCCAATCATGAGATTGAAAAATATTTGGAACAAAATGGATTTGAAATTATCGAGGCACGTATGACCGACGTGATTCGCAAGACCTATTTCTGCAGGGATGCACAGATTCAGGAATTTGGTTTGAAAAAACCAATCAAAGATAAAACCTGGTATCACTTTGCCAATCGGGCATTTGATCTTGCTCATGCGTTTACAGACCGAATTGCGAAACGTCATCCGCTTTATACGCCGGCCTGCAGACTTCCGGATTTGGTAAAAGAAAGTGACCCGATCATCCATCATACCTTTGATGCCGGAGAAGGGGTACTGATTCCGGGAGAGATTCTGCACCATGCAAAACAAGGGTGCCGTGCATTTGTCATTTTGCAGCCATTTGGATGTCTGCCGAATCATGTCGTTGGAAGAGGAGTGGTCAAACGTTTGAAAGAAATGTATCCGGACGCACAGATTCTGCCGCTGGATTATGATCCGGACGTTAGTTTCGCCAACGTAGAGAATCGTCTGCAAATGTTAATCATGAACATGAAAAGCAGCCAAAATTTCAATGAAAATACTGTAAAAGAGGGGGAGATGGCAAGTGAATTACAGAAAACACGCAGAAGAATTCATGGAAAATATGAAGGTTCTGCGGAAAAATGCGGCGCTCCAGTGTTTAAGTGATGTATCACAAGGGGAAATGGCAGTTTTGTGTTATCTTCACTTTAGTCACAACGGAGCCACGGCCGGGGAATTGACGAATGAATTCCAGGTCAGATCTTCCAGAACTGCAGCCATATTAAATGCTCTGGAAAAGAAGGGTTATGCCTATCGAGAGCCTGATCCGTCGGATAAAAGAAAAGTCCGGGTCTATATCACGGAGGAAGGAAAACGGTTTGCTTTGCATGAACATGAAGACGCCGTTCGTCATTTTGAAGAAATTCTGCAAATGATCGGGAAGGAAGACAGTAAACATCTGATCCGGATTGTCCAAAGGATTACGGATTGTATGGAAGATCAATTTTTTCAAGATCAAAAGAAAGGAAATGGCAAATATGGGAATTGAGTTTCAGTTTTTAGATTATCTTCAGACTCTCCACACACCGCTGGCAGATGCTGTTATGATTGCGGCATCGACCCTTGGCAATGGAGGAATTCTTTGGATTTTGCTGACAATCATTTTATTATGTATTCCGAAAACTCGGACGATTGGTATTGTCATGGCAGTTTCTTTATGCATAGATGCTTTGTTGTGCAATGTGATTTTAAAACCAATGATTGCCCGTATTCGGCCTTATCATGTGAATACAGCGATAGAGCTGCTGGTGCGGCCGCCGAGAGATTATTCTTTCCCGTCTGGACATACGGCCGCTTCTTTCGCAGCAGTTGCAGCTCTGTATTTTACGGGGCAAAAGAAGATGGGGCGGATTTTTTTGATCGCAGCGATTCTAATTGCATTTTCCAGAATGTATCTGTACATACATTATCCGACCGATATTTTAGGCGGCATTCTTGTTGGAGTTTTGTCAGGTTATCTTGGGTATGTGTTAACGCAAAAAATAAAAAATCGTAAATGACACCGGCGGCAGCAGAACGTTGAAGTTTTGCTGCCGCCTATCATTTTTATTTTGTTAAAACTTTTAAAAGGAGATCCTGCATCTGTCTGGCCAGAACTTCCTTATCCGTGTTTTTGTTTTTGGAAGCTTCCAGAAGCAGTCCGGCGAGTCCATAAGTACAAAAATCAAGGATGGCGTCTATATCAAAGTAATTGAAAGACAAGGGTTCTTTTCTCTGCAGAAGAATACGAAGAATATTTTCCAGGAAAGAACGAAGAGAAGATACGAGAAGCTGTTCGATGAATTCCCGATGTTTGGAATCCAGAAGGCGGGTAATAAAATAGTGATTTTCAAAGACGAAATCAATAAACATATGAATACCGCTCTTGTAGTCAGTGACATTACGGCTTTGATCTAAAAGTTTCTCCAACTTACGATGAGCAATCCATTCCAGTACATCCAGAATATCTTTGTAGTAATAATAAAAACTCTGGCGGGAAATTTCGCATTCAGTCACCAGAAGTTTGATCGTAATTTTATCCAGACTTTGGCGTTCCAAGAGCTTCTCTAATGTATCTGCGATTTTATCTTTTGTCATATCAGACATCCTTCATTACCTCCATATTTTCATCTATCATATCATAAAAGTTCTTTTCTTGACAAATTTCCAACAGTGTAAAGACAGAACAAATACATTGCAAATGGTATCATGATTTCTTTTTTGCTAAAGTAGTCGTAGAAGAATGGAGGAATGAAGATGAATGAGGTAAAAAAGCCCAAAAAACCTTTGATTTATTATTATATTATAGTGCTTATCGTTTTATTATTGTTTAATATGTTCATAACACCGTGGCTGACGGAGCAAAAAGTAAAAGAAGTTGATTATGGAACCTTTATTTCTATGACGGAAAAAGGTGAAATTGATCGGGTCGATATTCAGGATCAAGATAATAAGATCTTATTTACGGATAAAGAGGATCACATTTATAAAACGGCAAAAGTGGAGGATCCCGATTTAACAAAAAGGCTCTACGATGCCAAAATATCTTTTTATGGAGAAGAAATTCAGGAAACATCTCCTTTTCTCACTGCATTGCTGACATGGGTACTGCCGTTGTTGATTTTCATTGGCATTGGACAATATATGTCCAAAAAGTTGATGGAAAGAGCAGGCGGGAAAAATTCCATGGCTTTTGGCATGGGCAAGAGCAATGCTAAAATTTATGTAAAATCTTCCGAAGGCATTAAATTTTCGGATGTAGCCGGAGAAGATGAGGCCAAAGAAAATTTGACGGAAATTGTAGAGTATCTTCATAATCCGGATAAATATAAAGAGATTGGTGCTTCTATACCGAAAGGTATTTTGCTGGTGGGACCTCCGGGAACCGGAAAAACCATGCTTGCAAAAGCTGTTGCCGGAGAAGCAGATGTTCCGTTCTTTTCCATCTCAGGATCAGAATTTGTTGAAATGTTTGTTGGTATGGGAGCATCCAAAGTAAGAGATTTGTTCAAGCAGGCGAAAGAAAAGGCGCTAAGATTGCTACTTTTACCGGCGGAAGAGCTGCAGAAGAAATTGTGTTTGGTTCTGTGACCACAGGTGCATCAAATGGCATTGAACAAGCGACAAAGCTTGCCAGAGCTATGATTACTCGCTATGGAATGAGCAAAGATTTTGATATGGTAGCAATGGAAGTGCAGCAAAATCAATATTTAGGAGGGGATACGTCTCTCACCTGTTCTGCCCAGACACAGGCAGAAATCGATCGAAAAGTCGTAGAGTTGGTAAGGCATCAGCATGAAAAAGCTGCTGAAATTCTTTTGGAAAATCGTGAAAAACTGGATGAACTGTCACAGTATTTGTATCAGAAAGAAACGATTACCGGCGAAGAATTTATGAAAATCTTAAACTCATAAGGAGGAATTATGACGGTTTATCATACCATATGGAACTTCTTCTTTTATGGATTTGTCGGATGGTGCGCGGAAGTTGCTTTCGCGGCCGTTCGACAGGGGAAGTTTGTGAACAGGGGATTTCTAAATGGACCGATCTGTCCTATTTATGGAATTGGCGTCAGTTTAATTATTGCGCTTTTGGATGGATATAAACAAAATCTCGTTCTATTGTATCTGGCATCTGCGGTATTGGTAACACTTCTTGAGTGGGTAACTGGATTTCTGTTGGAGAAGCTATTTCATCACCGTTGGTGGGATTATTCCGAAATGCCATTCAATATTGGCGGCTATGTATGTCCGCTCTTCTCCATGATATGGGGGTTGGCATGCGTCATCGTTGTCTGTTTTCTCCATCCGCCAATTAGAAAATGTATCTCGTGGCTTCCAAAATGGATAGGAGTCCTGCTGCTGATTGCATTAGGTTTGGTTTTGTTAGCGGATCTTTATGTAACCGTTGCCGGAATTTTCAAGTTCAATCGAAGATTGGAACGTATGGAAGCGCTTGCCGGAGATTTGCGGAAGGTATCCAATCAAATTGGAGAAAATATCTATCAGAATATGATGGAGGGAAAAGAGAAACAAGAAAAATTAAAAGAAGCAAAAGAAAAATACAAAGCATTGCTTGAAAAATCTTCGAAATTTGATCGAAGGCTTCTTAAAGCTTTCCCGAAGCTTCGCTCCGAACGCTATGAAAAAGCATTGGAGGAGCTTCGGAAATATCTGGAAGAACATCGTAGATTTTAATATTGTACAAATTCCGAGAATCCAAAATTATCCGGAACGAAATGAGATTCTGTGTATTCAAACAAAGTTCCATCGCTGATATATACGTAATTATAGATGACGCCGACACAATCATAATCGCCGAGAGAAAGATATTCAATGTCTTTTTCCTCGGCTTTTTTAATTCGAACAATACGTCTTGCTGCCAAGATTTTTTTATGTAAGGTGTGGGTGATATAACCATAGATAGAACTTTGAGCAATGTTGACATTTAATCCGGTTACCACATCTTTTCGAAAGTAATTTACATCTAACAGCAATGGCCGGTCATCCAAATATCGAAGCCTTTGGATATAATAGACTTCTGTTCCCGGCGTAAATCCTGTTATGGAGCTTAATTCTTCATCTACGGTTATTTCCCGAAAAGCCATGACGCTGGTTGCAACGTCAGCATGATGGGATTGGGTAATGGCTGGGATACTGCCATAACTTCTCAAATTCAGAAAGAATCGATCATCCTGGATTGGAAGAGTCTGTAAGATGACGGTCCCTCTCCCTTTTATGCTCTGAACATAGCCTTCGTCGTTTAATTTAGCGATCGCACGATGAATCGTGTTGCGGCTGCACTGGAATTCTTCGGCTAATTTGACCTCTTTGGGAAGCATATGTTCCGGGTAGCGTTCATTGATTATATTATCTTTTAATGTCTCATAAATCTGATCAAACTTAATCTTTGGCATAGGAAGTCCTCCTTTTTTGACAATCCTATTTTACAACATCGTTTATTTTGACGCAACTAATTATTATGTTTAAACATTAAAAATATAAAAAATGCCAGAAAATGCAAAAACAAAAGATTTATATTGCAAATTGCATAAAAATACAAAGAAATTTCTGTTATATATTAACAATAAACAAAAAATATGTTGACAAATATGTTTAAACATATATAATTTGAATTGTAAACGGTACCGAATTCAAAAAAATAAATGTGGAGGAGTTAAGATGAAAATCAATCAGCAAGATATATTGGATATCATAAAAAATGTGGGCGGGAAAGAAAATATTTCCTTGCTGACCCATTGTGTCACAAGACTTCGTTTTGTCTTAAAAGATGAATCAAAAATTGACGAGAAAAACTTAAAAGAAAATTCTTTGGTGAAAGGCTGTTTTTCTGTGAAAGGACAATATCAAGTGATTATCGGTCCGGGTCTGGTGGATCAGGTATATGATTTGGTTTTGGCAGAAACCGGCGCCAAAGAAGCAGATAACAGCGAGTTAAAAGATGTGGAAGATGAAGCAATGAATCCGCTTCAGAAAGCATTAAAACTCTTTTCTGATGTGTTCTATCCAATCCTTCCGGCAATCGTAGGAGCCGGTCTGCTTTTGGGTATCAGCAACCTTTTAACGAATGGCGGAATTTTTGGAAAAGAATCTCTGGTTGTTATGTTCCCGGCAATTGCAGGTCTGGCAAATATGATTACAATGGTTGCAAATACTGCGTTTACATATATTCCGGTATTAGTTGCCTGGTCCGCGGCTAAACGTTTTGGCGGAAGTCCGATGTTAGGCGTATTGCTTGGATTAGTTTTGATCAATGGAGATTTGATTCCGGGATCCCAGATGTCTTCTGTAATTTCCGGAGCCGTCGAGCCTCAGTATTGGAATATTTTCGGAATTGATATCTTGAAGATCGGATATCAGAATTCGGTTCTTCCGGCGCTGGTTGCTTCCTGGGTATTGGTCGTACTGGAAAAATGGCTGAAAAAGCATCTGCCGAATTCTGTACAGCTGATCTTCGTTGCTCCGATTTCCATTTTTGTGACAGCATTTTTAACATTCTTATGCATTGGACCTGCAATGAATCAGGTCGCAGCATGGATTACAGACGCAATTGTACTTGCTTTTGATAAAGTACCGATTCTGGCAGGATTTCTGTTTGGAGTTTTATGGGAACCGCTGGTTGTCACAGGAATGCATCATGCATTCATTGCCTTGAATATCCAGCTGGTCGCAGCTACACAGCAAAGTTATATGCTTTCCATCATCACCATTACCTGTGTTGCAGAAGCAGGAGCTGTTCTTGCGATGTCAAGATTAATGAAGAGCAAAAATCAAAAAGGAATTGCGATTTCTGCCGGTACTGCAGCACTTTTGGGAGTTACAGAGCCGTCAATGTTCGGTGTAACTATAGCGGCAAGATATCCATTCATCTGTTCCATTTTAAGTTCAGGAATTGCAGGAATCTTGATTATGATCTTCAAGGTATATGCAGTTTCTCTTGGACCTAGCGGACCTTTGGCTTTCACAATCATTCCGGCACAATTCTGGCCGCAGCATTATTTCTGTATGGCGCTTGCCTTTGTGCTTGCTTTCGTCTCTACGCTGGTGATTGGTAAAGCAAGACAGAAAAAAGGATTGGAAGTGGCATAAGATGCAGGATCACAAAGATGGAGCAGTTTATGAACAAAACGGCTGGCATCCGTCTTGGAGGTGTCATGTGCAGAACTATGCTCCTATTGCGGCGGCAGCCACCGATCTGACCCAACAGTTAATGTTTCGGAATAATTTAAATGGCACTAAGCTTCGGATCCGGCTTTCCAACCAATATGGACAAGAGCCGCTTCCTATTAAGCAGATACAGGTACGAGTGTTTCACAAATGCTCAAAATCATCATCAAAGGAGAGCACAGAAAAATATTGCGCTCTCCTGATGGATGGAAAGGAAAAAAAGATCCTGCTGCCGGGAGAAGAATGTATGACAGATCCTTTATCAATTTCCTTAAAGCCTGGTGACTTTATCATAGTTCGCATAACATTTCCGGGGAAATGTCATATTAGCGGATGCTGCGGTTTTCATAGTTCTGATATCGGCAAGGTGGATTTTGAAAGCAATGGAAAAAGGATTGATGCAGATAAAATCAGCTTGGCTGTCGCTAAAAATTTCAGCACTCACGTTGTTTTCGGAATCCGAAGCATTGAGGTTTACAGTACAGGGACCCCAGTTGTGTTGGCGGCTTTTGGAGATTCTATCGTTCAACAGGGATACTGGATGGGAAGTATACAAAGGAAATTCGCAGACTCCATGCCGGATTGGATCGTGTATAATGAGGGTATACCAGGGAATCGAGTCCTCTATGATAATCATTCCACATCAGATCTAAATCCGATTTTTGGAAAAGCCGGCATTCACCGATTTGAGAAAGATGTATTTTCTCATAGTAATCCAGATATCGTTATGATTGCGGAAGGAATCAATGAATTGGTACATCCGGGAAATGGATGTCCGATCAGCGAGGTTGTGACCGCAAAAGAATTGATCGAAGGATTCAAAACTCTGTGTACTCTGACAGAACAAAGAGGAAGCATTCCTCTTTTGGCGACTTTATCACCATTTTTAGGATACGATGGGATATGGGATCGGAAAAGAGAAGACGTGCGCCAGGAAGTCAATGAATGGATCCGAAACAGACCGTATATTTTGGACGTGGATGCTTGTGTAAGAAGTACATGTGACGCTTCTTATCTGGATCGTCAATTTGACAGCGGAGATCATCTGCATCTGAATGCCTGTGCAGGAGAAGTGATATCCGATGAGGCGCTTCCAATTCTAAAAGCAATCATGAAAAAGGAGACGGCAGCATGAGACGAATTTATACTTGTTTTCCGGAAGGAAGATTTAAGGCACTGACGCTTAGCTATGATGATGGAAAAATAACAGATCGCAGACTGATCGATGTTTTAAATCAAAATGGGCTGAAAGGAACGTTTCATTTAAATTCCGGATATTTTGGTGAAACGAAAGGACATCGTGTTCCTTATGTAACAAGAGAAGAAGCAGCAGATTTGTATCGCGGACATGAGATTGCTTCTCATACAAGCACACATCCGACAATGGCACGGATGCCGATGGAAGGAAATCTTCAGGAAATATTGGAAGATCGGAAAACATTAGAAGAAATCAGCGGATATCCGGTTCGGGGATTCTCTTATCCGAATGGCGTCCATGGAGAAAAGCTTTATCAGCTGCTTAGAAGCTGCGGCATTGCATATGGAAGAATTACGAAAAGCAGCAAGCGATTCGATTTGCCGAATTGTTTTTATGCCTGGAAGCCCACTTGCCATCATAAGGAACAACTGATGGAACATTTGGATCGATTTTTGGATACAGAATATGATCAACGGCTGATGTTATTTTATGTCTGGGGTCATAGTTATGAGTTTGAACTCGATCATAATTGGGAATTGATGGAAGAATTTGCGAAGAAAGCCGGACATCGGGATTCGATTTGGTATGCCACGAATATTGAAATTTATGATTATTTGAAATGTGCAGAAAATTTAGTCTATTTTGCCGATCTGCATGGCGTGCATAATCCTGGAGCAAAAGATGTATGGATTCAGGCAGATGGAGAGATTCATCGGATCCAAGGCGGACAGACATATTTATTTTAAGAAATACAGGGGGTGACATTATTGAGTGAAAATAAAAATATGAAAGTCTTCTATCGACCGGTATCGGATCCGGAAGGCATTGGATATTTAGATAAAAAATTAGTGGAGTTCCGAAACAGCAGAGAACCGAAAACAACGGGTAATCCTTATTATGTTATGGGAGAACCTGTCGGAGATATGAGAGACAATATGGATCAGCCATCGATCGATATCAGCAAGGGGATCTCAGAAGTTGAGGAAACGATCGCCGGTTTAACGGTATGGGTATCAGAGCCGGAGAAGCAGACGACGGAAGAAAAGAAGAACAGACCTTGTGTTGTCTATATCCATGGAGGCGGATTCGTAGGCGGGTGTGCCGCCGCATTCCAGAATCTATGCAAATATTTGAGTGAGCAGACACAGGCGATTGTTTTTAACATCGACTATCACTTAGCGCCGGAAACTGCTTTTCCGGAAAACATAGAGGACTGCTTAAAGGTTCTGCACGAAATATCAAAAGATTCCCGGTATCTTTTCGATCGGGAACAGATTTATCTAGGCGGAGACAGCGCCGGAGGAAATATGGCGCTTGCCTGTGCTCAAAAGGAATATGCAAGGACAGAAGGTCAGTATCTAAAAGGACTCATTCTTTTCTATCCTGTCACAGATCTGACCATGAGTGATCAGGACTGGAAATGGGATTTAAAAGATTATTCCGGCACAGAACAGGAAATGGAAAGCCATTGCGCACAGAGTCTAAAAGGATTTGAACCGCAGATTCTGAAATTGTATTTACAGGAAAAAGCGAAAAAAGAAGATCCTCTTGTTTCGCCAATTCGGACGCCGGATTATTCGGTCTATCCGGACATGCTGATCATCAGCGCCGAGTATGACTATCTGCGGCCTCAGGTGGAAGCTTTTGCAGCAAAGGCCGAAGCCGCCGGCAATCAGGTAAAAACGATTCGTTACGGCGGAATGAATCATGCCTTTGTGAGTTTAGTCGGAATCGTTGATCAGGCAGAGGATGCTCTGCGCGAGGCCGCCGATTTTATTCTGAGTCGTTCCTCTTCAAAAGCAAAATAAACAAGCCCATGGAAACTTTTCTATGGAAGAAAATACTATTGAAAACGAACGTATGTTTTGATAAAATAGAATCAGAACATACGTTTGTTCTTTTTTGGAAAGGGGAGAAAAATATGGGGAGAAAAAGGACTTACATCTGTATTGATTTAAAATCTTTTTATGCTTCTGTCGAATGTCGTGAGCGGAATTTGGATCCGATGAAGACGAACCTTGTGGTAGCGGATCTTGAGCGCACAGACAGAACGATCTGCCTTGCTGTATCGCCGGCTATGAAGGCTTTAGGCGTTCCGGGACGATGCCGGGTATTCGAGATTCCTTCTGGAATTTCTTACATAACAGCTCCGCCTCGCATGCAGTTATATATCGATTATTCTGCAAAGATTTACGCCGTATATTTAAAATATATCGCCAAAGAAGATCTTCATGTTTACAGTATCGATGAGATTTTTATGGATGTTACGGATTATCTGACATTATATGAGATGACAGCAAAAGAATTGTGCCTCCGAATGATGGAAGATGTATTGGAGACGACGGGAATACCGGCAGCCGCCGGCATTGGATCGAATCTATATCTTGCGAAGATTGCAATGGATATTACCGGGAAGCATGCACCGGATCGTATCGGCGTTTTAGATGAGGATTCTTATCGCAGACAACTGTGGGATCATCGTCCTTTGACTGATTTTTGGAGAATTGGTTCCGGGATTGCCAATCAGCTGAAGAGAATCGGCATTACGACGATGCGGGAGATTGCACAGGCAGACGAGAGAAAGTTGTATCGAATGTTTGGAATTGACGCAGAATTGCTGATTGATCATGCCTGGGGCAGAGAGAGTGTGACAATGGAAGATATTAAGGCTTACCGCCCGAGATATACCTCTCTTTCCAGCGGACAGGTGTTAAGTCATGACTACCGATTTCAGGATGGCCGTATGATTGTTCGGGAGATGGCGGATGCCCTTTGTCTGGAATTAACGGAGAAAGACCAGATCACGGAATCAATTACCCTCCATGTGGGATATTCTTATCGCCTGGGACACAAGCCGGCGCATGGGACGATATCTCTGCGCACAGCGACAGATTCTTCCCGTCGGATTATGGATGCTTCTTCTGATTTATATGAACAGATTGTAGATCCGCATCTTTCGATCCGGAGAATTACGCTGACCTTCAACCGTGTTACGGATCGAAAGTATCAGCAGTATGATCTATTTTATAATCCACATGACCTGGAAAAAGAACATCGGATGCAGAAAACCGTGTTAGAGATTAAAGATCGATTTGGAAAGAATGCCTTGTTCCGTGGAATGGACCTGCAGGAAGGCGCTACAGCCCTGGAGCGGAATCGGCAGATCGGAGGACATAAAAGTGGAGCATAGAAGGATGATGCGTCAGGAGCGGGCGAAACAATTCATGCCGTTTGCGGCATTAAAAGGATACCCGAAAGCGCTGAAAGAGAAGGAAAAGATCATTGTTCCCAAAAAGGAATTGGCATCGGATTATCTGGAAGAACTGAATTGGGAATTAAAAAAGATACACCGAAGAGATATGGTTACGGCTATTTATTTTTGCCAAGGGGAATATCGGAAAATTACAGGTTTGGTATCAAACATCGATTCGAATGCCAAGATGCTGACGATTGTTCATACCGATATTTCGTTGGATGATCTGTACGCGATTCAAAAAGATGAAACATAATCTTAGAATAAAGAACCAGGAAGGATGTCCATAATAACATGAGAGCTTATCCAAAATAAAAGATAGGAAGGAAGTTTCATGGACAAAAAGAAACAATTTTTGCTTGATACAGCTTATTATGGGACAATCGCGGTGATGATATTCTTGGCAGTGAAGTTTCTTTTCCCGATTTTTCTGCCGTTTGCGCTGGCCGGATTAATTGCCTATGTTATCCATCGAATCAGCCGAAGATTCGGAGAAAAGATTCCGATAAAACGAAAATATTTCATGCTGCTTGCAGTGACAATATTTTATGCGGTCATATTAGGCCTGATCTTATGGGCAGGGAAGCTTTTGCTGCCGTCTGTTGTTGACTGTATCGCGCGTCTGCCCAAGTTCTATCAGTCAGATATTGTCCCATGGATGGAGCGTCTTGCTGTAAAGATTGAGCAGATGATGCTTCAAGTGGGAGGCGTGGATGGAGATCAGATCAATGGCATTATGGAACAAACGATGAAAAAGATCAATCAGGCGGCGGATTCGTTGTCTGTTCAATTATTGAAAAAGGTACCCGGCTGTTTGGCGTGTATTCCGGATTATATCATTCGCATCACGATCATGGTCATTTCTACTTATTTTATTGCGGTAGATTATGATAAGATCCTGGGGTTCATAAAGAAGATTCTCCCGGAAAAGGGATGGGATTTATGCTGCAAAGTGAAAAAATACGGTCTCCATATGCTCTGGGCATATTTAAAATCCTATTCGTTCTTAATGTTCTTAACGTTTGGAGAACTATTTGCAGGGCTGTGGCTGCTTCATATCCCCTGTGCCGGATGGATCGCTTTGGGGATTGCGGGGTTCGATATCCTTCCAATTGTAGGAACCGGAGGAATTTTGCTGCCTTGGGCAGGGATTGCAGGCTTCATGGGAGATTACTCTCTCGCTGTCGGACTTTTGATCTTATATGGAGTCATAACAATTGTGCGTAATATTCTGGAACCTAGGATCGTAGGGAAGCAGATTGGCCTGCATCCGCTGGCTGCGCTCATCGCTATGTTTGCAGGCGTGAGTCTGGCAGGGATTCCGGGATTGATTCTTTTCCCGGTTTTGTTGATGGTAGTAATCCAAGTGGAAAAGGAAACATAAAGATATGAAAGGTTTAGTTATACTGTGAGAGCATAATAAGCTATGAAGGATAAGTATTGGAAACGAGAGTGACATTGTGTCAGAATATAGTTGCAGAAGAAAAGAATCAGAGGACGTTTGACGTCCGGAAAGGATGGGAATTCTATGGTTAAAAAATTACTGGCACTTTTGCTCATCGGCATCGTGGTGTTTGGAACAGCTGCCTGCAGAAATAACGGCAGTACAGGAAGCTCGGATTCAACGACAGCGGAAAAAGAAAGCGGATCTGCGCAGGAAAATCATCCGAAAGCCGACGGTGATTCTCTTGTGGTGTATTTTTCTGCAACAGGCAATACAAAAGCAGTGGCAGAGACGATAGCAGACAAACAAGACGCCGGCCTTCAGGAGATCGTACCGGAGGAAGATCTAGACTACAATGATCGTTCTTCACGGTCAACAAAAGAGCAAAACGATGAAAATTCCAGACCTAAAATTGCAAAAGAGATCGCCAATATCGAGAACTACGACGTTATTTACGTCGGTTATCCGATTTGGTGGGGAGATATGCCGCGAATTTTGTATACATTTTTTGATGCTTATGATTTTTCAGGCAAGACGATCGTGCCATTTTGCACCAGCGGCGGCAGCGGTCTTTCCGGTACAACCGACGATATCAAGGAATTAGAGCCGGATGCAGAGGTATTAGAAGGTTTAGAGGTCGATGGATCTTCGGCGGCAAATGCAGATGATGAGGTCGACGAATGGATTTCTTCGATCGGATTGGAATAGACATGACAAAGAATCAGCGATTAAAGATCCGGTGGATCGTGGATCTTCTTATGACTGTAGGACTGTTTTTTGTAAGTGGTTATCAATTTTGGACAGAAGAGTCTCATGAATGGGTGGGCGTTGGAATGTTTTTCCTGTTCCTCGTCCACCATTTCCTAAATCTTGCCTGGTACAAAAATCTTTGGAAAGGAAAATATTCTTTTGCAAGGATTCTAAAACTTTTGATTGATTTTGCATTGTTGGCAATGATGCTGGTGCAAATGTACAGCGGGATTCTTTTGTCAAGATACATATTTGATTTCCTTCCATTGGATGGAGGACTGTTCCTTGCGAGGAAACTCCATATTCTTGGCGCCTATTGGGGTTTTCTTTTGATGAGTCTGCATATCGGACTTCATTGGGATATGATGATCCAGGTGGTAAAAAGAAAATTTCCTTGTCAGAAGGAATCAAACGTGCGCAGTATGATTTGTTTTTTGTTGAGCGCCGGAATTGCGGTATATGGAGGGATCGTTTTTGTGAAACGAGATTTTCCGATTTATTTGTTTCTGAAAAGTGAATTTGTCTTTCTAGATTATGGAGAACCGATTTTTTCGTTTTACGGCGACTATCTGGCATTAATGGGAGCATGTATTGTTATCGTTCATTATCTTCTTAAAATCATCCGCAATGCTAAAAAAGCATAAATCTATATTCAAACAAAGTATTAGACTTTTCCGGGATGAAAAATTAAGATAAAAGTAGGGAAAGGAATGATTGCTCCTTTCCAAAAAGAAAGATGTTGGAACGAAATGGAGGAAGGATCAATGGACATGGAACAGATGAAGAAAGATCTTGGCGGAGAAGCCGTATTTGAAGTAGGAGAACCGAATACCGGGTTTGCTCAGTATTTTGTCGGACAGAGTTATCTGAAGATGTTAACGATGGACCGGGTTCCGGTAGGGAATGTTACTTTTGAACCAGGCTGCCGCAACAATTGGCATATTCATCACAAAGGCGGACAGATTTTGCTTGTGACCGGCGGAAGAGGATGGTATCAGGAATGGGGCAAAGAAGCTCAGGAACTGCATGCAGGAGATGTGGTCAATATACCGCCGGAAGTAAAACACTGGCACGGAGCTGCAAAGGATTCCTGGTTTGCCCATCTGGCTATCGAGGTTCCTGCAGAAGGAAGTTCCAATGAATGGCTGGAAGCAGTATCAGAAGAAGATTATAATAATTTAAAATAATATAGGATATTCTAAGCAATGAAAGGCATAGTCGCGAACATGGAAGTTTACGACTGTGCCTTTTTCGGGTGCGCCTGGCGGCGCACATTTCTTAAGGGTGCAAGTCCCAAATCCGTTTGGTAGTGGAGATGTATGCAGAAGAGGGGTACAAAGGAGAAAATCTTTGGGTGCGGCTTGACCTCCGATTGCAAAGATGATATACTAAATCCATGTTGTTATTTATATAATAACAACAAAATAAAAAACAATGAAAATAAACGTTTCTTATTGCAGAACATTATCTATCTATAGAGGATGGATTGCAATTGAGGAAATTCTATGATCGAAAATGAAAACACTGGAAAAGGAGTATTGTAAAAATGATAACAATGAAAAACAAAAATTATGAAGAACAGGTAAAGTCCCTGATGGCACATATTCAGGAGGCTGATGCGATTGTTGTAGGAGCTGCCTCCGGAATGTCGGCGGCTGCCGGATACCGGCACTATTATGAGCGTGATAAAGATTTTGTGGACAATTTGGGGGATTTCGAGAAGAAATACGGGTACCACAATTCTTTTGATGGTTTTTATTATCGGTATCGAACCAGTGAGGAACGCTGGGCGTTCATAGCAAAGAACCTTTGCATGATCCTGGATGCTGAAACCGGACAGCCTTATAAAGATTTGTTTGAAATTCTGAAGGGTAAAAATTACTATATCCTGACGACAAATCAGGACACGCAGTTTAATCGTGTCTTTCCGGAGGAAAAGATCAGCGCCATTCAGGGCGACTGGCGGTATTTCCAGTGCAGCCGCAGATGTCACGATGAACTTTATGATTCTGTGGAAACGCTGCATAAGCTGAAGGACGTCATTGATTCTGATTTGAAGGTTCCTTCGGATATGATTCCCCACTGCCCGAAATGCGGCGCGGAGATGGAACCCTGGGTGCGCTCCTGGGTGTTCCTGGAGGGTAAAAAGTACCGGGAGGAACATAGCAAGCTCAATGCGTTCCTGAAAAAGAATATGCACAAAAAAATCCTGTTTCTGGAGCTTGGCGTGGGCCGCATGACGCCGATGTTCATCCAGGAGCCATTCTGGAACATGACTTACGCATGGCCAAAGGCCTTTTACATTACAATCAATCCGAAGGACGCGATTGTACCGGAGGAATTGAAGCAAAAGGGGCTGGCAATCCATGAGGACATTGCAAAGGTATTGGCAGACGCCAGAACGATTGCTGCCGGAGGAACAGAATGAAAGCAGAGATGGCTGGCACCATACGAGATTTAATCCGGCAGGCAAATGCGGTTCTTGTGGGGGCTGGTTCCGGGATGTCCAGTGCGGCAGGATATAACCATTATCACCACAATGCAGTGTTTGAAACGTATTTCCATGACTTTGAAGAAGTTTATGGAATCCGGAATCTTTTTCAGGGATTCTATTATGTCTACTCGAAGCCGGAGCAGGAATGGGGCTTTTATTCCCGTTACATCCGATTTATGGAAGAAGCGCCTGCGGGCCAGCCATACCGTGACCTCTATGCGATTTTGAAAGAAAAAGAATATTTTATTTTAACAACAAACTGTGACATTCAAATCCCGAAAGTCTTTCCGGAGAACAGGATATGCCAGTTTCAGGGGGATTTTCGATACTTCCAGTGCAGCCAGCCCTGTCACGATAAGCTGTATGAAAGCCATGATCTGGTTACGTCTATGCTGGACAATATGAATGGTTTGGAAGTCCCGGCAGAGTGGATTCCCCGCTGCCCGGAGTGCGGTTGGAAAATGGTTCCGTGGGTGCAGGACAACACTTTTTTGCAGGGAGAGATGTGGAAGTCCGCTTATCAGAGGTATGAGGATTTTATTCGGAAATATCAGGATAAAAAACTGCTTTTGCTGGAATTGGGGGTTGGGGATATGACGCCCAGCGTGATCAAACTTCCCTTTTGGGATATGACCGCTAAATTTCCTGATACCTTTCTTGTGACAGTAAATCTGGCAAAGGCCAGCGCCCCGGAACACCTGAAGGGGAAAAGCCTTATGCTATGTGAGGACTTATCCCGATTTTTGCAGGAGATAAAATAAGAAGCAAGAATGGCAAGGAGGAACCATAATGGAACAATATGAGCAGATTGCAGAGAAAATAAAAGAGGCGGACGGCATCCTGATTGGAGCCAGCAATGGTCTGTCGATTGCAGAGGGTTATAATATTTTTGCGAATGACGAACGTTTTCGCAGCCATTTTTCTGACTTTTAGAGAAAGTATGGAATCCGCAGCCTGATTCAAGGTAGTTTTGGTGGATTTGGAACAGAAAATGAAATGTGGAGCTATTACAGTCGCATGGCTTATCACTATATGTACCATACGCAGTCCAGTTCACTGATGCAGACTTTGTATGCGCTGGTAAAGGATAAACCGCATTTTGTAGTGACTTCCAACACGGACGATCATTTGGCGATGGCTGGATTTGACCGGAAATCTATTTTTGAGATTGAAGGAAACATGAAAGATATGCAGTGCGCCAGAGGATGCCACGATAAAGTGTATTCTAACCGTGAGGCAGTATTTACTATGAGGGAGCATGAACAGGGAATGGAAATTCCGTCAGAATATCTGCCGAAATGCCCGGTCTGCGGCGGACCGATGCAGCTTCATGTACCTGTAAATCAGGCATTTGTACAAGACGAAGATTGGCGGGCAAAGAGCGAACGGTATATGGATTTCATTGACAATTTCCACAACAAAAAGCTGCTCATTATGGAATTTGGCGTAGGAGCCAGAAACCAGATGATTAAGGCTCCGTTTATGAAACTGGCTTATGCGGAACCGGATGCCTTTTATATCACATTCAATAAAGGCGAGGTCTATATCCAGCCGCAGATTCAGGATAAGGCGATGGGAGTGGACGGTGATCTTGCGGTAATTTTGCCGGAGGTTCTGAAAAGTCTGAAGCAGATAAAATAAATAATTAATGTCTCGGATATTGGGAGGTGAATGAAGATGGAAACGGCAAGAATAGAAAATGTTCTGGAAGATGTAAAACAGCCTTACAAACGTTGGTCGGAATTTATGGAGCAGGAGGTTGACTTCTGGAAGGTAGAAAAAGACTGGCATACAAAACCGCATTGCGCCCGTGTACTGCTTTTGGCGTTAATCATGGGACGACTTAATCACTTGTGCATTGCGGAACTTGAGGCATTGGCGATGTCGGCGGTGTTCCACGATTCCAGGAGACAAGATGACTGGCTGGATGTAGGACATGGACAGAGGGCAGCGGATTACTACCGCACCTATTGTGAAAAAACGGAGTTGAACTATGATCACCGTACCTATTATATCATGGCCTTTCATGACCGTGACGATGAGTTGGGGCTGCGCATCCTGCGGGAGAAATTTCCTGATGATCCCGATGCCGTTTTACTGTATCAGATTTTCAAAGACGCAGATGCTCTGGATCGCTTCCGATTGGGAGCAGACGCGTTGGATGTGAAGTATCTCCGCACAGGGGAAGCAAAGGATTTGGTGGAATTTGCAAAAATGCTTCTTGAAACCGGGCCGGAGAAGCTGTTGGAAGGATAGGAGGCGGTCTTATGGCAGACAGATATTTAATCGTAATTGATATGCAGAACGATTTTGTGACAGGCGCTCTTGGAACCGAAGAAGCTAAGATGGCGGCGGAAAATACTGTTCAAAAGATAAATGGATTTCAGGGGAAAATCTTGTTCACACAGGATACACACCCGGAAAATTATCTGGATACGCAGGAAGGGAAAATGCTGCCGGTCAAACACTGTATCAAAGGGACGCCCGGCTGGCAGCTTATCCCGGAACTGGAGATGATCCGGGAACAGAAAAAAGCTCCCGTTTTTGAGAAAAACACTTTTGGCAGCGTGGCACTGGCACAATTTCTTCTGGAAAAGTACCAGGAGAAAAAAGTAGAATCTGTTGAATTGGTAGGGCTTTGTACGGATATTTGCGTGATAAGCAATGCCTTGCTGATAAAGGCTTATATGCCGGAGCTGCCTGTTATGGTGGATTCCTCCTGCTGTGCCGGGGTTTCGCCCGATAAGCACGAAGCGGCATTACAGACAATGGAAAGCTGTCAGATCATTTTGAAAGATGGGAGGGAAGAAAATGACGCAGTTTGATAAGAGAAATATCAGCATGATGATGGACTTATATGAGATGACAATGGCAAACGGCTATTTTGCGAATCAGAAAGAACCTCAGAAGGTGGTATTTGATGTGTTCTATCGCAAAAATCCAGATCAGGGCGGCTATGCGATTTTCGCAGGATTGGAACAGATTATTGAATATGTGGAAAACCTTCACTTTGACAGTGAGGACATTGCTTACTTTCGCTCCCTGAATTTGTTTTCAAAGGAATTTCTGGAATATTTGAAAGATTTCCGGTTTACAGGGGATATTTATGCTTTTCCGGAGGGAACCGTCATGTACCCCAATGAACCGATTATTACAGTGATTGCTCCTTTGATTGACGCACAGTTGATTGAAACAGCGATTCTCACACAGGTCAACCATCAATCCCTGATTGCTACAAAGACCAGCCGGATTGTCCGGGCGGCACAGGGACGGCTTGTTTCCGACTTTGGAGCAAGGCGGGCGCATAATGTGGACGCGGCAGTTTATGGCGCCAGAGCAGCATATATCGGTGGAGCTTCCGGCACGGCTACGGTAATGGCCGGTCAGGAGTTTGGGATTCCGGTCAATGGGACGATGGCTCATAGCTGGATCATGTACTTCCAAGATGAATATGAAGCATTTCGCCGCTATGCGGAGGTTTACCCTGATAATGTGGTGCTTCTGGTGGATACCTATGATGTGCTTCACTCTGGTGTTCCCAATGCGATCCGTGTCGCAAAGGAGGTACTGGAGCCTGCGGGACGGAGACTGAAAGGCATCCGCTTGGATTCTGGAGATTTGGCTTACCTTTCCAAAAAAGTTCGGAAAATGCTGGACGATGCGGGACTTGAGGACTGTAAAATCGTGGTGTCAAACAGTCTCGATGAATATACGATTACTTCTATTCTGAACCAGGGCGGTCAGATTGACAGCTTTGGTGTGGGAGAACGGATGATTACAGCAAAAAGTGATCCGGTATTTGGGGCGGTTTACAAGATTGCAGCGGTGGAGGAAAAGGGCGTCTTTGCTCCGAGAATCAAGGTATCGGAAACTGTGGAGAAAATCACCAATCCGGGATTAAAACAGGTGTACCGTGTATATGGCGAATGTGGACAGGCGGTGGCAGACTTGATTACAGGAGCAGAAGAAACGGTGGATTTGAGCAGTCCATATCGGTATGTTGATTCAGAGAAACCGTGGAAGAACCGTCATTTTGAAAATTGCACGATGAAAAAGCTGCAGGAACTGGTGGTGAAAGATGGCAGGCGTGTAATTCCGGCACAGTCCTTAGATGAAATCCGGGAGTATGTGAAGAAACAACTGGATGCCGAAATCTGGCCGGAGGAGCAGCGGTTTGAGAATCCGCATAAGCATTTTTTGGATATGAGTCCGGCGTATTACGAAATGAAAATGAATCTGCTGGATGAAACAAGGAATTTATAAGATGGAATCAAACGAAAAACTTGTAGCAGCGTATGGGCATCTGGTTGAGAAGGGAGCGAGGTTATGCTTAATTATCCGTGTCAGGTAAAGGAAGATGTGAAACGATGGATTCGAGATTATTTTAAGGAAAACGGAAAAGGCTGCTATGCAGTAATTGGCATTTCTGGTGGAAAAGATTCCAGCGTGGCGGCAGCTTTGTGTGCAGAGGCGCTCGGAAAAGAGAGGGTTTTCGGTGTGCTGATGCCGGACGGAGTGCAGTCGGATATTGAGGATGCGAAAAAGCTGGTTGAATTCTTGGGTATTCCACATCTGACTGTGAATATAGGAACAACTACTGGTGTGTTATGCTGCGAATTGGAGCAGAACACCGCTTTTCAAAAGATAACAGGCAGTTCGGAATTATCAAAGGACAGTAAGATTAACCTTCCTTCCCGTATCCGTATGACAACGCTTTATGCTGTCGCGCAAAGTTTACCAGGCGGCGGGCGGGTGGTAAATACCTGCAATCGATCTGAAGATTATGTGGGGTATTCCACGAAATACGGAGATTCCGCCGGGGATTTTAGTCCGCTTTCTGACTTTCTGGTAGAAGAAGTAAAAGAATTGGGTTACGCATTGGGGTTACCAAAAGAATTGATTGAAAAGACGCCGAGCGATGGGTTGAGCGGAAGTTCTGATGAAGAAAAGCTGGGATTCTCGTATCAAACATTGAGCAAATATATGATAACCGGCGTGTGTGAGGATGAAACAGTCAGGAAGAAGATAGACAGACTACATAAGCAGAATCTTCATAAATTGAAGCCAATTCCAACGTATAAAAATAAGTAATAAAATAATTCGGAGGATTTGTTAGAATACAATGTAGGTAAGTTCGGTGTAAAAAATAGAAGTAAGATAGCATATTCCAAGCAATGAAAGGCACAGTCGTAAGCTTCCATGTTCACGACTGTGCCTTTTTTAATGTACATTTTCCAAATCTTCTTTTTGGATATAACGATTTAATTTTCTCATTTCCGGAATAATGAAGCATGCTACGATCACAGCAGAAGTAATATCCGCAATCGGAGCGGAAAACAGTATTCCGTGAAGTCCCATGAACATCGGAAGGATGATAATCAATGGGATTAGCAGCAAAAGCTGACGTAAAGCCGAAAGAATCGATGCTTTCAGCGGCTGTCCGGTTGCCTGGAAATAGTTTGTAGAAACAATCTGAAAACCGGCACAAAAGATACCAAACAGATAAATACGCAGACATTGTATTGCAAAATTTGTAAAGGCAGCACTTTCATTTCCAAAGATTCCAATGATCATGCCCGGAAACAGCTGACATATGATCCACAGGACAACGATGGAAGCGGTGGCAAATATGACTGCGAGAAGGTATGTCTTTTTCATCCTATGATAATGTCGAGCGCCGCGGTTGTATCCAAGGATCGGCTGTGCGCCGATTCCGATACCGATGGCGAAAGCAGCCATAATCATAGAAATCTTCATGACGATTCCCATGGCGCTTAGTGCAACGTCTCCGCCAATTGGATCCTGATTTCCATAGTAGACCAAAGAATTATTCATGACGACCTGCATGATACATGCCACAGACTGAGTAATTCCAGAGGAAATTCCAAGAGCCAGGAAAGACTTCACCAAAGAAAAATTCAAGCGTAGTTTGTTTTTATGAATTTGCATGTGCTCCGGTCGTTCATTGCTGCGGACAAAATATGCAAATAGTACGACTGCGGATATGATCTGTGATGTAATTGTTGCAATCGCTCCTCCCTTTACGCCCCAGTGCAGGACAAAAATATAAATCGGGTCTAAGATCGTGTTCAAAGCCGCACCGACCATCATCCCATACATAGAAAGTCTTGGATGGCCATCTGTCCTTGCCAGATTAGACAAGGAAATGGAGATTAAATTAAACGGCGTTCCGATTAAAATAATAGAAGTATAGTCGATTGCGTACGGCATCACGTTATCTGTAGCACCGAAAGCTTTAAGCATTGGCTTTAAAATGATAAGTCCAACCACCATTAAAATGATTCCAATCAGGAAAGAGAATAAGAATGCATTGTTTAAGGTCATTTCCGCTTCTTCTTTTTTCTTCTCTCCTAATCGGATTGCCGCATAAGCGCTGGCGCCGGAACCAATCAAAGTTCCAAAAGCCAGAAGGATCGTCATAATCGGGAAAGCAACGGTTGTTGCCGCATTTCCAAGATATCCGACACCTTGCCCGATAAAGATCTGATCGACGATATTATAGATGGAGTTGATCAGACAGGAAATGATCGCAGGAACGGAAAATGTTACTAACAGGTTCCCTATCGGCTTGACGCCAAGGGGATTTTGATATTCTTGATTTTCTAAAGTCATTTGATTCATTCTCCTTTTTTATGATTTATAATGATTCCAATGTGTCGCAGGAAGCCGCAGCAACAGAAACGAGCTGTTCAAAGAATTTTTTTCGTTCTTCTTCTGAAAAAGAAGCAGTGATATCATGAACCCAGCTATCCCGGATGTGGTAGATCTTGTGAATGAGTTTCTGTGCCTTCTCTGTTGTGTAGATTCTGCGGATTCGTTTGTCTTTCTCGTCGATTTTTACAGATACATAGCCTTCTTCCTCTAATTTCTGAACCGCTTTGGAAGTCGTGCCTTTGTCAAATTGTCCCAGCTTGGACAATTCATACATGGTTAAACCTTCGTTTTCGGCAATTCGCAGAATAAAAAATTGCTGCCCGCTTCCGATATGATCTTCTTGAAGCTGGATATCGTAATATTTTTGTGTATTTCTCTGAATGATAGAAATATACTTTAAGATCGATTCTTTTTGATGTTTCATGATCGCCTCCGTTTTAATAGTTGCATCTGCAACTTTTTCCGAAAATAGATTATACAGAGAATTAGTTGGGAAGTCAACTATTTTTGTTTCATTAGACTCTTTTCTTTTGGCTGGTTTTGGATATAATGGTAATGATGAAACAAACAAAGGAAAGAGAAGAATGACAAAAATGCAAAAGAAAAACAGAGAAAATGTGTCATGGGGAAATTTTTACAAGGCTGTATTTGCCCTTGTTCTTCCGATGGCGCTGCAGAATTTGATCAATGTAGGCGTAACAGCAGCGGATGTCGTGATGCTTGGAAAAGTAGGAGAAAAAGTGCTTTCCGGTGCATCTCTAGCCGGTCAGATCCAATATATCATGGTCTTATTTTTATTTGGTCTTACTTCAGGAGCTACGGTACTGACAGCCCAATACTGGGGAAAGGGAGACCGGGATACGATTGAGAAGATTTTGGCCTTGGGAATCAAAGCTTCTATCTGTGTGACGGTTTTCTTTACCATCGCGGCGCTTACGATTCCGGGATTATTGATGAAGATATTTACCAATGATCCCGCGGTTATTGCAGAGGGTGTACGGTATTTGAGGATCGTGGCGTTTTCCTATGTTATGATGGGGATCACACAGGTTTATTTGTATACGATGCGAAGCGTAGAACGAGTCGTGATTGCCACGGTTGTTTATTTAGCTTCTTTGATCTGTAATATTATTTTAAATTCTATTTTTATTTTCGGATTGCTGGGAGTACCGGCCATGGGAATTCGCGGTGCAGCGCTTGCAACGCTGATTTCCAGAAGCTTGGAATTGTTCTTGGTATTCTTGTACGCCAAATTTTATAATCGGGAAATTTGTTTTCGCTTATCTTATTTGCTGCACACGGATCGTCTGCTGATCAAAGACTTTTTGATCTATTCGATTCCGGTAGTTTTAAATGAAGTGATGTGGGGATTTGGAACTTCAGCGAATACGGCGATTTTAGGACATTTAGGAAGTGCGGCGGTCGCCGCCAATTCCGTGGCGCAGGTAGCAAGACAGCTGGCTACGGTCGTTTCTTTCGGACTGTCCAGCGCTACGGCCATTTATCTTGGAAAGACCATCGGGGAAGGAAAACTGGAGCTTGCCAAAGCATACTCCAGGCGTTTTATTGTATTAAGTGTTGTGATGGGACTTGCCGGAGGACTTTTAATTTTGCTGGCAATTCCGGTTGCCGTATCGGTTTTATCTCTTACTCTGCAGGCCAAAGGTTATTTGAAAATCATGTTCTGCATTATGGCATATTTTGTCGTTGCGCAGGCTTATAATACGACCATGGTTGTGGGAACGTTTCGTTCCGGAGGAGATACCAGGTTTGGTTTGATTCTGGATGTTTCCACCATGTGGGGATGCTCCATTTTATTTGGCGCTTTGGCGGCGTTTGTCTGGAAATGGAGTGTCCCGGCAGTCTATGTGATTTTGATGAGTGATGAACTAATCAAAGTCCCGATTACTACGCTCCGTTATCTGCAATATCGATGGCTTCGCAACGTCACCCGAGAAGAAATTTCTTAAAGATAAGATCTGGAGGATGAGAATGGAAGATCAATTTCAGAGAAAAATCGAATATGCCAGAATTTCTGTCACAGACCGATGCAATCTTCGATGCAGATACTGCAGACCGGATCATCAGGAAATATTGGAACATAAGGACATTTTAACCTACGAGGAATTGCTGCAGATTTGTGAGATGTTTTGTCGTTTGGGGATTCGGCGATTTAAGGTAACCGGAGGCGAACCTCTGGTACGCCATGGATGCCTTTCGTTTATGAGAAGTTTGAAACAGCTGACAGGCGTCAAGCAGGTGACATTAACGACCAATGGAACCTTGCTCCGTCCAGAGATCTCCAAATTAAAAGAAATAAAAATCGATGGGATCAACATCAGCTTGGATACTTTAAATCCGGAGAAATATCAGAAAATCACCGGGTCTTACCAATTGGAAGAAGTGCTGACTTCAATTGATGCCGCATGGGAGGCAGAGATTCCGGTTAAGATCAATAAAGTTCTTCTGCCGGAAGACACTATGGAGGATCTATGGCCCTTTGTAGAACGATTTATGGAAAAACGAAAAATTCCGGTGCGGCTGATCGAACAGATGCCATTTGGAAATCAGAAAGTGGAATCAGCTGTTTTAACCGGAGAAACCATTTTGAAAGCGATACGGCAAAGCGGCAGGAGCGCAGCGAAGCTGGATACAGCGTTTGGAAACGGACCAGCTTCTTATTACCGAATTCAGGGAGCAGTAGCGCCTTTAGGGTTAATTGAAGCAGTCCATGGGAATTTTTGTGCGGAATGCAATCGCATTCGTTTAACATCTGCGGGATGGTTAAAGCCTTGTCTCTATTCTCCTCCAACGATATCTTTGAGAGATCTTTTGAGAAGTGGCAGATCAGAAGAAGAAATTTTGCAAAAAATCCACAAAGAGATTTTTGAAAAACCCGTTTCCCATCATTTTGGAGAAAAGCCGTCTGCAGAAGAAATGTATCGAATTGGCGGATAGTCGATTTTTGTTGTGTCAGAGCGAAAAAATTGGTATAATAAGCGTAAGAAAAAATCAGTGGAAAAAGCGGCAAAAACAGCCGCTTTGTTTCATGAAAGCGTTATTCTCAAGCGAGAATAACGAAAGGGAGGCATATGGAAGGAATTATCAAAGCAGTCTGTATCAGCGAGAAGAAAGGTACAGCGAAAAAAAATGTAAAAGAAGCAGTTTTAGAAGAAGATCATGGAATCAAAGGGGACGCACATGCCGGGAAATGGCACAGACAAGTCAGTTTGTTAAGTGAAGATCGAGTAAAAGAATTCAACGAACGAGGAGGAAATGCGGTTCCGGGAGATTTTGGTGAGAATTTGTTGGTAGCAGGGATTGATTTTTCTCACCTTCCGGTTGGAACCATCTTTTCCTGTGGTACGGTTCGCCTTAAAATGACACAGATCGGGAAAGAATGTCACAGCCATTGTGAAATTTATCATAGAGTCGGCGACTGTATCATGCCCCGGGAAGGCGTCTTTGCAGAAGTTATAGCAGGAGGAAAGATAAAAGTCGGTGACCGGATGGAAGTGAAACAGCCTCAGGAGAACGATGTTTTAACAGTAGCAGTGATTACGTTAAGCGATAAGGGATACGCCGGACAACGAAAAGATACCAGCGGCCCCAGGGCTGCAAAGATCCTGCAGGAGGCAGGCTATGAGGTTGTGGAGCAGATTCTGCTTCCGGATGAACAAAAACGCATAGAAAAAGAGTTCATTCGCTTATGTGACAGCAGGCAGGTTAGTTTGATTATTACCACAGGGGGAACCGGATTTTCATTGAGGGATCGGACGCCGGAAGCTACGCTTGCGGTAGGAGAGCGCCAGGCTCCCGGAATCGCAGAAGCGATCCGCGCAGGTTCCATGAAGATTACCAATCGAGCGATGCTTTCCAGAGGAGTGGCCGTCATTCGAGGAAGGACGCTGATCGTTAATCTTCCAGGCAGTGAGAAAGCAGTGGCGGAATCAATGTCTTTTATTATCGACGGTTTGGAGCATGGATTAAAGATTTTGAGAGGAACGGCTTCCGAATGTGGAACAGCTTATAAGGAGAGATAAGATGGACACTTCACCGATTATTATATCAATGAAAACAGCGGCCTTAACAATTTTGATTACTTTTGTACTGGGCTTATTGGCTGCCAGGGGCGTTTTATATCGGAAGAAAGAAGCATCGAAGGTGATATGGGATGGAATCTTTACCATGCCGCTGGTTTTGCCTCCGACGGTGGCAGGCTTCTTTCTATTATATATATTTGGCACTTATGGACCGATAGGCAGTTTCTTTCAAAATGTATTCGGCATAAAAATCGCCTTTTCATGGGGCGCTACAGTCCTTGCGGCAGTGGTTATATCATTTCCGCTGATGTATCGCTCTGCCAGAGGCGCTTTGGAGCAAGTGGACAAAGATCTGATTTTTGCGGCAAGGACTCTTGGTTTGAGTGAATGGAGCATTTTCTTTCGAATCATGATTCCAAATGCTTTGCCTGGCATTATATCCGGCGGAGTGTTGGCTTTTGCCAGAGGATTGGGTGAATTCGGCGCGACAGCCATGATCGCGGGAAATATTCCGGGAAAGACACGAACCCTTCCGCTGGCAGTTTATTCTGAGGTAGCAGCCGGAAATATGGATGAAGCATACCAATATGTAGTCGTGATTGTCGCCATATGTTTTGTTATGGTCATAGGAATGAACGTTTATCTGCTCTTAGAAAAGAAAAAAAGGGAAGAAGGTTCCGAGATATTATGAATCTGGAAGTAAAGATACAAAAGAGATTAAAGGAATTTCAATTGGAAGCAAGTTTTTCCGTTGGAAACGAATGTGTCGGTCTGATGGGTCCGTCTGGAAGCGGAAAAAGTATGACATTAAAATGTATTGCAGGAATTGAGCAGCCGGACAGCGGAGAGATTATTTTAAATAAGAATCCATTGTTCGATTCTTCAAAAAAAATCGATCTTCCGCCTCAGAAGCGAAAGATCGGATATTTATTTCAAGGCTATGCGCTTTTTCCCAATATGACAGTGGAAGAGAATATCCAGTGCGGCCTGAAAGCAAAAAAGCTGGCAAAGCTCGATCGGGCAAGACGAACCGAAGAGATGATGGAGAAGTTTAGAATCAAAGAGCTGGCGAAACGATACCCCAGACAGCTGTCCGGAGGACAGAAGCAGCGAACCGCTCTTGCACGCCTTATGGCTTATGGGCCGGATGTCATTTTGCTGGATGAACCTTTTTCCGCTCTGGATGAAGCATTAAGAGATGAATTACAGCAGGAACTCTTCCATATGCTTGCGGAATATCAAAAGCCATCGATTCTTGTTAGTCATGATCTGCGGGAAATCCGGCGTCTTTGCAAAAAACATTACACAATCAAAGAAGGACGTATCCAGCCGAATACGGATTCTGCACAAAAGAAAGCGAGGTTACCATTATGAGAAAGCTAAGAAATTTATTGGCAGCAAGTGTGCTGGCAGTATCTATGGTCTTTGGAGTGACCGGCTGTCAAAGCACTTCCAATGAAAAAGATTCTTCCAAAGAAGAAAGTGTTACATTGTCTTTGGCGGCGGCAGCCAGCCTGGAAAAATGTTTTACCGAAAAACTGATTCCGATGTTTGAAAAAGAACATGACAATGTAAAAATCGAGGGAAGTTACGACAGCTCCGGTAAGCTGCAAAGTCAGATTGAGCAGGGAATGGGGGCAGATGTTTTCATGTCTGCGGCAACAGAGCAGATGGACAACTTAGTAAAAGAAGATGATATTGCAGAAGATGATGTGGTAGATTTGCTGGAAAATAAGCTTGTTTTGGTTGTTCCATCTAAGGATACCAATGAGGATATCACATCCTTTGAAACTGTTTTAAAAGCAGATACCATTGCAGTAGGAGATCCGAAGAGTGTACCGGCCGGTCAGTATGCGGAGGAAGCCTTTACAAATCTTAAAATATGGGATGACGTAGAAGCAAAAGCCAGCTTTGGAACCAATGTAACCGAAGTTTTAAATTGGGTTGCAAAAGGAAGTGCAGATTGCGGAGTTGTATATGCGACAGATGCTGCAAGCACAGATGATGTAAAAGTGGTCGCAGAAGCGCCGAAAGATGCGTTAAAGACACCGGTTATTTATCCGGTTGCTTCTTTAAAAGAAAGTGAGAACAAAGATGTGGCAGATGAATTTGTGAAATTCCTTCAGTCTGATGAGGCATTGAAAGTATTTGAAGATTATGGATTCACAATCAACCAGTAGGAGCAGAAAATGAAATTAATCGAAACAAAAAAAGCCGTCGGCACAGTATTGTGCCATGATATAACACAGATTATTAAAGGTGTAACAAAGGATGCCAGATTTCGGAAAGGACATATCGTAACAGAAGAAGATATCCCGGTTCTTTTATCTCTTGGAAAAGATCATTTGTATGTTTGGGAAGCCGGGGATGATATGCTCCATGAAAATGATGCGGCTGAAATTTTATGCAGTCTTTGCCGAAACGATCATATGGATCGATCTTCGGTAAAGGAAGGAAAAATTGAACTAACCGCTGCCTGTGACGGATTGTTTAAGGTCGATAAAGAACGACTGTTAAAGGTGAACTCTTTCGGACAGATGATGGTTGCGGCGCGGCATGGAAACACACCGGTCAAAAAAGGGGACAAGCTTGCGGGGACAAGGATCATTCCATTGGTGATTGAAAAGGAAAAGATGGAAGCAGTGAAAGATTTAGCAGGAAAGGAGCCGATTCTGTCCCTGCTTCCGTACAGACAAAAGAAGGCGGCAGTGATTACAACGGGGAATGAGATCTATTACGGTCGGATCCAGGATACCTTTACTCCGGTCGTAGAACAAAAGCTGGGAGAATACGGTGCAAAAATGGCATGGCATATTACGCTTCCGGACAATCATGAAGAAGTGACAAAGGCAATCTTAAAAGCGATCGAAGACGGAGCAGATATGGTGCTTTGTACAGGAGGAATGAGTGTGGATCCGGATGATCAAACGCCTCTTGCCATTAAAAATACCAATGCTCATATGGTTTCTTACGGAGCGCCGGTACTTCCGGGAGCCATGTTCCTTCTGGCATACTATGAGGATCGTATTCCAATCATGGGACTTCCGGGATGTGTCATGTATTCAAAAAGAACTATTTTTGATCTGGTACTTCCAAGAATCATGGCGGATGATCCGATCACTGCCAAAGAGCTTGCATCTCTGGGCGAGGGAGGTTTTTGCCTGGGGTGTGATGTTTGTACGTATCCGAACTGCGGATTTGGAAAGGGTTGGTAAGATGAGAAAGGAACATATGCCGAAACAATTTGATATCAGACTTCGGGTATTTCAGGAAGAACCTGCATTTGGAAAGGGAGTCGCCGAGCTTATGGAGCTGATTGAGCTGAAAGGCTCCCTTTCTGCTGCTTACAAAGAGATGGGAATGGCAGCCAGCAAGGCATGGAAAATTTTGAAACGAGCAGAAGCTGATCTTGGATTCTCTTTGGTAGAAAGTGTATCCGGAGGAAAAACCGGAGGATATTCGAAACTTACCGAAGAAGGAAAAGAGTTCCTGAAACGATACCAAATGTTCCGGAAAGAAATGGATCAGGCTGCCAAAGAATCTTTTTTGAAATATTTTGGCAATCAGGACGCGACATGATACAATAAGAAAAAACGAAAGCAAAGGAGCAGCCAATGAAAGATTTGATCATTGTGCGGGGCGGCGGAGATATCGCTACCGGAACGATTTATAAATTGGTAAAAAGCGGATTTAACGTATTAGTTTTGGAGATAGAATCTCCATCGGCGATCCGCAGAAATGTGGCTTTTTCTGAGGCGGTTTACGATGGAAAGACAAAAGTTGAGGATATGACTTGCGAGTTGGCACATTCCACAGATGAGGCTGTCAAAATTATGGAACAGGGGCGGCCGGCTCTCATGGTAGATCCGGAAGCCAGATGTCTGGAAAAATTACATCCTTTGGCGCTGGTGGATGCGATCTTAGCCAAGAAAAACCTTGGAACAAACCGCAGGATGGCGCCGATTACGATTGCTTTAGGACCTGGCTTTACTGCAGGAGAAGATGTGGATGCAGTCATCGAGACAAAACGAGGTCATCGGCTGGGACGGGTCATTCGAGAAGGATCCGCAATCGCTAATACAGGAATTCCAGGTGTGATCGCAGGCGTTGGAAAAGACCGGGTCATCCATTCTCCGGGAAAGGGAGTTCTAAGAAATGTGTGTCATATTACGGATACAGTGAAGAAAGGACAGACAATTGCTTATATTGAGGACGGTCAGGAAAAGATAGAAGTCCATGCAACGATTGATGGTCTGCTGCGCGGGCTGATTCGAGATGGTTATCCTGTGACCAAAGGATTTAAGATTGCGGATATTGATCCAAGGATGGAAGAATATAGCAACTGCTTTACAATTTCTGATAAAGCAAGGTGTATTGGAGGGGGCGTCCTGGAAGCGATTCTTACTTTAAAAGAAGAGCAGAGACAGAAAGAACACGGCATTTATGCAGACTACGCCGCGACCAGTGCGAAGAAACCTTTTGAGGTAAAGAAGGCAGTTCTTGATTCCATGTCTCAGGGCAATGCCGGGAGAGGAGCCCACAGCGCTTCTTTAAAAGCATCCAGAACCATCTTTCGGGCAAGAAGAGAAATCTGTGAATTCTTTGATGCAGATCGTCCGGAACAGGTTGTCTTTACCAGCGGCATTACGGAAAGTCTTAATTTGGTGATAAAAGGGCTTTTAGAACCGGGAGATCATGTGATTACGACTTATATGGAACATAACAGTGTGCTGCGCCCTCTCTATGAGATGGAACAAAAGGGAGTTTCTCTTACAATTACGGATCCATGCCCAGAGGCCATAGCAAGGGAATTTCGCAAAAATACAAAAGCAGTGATCATGACCCACGGTTCCAATGTGACCGGAGAAGTGTTTGATATTGCTGCAGTTGGTGCGTTATGCCGTGAAAAAGGAATTCGATTGATTGCAGATACTGCTCAGACAGCGGGAATTTTCCCTATTTCCATGAAAAAAGATCAGATTGATATTCTTTGTTTTGCAGGACATAAAGGGCTTTTAGGGCCGCAAGGAATCGGAGGTATCTGTATTCGTGACGGCATAGGGATTCGTCCGTTAAAGACCGGAGGAAGTGGTTTTGACTCTTTCTCCAAGAGTCATCCGAAAAAAATGCCGGAGGCACTGGAGGCCGGAACACAAAACGGACCGGGAATCGCAGGTTTAGAAGCAGGAATTCGTTTGATACGCTCCATTGGATTGGATCAGATCAGACAACGAGAACAAAACTCCATCCGGCTTTTTTACGAACAAATCAAAGATGTACCGGGAATTTCGTTCTATGGTCTGGGAGCCGATCCGGATTTTTCAAAAAGGACGGCGGTGCTTTCCTGTAATTTAAAAGATTACGATTCTTCTATTGTCAGCGAGGAACTGGAAGAACGATTTGGTATCCAGACCAGACCCGGAGCCCATTGTGCCCCTTTGGTGCATGAACATTACCATACAAAAGAGCAGGGAATGGTACGATTTAGTTTTGGATTTGATACGACAGAAGAAGAAATCCGAATTGCGGCAGAGGCGCTGAAAAAATTAATGGAGGAAGAAGTATGATCATTGCAGTCGTAGGATCCGGCGGAAAAACAACAAGGATTCATATGCTTTGTGATCAATATGTATCACAGGGAAAAAAAGTATTGATTACGACCACGACCCATATGCTGGCAGAGGAAGAGACGATTTTTGCCAATTCTTTGGATGAAATAAAGAGTCAATTGGATGAAACGGGATGGTGTATGGCAGGTTCTCATATAACGGAATCTTCGAAAATGGGACCATTGCCGGAACCATTGTTTCGGGCTGCAGCAAAAATCGCAGACGTGGTTTTAGTAGAAGCGGATGGCTCCAGAGGTCTGCCTGTCAAATATCCGGCTTCCTATGAACCGGTGATACCGGATCAGACAGATGAGATTCATGTGGTGGTAGGTTTGTCAGCCCTTGAGAAAACCTGTGGGGAAGCCGCTCACAGAAAAGAGTTGGTTCTTTCCTGTCTTTCAATCAAGGAAAATGATCCATTAAAACCGGAGCATCTTCAAAAGCTTGTGACAGAAGGATATCAAAAGCCATTGAAACAACAATTTCCAAAGGCATTGGTAAAGATCTGTCCGGGACAGGTGAATACCTTGTATGAAAAAGTGATTGCCAGGTTTCTGCAGGAAGAAAAGGATGTTTCCCTCATACAAAAGGAATGGTTTTCTTCTCAGCCAAAATTAGTGATCTTTGGCGCCGGACATGTAGCAAATCAACTTTTAAAATTGGCAAAATTTCTGGATTTTTATACGGTCGTTTTGGATGACCGGGAGGAATTTGCAAACAAAGACAGACTTTTGGAAGCGGATGAAGTGCATTGCTGTGACTTTGAGCATTGTGAAAAATACCTGCCGGAAGGGGATGGTCATTATTATGTCGTTGTCACCAGGGGACACGCAGCCGATGAGATTTGTGTAAAAAAGGTTTTGCAAAGATCCTATGCTTATCTTGGAATGATTGGAAGCAAGAAGAAAGTTGCAGCGACATTCGATTCTTTAAGAAAACAAGGTTTTTTAGAAGAAGATATTGATCAGATCCATGCGCCGATCGGGCTTTCTATCGGGGCGAGAACTCCGGAAGAGATTGCGGTCAGCATCGCTGCAGAATTAATTCAGATCAAAAATCAAGGAACGGTCAGCACGATGACAAAAGAACTATCGGAAACAAACGAGAATGGGACCCTTTGCATCATTACTCAGAAACATGGATCCTCTCCGAGAGGCGTAGGCAGTATGATGCTTGTGGGAGCTGAAAAGATCATCGGAAGTATTGGAGGCGGCGTTTTAGAAAAGGAAGTCATCGAAACAGCGCCGCAGATCCAAAAGATCACAGAAATAGAATATTCTTTATCCAATGAAGAAAGTGCAAAACTTGGCATGATCTGCGGCGGCACAAATCGAATCTTGTTCGTGCCAATTTCATCATGATCTTTTCAGATAGATAAGCAAAAGTTTCTGTGGTATACTAAAAGAAATAATCGAAATCGATCTGAGAGGTTGTGAATAAAATGATCAACAATGAAATTAATGCCATTAAAGATAGGATCCGTTTGACAGTTATGCCTAAACGTATTTATTTATTCGGATCTTTTGCAAAAGATACTTATGATGAAGATAGTGATTATGATTTTTATGTAGTTGTTCCAGATGATGCAGGAAATAAAATCGAACTATCTCAACAAGTATATAAAGCATTACGTGGAATTCGAAAACGTCCGGTTGATATTGTGGTAGGATATGAATCCTCCTTTGATGAAAGAGCAAAAGAAAATACGCTTGAAAAAATTGTAGAACAGGAGGGTATATTGTTGTATGAAATATTAGAATCTCGGAATGAAGATATGGATGGAGTGGATCATGATTCAAAAGAAATCTAGCAGCATAATACACCTTGACTACGCTCCGAAAGCCGTATAATATCAAAAGATAATTATCATTAAATGCGTAACATACCATAATAGATTGAGATCGCAGGCAGTCTATCCGCCTGCGATCTCTTTGTTACTTCTTACCGGTCAAAATGGAATTACAGGATAGCAGCGATACAAGCATAGAAGCCGCCGCTGCGCATATGTGGCTGACAAGTACAGCAGCCCATATTCCGTTTAATCCAAAGCCGAATGACGAAAGGAAATATGCCAAAGGCATACGGACAACGATATAGTAGAAAATCATTAAGAACATACTTTTATCGGGCTTACCCAAACCATTTAATACGCCAAGGAAGCAATTGGTAACTGTGTTTAAAACATAGCCAATACTTACAGTTAAAAAATACGTACGAACAATCGCTGCGGTATCTGTACTACTTACAAAAAAGCCGGAGAGCTGTCTTGAAAATATCACTATAACACAGGAAAGAGTGAGAAGCAGTACACACCCATATTTCAAAGCACATTTTAAGTAATCTTTTGCGCGGTCAATTCGCTGTCCGCCGATACATTGACCTACGATAGCAGTTAAGACCATATTGAGCGCCATAGCTGGATAAAAAAGAATTGTTTCTAGTTTTCCCGTAATTCCATACGCTGCAATGGCAGTAATACTATATGTACTTACCAGTGCGGTTAAAAATGTTGTGCTTACCGCAGGAATACTTTGCTGAATGACAGACGGTATTGCTTTCCCAATAATCGGCAAAATATCTGCTTTATTAAACCAAGTAATATGCAAAGAAAAGAGTTTTTTCCTTTGCAAATATATAACCATGAAAATTAAGCAAATGCCCTGTGAGAGCAAAGTTGCAATCGCTGCACCATGAAAGCCAATGAAATGGATAAAAACAGGGTCAAGAATTGCGTTTAATACGGTTGACACAAGCATAGCAGCAGCTTGAAACATGGAATTTCCGAAACTCCGTAAAACAGCAGTAAAATACAGATACAGATAAACTGCTAAATATCCAAGAATATAAATAGAAAGATAGCTGTATGCCATTGCATACGTTTCTGACGGAGTATTCAAAGCAGTTAAAATATATGGCAGAAATATTTCAAGCGCCAAAGTTATCATCAAGGAAAAGATAATCGCGGCGATAAATGAAGTGGCAATCAAACTCTCTGCTCGTTTTTGATTTTTTGCGCCGATTGCCTGTGAGAGTAAAATAGAAATACCGTTTGTCGCTCCCATTGCAACGGATGTTAGGATTAAAATAATCGGTGTAGAGTTTGTTAAAGCGGCATATGCACTTTCACCTAAAAGGTTTCCAATCCATAAGCTATCCACGAGGTTATAAGCCATGTTTAAGAACATCGCCGCAATCATGGGCAGTGCCATGGCCATTAAGCATCGTTTTGTATTTCCTCCGATAAAATCAATTTCTGTTCTCATTTAAATCTTCCTTTCTTTAAGTGAGTGAATATCATTCATTATTGAGCTATAATTATAGCCCCCTACCACGAGAGAAGCAGGGAGCTGCAATTATAACCGCAGCGCATAGATTAAAAATTCACGAATATGTTTTTCTTTTTCTTCTGCGGTATAATTCTTGCTAAGTAAAATGCCTATTTGACCGTAAACGCAAAATAAAGCCGCTGACCTTGTGTCATCTATGCTGATTTCACCTTTTTTCTTTGCATGTTCCAGTACATTAGCAACTACCCTCGAAAGTTTCTCGCAGACTTTTAAGGTCAGTTGATCGTGAAATTTTTTGTTCTCCACAACATGAAGCGTTTTATAGTAAGTATTATCTTCTGTTTCCACCATAATGGGCATTGTTTCAATAAATTCTTTCAATGTCATTTTATTATGGCGTGATGAAACAGAAAAGCGGCTTACAAGTTTCTCGGCATATTGCTCAATCGCGCTATCAAAAAGAGCTTCTTTCGACGGGAAATATCGGTAGCACAATCCCTGTGCAACGCCTATGTTTTTTGCAATATCGGCAATAGAAGTTTTTTCATAGCCTTTTTCATAGAAAAGCCGCATAGCTGTATCTAATATTTCCTGTTTACGTTCCTCTGGTTCCTTCGTAATACGCATACCGAACCTCCTTTCTAACAAACATCATAACACGTCTTTTTTTTAAAGTCAATGAATGATATTCATTCAAAAAACTTTAAAAATAATTTTCGTATTTAGAAGATTGCCTGTAGTAGAAAAAAGGGGATTCTTTTTATAATTTTATCATTAACTGATGGCATTATAATGATCTAATAATTGCTGCAATGTAATATTTTCCATCTGTTGCTTCACAGCCTGTCCAATTTTACGATAAGGTTCTTTTAGTACAGATTCTATACGGCTTCCAACAGGACAATGATCCGAAGGATTTGGGTGTAATCCGATGAAATGTTCCAGACCTTCTGGCTCCAGTGCGTGGTAAACTTCCCACAAAGTAAGTTCTGATGGAATGCACTGCAAATGAGCACCTCCGACGCCGCGTACAACAGAAATGATATTGGCTTTTTGCAATGCGTTTAGAATGCTTCGAATCGCAGCTGAATTGCATCCGGTACTCTTGGCAAGCAATTCGCTGGTCACTTTCACCTTCTCTTCATATTGGGCAATGAAAATTAGACAATGGAGTGCAATGGAGCATTTGGTATTCAGTCTCAAAATGATTCTCCTTCCGTTTTTTATGATTATACTGCATTTTCATATCGTTGTAAATATTGACATTACAACAGATAAGGAGTACAATTTACGTTGTAAATAATAAATGTACAATAAGATGTGATAGGGAGGATATGGTATGATTCATACAGTTTGTTACTATGTTTTCAGTCCTACCGGCGGTACGAAAAAAGCCGGAGAAATTTTTTGCAGGAGTATTGCTGCAAATGTGAAAACTGTGGATTTGGGAGGACATGATCAGAAAGCGGAAAATCCGGAAGGAGATCTTGCAGTGATGGCGGTTCCGGTTTTTGGCGGCAGAGTCCCGAATATTGCAGCAGAAAGGTTAAAAAAACTGGATGGAAAAGGAATGAAAACGGTGACTTTAGTTGTCTACGGAAACAGAGCCTATGAGGATGCTCTTTTAGAGTTAAATCAAACGGCAAAAGAACAGGGGTTTCAAGTAATTGCATCTGCAGCGTTGATTGCGCAGCATTCTATAGTACCGGAAGTCGGCGAGGGAAGACCGGATGCAGATGATCAGAAAGAAATCATGGATTTTGCACAAAAAGTACTGAATAAAATTCAAGCGGATCAGGAAGGGAAAATAGAAGTTCCCGGAAATTATCCTTATAAAGACGCAATGAATGCGCCGGCGGCGCCAATTTCCCTGCCTTCTTGTAATCAGTGCGGAAAATGCGCGGAGGTCTGTCCAACCGAAGCGATTTCCATCAAGGATGGAGATGTGACAACAGAGACAGAAAAATGTATTTTATGTATGGCTTGTACAGCGGCGTGTCCGAAACATGTGCGTATTTTGCCGCCGCCTGTGCAGGAAATGATGGAGCAGAAGTTAGGTGCGCTGAAAACCGTCCATAAAGAAAACAAGTTCTTTTTATAAATAAGAAAGAATCCTGCTTTGCTGGATTCTCCGCCTGCGGCGAGTCGCTTCAGCGACGTTTTCCCCATCGTCGCAGTGCGATCCTCGCGGAGCGTTTTATTTCATAGGAACGAAGATTCCTATGAAATAAGCAGTCACCTCTCCCTAACAAAGAGAGAGGTGACGAAATAATAATAATATTCATAATTCCCTATTCTTAACTGTTAAATATGGAAACAGACGCAAAGGATTTAGTCGATATAGTATACCCAGTTTTTTTTACGCGCTGGTACCTTCGGATATTCTCCGTCAACGTACCCAAGAACACAATGCCCTATGCCTTCATATTCGCCCTCAATTCCCAAAGACTTTAAAAGTTGTTTTCCCTCCGGGCGTTCAAATTCTTCTTTCGCCCTGTGTATCCAACAACTTCCAATTCCTAAAGAATGAGCAGCAAGCATAAGGTTTCCTATAACCAAACTACCGTCATACACATGATTAACCAAAGTCTTATCTGCCAGTACAATTAAGACGACAGGCGCACCGTAAAAAGGGTCGCTTGTTGTTCCCATGATTTCTGCGTTCAATTTGGATAATTGATTTCTAACATCTTTATTTGTTATGGCAATAATAATAGGAGATTGCTTATTCATACCCGTTGCTGCATAAGTTCCTGCGGTAACAATCTGCTCTATAATGTCTTTTGAAATCATATCCGGCTTGAATTTCCGAATACTTCTTCTGTTTTTAATTGCTTCAATAACATTTTCCATTTGATTTACCTCCTTTTTCAGAACGAGATCACCTCTCGTTGACTTATATCCGACTTTATTATATCCTTTGTATAGCATAGAAACAAGTACGCACATTTACAGCATGTACTCTACTTAAGTAGAGTTAAAGAGATGAAAGCAGGTAAAAAGATAAAATACTGCAAAATTGAAAATCCCCTCAAAACAGGATTCTTTTTTATGTCTCCTGTCTGAGGGGATTGTTTTATTTTATATCATTTTTTATTCTGCGGACTGTTTTGGTACTAATACAATCTCTTCACCGGCTTTTCTTTTGTTATAGAGCTCTGCAGTAGCAGTCATCAGCACATCGGAAGAAGAATTCAATGCGGTTTCCATAGAATCCTGGATTACTCCGATAATAAAACCTACACCAACCACCTGCATGGCAATATCGTTTGGAATTCCGAATAAAGAACATGCCAGCGGAATCAAGAGCAGGGAACCTCCCGCAACACCGGATGCACCGCATGCAGATATTGTAGCAAGGATGCTTAAAATAAATGCTGTAGGGAGATCTACACTGATGCCAAGAGTATTAGCTGCTGCCAGTGACATAACCGTAATTGTGATGGCTGCACCGTCCATATTGATCGTAGCTCCCAAAGGGATGGAAACAGAATAATTATCTTTATCCAATCCCAGACGTTCACAAAGATCCATATTCATTGGAATATTTGCAGCGGAACTTCTTGTAAAGAAAGCCGTAAGTCCGCTTTCTTTCAGACATTTAAATACCAAAGGATAAGGATTCTTCCTCAGGCATAAGAAAACCAAAAATGGATTTGTGATCAAAGAACAAAACAGCATGCATCCAATTAATAAGAGAAGCAGTTTTCCATAATCCGTAAAGATCGTAAGACCATTGGATGAAACCGTGTTAAATACCAAACCGAAAATACCAAATGGAGCACAGGAAATAATCCAGTGAACGGCTTTTGTCACGCCGTCAGACAGATCCACAAGGAACTGTTTGCTGGTAGCGGAGGCGAATTTCAGCGCCATACCGAAAATAACAGCCCATGCCAAAATACCGATATAATTTGCATTCGCCAATGCGTCGATCGGATTGGCTACAATGTTCATAAGAAGATTTTTTAACACTTCCGCAATACCGCTTGGAGGAGTCACATCAGACGCTGCCTCGGTTAAAGTCAAAGTCTGTGGGAACAGGAAGCTTCCCGTTACGGCAACAAAGGCTCCAATAAAGGTACTTACCATGTAAAGCACGATAACGGTTTTCATGTTCTTTGCGCCGCTTTCTTTTGCATTTGCAAGAGAAGACATAACCAGAACAAATACGAGAATCGGAGCCACAGACCGAAGAGCTCCGACGAATAAGTCTCCAAGAAGAGCGATGACGGTTGCTTTTGGAGCTGCGATTCCAAGGATCGCACCAAGCACTAAACCAATGACAATCCGAGTGATCAAACTCAATGAACTCCATTTAGAGATCAGATTTTTCATAATATTCCTTCTTTCGTTTTATAATTTCAAAGCTTTTTCTATTCTGGGATAGAAAAAACAATACTTTTGCTATTATAATGATAAATTTGAGCCTCGTCAATGAATCTTGACAAAAAAATGTCTTTTTTTGAGAAACGAGTGTTCGCGATTGAAGTACATTGTGTCCAAATCAGAGAAATGCTATAATATCCCAGAGAGAAAAAAACTTATACTAAAGGAGTCGATATGACAGATATTTTATTATTGGAAGATGATGAAAGTGTGAATCGAGGAATCGAATTTACACTTCAAAAAGCAGGATATCGGGTGGTTTCTGTTTTTACGATATCAAAGGCCAGGAAAATTTTGGCCGAAGAAGCACAAATTCCTATGCTGATCTGTGATGTGAATCTTCCGGACGGCAGAGGAACAGATTTGATTGCAGAGATTAGGAATTGCGACCACAAGATGCACATCATTTGCCTGACAGCTCTGGATCAGGAGATGGATCAGGTCCTTGGGTATGAAGCCGGAGCGGATGATTATGTGACCAAGCCTTTCAGCCTCTCTGTGCTGCTTTTAAAAGTGAACGCTTTTTTTCGGAAACAGCAAAACGGGGAACCTGGAAATATCATACAATCCGGATCACTGCGTGCAGATTTAGATGCAATGAAGCTATATCGAGAGAACAAAGAGATTTCTCTGACAAAAAATGAGTGGAAAATGTTTTGTATGTTTGTAAATCATCCGAAACAGATTTTATCAAAAGCACAGATCCTAGATCAGCTTTTTGATATGGAAGGAGATTTTGTGGACGAGAATACTCTGGCAGTCTATGTTCGCAGATTGCGGGGAAAAGTGGAGACAGATCCGTCCCAACCGAAATTTATCAAAAATATCCGCGGCATTGGATATGTATGGGATTATCCATGTGAGCGGCAGGGAGGGAGAGTATGAAATTTCAAAAGAAATGGCTGACGATTCTTCTGGCAGGAATCCTCATTTTGGCGTTAGATGGGATTTTGATTGCCGGAGAATATGGGCATTATCAGGAAAAATATCAGATGGCGGCAATTCTTTTGGAAGAAGAACATGGAGCATCCGAAATTTTAAAAAACGGAAATTTCCCGTCTTTTGAAGAAGCCAGACAAACATTGGCTCGGTATGGATATGAAGGAATACGTTCGTCTTTCTTTGGAAATGAATTCCTAAATCATAGCATTTGGATCTTAGGAGGGTCGGCAGTGTTTTTTCTTTTTCTTGTTTTTCTTATTTTCTATACGGAAAACAGGCAAAAAAAGGAACAGGATCTTATTCTGAATGAGATCTGCAGAATGCTGGAAGAATTTCGAAATGGAAATTTTCGGACAAATTTGCTTTGGGAGCATCTGGAAGATGATCAGATTCAAAGAAAGAATATCTATATGCAGATGGAATCTCTGGGAAGTTATTTTGAAACGTTAAAGGATCAAGCGTATAAAGAGAAAGAAAATACCAAGTCCTTAGTGACGGATATATCCCATCAGCTAAAAACACCGATTGCCGCGCTGAAAGCCTGTCTGGAAATTTTAGAACAGGAAGATCTTACCCAGGAAGAACGCCGGGAATTTTTAAAACGATGCAAAGATCAGATGACAGGTTTAGAATTAATGTCTGCCGCTTTGATTCAGATTTCCAGAATGGAAACAGGGATGATTGAGCTTCAGATAGAGAAAAAAAGAATTTTCGATACGGTGCTGGGCGCTGTTAATCGTATTCTTCCGAAAGCGGAAACAAAAGAAATGGAAATTGAGTTAGACATCCCTGATTCTCTCCAAACTGCAATTCTTCCGCATGATTCGAAATGGATGGGAGAAGCGCTGATGAATCTTTTGGAAAATGCAGTGAAATACAGTCAGCAAAATGGCCGCATTCGGGTTGCCATGGAGCGATGGATGTCATTTGTCAAAATCTCTATAGAAGACGATGGCATTGGAATACCAAAAAAAGAACAGCATAAAATCTTTCAGAGATTTTATCGGGGAAGCAGCAAAAAAGTCCGCCAGGAACAGGGGACAGGTATCGGTTTGTTCCTAACAAGAGAGATTATTGATCGGCACTATGGAACAATCAAAGTGGTTTCGGATGATAAGAAAAAGAAAAATGGATCAATTTTTCAAATTCAGCTTCCAATTTCAGAAAATGCATAAATCCCTGACAAAAATGTAAGAGTTCCTTTTTTGATTGTCATTATTTTGAAAGAGTGCTTCTGTAGACTATAAGTAAATCAAAGAAAGGAATGATGAAAAATGAGCGAGATATTACGATCAGAAAATTTATGTAAATATTATGGCGCAGGAGAAAATCAAGTGAAAGCAGTAGATCAGGCAAATCTTTCCGTGAATCAAGGAGAATTTGTGGCAATCGTTGGAAAATCAGGTTCCGGGAAAAGCACCCTGCTCCATATGCTTGGCGGACTGGACACCCCTACTTCCGGCACTGTATGGATGAAAGGGAAGGATATCTTTTCCTTAAAGGAAGATGCACTTTCTGTATTTCGGCGAAAGAAGATTGGATTTATTTTCCAGACATTTAATCTGGTTTCTTCCATTAATGTATGGGAAAATATCGTTTTGCCGATCGGATTGGATGGAAGAGAACCGGAACAGGAATTTGTTCAGGATATTATCCGTACATTGGGAATAGAAAATAAGCTTGAAAATTTACCAAATACGCTTTCCGGCGGCCAGCAGCAGAGAGTGGCAATCGCAAGAGCCTTAGCATCAAAGCCGGATATTATTTTTGCCGATGAGCCGACGGGAAATCTGGATTCAAAGACGAGCGACGAAGTCATTGGTCTTTTGAAATTATCCGTAGAAAAATATGGGCAGACACTGGTCATGATTACCCATGATGATGAAATTGCACAGATTGCGGACCGAATTTTGGTCATTGAAGACGGAAAGGTGGCTGAGCTGTAATGAAGATCTTAACGACACTTGCGGCGGCCAATGATAAGAAAAATAAAGTCAGGAGCATTCTGATTATGGCTGCCGTATTTTTTACGACTTTGCTCCTGACGGTGATCGCCACCTGTGGATATGGGATGATGAAGACCCAGAAAGCAAATGCAGGAAGATTCTACGGCACTTATTATGGAGCCTATACCGGCGTGGGAGAAAATCAGTTAAATCAAATGGAGCAGCGGGGAGAGTTCCGGAAAATCGGAACCATGGCTTCCGTTGGAGAAGTGGAAAGCAGAGCCAATCTTTCTCTGATTTATTCCGATGAACATACATTGGAGATGACGAATCAGAAAGAACAGCTGGATCAGGGAAGTTTTCCGGAAAAAGAAAATGAAATCGCTGCAGCGCCGGATTTTTTTGAGAAAATCGGTTACCCTTCTGTCAAACCGGGAGATCGGATCATCTTAAAAAGCCGGGAAGATATGTCACAGAAATATAAGGAACAAGAATTTGTAGTCAGCGGGGTTTTAAAGGATTATGAATCAAACATAAAAGGAACATCATTTTATGGGCTGGTTTCCAAAGCCTATTATGAATCCATTGTCCCAAAAGCGGGACGTATTTATACGGCATATTTTCAACTGAGCGATGCTGTGGGCGTTAATTACGACACAGCAGAAGAAACGATGAAAAATTTGGCGTCTAAATGCGGCATCAACCCGAAAGGAGTTTCCATAAACGGTTATTATCTCATGTGGAAACTAGATCCGGGAACAGAGACGATTGCTGTGTGCTCCGGAATCGCTTTGCTTGTTATTTTATTTTCTGTTATCGTGATCTACCATATTTTCCAGGTGGGCATCGCCCAGAAAATCCAGGAATACGGAAAGATCAAAGCGTTGGGTGCGACAAGACGGCAGATGAAGAAACTGGTCTTTCGAGAGGGAATGATTTTGGCGCTGCTTTCCACACCGTTGGGCATTATTGCCGGATACGGAATCGGTGTTTTCCTGATCCGCCTTTTGCTGATGGAGTCTGCTTCCGTTCAACGAGGTTTGCCTCCAATCAAAGCTGGATCTGCGTTTTCTCTTCCGCTTTTGATTTTCTGTGCAGTGCTGTCATTGGGCACGGTATGGCTGGCATTAAAACGTCCGATGCGGATTGTCGCCAAGATTTCTCCGGTGGAAGCGATGCGCTATCAGGAAAACACCTGCCCAAAGAAAACGCGCCGCAGTCAAAAAGCGCTGACGGTCTGGGGACTTACCAAATCCAATCTTTCCGCTTATTGGAAGCGAACATTTAAGACGATCCTTGCCATGGGATTATCTTGTGTGCTGTTTGTAGCGCTGTCAAGCTTTGCCGGAAATATCGACAACGAATATAACGCAAGAAAAGAAATAGAGCATGGACAGTTCGCCATCTCCCTGGATTATTCCATGAATGATACTGCTTATCCGGAAAATAACATGGACAGTATTTTAAAAAACAATCCTCTCGGGAAGGAAACGATACGGGAAATAAAGCAGATGGACGGCGTGACAAAAGTATCTGCCAGAACCTATCTTTACATGACGATAGGGAAAGAACACGGTTCTGTGACCGTCCTTAACAAAGAAGATTTTGAGAAAAAAGCAGAACAAGGCGGTATCCTCGGAGATATGGATTATGATAAGGCATCGAAAGAAAACGGTATCTTTTACGGATGGTCTCATTTTCTGGGAGACGACGGTCACCATATAGGAGAAGAGATACAGGCTTCTTTGGAAGATGGAGATGGAAGCAAGGGCTATGAAGCAACTTTGATGGGATCTTTCGGAAACTTGGAAACGGATTGGGCCATTACGGAGGATACGTATCAAAAACTTGGATTCGAGAAGACAGATGCGAATGGTCTTCTCTGGGTTGACTGTGAGAAAGAGGATGTATCGTCGGTACAGTCTTCTCTGGAACAGCTGGTGGATGAAAAAGAGCACCTTAATATGGATTCTTATGAAAATCAGTTAAATCTTTCAGAGTCTTCCAGCCGCATGATGCAATTCGCAGTTTATGCGTTTATGGCTATCATCGGAATCATTAGTTTTATGAATATGGCAAATACCATGATCATCAGCATCATTACAAGAAAGCAGGAATTGGGAATCTTACAGGCAATCGGAATGACCAACGGGCAATTAAATCGTATGCTGCAGATGGAAGGATTATTTTTCAGCATTGGAACTCTTCTGGTAGCATTTATCATCGGAATTCCGGCTGGATACGGCGTTTTCTACTACGCAAAAACCCATAGTTATTTCGGTATGAATCTTTATCACTTCCCATGGATGCAGATTCTGGCAATGACGGCAGTTATCATTGCCCTCCAGCTGATTTTGTCCTATCTGCTAAGCAGAAATGTAAAAAAAGAATCCATTGTAGAACGGATCCGGTATCAGGGATAGAAAAAAGTTAAATTTTCTCATTTTATAGGATAGTCTTTTGATGTATAATGAAGCGTGAAGAATGGAAATGGACTGGGAGGAAGATTATGGATAAAAAAGCAAGAAGGTTTTTTGGAGCAACCATTGCGGGTATGCTGCTGGTCTGTATTGTTATGTTCTCTGTGATAACAGTATATATGACGAAACGAAACTCCAGCACACTGCAGAAGGTTGCGGACACCTATATGCAGGGAATGAGCACTCAGATTCAGAATCATTTTGAAACACTGGTAAATATGCGGTTGGTACAGGTGAAGAGTATCGTACAAGGACTGCCGCCGGAAGAAGTTGACGAGATGAATGACTCGGTCAAAAGCGGACTGGCAACAATGGCAGAACTGCGTCAGTTTACTCATTTATTTCTGCTGGATACAAAAGGAAACGAGGAGATGCTCTATGGGGATCCGGTGGAAGTGGAAAACCTGGATCGTTTTATTGAAGCGCTGAATAACGACCGAACGATGGTTACAGCGGCAAAAACGGAGGATGGATCTCTGGTACTTCTCTATGGTATTTCCGTGGGGCATCCCAATGGTATGGGGTATCCTATGGCAAACGGAGGAAAATGTACTGCATTGGTTGCCGGTGTACCGATTAAAAGTTTGGAGACTGCCCTGTCTCTCGGTTTGGATAATTCCCTGATTTTTTCTCATATTCTGCGTATGGACGGCAGTTTTCTGATCAACAGCACGAATCAGACAGATATGGATAACTGCCTGGACTGGGTGCTGCAGAACGGAAAAGAAGAAGGAGTAGATGGAATTGAGAAAATTGTGAAGGAAATGCACAGTGCACTGAAAGAAGAAAAGGAATACAGCAACGTCATTCCGGTCAGCAATGAGATGCGGCATTTCTATATGACTCCGCTTCCGAATACGGAATGGACGATGATTACGGTGATGCCTCACGGTGTATTGGATGAAGCTTTGAATAGTCTGGGGCGTCAGCGGATTATGAGTTCGCTGCTGATTTGTATTGTGCTTCTGCTGGCAATGCTGTCGGTTTATTATGTTTATTGGCGATTTTCCAAGCGGCAGATGGAAGCGCTTTATGCTGCCCGCGAGGAGGCAGTGGAGGCGAACCGGGCAAAGAGTGAATTTTTATCCAATATGTCTCATGATATTCGTACTCCTATGAATGCAATTATCGGTATGACGGCCATTGCAAGCTCTCGTATTGAGGATACGGATAAAGTAAAGGATTGTCTGCGGAAAATCACTCTCTCGAGCAAGCATTTGTTGGGATTGATTAATGATGTGCTGGATATGTCGAAGATTGAAAGCGGGAAATTGACCCTGAACCGGGATTTCGTCTCTTTGCGGGAGACGATGGAGAGTATTGTAAGCATCATCCAGCCGCAGATTAAATCAAAAAAACAATCTTTCAATATTTTCATTCGAAGTATCCAGTCCGAAAACATTTACGCGGACAGCGTGCGGCTGAATCAGGTACTTTTGAATCTGTTGTCTAACGCTATGAAATTCACGCCGTCCGGCGGGGAGATTTCCGTGACGGTGTCACAGGAAAATTCGCCGAAAGGAGAAGCCTTTGTCCGCACTCACTTTTGGGTAAAGGATACCGGAATGGGCATGACCAAGGAATTTCAGGAAAAAATATTTGATTCTTTTGTCAGAGAGGATAATACTCGGGTACAAAAGATTGAGGGAACAGGCCTTGGCATGACGATTACCAAATATATTGTAGATAAGTCCGAGGGCAGCATAGAACTGAAAAGCGAGCTGAATCAAGGAACCGAATTCCATGTGACCTTTGACTTTGAACGAGGCGCTGAACCGGAGATGGATGTACTGCCAAACTGGGAAGTTCTGGTGGTGGATGACGACGAAGAATTGTGCTGCAGCGCCGCAGAATCGTTAACGGAAATCGGCTTGCATGCCGACTGGGCGCTGGATGGACAGACTGCAGTGGAGATGGTGGAAAAACGCCACAAGAAGCATAACGATTATTACATTGTTTTGCTGGATTGGAAGATGCCGGAGATGGACGGGATTGAAACGGCTCGTGAAATACGCCGCCGAGTCGGAGACGAAGTGCCGATCCTGCTGATATCTGCCTATGATTGGGGAGATATAGAAGAAGAGGCAAAGGCAGCGGGAATTACAGGATTTATTCCCAAACCGTTGTTTAAGTCTACGCTGTATCATAATTTGGAGCAGTTTGCCGGTCCAAAGGAAACCAGCATGGAATCATCCGGTGAGCCGGAATCAGATTTTATGGGGAAACGGCTGCTGATAGCAGAAGATAATGAGCTCAACTGGGAGATTGCCAGTGAACTTCTCACCGGTGTGGGATTCACCTGTGATTGGGCAGAGAACGGCAGTCTTTGCGTGGAAATGTATGAGGCATCCAAATCTGGGCATTATGATGCGATTTTAATGGATCTGCGCATGCCGGAGATGAACGGGATTGATGCAACGAAGGCAATTCGTGCCATGGAGCGCAGTGACGCCCGGAAGATTCCGATTATTGCCATGACCGCCGATGCTTTCTCTGATGATGTAAAGGCATGTCTGGACAGCGGCATGAATGCGCATGTAGCCAAGCCTCTGAATGTGCAGGAGCTTCTGCGGATTCTTCAAAGATATATATTGGGAATATAGCTATGAAAAAATGTTATAAACGGCGCGGGCTGCGCGCAGATCGTGAGAAAAAGAGGAGTGATTTAGGTGAGAGAACAAGCAAAAACGTATTTGACAGAAGCAGGAATTGATGTAAAGGATGTAATGGAACGGTTTATGGGGAATGAAGCGCTGCTGGAACGTATGCTGAAAAAGTTTACCCAGTCCAATGTGCAGGAGACCTTGGAAGAAGCTGTAAAAAATCAGGATTCGAAAGCGGCGCTGGAAGCATCTCATACATTAAAGGGGATGACCGCCAATTTATCCATGTCGGAGCTTACCGGACTATATACCCGTCAGGTAGAGTTTCTTCGGAGCGAAGATGAGGAATCCGCATTCGGGCTTATGGAAGAAATCACAGAAGAATACCAGCGGATGGTGCAGAAAATTTTAGACACGCCATGGTAGACCTGGTATATACCTTCCAGTGTTAAATTTAATTTTTCATGATTTTTCATATATCTTCTCTTATTAGCAGTCATCCAGAGACTGCTAATAAGTCGGAAGATATATTTTTTGCTTTTATAATATACAAGGAGATGAATAACATGCAGCAATTAACAAAAAAAGCGCCTTGGATTATGGCTTTCAAAACAGCTTTTCCCTACACGCTCCCCATCTTTGCTGGTTTTTGGTTTTTGGGGATGACCTATGGCATTTACATGAATGTATCGGGATTCAACTTTTTATACCCAATGTTTATGAGCCTTTTGATCTTTGCCGGTTCTGTAGAGTTTGTGGCGGTGAGTATGCTTCTTGGTGCATTTGATCCGCTTCAGGCATTTCTAATGACAGTTATGATTAATGCCAGGCACCTTTTTTATGGAATTTCCATGCTGGATAGATATAAAGGAGTCGGTTGGAAGAAATTTTACTTGATCTATGGAATGTGCGATGAGAGTTTTTCCATCAATTATACCGCGAAGATTCCAGAAAATGTAGACAAAGGGTGGTTTATGTTTTTTGTGACTTTTCTTAATCATATGTATTGGTTTACCGGTGCAGCTCTTGGAGGTATCTTCGGTTCTTTGATTCGTTTTAACACGGAAGGATTGGATTTTGTAATGACTGCTATGTTTGTAGTTATTTTTATGGAACAATGGATGAAAGATAAAGATCATACCAGTGCACTTATGGGGATTGGATTATCGTTGGTCTGTGTGATTGCATTTGGTTCGGATCATTTTATGATCCCGGCGATGATCTCCATTGTCGCCATTCTGACTGTTTTAAGAAAACCTTTGGAAAGAAAGGGGGATGAAGAAATATGACATTAACACAGCAAATCATCACAATCGGAATGGTGATATTCGGTACCGCATTGACTCGATTTCTGCCGTTTCTGATTTTTCCGGCAGACAAACCCACGCCGAAATATATCCGGTATCTTGGAAGGGTTCTTCCGGCTGCGGTATTTGGCCTGCTGATTGTTTACTGCCTAAGAAATGTAAACTTTTTCACGGGAGACCATGGCTTACCGGAAATTATTTCGATTGGAATAGTTATAGCATTACACCTTTGGAAAAAGCAGATGCTCCTTTCTATTGCCGGAGGAACCATCTGCTATATGCTGCTTGTACAAATCATACTTTAAAACCGGAGACGAAGAGAGAAAATCCTTCTTGACTTCAAGTGAAGTTTAAGTGTTATTCTTAAAGGTAAGTAATCATAAGACACAATGAAGGAGGAAGCAAGATGGTATATAAAGATTTCCAAACAAAGAAACTTTCTGCTCTTGGACTTGGCGCAATGCGTCTGCCGTTGACTGCAGGAGGTTCCGATGCAGAAATTGATGAGACAAAGACCGCAGAAATGACTGCTTATGCCATGGAGCATGGAATCAACTATTATGACACCGCTTACGGATATCATGAGGGTCAGTCTGAGATTGTGATGGGCAAGATCCTTGGAAAATATCCGAGAGAAAGCTACTATCTGGCAAGCAAATTTCCCGGATATGACCTGTCCAATATGGGAAAAGTGGAAGAGATTTTTGAAGAACAGCTGCAAAAATGTAAGGTAGATTATTTTGATTTTTATCTATTCCATAATGTATATGAAAAAAATATCGATCCATATTTGGATGAGAAAAACGGGATTTTAAAATATCTTTTAAAACAGAAGAAAAATGGAAGAATCAAACATCTTGGTTTTTCCTGCCACGGACGTTATGAGACTTTAAAGCGGTTCCTCGATGCATATGGAGAACATATGGAATTTTGCCAGATTCAGCTTAATTATTTGGATTGGAAGCTTCAGGATGCCAAAGCAAAGGTGGAACTATTAAATGAACGCCAGATCCCTATTTGGGTCATGGAGCCGCTGCGTGGAGGAAAACTGGCCAAGTTATCCGAGGAAAACAGTCAAAAATTAAAAGCATTGCGTCCGGAAGAGGAAGATCCTGCATGGGGATTCCGATTCCTCCAGAGCATTCCGGGAGTAACGATGGTTTTATCCGGTATGTCCAATATGGAGCAATTAAAAGAAAACATTGCAACTTACGAGGAAGAGAAACCACTGTCAGAAAAAGAAATGGAAGCTTTGATGGAAGTTACCGACAGTATGCTGGATATTCTGCCATGTACAGCCTGCAGATATTGTACGGCACATTGTCCGAAACAGCTGGATATCCCGATGCTTCTATCTCTTTATAATGAAAGCCGCTATCATATGGGATTTATCACCAAAAACGCGGTAGATTCTCTGGACGAAGCGAAACGGCCGGACGCCTGCATCGGATGCAGGAGCTGCGAAGCAGTCTGTCCGCAGCAATTGAAAATTTCAGAAGCAATGGCAGATTTTGCAGAAAAATTAAAGCAGCCGGCCGGATTGTAAACATTAATACCGAACGGAAACAAGAAACAATCCCTGTGGTGGTGCGGTCATGCCGGCATCCTGACGATTTTTGGATCTTAATACGGTGAAGATATCTTCCGGTTTCTTTTTTCCGCATCCGATTTCTGCCAGAGTTCCGGTTATAATTCTTACCATGTTATGGAGGAATCCGTTGCCTGTAAAGGTGATTTGGATTTCTCCGTTTTTTTGTTTGATATCGATTGCATGGATTTCCCGGATGGTCGATTTCTTTGTTTTTTTAATAGAGGAAAATCCTTTAAAATCATGTGTTCCAATTAGGTAAGAAGCTGCCTGCCTCATTTTTGGAAGATTCAGCGGTTCCGGGAAGTACCAGAGATAGGTTCGTTCAAATGCATGGGAAGTTCCCGGAACGGCGATCCGATAACGGTAGGTTTTCTCTGCGGCATTTAAACGGCTGTGAAAGCGCTCGCCTGCTTCGGATACTTTCAAAACTCCAATGTCGGAAGGAAGATGGGCGATGAGATATTGCTTCATCTCGTCACAGGAGTGGGAACAATCTGTGTGAAAATTAGCCACTTGTCCCAGTGCATGGACTCCGGCGTCTGTTCTTCCGGATCCGATTAACTGGATTTCTTCTCCTGTCATTTTTGATAATACCTGTTCCAATCTGCCCTGTATCGTATCGGCGCCGGAACTTTTGCCTTGTTTTTGCCATCCACGGTAATTAGCGCCGTCATATTCTATTAACAAACGAATGTTTCGTTTCATTTTCGACTCCTTTATCAAATTCTTTATTTCATAGAAAACTCCGTTCCTATGAAATAAAACGCTCCGCGAGGGCGCAAAATGTCCGGTGGACATTTGCTCTGCGCCGACCGGAGTGGAACGAAGACGCACTGCGGCGATGTGGAAAATGTCGCTGAAGCGACCCGCC
>DXEM01000035.1 GCA_019114985.1 Candidatus Anaerostipes excrementavium
GTAGTAACAGACAGCACAAAGAAGAATCTGGAAATGAGAGTGGAAGCAGAAAACGGAGCAACCGCAGGAAAATTCGACTTAGCGAAGAGAGCAAAAGAAGCGAACTTAGACGCAATCCACGACACTGTACATGAAATGGCAAGAGACGAAGCACGACACGGAAAAGCCTTCGAAGGATTATTAAAAAGATACTTTGGCTAGACTACAAGCCATGCAAAATGGAAAGAACGAGAACGGGGAGCAAGCTAGCTTGCAGACCCAGTCTCGTTCTTTTTATTTTATACGGCGACAGCCGTGCCAACGAGCGAAAGCGAGTCTGGCAGCATGGCTTGTAGTCTAATAGCTAAAGAACATCGAGATGAAGCGAAGCGGAATCGAGATGGCATGGCTTGTAGTCTAAGAGAGGGCGCCAGCCGTGCCAAGGAGCGAAAGCGAGTCTGGCAGCATGGCTTGTAGTCTAATAGCTAAAGAACATCGAGATGAAGCGAAGCGGAATCGAGATGGGCATGGCTTGTAGTCTAAGGAAACGGCGCCAGCCGTGCCAAGGAGCGAAAGCGAGGTTGGCAGCATGGCTGGCAGCCGCTCTTTTATTCCGGAGTGTATGTTCCTGAAATATAGGTATTTGCTTTTGCCTCATAATGCTTGCTTGCAGCTACGATTAACCTGCCGTTTTCCAAAGTGAAGGTAATCGTATCTCCTGCGGATGTTTCCATATCCATGATCAGAGAGTCGCCGTCAAGATAAGCCTGCTTTTCCTGATTGAATGCATTCGCTCCATTAGAAGAAATATTCTTAAGTAAAATATGAGCTGTTGTATTGTCAATCACTTTGATTGTGATTCCAAGAGAAGTATCAGTGCTTGTGTAATACCCTTCAAATTTGCTGATATTCTCGGCTAAAGTATCTTCTTTCTCTGTGCTTTCTGGTTTCTCCTCCTCGATTTTGTTATCATTTGCCTCCTTCTCATTCCTCTCATCTTTCTCCTCATTCTTACGATCGTCTGCTTCCTTCTCTTCAATTTTATAAAATACTACATTTTCGTGTCTTACATCATCCAAAATATTTCCGGAATAGGTAACACTGTCTTTTGAAAATGAGAAAACTCTGTCACCAATCTGAAGGTTCGCGCCCTGTATAGCAGGGATTCCTTGAGTTACAAAATCATCCTCTCCGTTGTCAAAGGAATAGGCAAATTCGCCTTCTTCTACTAGTAAAATAGATAATGTTACCGATTTTCCGTCGACCTCAGCGACATACTCCCCAAGCCACTCAGAGTCTATGTCTTTTTTTTCCTCTTTCATTTCCTGAACCGTTTCCACCGTTTCTTTTGGCTGATCTTTTTTATGGAAAGCAGAGATTCCGGCTGCTCCGGCACCGAATACTGCCGCTGCGGCAATTCCTGCAATAATCTTTGCTTTCAGTCCTTTGCCTGCAATTCCCATAGCTGTCTTTGCCGCTGTGCCTGCTTTGGTCGTTTTAGGCGCTGCAGATGGGGAACTGCCGGAATTTTTGACACATTCCTTCTGTAAGACCAAAAGTATCTCTGATCTTGGAATTTCGGCAGCCTGAATATCCTGGCAGCGGAATAGCCACAGCAGGAACGGAATTGGTGCAAGGCCGTGCAGTCTGATCCCTTGTTCTTTTTCCAGTTTGGTGACTTGTTCTGCCACTTTCTTTCTTGCATAATTTAATCTTGATTTTACTGTATTCTCGTTAAGAGAAAGAGTTTCTGCTATTTCCTTTACAGAAAGCTGTTCGTAATAAAACATTCCGACAACGACTCTTTGTTCATCGGATAAAGAATTCAAAATTTCTTTTATAAGTCTGGAAGTCTCTTTTTGATCGATGACCTCTTCCGGAAAATTTTCACTCCTGTCATCTTCGAATTCCACTATTTTTTCATCATCTGTCGACATAGCGGAAAACATTACGGGTTTTGTCTTGCGGAGATAATCTACGGCATGATTGTGACAAATTCTCTTGAGCCATGCCCTGAATTTATTTGCTTCTTTTAGCTGATTCAGGTTTTTAAATGCCTTTACATAGCTGTCTTGGATAATGTCAAGAATCGTGTCTTCGTCCTTAATCAGCGCTTTGACTGTATAGTAGGCATTGTTGTAAGTGCGATTGTAAAGTTCTGTGATAGCTTCTTGTTCTCCGTCAACCGCTTGTGCAATTAGTTCTTCTGAAAATCCCTGTTCTGCTCCGCACGTTGAACAAAACTTTGCTTCTTCCGGCACCTCTGCCCTGCATTTATAACATTTCATTCTTCTCATTCTCACTTTCTTTTTTCTGTAAAGTTGGTAGTTTCTGTACTATATCATTCTGCGATCTATTATCTTGTCTGTCTTTGATTTCTCCCCTTGGAAACAATATTTTTAAAATTTGCTGCAGCAGCCTCTCTGCAGTCTCTGGATTTAGTTGTTCTTGTTCAATAAATCTTTGAATCAGATAACGAAAATCCTCTTCATCCATATCTTATTTTCTCCTTTCTACACCCAAGACGTAAGAAAGAGAAAACAGGTTTTATAAAAATAAATTTTTTTTCTTAATATTTAGAAAGTTCATGCTCCATACTATATTTCAAATTTTAGCATAGTACGACATATTCGGAAATAAGAAGATTTCCATCTATTCTTAACTGCCCTTTTTTATTAAATTGATTTATGCTATAATTTAATTTAAAAGAGGAGGCAGGGCTATGAAATGTATTAGAAATTTTGCAAAGTTTTTAAAGGACAACAAAAAGGAAGTTGTTTACCAGGGAACTTCTGTTACGATTTATCAGAAGATTCGAGATTCACTGGAACAAGATCGGATTCCATATAAACAGGAGGTTATGGATACAGCGTCTATGAAGAAAGTACCATTTGGAATGTATTTTCTGGCGCCGATTTTTCGTCTCGCACCAAGGGCTTTTCATGGAAGCGGCTCAATTTCGGAAGACGAACTTAAGACTTATAGGATCTGCGTGAAGCACAGAGATATCCATAGAGTCCGCCAAAATAAGAATGTGCAGTGAATTATGAATACAGCGTAACTTCTCTGTAAGCAGGCGTGTACGGTGTTTTTGCATAATCGAACGCATGTCTGAATCGTTGCATAAAGATAAATATTATAGCAAGGAATGTCCAGATTGACTTGCATAATTTCCCATTGCTTAGTATAATATAGGAGTAATTTACCGGTGAACTTGACAACCGGTAGCAGAAGAAGTTATACTTTGATAATCAAACTAAATTGAATGTATGAAGGAGAAAGATTATGTTAGAAAAGATGAAAGAAATCATTGCAGAACAGTTAGGTGTAAGTGAAGATGAAGTTACTTTAGAAGCTTCTTTTAAAGATGATCTGGATGCAGATTCTTTAGATTTATTCGAATTAGTTATGGCATTGGAAGAAGAATATGACGTTGAGATCCCATCAGACGACCTTACAGAATTGAACACTGTTGGAGATGTTATCAATTACTTAAAAGACAAAGGCGTAGAAGACTAAGAGATTTATTAAAATTGGCTAATAACGCATGTTATTAGTCAATTTTTTGAAGCATATATTTTGAGATTCAAAATAAATGAAAATTTGGCGAGGTGAGGATAATGGGAAAAACCGTATTTATGTTTCCGGGACAGGGTGCCCAGTATGTAGGCATGGCAAAGGATTTCTATGATGCTTTTGAATGCAGCAGAGAGATCTTTGATAAGGCAAATGAAGTTCTTGATATTGATGTTAAGAAACTTTGTTTTGAAGAGAATGACGATATCAATATCACGGAATTTACACAGGCTGCAATGGTTACGGCGAGCGTAGCGATCTTGAAGAAGTTAGAAGAGATGGGATTAAAAGCAGATATGGCTGCCGGTTTAAGCCTTGGAGAATATTGTGCATTAGTTGCGGGAGATGTTATGAGCTTTGAGGATGCTGTAAAAGTCGTAAGACAGAGAGGAATCCTCATGCAGGATACGGTTCCGGCAGGAGAAGGCGCTATGTCCGCAGTTCTTGGAATGAAAAAAGAAGAGATCGAAGCGGTTTTAGCAGACGCAGAAGGAATCGTCACTATCGCAAATTATAATTGCCCTGGACAGATTGTTATTTCCGGTGAGACACAGGCAGTTGCAAAAGCAGGAGAGATGCTGAAAGAAGCAGGCGCTAAGAGGGTTCTTCCTTTGAAAGTAAGCGGACCGTTCCATTCTCCGATGCTGGAGCCTGCCGGAAAGAAACTTTTGGATGTTCTTTCCGATGTCGAAGTGAAAGATCCGACGATTCCATATGTTTCTAATACAACAGCAGATTTTGTAACATCAAAAGACGATGTGAAAGAACTGCTGGGAAGACAGGTTTATTCTTCTGTCCGCTGGGAACAATCTATAGAAAAGATGATCGCAGATGGAGCGGATACTTTTATTGAGATTGGTCCGGGGAAAACTTTATGTGGTTTCATGCGTAAGATCAATCGTAGTGTTAAAGCAATCAATATCGCAAAAGTAGAAGATTTGGAGAAAGTAAAGGAGATCTTAGGATGTTAGAAGGAAAAGTTGCAGTCGTTACCGGAGCAAGCCGAGGAATTGGAAGAGAAGTAGCGCTTACTCTTGCAGGATATGGAGCAACCGTTATCGTTAATTACTGCGGCTCAAAAGATAAGGCAGAAGCTGTTGTGGAAGAGATTGCTGCAGCAGGAGGAACTGCAAAGGCATACCAGGGAGACGTATCTGAATTCGATGTAGCGAAAGAGATGATGACTTCTGTGAAGAAAGAGTTCGGATCTATTGATATTCTTGTGAATAACGCAGGAATCACAAAAGATAATTTGATCTTGAAGATGAGCGAAGAAGAATTTGATAAGGTGATTGAAGTTAATTTAAAAGGAGCTTTTAACTGTATGAAGCATGTGTCCAGAATCATGCTGAAGCAGAGATACGGACACATTATCAATATGTCTTCTGTTTCAGGCGTTATGGGAAACGCCGGTCAGGTAAATTACTGTGCGTCTAAGGCAGGAATCATCGGTATGACAAAATCTTTGGCAAGAGAGCTTGGATCCAGAGGAATCACTGTAAATGCGATTGCTCCGGGATACATTCAGACAGAGATGACCGATGTGCTTCCGGATGATGTAAAAGAAAGTATTTTAGGCACGATTCCATTGAAGCGGATGGGACAGACAAAAGATATTGCAGAAGCTGTGGCATTTTTAGCTTCTGATAAGGCTGCATATATTACAGGACAGACCATCAGCGTCGATGGCGGAATGGGAATGTAAAGGAGAAAGAGATGAAAAGTTTGAAGAGGGTTGTCGTTACCGGTATGGGAGCTATTACTCCGATTGGAAATAGCGTGGATGAATTCTGGGGCAGCGTAAAAGAACAAAAAATCGGTTTCGCGCCGATTACCCATTTTGATGCCTCAGATTACAGGGCGCATTTAGCGGCAGAAGTAAAAGATTTTGATGCAAAAAAATATATCGATAGAAAATCAATCCGAAGAATGGAGCTGTTTTCTCAGTATGCGGTTGCCGCTGCAAAAGAGGCAATCGAGGATTCCGGACTGGATCTGGAAAAAGAGGATACATCCAGGATCGGTGTTTCTGTAGGTTCCGGAATCGGAAGTCTTCAGATTGTAGAGAGTACCACCAGATTGATCGATGAGAAGGGCCCAAGAAGAATCAAGCCTCTTGCGGTTCCGATGATGATTTCCAACATGGCAGCAGGCAATGTTTCCATTGCCTTTGGACTGCGCGGCAAGAGTATTAACGTTGTAACGGCTTGTGCAACAGGAACTCAGTCCATTGGAGAAGCTTATCGTTCTCTTCAGATCGGAGAAGCGGATGTTATGGTAGCCGGCGGAACAGAAGCGGCTATCACACCGGTAGCTGTCGGAGGATTTGCGGCTTTAACAGCTTTAAGTTCTTCTGATGATCCGGAAAGAGCTTCTATCCCGTTTGATAAAGAAAGAGATGGATTTGTAATCGGAGAAGGCGCCGGCGTTGTGATTTTGGAAACTTTGGAACATGCGCAGGCCAGAGGAGCTAAGATCCTGGCGGAATTGGTTGGATATGGTGCAACCAGCGATGCATTCCATATTACTTCACCGGCTGAAGATGGCGAAGGAGCAGCAAGAGCTATGAAATTTGCCATGGAAGAGGCAGAAGTGAAGCCGGAACAGATCGATTACATCAATGCTCACGGAACGAGTACACATGCCAATGACCTGTTTGAGACAATGGCAATTAAGAAAGCTCTTGGAGACAGTGCATATAATGTAAAGATCAGTTCTACAAAATCTATGATCGGTCATGGACTTGGAGCTGCCGGAGCGATTGAATTTATCACGTGTGTGAAATCAATCGAAGAGAATTATATCCATCCGACAGTAGGATTAAAGGTTCCGGATGAAGAGTGTGATCTTGATTATACATTGGAGCCGGTAACAGATCGTGAAGTTAATTATGTTCTGAGCAATTCTCTTGGATTTGGCGGACATAACGGAACACTTCTTGTAAAGAAGTTTGAAGGATAGGAGGAGAATGACCGTGAAGATCGAAGAAATGAAAGAATTGATACAGGCAGTATCAGATTCAGAAGTGGATGAATTTAAATACAGTGATGACAAATGCTCTGTTCGTATTTCAAAGAATAAGACGCAGTTCGTAACAGCAGAAGCTGTTCCTGCGCCGGCAGGACCTCTTGCACCGCCGCCTGCACCTGCTGCAGCACCAGCAGCTCCGGCAGTACAGGAAGAAGCAGAAGCGGTGATTGAAGGGAATCAGGTGAAAGCTCCGCTGGTAGGAACTTTCTATGCTGCACCTTCCGAAGGAGCAGATCCTTTCGTATCTGTAGGAGATAAAGTTGAAAAAGGACAGGTTATCGGAATTGTAGAGGCAATGAAGCTGATGAATGAAGTTGAAAGTGAATTTGCCGGAACGGTTGCCGAGATCCTTGTGGAAAACGGCGAGATGGTAGAATACGGACAGCCGTTGGTTGTAATCAAATAGGAAAGGGGCACAGTTATGTTAATGGATATCAAAGAAATCATGAATACCATTCCTCACAGGAGCCCATTCCTGCTGATTGACCGAGTAGAAGAGATGGAAATGGGTAAACGAATTCTGGCCAGGAAATGTGTTACATATAATGAACCTTTTTTTGCCGGACATTTCCCTCAGGAACCGGTCATGCCGGGAGTTCTGATTATTGAAGCGTTAGCGCAGGCAGGAGCCATTTGTGTGCTGTCTGATGAAGCGAATAAAGGAAAAATTGCTTTTCTCGGAGGAGTTAACAAAGCAAAATTCCGCGGAAAAGTCGTTCCGGGAGATGTATTGTCACTGGAGGTTGAGATTGTGAAGATCAAAGGACCTGTTGGTGTAGGTAAGGGAACAGCAAAAGTAGATGGAAAAATCGTAGCGTCTGGTGAAATCACGTTTATGATTGGATAAGAGAGGGTGTCGATTTATGTTTAAAAAGATACTAATTGCAAACAGAGGCGAGATCGCGGTTCGCATCATCCGTGCGTGCCGTGAGATGGATATTATGTCTGTTGCCATCTGTTCCGAAGCAGATAAAGATGCTCTCCATGCTCAGCTGGCAGATGAGACTGTTTGTATCGGTCCTGCGCCGGCAAAAGATAGTTATCTTGACATGGAGCGCGTGGTAGGAGCGGCCATGGCGGTAGGGGCAGACGCAATTCATCCGGGATTTGGCTTTTTGTCGGAAAACAGCAAATTTGTAAGAATGTGTGAAAAATGCAATATCACATTTATCGGACCGTCTGCTGAGATTATTGACAAGATGGGCAACAAATCTGAGGCAAGAAAGACGATGATTGATGCGGGTGTTCCGGTTGTTCCAGGAACAAAAGATGCCGTTTATGAAGCAGAAAAAGGAAAAGAGATTGCGGATCAGATGGGCTATCCGGTCATGATCAAAGCCTCTGCGGGCGGCGGCGGAAAAGGAATGCGTGTATGTAACTCTTCAGAAGAGTTTGAACATACATTTGAGACAGCGAAGCTGGAAGCGGAGAATGCATTTGGCGATGGTACCATGTATATTGAAAAATATATCGTAGATCCAAGACATATTGAGTTTCAGATTCTGGCAGATAAATTTGGCAATGTCATTCATTTAGGGGAGCGTGACTGCTCAATACAAAGGAGACATCAGAAGCTGATCGAAGAGTCGCCTTCTCCGGCAATTGATGAAGAATTAAGAGAGAAGATGGGCGCCGTTGCTGTAAAAGCGGCGAAAGCGGCAGGATATTACAGCGCCGGAACGATTGAATTTCTGAAAGATAAAAGCGGAGATTTCTACTTTATTGAAATGAATACCCGTATTCAGGTAGAGCATCCGGTAACAGAATGGGTAACTGGAATTGACTTGATCCGTGAGCAGATTCGTATTGCTGCCGGACAGCCTCTGACATACGTCCAGGACGATGTTCAGGTAAAAGGCCATGCGATTGAAGTCCGCATCAACGCAGAAGATACCGAACATGATTTCCGGCCAAGTCCGGGAACGGTTACCAGCGTACATTTTCCGGGAGGAAAAGGTGTAAGGATTGATTCTGCATTGTTTGCGGGATATCAGATTCCGCCGTATTATGATTCCATGGTGGCAAAGCTGATTGTCTATGATAAGAATCGGCAGCTGGCTTTAAGAAAGCTTCGCAATGCCTTGGGAGAATTGGTATTAGAAGGAATTAAAACGAATATCGACTATCAGTATGAAATCATCAATGATCCTGACTTTGTAGCAGGAAATGTGGATACAGGATTTATTGAGAGATTTCAAAAGGCAAGGGAAGAGATTTCGGAGGTTGAATAACGATGCCATTAAAAGAGATGTTTAAGAAGCGGACGCTGACGCCGCAGGAGAAAAAACAGGCAGAGCGAATTCGGAAAGCAAAGGATACTTTGCTGGAATACCAGGTTCCGGAAGGGCTGTTCCAGAAATGCAGCAGCTGCGGAAAACCTGTATACAACGAAGATATCATAGAAAATTATCATATTTGTCCATATTGCGGAAATTATTTCAGGGTTCGTCCGAGAACCAGGATTGCAATGGTATTGGACAAAGGCACCTTCCAGGAATGGGATGAAAGAATGGATACATCAGATCCATTGAATTTCCCGGGATATAAGAAGAAACTGGAACGACAGAGATCTGTTACAAATCTGGATGAAGCAGTCGTTACGGGAAAAGGTGAGATCGGCGGCAAAGAGGTTGTAATTGCGGTTATGGGATCCGATTTCATGATGGGAAGCATGGGTGAAGTTGTCGGCGAGAAGATTACACGTGCTGTGGAAAGAGCAACAGAACTTCGGCTTCCAGTCATTATTTTTACATGTTCCGGAGGAGCCAGAATGCAGGAAGGAATCATTTCTCTCATGCAGATGGCGAAGACATCAGCTGCTTTAAGAAAACATGACGAGGCCGGACTTCTTTATATTACAGTATTGACAGATCCGACAACAGGCGGCGTAACAGCAAGTTTCGCAATGCTTGGAGATGTGATCCTGGCAGAGCCGGGAGCCTTGGTTGGCTTTGCGGGACCAAGGGTTATAGAGCAGACCATTGGACAGAAACTTCCGGAAGGATTCCAGAGATCAGAATTTTTGTTGGATCATGGATTTGTAGATAAAATCGTGGAACGTAAAAACCTTCGCAAAGTATTGAATACGATTATAAGGAGTTGTGATTATGAGCAGTAATTTTACACCATGGGAAAGGGTGGAAATATCCAGATCACCGGAACGTCCGACCAGCCTTGATTATATTTCTACGATTTTTGATCGCTATATGTCTCTTCACGGAGATCGTTTATTTGGAGATGATAAGGCCATTGTAGGCGGTCTTGCTTCTATTGGAGGGAAAGCAGTCACAGTCATTGGTCAGCAGAAAGGGCGTTCAACGAAAGAAAATATCATGAGGAACTTTGGTATGCCTTCACCGGAAGGATATCGAAAGTCAATGCGTTTAATGCGTCAGGCAGAAAAGTTCCATCGTCCAATCATTCTGTTTGTTGATACTCCGGGCGCATTCTGCGGAATCGAAGCAGAAGAAGGCGGGGTTGGCGAAGCAATCGCACGCAACCTGTTTGAGATGTCGAACCTGAAAGTTCCGATTCTTTCCATCATGATCGGAGAAGGAGGAAGCGGCGGAGCTATAGCGATGGCGGTAGGAAATGAAGTCTGGGGCATGGAAAATGCTACCTACTCCGTATTGTCTCCGGAAGGATTTGCAGCGATTCTTTGGAAAGATGGAAGCCGTGCATCAGAAGCTGCCAAAGTAATGAAGATTACCGCACAGGATCTGAAAGATCTGGGAGTGATAGAAGCAGTCATAGAGGAGCATGAACCTGCTTGTATCGATAATATTCTGGAGATTTCCGAAAAGATGAAGACGATGATCTTAGACTTCCTGGCAAAATATGAAAAAATGTCACCGGAACAGATTGTGAATCAGCGATATGAGAGATTCCGCAAATTCTAACCGACGGATAATAGATAACGAAGAAAAAGGATTCAGTTTGATTTTTCACTGAATCCTTTTTTGATTTTATACATCTACTAAAATAATATTAGTCATCTCACTGATGGAATCATACAATGGCTTTGGAAGATTGCTGTCAGTGATCAGATAGTCGATATCCCGCCAGCTGCAGTACTGAACCAACGCAGAAGTGGACGCTTTGGAACTGTCGGAGATCACTACGTTAAGTTTTGAATTAGGAATGATTGCCTGTTTGGTCTGTGCATCGGCGAAGTCGGATACGGCAGGTCCTTTGTGTTGTTCAAAACCGTTGGTTCCGAGGAATGAAACGGCAACTTTTAAATTGTTAATAAAATTGGTAGCCTGGAAGCCTTCTGCGGACATATTGCCGGAATTTAACTGGCCCCCGGTTATGATCGTTGTATTATCACTGTTGATCAGTACATTGGCAGCACTTAAAGAGCAAGTAACAATGGTGCATCCGGTACGCTGGCTCAAAAGCCGTGCCATATGTACGATCGTACTGCCGGCATCCAGATAGATGACTCCGGTCGGCGGGATAAAATCCAAGGCTCTTTCACATAATTTTACTTTAATATCTGCATCTTTATTAATTCTTGTTTCAATCGGAACCGTACCAAACTCATACATGGAAGTCGCTCCGCCGTGGCTTCTCTGTGCGGCGCCGATTTCATTCAAATAGGACAAATCTCGCCGAATCGTCTCACGGGAAACTTGGAATTGCTCAGCCAGCTGGCCGATTTTTACACTGCCGTTATCGTGAAGCAGTTTTAAGATTTCTTTCTGCCGCTCAGCGGCAATTAATTTTCCCATATACTTTCTCCTTCCTAATAGTATAAATTTATTTTACAACATAAAAGTTCATTGGTCAATGTGAACAATTGTGGCATTTCTTTTAAAACTCACAAAATAGCAAAGAATATATTGACAAATGTGGTATAAAGATATATTATAACATCATAAAGCAACAAAATTACACATAAAAGCACAATAAAAATAGGAAGTTAAATCAGGAGGATTCTTATGGAGGCAAAAAAATTAAAATTGATTACAGATGAGTTATCAAAGTTTTCCGGTATGGTACAGGAAGAAGAAGTACAGGCGCTGGCAGATGCGGTAAAGCATGCAGGAAAAATTTTTCTGGCAGGGGCAGGACGGTCAGGTCTGGCAGCAAGAGGTTTTACTAATCGTCTGCTCCATATGGGTTTTGATGTGCATTTTGTGGGAGAAATATCCTGTCCGCCGATTAAAGAAGGAGATTTGATGGTTCTTGGTTCCGGATCAGGAACAACACAGAGTTTGATTGTTATGGGAGAAAAAGCAAAAGCAGTGGGTGCAAAGATTGCAACGGTTACGATGTTCCCGAATCATACGATTGGACAGATGGCAGATGTGTCTGTAACGGTTCCGGGTTCGACGCCGAAAAAGGCAGAAGGAGAAAAGAATTTGGCAGAATCCATTCAGCCAATGGGCAATTTATTTGAACAGATGAGCTGGCTTGTTTATGACAGTGTAATTATGGTTTTGATGGATGATCTTCATCAAACGAGCGAAGAGATGATGGAAAGACATACGAATTTGGAATAGGATCTCACCGGGAATTGAAGTGTAGGAACAAAACAAGGTTATTTCATTAAAGGAGGAAAAGAAATGAGAGCGGTACATTTTGGTGCAGGAAAGATTGGAAGGGGATTTATAGCAGATTTGCTGCACGACACGGGATACGAAATTGTATTTGTAGACGTAAATGAAAAAGTCAATGAAGAATTGAATCAGTATCATAATTACTATTTGTATGTCATTGAAGAAAATTATAGGAGAAAAGAAATTGATAAGGTTTCTGCATTATCTCCGATTACGCAGGCAATCGAAGTGGCAGAGGCAATTGTGGATGCAGATCTTGTAACTACAGCAGTGCTTGCGGATAATTTCCCGAAAATTGCCGGAAATCTTGCACAAGGTTTAAAAGCAAGGCTGGACGCAGGGAAGGAGAAAGTAAATGTCATTCCGTGTGAAAATGCGCTGTTCTGCGGAGATATGTTAAAGAAAGAAATTATCGCCACAGGAAAGATAACCGAAGAAGAATTGGAAAAAATCGCAGCGATTCCAAATACAGCAGTGGACCGCATGGTATTTGGCACAGACCGTGACGGCCGTGACGGAATTGAAATAGGAAAAGATCACGAGTTGGTCATCGAATCAGATAAGTTAACGGATCCTGCAAATCCGCCGATCCAAGGGGCAGAGTACACGGATAATCTTCAGAAGTTCCTGGAAAGAAAATTATATGTAATTAACTGCGGACATGCCTGGTCTGGATATATCGCACATTTGATGGGAATCGAGATCATTCAGGATTACTTTGCAAAGGAAGAAAACGTTGAGATGACGAGAAAAGTCATGATGGAAGTTGCGGCGTTAGTGGCAAAGAAACATGGATTTACAAAAGAGTCTATGGAGGCCTATGTGACATTTGCTCTAAATCGATTCCTGACACCTGGTATTACAGATACGGTAGAACGTATTTCCAGAGCACCGATTCGCAAATTAGGACCAAATGATCGTCTGGTGGGACCTGCCGTACAGTGTGAAGAGCTGGGACTTCCAAATGACATGCTTCTTCGTGGAATCGCAGCAGCATTTTTGTTTGACGTAAAAACAGACGAACAGTCCGTAGAGTTACTGCAGTATGTAGCAGATAACGGCATTGAAAAGGCGGTTCCTCACTTTACGGGAATCAAGGAAGGAACAAGAATGTTCCAGGAAATTGTAAAGAACTATAAAGAGTTAAAAGAACAGAGATAATCAATCATCACTTTAAATTTTTAGGAGGAAGAATCAATGAAATTACAGTTAGCTTTGGATGAAATGAAAATGGACGCAGCTTTAGAATTAATGGAGAAAGTAAAAGATTACGTGGACATCATCGAAATCGGAACGCCATTTTGTCTGGATGCCGGAAATAATGCAGTAGAAACTTTCAAAAAGGCATTTCCGGAAAAAGAAGTTTTGGCAGACTGCAAAATTATGGACGGCGGTTATTTAGAGGCAGAAAATGCAATCAAAGCCGGGGCAGATTATGTAACGGTATGTGCTGTTGCTGATTTATTAACAGTAAAGGGTGCTTTTAAAGCAACACAGGAGTATGGAAAACAGTTAGTAGTAGATATGATTACAATTGAAGATATTCCTGGAAAAGTAAAAGAACTGGAAGAGGTCGGAGTCGATGTGCTGGCTGTACATACCGGAGCAGATGCACAGGCAGTCGGCAGAGAGCCGATTCAGGATCTGGAAGTGATGGTTCAGTGTGCAAAGAAAGCAAAGATTGCGGTAGCAGGCGGAATCAACAGCAAAACAATTGCAAAATATGTAGCATTAAAACCGGATGTGATCATTGTGGGAAGCGCCATCGGAAATGCAGAAGATCCTGTAGCAGAGGCGAAAGCAATCAAAGAAGCAATGTTATAAAATAGGGGGATCATACAATGACAGAATGTAAAAATATTTTCGCAATCCTGGATGAGCTGAAGGAAAATGCGGCACAGATCAATGAGGATGATTTAAAAGCAGTAGAGAAATTAATTACAGAAGCAAATCGTATTTTTGTCGGCGGGGCAGGCCGTTCAGGATTTGCAGCCAGAGGATTTTCCAATCGATTGATGCATCTTGGATATACGGTATACTTTGTAGGAGAACCAACAACGCCTTCTATTCAGCCGGGGGATTTATTGATCGTAGGATCCGGATCTGGGAATACGGCAAGCTTAGTATCAAATGCCCAGAAAGCAAAAGAACAGGGAGCGAAAGTTGCCACACTTACCATGTTCCCGGAAAATAAGATCGGTTCCATGGCAGATGCTGCAATTAAGATTCCTGGTGAAACAGAAAAAGTAAAAGGCGCCGGGAAGAAATCCGTACAGGCCTCCGGTTCAGCATTTGAGGAATTAAGCTGGATTACATATGATGCAATGGTCATGGATCTGATGAAGATCACCAATCAGAGCAATGAAGATTTATTCAAACGACATGCAAATATGGAATAAAGAAAAGAAGAATCAATGATCAAAAAACGAATATTAAACAATGGTGTGGAAATGCCGATTCTTGGATTTGGAACCTGGAAATTAAAGGGAGAAGAATGTACGCAGATGGTGAAATTTGCTTTGGAATCAGGGTATGAAGCGATTGATACAGCACAGGTCTATCTAAATGAAGAAGCGGTAGGAGAGGGGATCCGGCGGTCTGGGAAAAAAAGAGAAGACGTTTTTGTAACCTCAAAGGTTCGAAATCGTTTTCAGGGATATGATCAAACGCTGCATGCGCTAGAAGCATCTTTAAAGCGGTTTGGACTGGATATCTTAGACTTGTATTTGATTCACTGGCCGGGGAAGGACCAGTATGTGCCGACTTGGAAAGCGTTGGTTCGTGCTTATGAAGAAGGGATGCTCCGTGCGGTTGGAGTCAGCAATTTCTATCCGGAGCACATGGAAGCATGCGCCCAGGAGACCAGTGTGATGCCAATGGTAAACCAGATAGAAATGCATCCATATTTGGTGCAGGATGAAATTCTAGAATACTGTAAAGAGCATCATGTGTTCCCGGTTGCCTGGAGTCCGTTTGCGGCAGCAGGAGAAAGCAGAAAGGACAGCAAGACAAAAAAGGAAGCCAACGAAACACCGCTGGAAAGTCCGCTGAAAGACCCTGTGATTGCAGAGATTGCTCAAAATCATCAGAAAACACCTGGCCAGATCATTCTTCGCTGGCATATCCAAAATGGGTATGGCGCAGTTCCAAAGTCCTCAAATCCGGCGCGAATCAAAGAAAACAGGAATATTTTTGATTTTCAATTAACAGAAGGTGAGATGAAAAAGATATGGAAACTGACCAAAAAACAGATCCGGGTTGGAGATGATGGAAGAAGTTATCGCTTTCCGTTGTTAGAAGAACTCATCCGAGATGGGAAAGAACCGGAAAGAGATCGATTTGGAAACTATTTGTAGATAAATATGCGTTATTGCCGCAGCGCCTAAAATGTTCAAGCCCCTCAACATGGAGGGGCTTGTATACTTTGTAAAGGATATATCAGTTCTGTTTGTTTCTTCTTTGCAGCTCTATGACCAGATCAATGAGAAAACATGCAATAAAATATAGGAGAAAAAGAAAAATATCTTTTTTTATGATATCGCCGATGGTGTATGGAGGTATGCCATTTAAATAATCATCTACAGAAAGAATCATTAATAAACAGCAAGTTGGAATAAAAGTTCTTCGAAAATTTTTGAATTTAAACCATTCTTTCATGACAAATCACCCCAATTCTAACCAACAACGTATCGAACTTGATTCATGCTCGTAACAGCTTTGTGGATTAATAGGCTGCAGCTAATTTATATATATTATAAATTATCAATATACATTTGGCAATGAAATACTATGAGGCAATAAAGATAGAAACGAGTTTCTTCTATATATAATATCAGTTTCCGCAGACAGGAAAGAAGAAAAATTGCACTTTCTTTCGTACATGTAAAAAAAGTAAAAAAAGTCCTTGCATTTCCCCATCTTTTCCATTATAATCAAACCGTTGTGACCTTGATAGCGTTGAAGCGTGAGGTTGCTATGCCGGTAAAAGCCGGTATAGGTTTTCCGTGGAGCGAATGTCAAGTTGTTAAAACTGGCGACAAGTCACTGTACGTATTACAATCTATTTATTGTCGAATGACCGAGAGCGTATGAATAGAGACGCAGTGTGTAGATTTCACGATACACACGGAGGAGTGTACAGTCACCACTTGTCGTGCTACAAGAAAATTATAGTGCGAAAAGGAGGCGGCTTTTTTTATGGCAGCAAGTCAGGTAATGAGAATTACATTAAAAGCATATGATCATCAGTTAATCGATGCATCTGCAAAAAGTATTATCGAAACAGTAAAGAAAACAGGATCTAAGGTGAGCGGACCGGTCCCAATGCCGACAAAGAAGGAGATCATCACAATCCTTCGTGCAACTCACAAGTATAAAGATTCCAGAGAGCAGTTCGAACAGAGAACTCATAAGAGACTGATCGATATCATTACACCGACACAGAAGACAGTTGATGCTTTATCTAAATTAGAAGTACCAGCTGGTGTGTACATCGACATCAAGATGAAGACAAAATAGTAATCCCCTTGAGCCGTTGGCATCTAGGATGATTACAACGTAACACGTTATAATCCGCTGTAGATTAATAGGAGGAATATCTAAAATGAAAAAAGCGATTTTAACAACAAAGATCGGGATGACTCAGATCTTTAATGAAGAAGGAGTTTTAACTCCAGTTACTGTATTACAGGCAGGACCGTGTGTCGTTACACAGGTAAAGACAGTTGAGAACGACGGATACAGCGCGGTTCAGGTTGGATTTGTTGACAAGAAAGAAAAAGGTGTTAACAAACCAATGAAAGGACATTTTGATAAAGCGGAAGTATCTCCAAAGAGATTTGTGAGAGAGTTCAGATTTGAGAACGCAGAAGAGTATACAGTTGGTCAGGAAATCAAAGCAGATATCTTCGCTGCTGGAGATAAGATCGACGCTACCGCAACATCAAAAGGTAAAGGATATGCTGGTGGTATCAAACGCCACGGTTTAAAATCAGGTCCGTCCAGCCATGGTTCTAAATATCATCGTCATGCTGGATCTAACGGTATGGCTTCTGATCCTAGCAAAGTATTCAAAGGAAAGAAAATGCCGGGACAGATGGGTGCTGAGAGAGTTACGATCCAGAACCTGGAAGTAGTAAAGGTTGACGCTGATGAAAACATTATCTTAGTCAAAGGTTCCGTTCCAGGACCGAAGAAATCTCTGGTGATGTTGAAAGAATCAGTAAAGGCATAGGTTTGAGAGAAAGGAGGACGATAGAAGATGGCAACAGTATCTGTGTTAAATATGGAAGGCAAAGAAGTTGATAAATTAGAATTAAATGACAACGTCTTTGGCGTAGAAATAAATGAACATTTAGTACATCTGGCAGTCGTAAGCCAGCTGGCAAACAATCGTCAGGGAACTCAGAAGGCTAAGACACGTTCCGAAGTTCGCGGCGGTGGTAGAAAACCTTGGAGGCAGAAAGGAACAGGTCATGCAAGACAGGGATCCATTCGTGCACCACAGTGGACTGGCGGTGGAGTTGTTTTCGCTCCGACACCAAGAAGCTACAAAAAGAAACTGAACAAAAAAGAAAGACGTCTGGCTCTGAAGTCTGCACTGACATCAAGAGTACAGGAAAATAAATTTATCGTTGTTGATGAATTCAAATTTGATGAAATCAAGACAAAGAACGTAAAAAACATGCTGGACAGCTTCGATGTGAAGAAAGCTCTGGTCGTTATGAATGGAAAGAATGACAACCTGATCTTATCTGCCAGAAATCTTCCTGGTGTGAAGACAGCATCAACAAACACAATCAATGTGTATGATATTTTGAAATATGACACTGTAGTTGTTTCAAAAGAAGCAGTTGCAAATATCGAGGAGGTATATGCATAATGGCGGATATTAAATATTATGACGTTATCTTAAAGCCAGTTATCACAGAAAAAAGCATGAATGCTATGGCTGAGAAGAAATATACTTTTTTAGTTCATCCATCTGCAACAAAGACTCAGATCAAAGAAGCAGTGGAGAAAATGTTCGAAGGAACAAAAGTAGCGAAAGTTAATACAATGAACAACGATGGAAAGACAAAAAGACGCGGTATGACTTTCGGAAAGACTGCTAAGACAAAGAAAGCAATTGTTTTCTTAACAGAAGAAAGCGCAGATATCGAAATCTTCGAGGGGTTATAAGACTCAGCGAAAACGAGAGAAGCAGTTAAACTAAACTATACGCAACAAAAGCGTGATAATAAATTAGATTTGAAAGGAGATCGACATGGGAATTAAGACATATAACCCATATACACCTTCTAGAAGACATATGACGGGATTAGATTTTGATGTAATCACAAAGACAACTCCAGAAAAGTCTTTGGTAAAATCCCTCAAAAAGAATGCTGGCCGCAATAACCAGGGTAAAATCACAGTAAGACACCGTGGCGGCGGAGCTAGAAGAAAATACAGAATCATTGACTTTAAGAGAAACAAGGATGGTGTTCCGGCAACTGTAACAGCTATCGAATACGATCCGAACAGAACAGCAAATATCGCATTATTAACATATGTTGATGGTGAAAAAAGATATATCATCGCACCGAACAAATTAGCAGTTGGAACAACTGTTATGAGCGGTCCGGATGCGGAAATCAAAATTGGAAACTGCCTTCCACTGGCAAACATTCCGGTTGGTACTGAAATCCACAACATCGAGATGTATCCTGGAAAAGGCGGACAGTTAGTTCGTTCCGCAGGAAACTCAGCACAGCTGATGGCAAAAGAAGGAAAATACGCAACACTGCGTCTTCCATCTGGTGAGATGAGAATGGTACCTGTAACATGCCGTGCAACCATCGGACAGGTTGGTAACATTGAGCATGACCTTGTAAACATCGGTAAAGCGGGACGTAAACGTCATATGGGATTCCGCCCAACAGTCCGCGGTTCTGTTATGAACCCGAATGACCATCCACACGGTGGTGGAGAAGGTAAGACTGGTATCGGTAGACCGGGACCATGCACACCTTGGGGCAAACCTGCTTTAGGACTTAAGACCCGTAAAAAGAACAAACAGTCTAATAAGATGATTGTAAGAAGAAGAGATGGTAAAAACGTTAAATAGTACAAGGAGGTAACTTATGGCTCGTTCACTTAAAAAAGGACCATTTGCAGATAAGAGCTTATTGAAAAAAATCGATGCAATGAACGAAGCAGGAGACAAGAGTGTCATTAAGACATGGTCTCGTCGTTCCACAATCTTCCCTTCATTCGTAGGACACACAATTGCTGTCCACGACGGAAGAAAGCATGTGCCGGTATATATCACAGAAGATATGGTAGGGCACAAACTTGGAGAGTTCGTTTCCACAAGAACTTTCCGCGGACATACTAAAGCTGAGAAAAAATCCGGAATGAGATAGAAATAATATTTGGAAGGAGGTTTCATTTCAATGGCAAAGAAATATAGCAGATCTCAGTATAAAAAAGAGAGAAATGCAAATAAAGATACAAGACCGAAAGCTACATTAAGAAATGCTAGAGTGTCTACAACAAAAGCAGCCTTCGTGCTGGATGCAATCAGAGGAAAAGATGTAGAGACAGCGCTTGGAATTTTACTTTACAACCCAAGATATGCTTCAACATTAATTGAAAAGTTATTAAAATCTGCAATTGCTAACGCAGAGAACAATAACGGAATGGACCCAGAAAACCTTTATATTGCAGAGTGTTATGCAAATAAGGGACCTACAATGAAAAGAGTAAAACCTAGAGCGCAGGGAAGAGCTTATAGAATTGAACACAGAATGAGCCACATTACACTGGTGCTTGATGAAAGATAGAAGGAGGCAAACATGGGACAGAAAGTAAATCCTCATGGTCTGAGAGTCGGAATTATTAAAGATTGGGATTCTAGATGGTATGCGGAAGCTGATTTCGCAGACAATCTTGTAGAAGACGATAAAATCAGAAAATATGTAAAGAAAAGATTATACAATGCCGGAATTTCAAGAATTGAAATTGAAAGAGCATCTGATCGAGTAAAATTGATCGTATATACAGCAAAACCGGGAGTCGTTATCGGTAAAGGCGGTTCTTCCATCGAAGAACTTAAGAGACAGCTTCAGAAGATGACAGATAAGAAGCTTCTGATCGATGTAAAAGAAGTAAAAAGACCAGACAAAGACGCTCAGTTAGTTGCTGAAAATATCGCACAGCAGCTGGAAAATCGTATTTCTTTCCGTCGTGCGATGAAATCTTGCATGCAGCGCACAATGAGAGCCGGAGCATTAGGAATCAAAACAGCAGTATCCGGACGTTTAGGCGGAGCAGATATGGCTCGTACAGAATTTTACAGCGAAGGAACGATTCCTCTTCAGACACTCCGTGCAGATATCGATTACGGATTTGCTGAAGCAGATACGACTTATGGAAAGATCGGTGTAAAAACATGGATCTACCATGGTGAAGTACTTCCTACAAAGAATACGGAAGGGGGAAATAAATAATGTTAATGCCAAAGAGAGTAAAACGTCGTAAACAGTTCCGTGGAAGCATGCGCGGAAAAGCGTTACGTGGTAATAAGATCACTTACGGTGAGTTCGGTATCGTAGCAGCAGAACCGGGATGGATCACAGCAAACCAGATCGAGGCAGCCCGTGTTGCTATGACTCGTTACATCAAACGTGGTGGTAAAGTTTGGATTAAGATTTTCCCAGATAAGCCGGTGACAGCACAGCCTGCTGAAACTCGAATGGGTAAAGGTAAAGGTAACTTAGAATATTGGGTAGCAGTTGTAAAACCAGGAAGAGTTATGTTTGAGATTGCTGGCGTAAGCGAAGAAGTTGCTAGAGAAGCGCTGCGTCTTGCTGTTCACAAACTACCTGTAAAGTGTAAAATTGTTTCTCGTGAAGCTTTAGAAGGCGGTGACAACAGTGAAAACTAAGGATTTTGTAAAAGAATTAAATAATAAGTCATTAGACGAATTAAATAATGAGCTAGTAGCTGCGAAAAAGGAATTATTCAATCTGAGATTCCAGAATGCAACAAATCAGCTTGAGAATACAAGCAGGATCAAAGAAGTCAGAAGAAATATTGCACGTATCCAGGGTGCAATTACAGCAAAGGCAAATGCTTAGTAAATTCGAAAGGAGGAATTTGTTGTGGAAAGAAATTTAAGAAAGACTCGTGTAGGAAGAGTCATCAGTGATAAAATGGATAAAACAATCGTAGTTGCAATCGAAGACAACGTTAAGCATCCTTTATACAAGAAGATCGTAAAAAGAACTTACAAGTTAAAGGCTCATGACGAAAACAACGAATGTAACATTGGAGATAGAGTAAAAGTTATGGAAACAAGACCTCTTTCTAAAGATAAGAGATGGAGACTTGTTGAAATTATCGAGAAGGCAAAATAATTTTGCTTGGTTGGAAAGGAGAATAAAGGCATGATTCAGCAGGAGTCAAGACTTAGAGTAGCCGACAACACAGGAGCAAAAGAAATTCTTTGCATTCGTGTGTTAGGAGGATCTACCAGAAGATATGCTAACATTGGTGATGTGATTGTCGCTACGGTTAAAGATGCAACACCAGGCGGCGTTGTAAAAAAAGGTGACGTAGTCAGAGCAGTTGTCGTTCGTACAAAGAAGGGTGCTCGTCGTAAAGATGGTTCTTACATCAAATTTGACGAAAATGCTGCTGTTATTATCAGAGATGATATGAATCCGAGAGGAACTCGTATCTTCGGACCAGTGGCAAGAGAGCTTAGAGACAAGAAATTTATGAAGATTGTTTCATTAGCACCAGAAGTATTATAAGGAGGAAACACTGTGTCAGCAATTAGAATTAAAAAAGGTGATGTAGTAAGAATCATCGCCGGTAAAGATAAAGACAAAGAAGGCAAAGTAATTGCTGTTGATCAGAAGAAAAAAAGGGTCACTGTAGAAGGTGCCAACATGATCACAAAGCATACTAAACCTAGTGCCGCAAACCAGCAGGGCGGAATCGTAAGCCAGGAAGGACCAATGGATGTTTCCAATGTAATGTATGTGCATAATGGAAAAACAACAAAGATTGGTTACAAAGTAGTTGATGGCAAAAAAGTTCGTGTTGCTCGCGCAACAGGCGAAGTGATTGACTAATTGAGAGAGGAGGTTTACGCAGGTGAGTAGATTATATGAACAGTATAGCGCCGAAATGAAAGACGCTATGATGAAGAAATTTGGATATAAGAATATTATGCAGGTACCGAAGCTTGAGAAGATCGTTATCAACATGGGTGTCGGTGAAGCAAAAGAAAATAAAAAAGCTTTAGATACAGCAATTGCTGATCTTGAGATCATCTCCGGACAGAAACCGGTCGTAACAAGAGCTAGAAAATCTGTTGCGAACTTTAAGCTGAGAGAAGGCATGCCGATCGGATGCAAAGTTACATTACGCGGAGAAAGAATGTATGAATTTGCAGATCGTCTGATCAACCTGGCACTGCCGCGTGTACGTGACTTCAGAGGAGTCAGCCAGAATTCTTTCGATGGACGAGGCAACTATGCATTAGGTATCAAAGAGCAGTTGATCTTCCCTGAGATCGAATATGACAAAGTTGACAAAGTAAGAGGTATGGATATCATCTTCGTTACAACTGCCAACACTGATGAAGAAGCTCGTGAATTATTAACCTTATTTGGTATGCCGTTTAAGAAATAGTTAGGAGGGTTCCCATGGCTAGAAAGTCAATGGTTGCAAAACAAAAAAGAAAAGCAAAATTCTCAACAAGAGAATATAGCCGTTGTAAAATCTGTGGACGTCCACATGCTTATTTAAGAAAATACGGAATTTGCAGGGTTTGTTTCCGTGAATTAGCATATAAAGGACAAATTCCAGGTGTCAAGAAGGCAAGCTGGTAAGAAGAAGGAAGGAGGAACACAAAAATGACAATGAGCGATCCAATTGCAGATATGCTTACAAGAATCCGTAACGCAAACACTGCGAAACATGATACAGTAGAAATTCCTGCTTCTAAGATGAAGACAGCGATTGCTGAAATCTTATTAAAAGAAGGTTTCATTAAAGCTTATGACATCAAGGAAGAAGGTTCTTTCAGCACAATCGTAATCACATTAAAATACGGTGCTGACAAAAACGAAAAAATCATCACAGGACTTAAGAGAATCTCAAAACCAGGTCTTCGTGTATACGCAGGAGCAGAAGAGCTTCCTAGAGTATTAGGCGGACTTGGAATCGCGATCATCTCAACAAACAAAGGACTGTTAACAGACAAAGAAGCAAGAAAAGAAAACGTGGGTGGAGAAGTATTAGCATTCGTATGGTAGGCATTGAGCACTTAGCGAGAACGAGTGTAAACGAAGTTCGAGGTTAGTGCGAAAGCCGTTACCGAGACTCAGTGAAGGTGACCGATAGGGAAACTTGAACGCTTAGTCGAGTGTAACTACCTTATAAAGTGCAGCTAATATTCACTATTCTGAAAACAGAAAGGGTTCATCCCTTTCCGACAATTTAAGGAGGTAACCTATGTCTCGTATAGGTAGATTGCCAATCGATATCCCTGCAGGAGTAGAGGTAAAGATTGAAGAAGGAAATAAAGTGACTGTAAAAGGTCCAAAAGGAACATTGGAGAAATGTTTGCCGGTTGAAATGACAATCAAGACAGAAGATAACCAGGTTGTTGTTACAAGACCGAACGATTTAAAGAAAATGAAATCTCTTCATGGTCTTACAAGATCATTAGTTGCCAACATGATTACAGGTGTATCTGAAGGATACGAAAAGAAACTTGAAATTAACGGTGTTGGTTACAGAGCTCAGAAAAAAGGAAAAGAAATCACTTTTAACCTTGGTTTCTCTCATCCGGTTGTAATGTCTGACCCAGAAGGAATCGAAACTGTTATGGAAGGTCAGAACATCATTATCGTAAAAGGTATCGATAAAGAAAAAGTCGGACAGTATGCAGCTGAGATCAGAGCGCTTAGAAAACCGGAACCTTATAAAGGAAAAGGTATTAAGTACGCAGATGAAGTGATCAGACGTAAAGTAGGAAAAACTGGGGCTAAATAAAGGAGTGATATAGGATGATTAAAAAGGAATCAAGAAGCAAGATTCGTGCAAAAAAGCACTACAAGCTTCGTAATCGAATTAATGGAACAAGCGAAAGACCTCGCTTGAGTGTATTTAGAAGTAATGATCATATGTACGCTCAGATTATTGACGACACTGTTGGAAATACATTAGTATCTGCTTCAACGACTCAGAAAGATGTAAAGGCAGAACTGGAAAAAACAAATGATGTTGCTGCAGCCAGCTACCTGGGCAAGGTAATTGCAGAAAGAGCTTTGGCAAAAGGCATTACAGAAGTTGTCTTTGACAGAGGCGGATTCATTTATCATGGTAAAATTGAAGCATTAGCAGATGCAGCTCGTGAAGCTGGTCTGAAATTCTAATAGGAGGAAGTCAAATGAAGCATACACTTATTGATCCTAGCCAGTTTGAGCTGGAAGATGCAGTTGTATCCATCAAGCGAGTTACCAAAGTCGTAAAAGGTGGACGCAATATGAGATTTGCGGCACTTGTTGTCGTAGGAGATAAAAATGGTCATGTTGGTGCTGGATTAGGAAAAGCGGCAGAGATTCCGGAAGCAATCCGCAAAGGAAAAGAAGCAGCTATGAAGAGCCTGGTTGAAGTACCGATCGACGAAAAAGGAACAATTCCACACGACTTTACCGGACGTTTTGGCGGTGCATCCGTATTATTAAAGACATCTCCAGAAGGTACTGGTATTATCGCGGGAGGACCTTCCCGTCTTGTACTGGAACTTGCAGGATATACAAACATTCGTTCAAAATCTTTAGGTTCCAACAACAAGCAGAACGTTGTTCTGGCAACAATCGAAGGATTAAAGAACTTGAAGACTCCGGAAGAAGTAGCAAAACTGCGCGGCAAGTCCGTTGAAGAGCTATTAGGATAGGAGGAAATCAAAAATGGCAGATAAATTAAAAATCACATTGGTAAAATCAACAATTGGTGCAATTCCAAAGCACAAAAAAACAGTTGAAGCATTGGGACTCAAAAAACTGAACAAGACAGTTGAGCTTCCGGATAATGCAGCAACTCGCGGAATGATTCACCAGGTAAAACATTTGATTAAAGTTGAAGAAATCTAAAATATCCGGCAAGGAGGTGTATTTAGGAATGGAATTATCAAACTTACGCCCTGCAGAAGGATCCAAGCACAGTGATGCGTTCAGAAGAGGCCGCGGACACGGTTCAGGAAACGGAAAAACTGCAGGAAAAGGACATAAAGGACAGAAAGCCCGCTCTGGCGGTGGAGTAAGACCAGGATTCGAAGGCGGTCAGATGCCGCTTTACAGACGTATTCCAAAGAGAGGCTTCAAATGCAGAAACTCTAAGGAGATCATCGGAATCAACGTATCTGCATTAGAAAGATTTGAAGATGGAGCTGAAGTAACAGTTGCATCTCTGATGGAAGCTGGAATCGTTTCAAATCCAAAAGACGGAGTAAAAATTTTAGGAAATGGAGAGTTGACCAAGAAACTGAACGTACAGGCAAATGCGTTCAGCGCAAGTGCAAAAGAGAAAATCGAAGCACTGGGCGGAAAAGCAGAGGTGATCTAATATGGCAAATGCTGTAGTCAGCGCTTTTAAAAACAAGCAATTAAGAAATAAGCTGATATTTACGATACTGATTCTAATTGTTGTGCGCTTTGGATCACAGCTTCCAATACCTGAGATTGACAGCGCGCAGATCAGTCTTTATCTTCAGAGTACACTAGGCGATTCCATCAGCCTTTTGAACTCTTTTACCGGCGGATCATTTACACAGATGTCTGTGTTCGCGCTGAGCGTAACGCCTTATATCACATCATCCATCATCATCCAATTGATGACTATCGTAATTCCTGCTTTGGAAGAGATGCAGAAAGATGGAGAAGATGGAAGAAAGAGGATGGCGAAGGTTACAAGATATGTAACCCTCATCCTCGCTGTGATCGAAGGAGGCGGATTGTCCATTGGGCTGGCGAATCGGGGAGCTCTTGGACTGGATTATACAAATTTCACCATAGCTATTATGACAATTGCCCTAACGGCAGGAGCGATTCTTGTTATGTGGCTGGGTGAGAGGATTACAGAAAGCGGAATCGGAAATGGAATTTCCATCATCTTGTTGGTTAACATTGTTTCCGGAATGCCAAGCGACTTCTATTCCCTTTATAATCAATTTATAAAAGGTGAAAAGATTGGATCTGCTGTGCTTGCAGCATGTGTGATCGTTGCGGTCGTATTGGCTATGGTGCTTTTCGTTATCATTTTATCTGATGGCGAACGTCATATTTCCGTTCAGTATTCCAAGAAAATACAGGGACGCAGGCTGGTAGGAGGACAGTCCAGCTACATTCCTTTAAAAGTAAATACCGCAGGTGTAATGCCGATTATCTTCGCATCATCGATTATGCAGTTCCCGGTCATGCTGCAGAATTTATTTCATTATGACAGCGACGGATTGCTCGGCAAGGTATTGACAAGTTTAAATTCGTCCACTTGGTTCGATGCCTCCCATCCGAAAAGGACGCTTGGATTATTGATTTATATCGTTTTGGTTGTTTTGTTTGCGTATTTCTATACGTCCATTACATTCAATCCATTAGAGATATCAAACAATATGAAGAAACAGGGCGGCTTTATTCCAGGAATTCGACCGGGAAAACCTACCGTTGATTACTTGAATAAGATATTAAAATATATTATTTTTATTGGCGCTGCAGGACTGACAATTGTTGCAGTGGTACCATTCTTCTTCAATGGAGCATTTGGTGCCAGCGTTTCATTCGGAGGAACATCCATCATCATCGTTGTAGGTGTTATTCTTGAGACCATCAAGCAGGTGAAATCACAATTGTTGGTACAGAATTATTCTGGTTTTTTAAGCGAGTAAGTGTTAAGATAAGCTGTAGTGATACTACAGCTTATTTGTGATTGAAAGGAGGATTCATCATGAAAATTATTATGTTAGGTGCACCAGGTGCAGGAAAAGGAACCCAGGCAAAGAAAATTGCACAGGAATATAAGATCCCGCATATTTCTACCGGTGATATTTTCAGAGCGAACATCAAAGAAGGGACAGAATTAGGAAAGAAAGCACAGGAATATATGGATCAGGGTCTGCTCGTTCCGGATGAGCTTGTATGTGATCTAGTTGTTGACCGTATTCATAAGGACGACTGTAAGAATGGATTTATTTTAGATGGATTTCCAAGGACGATTCCTCAAGCGAACGCTTTGGATCAGGCATTGGCACAGAATGGGGAAGCAATCGAGTACGCGATCGACGTAGAAGTTCCGGATGAGAATATTATACGAAGAATGGCCGGCAGACGTTCCTGCAAAGATTGCGGTGCGATTTTCCATGTTGAATATAATCCTCCGAAAAAGGAAAACTGCTGTGATGCATGCGGCGGTGAATTGATTCTCCGCGACGATGATAAAGAAGAAACAGTGAAGAAACGTCTTGAAGTATATCATGAACAGACGGCGCCTTTGATTGATCATTACAAAGAGGCAGGATCTCTTCGTGAAGTAGATGGAACGCAGGACATTAATGTAGTATTTGAAGAAATCAAAACCATTTTAGGAGCATAAAGAGATGGCAGTGACAATTAAATCAAAACATGAGATCCAGTTGATGCGGGAAGCAGGGAAGAGACTGGAAGATGTACACAATCAGCTGGCAGAGATCATTAAGCCGGGAATTTCTACTTATGAGATCGATCAGTTCGGAGAGAAAGCAATCCGCGCATACGGATGTATTCCGAATTTCCTGAATTATAACGGTTATCCGGCATCTATCTGTGTATCTGTGAATGATGAGGTTGTCCATGGCATTCCGAGTAAGAAACGAATCCTGCAGGAAGGGGATATCGTAAGCCTGGATGCGGGATTAATCTATGAAGGATATCATTCCGACGCTGCGAGAACATACGGCGTCGGGGAGATCTCCGAAGAAGCGAAGAAGCTGATCCAAGTAACGAAGGAAAGTTTTTTTAAAGGAATTTGCTTAGCAAAACCGGGAAATCATTTATTTGATATTTCCGAGGCAATTCAAGAACATGTGGAGAGGAATGGATTTTCTATTGTAAGAGATCTGGTGGGACATGGGATTGGAACCCATCTGCATGAAGATCCGCAGATTCCGAATTTTAAAGAAAGAAGACGCGGCATGAAACTGCGTCCGGGAATGACACTGGCAATTGAACCGATGGTAAATGCAGGAACGTTCGAAGTAGAATGGCTGGATGATGACTGGACAGTCGTAACGGCAGACGGAAGTCTTGCAGCTCATTATGAGAATACCATTGCGATTACAGAAGAAGGATATGAAATATTAACGTTATCTGACAAGGAGGATTAGAAATGGCAAAATCAGAGGCGATCGAAGTAGAAGGAGTCGTATTGGAAAAACTTCCGAACGCAATGTTTAAAGTAGAAATCGAAGGAGGACATGTAATTCTTGCACATATCAGCGGGAAGCTCCGCATGAATTACATTAAGATCCTGCCGGGAGATAAAGTAACATTGGCGCTGTCTCCGTATGATTTATCCAAAGGAAGAATCATTTGGCGAGATAAATAAAAAAACTCTTGAAAAATGGAAAACATGATGATATAATTGTATCCGAACGTTTTTTGAAAGGAGAATTCAAGTGAAGGTTAGAGCATCTGTAAAACCAATTTGCGAAAAATGCAAGGTTATTAGAAGAAAAGGATCTGTCAGAGTAATCTGTGAGAATCCGAAGCACAAACAGAGACAGGGATAATTTGTGATATAAGCAAAGAAGCAAAGGATCCTTGCCTTTGTTGCGTCTGTCTGCGTATATAACGTAAGACAGAAGGATCAGGCATTCGCCTGAAGAATTCATTTAGCGGCTGCAGTATGAGGTGGGTACTGCTCATACTGATTATTTTTATAGATAGAAATTGAATTAAGGAAGAGACATATATGTCATTTCACCGTACGCGGATATATGGATTGCCCTTAAGGAACAACTTAGAGAATTATTTTTGGAGGAAGAAAAAACATGGCTCGTATTTCAGGTGTCGATTTACCAAGAGAAAAGCGTGTAGAGATTGGTCTTACTTACATTTATGGAATTGGATTGGCCAGCTCTAAACGTATTTTGGCAGAGGCAAATGTAGATCCTGACACACGTGTTCGTGATCTGACTGACGACGAAGTAAAGAGACTGAGCGCAGTGATCAACGAAACACAGGTTGTAGAAGGTGATTTAAGAAGAGAGATCGCTCTCAACATCAAGAGATTAAAAGAAATTGGATGCTATAGAGGAAAACGTCATAGAGTAGGACTGCCTTGCCGAGGACAGAAGACAAAGACAAACGCTAGAACACGTAAAGGTCCGAAGAAGACAGTAGCGAACAAGAAGAAATAGCAGGCGGACGCGTATGATACGCCCGGATGCATGGGCAGTATGCGCGGCATAAGAGATTTCTTATTTGCCTGAAACCTTATGGAAATTGAAATGAAGAAAGAAAGGTATACGTAATTATGGCTAAAGTTACAAAGAAAAGTGCGAAAAAACGTGTGAAGAAGAATGTTCAGCACGGACAGGCACATATTCAGTCATCTTTTAATAATACAATCGTTACATTAACAGATGCACAGGGAAATGCTCTTTCTTGGGCAAGCGCAGGTGGATTAGGATTCAGAGGATCCAAGAAATCTACACCTTACGCCGCTCAGATGGCAGCTGAGACAGCTACAAAAGCAGCATTAGTGCATGGTTTAAAAACAGTAGACGTTATGGTTAAGGGTCCTGGATCAGGAAGAGAAGCAGCAATCCGTGCTTTATCAGCAGCTGGATTGGAAGTTACAAGCATCCGCGACGTAACACCTGTTCCTCATAATGGATGTCGCCCGCCAAAACGCAGAAGAGTTTAATTTAGGAGGATATGAAAAGATGGCAATTGATAGAACTCCAGTCTTAAAAAGATGCAGATCCTTAGGTTTAGATCCGGTCTTTTTAGGAATTGATAAAAAATCAAATAGATCTTTAACAAGAGCAAACAGAAAGAAAAGTGGATATGCCCTTCAGTTAACTGAGAAGCAGAAGGCTAAGTTCATCTACGGCGTATTGGAAAAACCATTCCGTAACTACTATACAAAGGCCGAGAGAATGAAAGGTCAGGCAGGTGCAAACCTGATGATGCTTCTGGAACTTCGTCTGGATAATGTATTGTTCCGCCTTGGATATGGAAGAACAAGAAAAGAATGCAGACAGATCGTTGGACATAAGCATGTATTGGTAAATGGAAAACAGGTAAATATTCCATCTTACCAGGTAAAAGTTGGAGATGTGATAGAGATTAAAGAAAAACACAGAAATTCTCCAAGATACAAAGAAATCTTAGAAATCACAGATGGAAGAATGGTTCCGGCTTGGTTAGAGGCTGATCATGAGAACTTTACAGGAACTGTAAAAGAATTACCGACAAGAGATGAGATCGACGTACCGGTAAATGAGACATTGATCGTCGAGTTATATTCTAAATAATAACCCTCAATAAATCCTAAGCCAGAAGGAGGGCCAATATGTTTGAATTTGAAAAACCAAATATTGAGATTAGTGAGATTTCAGAAGATAATCGTTTTGGACGTTTTGTTGTAGAACCGTTGGAAAGAGGTTATGGTACGACTTTGGGGAATTCTTTAAGACGTATCATGCTTTCTTCCCTGCCGGGAGCAGCAGTAAGTTCTGTAAAAATCAAAGGTGTTCTGCATGAGTTCAGTTCTGTTCCTGGTGTGAAGGAAGATGTACCTGAGATCATCATGAACATCAAATCACTGGCAATTAAAAATAACAGTTCATCCAACGAGCCAAAACAGGCTTATATTGAATTCGCAGGAAAAGGTGTGGTAACTGCAGGAGATATCAAGGCTGACAGTGATATCGAGATTTTGAATCCGGATCTTGTCATCGCTACATTAAGTGATGACAGCAGCAAGCTTGATATGGAACTGACCATTACCAAAGGCCGCGGATATGTTGGTGCGGATAAGGCTGATAAAGAAGGCAAAGCGATCGATGAGATTGCGGTAGATGCCATCTATACACCGGTAGAACGTGTCAACTTAAAAGTAGAGAACACCCGTGTCGGTCAGATCACAGACTATGACAAACTGACATTGGATGTATTTACAAACGGAACTTTGACTCCGGATGAATCTGTGAGTTTGGCAGCAAAAGTATTATGCGAGCACCTGAACTTATTCGTTGACTTGTCTGAGAATGCTAAGACTGCAGAAGTCATGGTAGAGAAAGAGGATGACGAGAAAGAAAAAGTTCTGGAGATGAGCATTGATGAGCTGGAATTATCCGTTCGCTCTTACAATTGTCTGAAGAGAGCAGGCATCAATACCGTAGAGGAGCTGACGAATAAAACTTCTGAAGATATGATGAAAGTTCGTAACCTTGGACGCAAATCTTTAGAAGAAGTTCTGGCAAAATTAAATGAACTGGGATTATCCTTAAGTTCAGGAGATGAATAACAAGAAAACTGGAAAAAGACCCGCCTAGGCTGAAGGAAGAAGTAAGCAAGGCGAAAAATCACAGGAGGTCAAATTAAAATGGCAAAATATAGAAAATTGGGAAGAACTTCTTCTCAGAGAAAAGCATTAATCCGTGCAGAAGTAACAAACCTGCTTCATCATGGTAAAATCGTGACAACAGAAGCGAAAGCAAAAGAGATTCGCAAAGTTGCTGAGAAACTGATCGCACTTGCGGTTAGAGAAAAAGATAATTTTGAGACAGTTACAGTTGACGCAAAAGTTGCTAAGAAAGATGAAGACGGAAAACGCGTCAAAGAAGTTGTAGACGGTAAGAAAGTAACCGTATATGAGACTGTTCAGAAAGAGATCAAAAAAGATATGCCTTCTCGTCTGCATGCAAGAAGACAGATGCTGAAAGTATTATATCCTGTAACAGAAGTTCCGACAGACGCTGCAGGAAAGAAAGCAAATACGAAAAAGGTTGACTTAACTCAGAAATTATTTGATGAGTATGCACCAAAATACGCTGACCGCAACGGTGGATATACAAGAATCGTGAAGATTGCACAGCGTAAAGGTGACGGAGCTTTAGAAGTATTGCTTGAGTTAGTTTAAAAAGCACGAAATAAGTGCAGTATATTGCAGGGCATCTGCTTTGCAGTAAATGAATGAAAAATTCCAGATCGACAACACAAAAAAGGATATCCAGGACTTTGTCTGAGATATCCTTTTTTTACAGCAAAATCTGGTATGCCCCATAATCTTCTGACTGGTTATTGGCATTTTACTCTGCTGTGCTAAAATCTTGCATAGAAAACACCTTCTTGCTATAATAGAACCCAATGAATTAAGGAGATGCTTATGGCGATGATACAGATAAAGAATTTAATACACAAGTATATGACCTATGGAGATTCAGAGGAAGAAGTACAAGAAATTAAAGCAATCGATGATCTGGATCTTTCGGTTCAAAAAGGTGAATTTATTGCGATTCTCGGAAGGAACGGCTCCGGTAAATCTTCGCTGGCGAAGCATATCAATGGATTGCTGATGCCAACAGAAGGAGCTGTTTATGTGAAGGGAATGGATACAAGAGAACATTCGCAGATCCTTAAGATTCGGCAGAGTGCGGGAATCGTATTTCAGAATCCGGACAATCAGATCGTTGGTACGATCGTCGAGGAAGATGTAGCATTCGGACCGGAAAATATGGGGAAACCGGTGGAGGATATCTGGCGGAGAGTGACCAAAGCTTTAAGCGACGTTGGGATGCTGGCTTACAAAGAATCCAGCCCCAATCGATTATCCGGAGGTCAGAAACAGCGGATTGCCATTGCCGGTATCATGGCGATGGAGCCGGAGTGTATTGTTTTGGATGAACCAACGGCCATGCTGGATCCCCAGGGACGGCAGCATGTCTTATCTTTGGTAAAAGAATTAAACCGGGAAAAGAAGATCACAATCCTTATGGTCACACATCATATGGAAGAAGTTCTGCTGGCAGATCGAATTATCGTCATGAGTGAAGGGAAGATTGTATCTGACGGAACACCAAAAGAAGTTTTTTCAAAAGTAGAGATGTTAAAAAGTTTGGGGCTGGAGGTTCCTTATGCGGCGGAACTTGCCTATGAACTTCGAAAGGAAGGCGTGCCGCTGAGTGATGAGATTATAACGAAGGAAGAACTGGTGGAAGAATTATGTCAATTCGTTTAGAACATGTCAATTATATATATGAAGAAAGCGGGGCGCGAACGAACCACGCACTGAAAGATGTCAATCTGGAAATACATCCGGGAGAATTTATCGGCGTAGTCGGTCACACAGGATCAGGGAAATCAACTTTGATTCAGCATTTGAATGGGCTGGTCAGACCATCCTCCGGCAGCGTATATTATAATGGGAAGGACATCTTCGGAGATGACTTTCCGCTCCGGGAGCTTCGGGGGAAAGTGGGCGTATGTTTCCAATATCCGGAATATCAATTATTTGAAGCAACGGTACTGGAAGATGTATGTTTTGGCCCGATGAATTTCGGAAAGAGCAAAGAAGAAGCAGAAGAAATTGCCAAAAAAGCGTTAAAAGACGTTGGCTTTCCGGAAGAAATGTTTCAAAAATCACCATTTGAACTGTCAGGAGGGCAAAAGCGCAGAGTGGCAATTGCCGGGATTCTTGCGATGGAACCGGAATATTTTGTGCTGGATGAGCCGACAGCCGGGCTGGATCCGGCGGGCAGAGATCAGATTCTCGCCCTTTTAAGTGAACTTCATAGGAAAAAAGGGATGGCGATTCTTCTTGTCTCTCATAGTATGGAGGATGTAGCTTCCTATGCAGACCGGATCATCGTGATGAATCATGGGAAAGTCATGTACGACGGCGATAAAAGGGATGTATTTTCCCACGAAAAAGAATTGGAATCCATTGGCTTGTCCGTTCCTTTTGCACGTTCTCTGGCAAGTGATTTGAAAAAGAAAGGATTCCCGATTCGAGAAGACATTCTTACTTTGGAGGAAGCAAAAGAGGCAGTCATGGAAGTTTTAAGAAAGAAGCGAGACAAATGCTAAAAGACATTACAATAGGACAATATTATAACGCAGATTCCGTCATTCATCGATTAGATCCAAGAGTGAAGCTGTTTGGAACACTGGTATACGTTGTGACGCTGTTTCTTCACAAATCACCGGTGAATTATACCATGTCGCTCTTATTTTTGGTGTGCCTGATTGGATTGTCAACGGTTCCGATCTCCTATATTATCAAAGGATTGAAGGCAATCGCAGTCATTTTGGTTTTTTCTGTAGCAATTAATACGATCTTTATCACAGAGGGACAGGTTGTGATTCATGTCGGTTTTCTTCATATTACAGACGAAGGGTTAAAGACCGCATTTTATCTGGGTACCAGACTGATCATGTTAGTCTTGGGAACTTCCCTCCTTACTTTTACAACGACACCGAATCAGCTGACAGACGGATTGGAAAAATCTTTGGGCTTTTTAAATAAAATAAAGATTCCGGTTCATGAAATGGCGATGGTCATGTCCATTGCACTGCGCTTTATTCCGATTCTCACAGAGGAACTGGATAAGATCATGAAAGCCCAGACTGCAAGAGGAATCGACTTTGAGTCCGGCGGACTGATCAAAAGAATGAAAAGCATGGTACCGATCGTTGTCCCTTTATTTATCGCGGCATGCCGCCGCGCCAATGATCTTGCGATGGCAATGGAATCCAGATGCTATCACGGCGGAGAAGGCAGAACGAAGCTAAAACCTCTTTGTTACCAGGGCAGGGATCTGGCCGCCTATGTGATTCTGATTGCTTTTACAATATTTATGGTATATTTGAGCTTTTTCAGCCCTTGGAGATAGAAGATGAAACGAATCAAATTAGAAGTAGCATATGATGGAACTAATTACTGTGGCTGGCAGATCCAGCCAAAAGATATTACAATTGAAAAAATATTAAATGAACAATTAACGGAACTTCTAGGGGAAGAAATCACGGTCATTGGCGCCAGCCGAACGGATTCAGGCGTTCATGCATTGGGAAATGTGGCAGTATTTGATACAGATTCCAGGATACCCGGAGAGCGGATGGCGCATGCTCTCAATGCCAGGCTTCCGAAAGATATCGTGATTCAGTCATCCAAAGAAGTACCGAAGGATTTTCATCCGAGATTCCAGGAAACGAGGAAAACGTACGAATACAGATTCTATCAGGCCCCTTATGATAATCCGCTGACCAGCAGGTATCATCATTTTGTATATGTCCCTCTGGACGTAGAGCGCATGCAGAAAGCCGCCCGGTATTTTGTGGGAAAACACTGTTTTGTCAGCCTTTGCAGCAGCAAGGCCCAGGTCACTTCGTTTGAACGAGAGATCTATTCCTGTCAAGTAAAACAGGAGGGGAAATACATTACCATGCAGGTGACCGGCAGCGGTTTCTTATACAATATGGTTCGTCTGATGGCAGGAACTCTATTGGAAATCGGAAGAGGCAGAAAAGAGCCGGAATGGGTCCGAGAGATACTGGAATCAGAAGAAAGAGTTCCGGTGGGACCAAAACTTCCGGCCAAAGGACTCACATTAATAAGAATTCAGTATATGGAGGAAGAAAAAGATAATAAGGAAGGAAATACAACATGGGAAACAGTGTGATTATCTTTGAGAAGCTCTTAGTTTTATTTGCATTCATGATCCTTGGGAGTCTAAGTTATAAGAAGAAATGGATCACTGATCAAGGAGCATCACAGATCTCCCGACTGATTGTAAATCTATTCAATCCTGCACTGATTATTACAGGAATCACTTCTTCTGACGGTGCTTATACTTGGGACATTGTACTCATGAATTTTCTTCTCTCTATTTTGCTTTTTGCTGTATGGATCCTTCTCAGTCCTTTGATTGTACGCATCCTAGACATAAAAAAAGATCTGAGAAATATGTATAGCGTTATGCTGATTTTCTCCAATCTTGGATTTATGGGAATCCCATTGGTCGATGCATTGTATGGGAAAACAGCAATCTTTCTTGTAGGTACGTATATATTAGCTTTTAATATCTTATTCTATACCTATGGAATTTACTTGTTTGAAAAAGAAAAGGCACAGGGAGCTTTTCATTTCCAATGGAAAAAGCTGATGAACCCAGGCGTTTTCGCCTGCCTGGTTTCGTTATCCCTATTTTGTATGCAGTTAAAGCTTCCGGATACGGCGGTCACGTTTTTGGATTACCTGGGAAATGCAGCAGTTCCCTTGTCCATGATGATGACAGGAGTATCCCTGGCGCAGATGTCGCTGCGGGAAGTATTTAGCGATTGGAAAATGTATCAGTTTACCTTTGTCAAGATGTTGGTTGTTCCGATCCTTGTCGCTTTGGTTGTTCGAAATTTTGGACTAAATCCGACCATCGCAGGCATCTTTGTATTAATGTTTGGAATGCCCAATGGAAGCATGCCGGTCATGCTGGCGGTAGACTATGGTATGGACAGTTCGATCTGCAGCAGAGGAATCGTTCTGACCACACTTTTATCATTGATTACACTGCCAATCGTGACTTATTTTATCTAAGGGACTTCCGGCTCTTTTTCAGTCAAATTTGGTAAAAATTCTATTGACACGCCCGAGTCCGTGTTATATAATATAAAACTGTGACATGAGGGAAAATACTACCCCAAAGCCCCGGTGGGAGTATTTCAATATAGACACAAGGATTGATAATATTAAGGAGGAACACCATGAAAAGTTTTATGGCCAGCCCATCAACAATTGAGAGAGAATGGTATGTAGTTGACGCTACAGGACATACATTAGGACGTTTGACATCTGAGATTGCAAAAATTTTAAGAGGAAAGAACAAACCAACTTATACACCGCATATCGACACAGGAGATCACGTGATCGTTGTCAATGCAGACAAGATCAAAGTAACTGGTAAGAAATTAGACCAGAAGATCTACTATCGTCATTCTGACTATGTTGGTGGAATGAAAGAACAGACATTAAGAGAGAAGTTAGCGAAAAAACCTGAAGACGTAATTTATCTTGCAGTAAAGGGTATGCTTCCAAAAGGTCCTTTAGGAAGAAAGATGATTAAAAAGCTTCACGTATATGCAGGCCCAGAGCACAAGAATCAGGCTCAGCAGCCAAAAGCATTAGAGATCAAGTATTAATTAGAAGAAGGAGGACGAAGAAGTGGCTACAGCAAAATATTATGGAACAGGAAGAAGAAAAAGCAGCGTTGCCAGAGTATATTTAGTACCTGGAACAGGAAAAATCACGATCAATAAAAGAGATATTGATGAATATTTAGGATTAGAAACATTAAAAGTAGTTGTACGTCAGCCATTGGTTGCTACAGATACTCTTGATAAATATGATGTATTAGTCAATGTTCATGGTGGAGGATTTACAGGACAGGCTGGAGCAATCCGTCACGGAATCTCCAGAGCTTTATTACAGGTAGACGGCGACTTCCGTCCGGTACTGAAAAAAGCCGGATTCTTAACAAGAGACCCAAGAATGAAAGAAAGAAAGAAACCAGGTCTCAGAAAAGCACGTCGCGCACCACAGTTTTCAAAGAGATAGTATTATCTGCGGAATGCGGATATATGGAAAAGAAGCCTACGACAAGCAGAAAGTTTGTCGTAGGTTTCTTTTGTATATCCGCGATTCCATAGGAATCTGAGATGAGCGAGAAGAAGAGAGCGGAGCGAACGGATTCGAGCTTAGATCAGAATTCCGCAGATAATACGAAGGAAATGCATACGCATTCATGGGGCTTTTGTTATACATTTTTTCGTTCATAGGAACGCAAGAATGATCGAGATGAAGCGAAGCGGAATCGAGATGGGCTTGCGTTCGCAGATAACTGTAATTAAAGGATTGTTTCTGTTCTATGAAATATGATATATTTTCTATATGAAGCATTCGTGTTACAGGGTGGCTGACCTCTATTTTTACATAGAATGGGGGTGGTGCTGATGGACAAAAAACCGTTTGATTTTAAAGACCTCATGGCATTTGGTATGTTCATTCTTGCATTGCTGACATTCGTTTTTACGTTTTTGAAGTAATGCTGTTTGCATAGAAAAACCACCCTCATAACTTTGACCGGTTTTCGGGGTGGCATTTTCTATGTTTCCTTATGAGGTCAACCTCTTGTGGCGGTTGCTCCTTTTTCTATCTATAATATAGCATATCTCGTGATAGGATTCAAGAGACGTTACAAGATAGCAACGTGTGCAAATTATAGTTAGAAGGTTTTAGGAAAGCGGACAACAGCGTGGACGCTGATACAGTCAATGACGCAACAGCGTTTCTGGAAACATTCTTTAAGCTCTACCCGACTGCTACGGAAACAGAGCTTGCCTATTATGTGGCGGGAAATGCCCTTGGACCGATAAACGGAGACTATCTCTACTCTGAATTAGTCAATCCAGTGTTCACGGCTGACGGGGACAATGTGAAAGTTAAGGTTGCCGTGAAATTCATAGATAATCAAACAAAGGCGACGCAGATTTCACAGTATGAGCTGACGCTACATAAGGATGGAAATTGGAAGATTGTAGGATAACAAATATGATTTTTATTGGCCAATGAGAAATTTAATGGATAACCGCTTTTGCATGGTGTTGTACTGCGCTTTTCTCTTTATAGATAGCGATACAAGAGCGGAAACTGCAAGCAAATAGAACAGTAATGTTGACGAGGAAGCAAAAAGAGATTATAATCTATGCAGATAGGAGGTTGTTATATGAATAAAGGCGAAGAAATTTTAAATATTTGTTGGGATACATTTCAGAAAAAAATGTGTCTTGAGAGTTTTTTTCTCAAGCAAAATTTAAAAGAGTATAAACCATCTGAAATACACTGTATTCAGTATGTGGGTGATAATCCTAATGTAAATGTAACCAAACTTGCTGACGCATTTAACATGACAACTGGCGGTGTTACAAAACTCACAAAAAGGCTGATTGGGAAAAAACTTTTAAGTACACATAAAAGTCTTGATAATAAAAAAGAAATTTATTTTACTCTTTCGGATAAAGGAAAAGAAATTTACAATATTCACCATATACTGGATATTCAATTTCAACAGAGAGATAAAAAAATTTTTGATACTATTACGGACGAAACGTATACAGCGATTTTAAATTTTTTTGGTGTATACTCCAAACATTTAGATGAAGAACTTGAAAAAGCAGGAATTGACACACATTCCGGCGTCATTAATAAATTATAGCAGATTAGCAGTCCCACATAAAAATGGGACTGCTTTTTTACTTCTGAGGAAGAAAAAATGTTGACAAGGAAGCAAAATGGCGTTATGATTATATCGCTTCCGAGGAAGCAATATGATTATAGGAGGATAAAATATATGACAAAACATAGTTCTAAGTTTTCAAAGGATTTTATATTAATGGCGATAGGACAAATTATTTCGTTATTTGGTAATCAAATTCTTCGTTTTGCATTCCCATTATACTTGCTGAACCAGACGGGTTCAGCTGCTTTGTTTGGAACAATTTCGGCGATTTCATTTATTCCTATGATTTTGCTGTTCCCGATTGGCGGTATTATTGCCGACCGTGTAAACAAAAGAAATATCATGGTAATTCTTGATTTCAGTACATCTGCATTGGTATTTGTGTTCTCTATAACAGCAAAAGATTATAACATCGTTCCGCTGATTGCTGCGGCAATGCTGTTTCTCTATGCTATACAGGGAGCATATCAACCCGCAGTACAGGCAAGTATTCCAGTGCTTGTGGATAACGAACACATGATGGCGGCAAATTCTATTATTGATATGATAAGCTCTCTTGCAAATATGCTGGGACCAGTTTTAGGCGGCTTACTTTATGCTTCTGTTGGACTTTCGCCTATTTTGCATATCAGTGCCATATGCTTCTTTGCTTCTGCGGTTATGGAGATTTTCATTCATATCCCATTCCGAAAGAGAAAACATACCGGAAGTATGGTTGTTTCCGGAGTTCGAGATATGAAAGAAAGTTTTCATTTCCTTATTCGTAAAAAACCTATGCTTCTGAAAATTGCCATCTCATATGGAACCATTAGCCTGCTTCTCTGTTCATTGTTCAATATTGCATTGCCTGTATTGTTCACACAAGAGTTAGGCTTTTCAGAAGATGTTGCAAATGCACTTTACGGATATTCACAAGGTGCGATAGCAGTTGGAAGTATCGTAGGCGGTGTACTTGCTGGAATATTATCCCGTCGATTAAAAGCACATACAATACCGTACAATATTATTGGATGTGCTTTGTGTATCTTGATAAGTGGAATTGCGTTGAAAATGTTGCCGTCTGCTATGGGAATTTTCGTTGTGTTGACTGTAAGTTGTAGTGTGTTAATGATATTATCCACATTATTTCAGATACAGATGATGTCTTATGTTCAAATCTTAACTCCTGATGATTTGATTGGGAAAGTTATTTCCTGTATCATTTGTATCTGCATGTGTTCAAATCCAATAGGTCAATTCATTTATGGATTTGTTTTTGAGCATATTGGAAAATACAGCTATCTACCATTTTGCTTTGCCTCAGTTATTGTTATCATTATAGGGCTTTTCAGCCATAAACTATTTATGACAGTGGAAAATGAATTAAAGCAAAGTTAGGCGAAGCAGAAGCTGACAAAATGAATAGCTCTTCCGCATTGCAGTTGTTATAACCACCCGTATTTGCAAGATTGTTTAGGATATTCATATTAAGAACACCTTATTTTATTATGGTGGAATTTGAAGATATTTCTTTTGCAATTATATAGAATTTAAATTGTACTTTAATTAAAAAATGTATACAAAATTTAAGGCGGTGGACATATGGGAAAATATTGATTGTAGAGTTTACAGAGAAAGAGGACAATATATTTCAACAGACCGTGGAATGGCTGTCTGAAAAACTGTGTACTTCTCCTACTGTTATACAGCAGAATACGAATGAATTATCGGTCAATCCGTTCAACCGTATTGTCGTAGACAGAAATGGACAACAGATACATTTGACTGCTAAAGAGTTTGACCTGTTGTATTTTCTATCTTCTCATAAAGGACAGGTGTTCACGAAAGAACAACTTTATGAAAATGTATGGGGATACGACCATATTTTTGACGCAAGCAATCTGTCCTCTTTCATCAGAAAACTAAGATTAAAAATAGAGCCTGTCCCAGACAAACCACGATACATTATTACAGTCTGGGGCGTGGGCTATAAATTCAACGAACAAGAAAAACCGTAGCTGTACTTCACAACTTGTTGTGATCCGCACGCTACGGTTTTATTTGTCCTCATTTAATTTTGCTTCAAACAATTTTACGGTTCGCATGGAAGCCTTGGTTGCTTTCAAAACATCTACCAGTACACGGATTTCATATTCATTGCAATCTTCCAGTATCTCTTTGGCTTCTTTTTCAAAGACAGGCTTTGAGGTTAAGACCGTATCACATAACAGCTCGTCAACCGATACCGTCAAGGTATTGGCAATAGCGACTAAAGTTGTTAAACTAACTGATGTATTGCCAGTTTCTATATTGCTTACGTGCTGTGGAGTAACGCCTATTCTGTCAGCAACGGTTTCTTGAGTAAGGTTCTTTTTAATTCTTGCAATCTTAATTCTTTTGCCGATAGCTTTATAGTCAAGCTCCATATAACTGACACGCTCCTTTCAAAAAAATCTATTCTTATACATTGTAACCTTTGTAAAAATGCTTTATAATGGACTAATAAAGGTATTTATTCTAATAGTTATAGTTTTATTGGATTTTGATAGAATATACATCTTAGAAAAGAGGTGCATTGGAGATATGATGAAATTCAGAAAAAGGGACAGCAGAAAAATGCTGAAAGAGGTTGCCCGTCTGCGTGGTCTTTCCGTTTCAGAAGTTCGAGGACAGATACAGGACGCTATCCTTGAAGCGAAGAACAGCAACGACCTAGTCCAGCAGGCGGAGTTCCAAAGGCTGTTTGGCGACAGTACACCTACCCCAGATGAATTTATCTGCACTGTTAGCGGAAGTCTAAAATTTTAAGGATAAGGAGCAGGCTTATGGGACTTATGGAAAAGCAAGAGGAAACTTATTTGTCCGTATGTGGACAGCACGATTACGATTTACTGACAGGCAAAAAGAAAATGACACAGGAAGATTTTGAACGTATCACTTATATCACGAACACATTAGGGTACAGTGCCTATACACAATTACTGATTAGAAAATATCTGGATTTGGCGTGTACCGAAGCTGACCGCATGGACAGGGAAATAGATATTCTGGCTGATTATCCAGATTACGATGATGATGAACAGATGATACAAAAAGCAGAAAAATGGCTATCAGACTTCATCAGTCAAGTAGCACTAGAAAAGCAGGACTATTTTCGCCAGCTCATCAAAAAAAATACAGAGATTGTCTAATATATAGGTTATCACATTTCCAGCGAATATGCTGGAGCTGTGGTAGCCTTTTTCATTTTCCTGCTGAAAAACAGGAATACGGACGGAATTAGGACGGATTTATCTTTTATGCTTATGCTGTTGAAATTTGCCTTTTTTTGACAGGGCAGTTTCTTCACGGGAGGGTTGCGAATGGCAGGAGTGCATAAAAGAAAATCATCAAAAAAATCATGGTTCACACTAAGGGACGTCCTACCCATTTCCATGTAGAATTATTTCTTTATTTGTCGAATTTATCCAGAAAAGCTCAACGAGGTTATCAGAATTTCTTGGGCTTTTTTGACGTTTACAGATTTCTTTTTCAATCTTTGCCAGCTCCTGCCCTCTCATTTGTATTAATGACGGAAAGGGGGAAGGAGAGGTTACAATCACCACCTTTTGACAGACGAAAGGAGGTGAAAACGTGAAAAAACCGACTTCCCACGAGGATATTCAGAAAGTCTTTGACTGCTACTGCAAGAAGATTTTAAGGAATGAAGCAATCAATATCCAGAAGCATTACCAGCGCATGAATGATTTGCAGATTTCTCTTTCCGAGCTTACCCCGGAACAGCTTGCACATCTCTCCGTTTATGACGAGTATTCCACTGACTATAACCTTTATACAATTATGGGATATGACGTAAAAATCAAGAATGAGCTGTTGAACGAAGCGTTGCAGGAGCTTTCTGAAGAAGAACGCTTTTTCCTACTGCTCTACGGCTTGGGCTTCAATGACGGCGAGATTGCCGACCTCTTGAAACTGGTACGCCGTACAGTCAATTACAAGCGTCAGAAAGGATTTGAAAAAATAAGGAAAAAAATGGAGGAAAAACAGCATGACGAAGAATAAGGCAGTACATAAAGGCAACGGCTTATTGCCTTACCCTATTATCGTTTCAGCTTCACAGGGCGATATTCTGGCTATGAATGTTGTGTTACGCCATTATGAACCGTATATTGCCCGCTTGTCCATGAGGACAGTCATTGACGAATACGGCAATCCTCATACCAGAGTAGATGATGATATGCGTAGCCGTCTTGAAGCGAAACTGATTGAACAGGTACTTAATTTCAAAGTAGCATAAAACATTTGTCCGAGAACGAGGTGTCGCTCATCTGGAGGGCAGCCTCCATCCCACCTCCTTCATTCCGACATACCTACTGTACGAACATGGCAAACAGAGGAATGAACCCGAACACCCTGCAATATATCATGGGACACGCAAACATTACCATGACGTTAGGGTATTACGCACACGGCACTTTCAATTCAGCAAAAGCAGAGCTGGAAAGGCTGGAGCTGGTTGCCTAAATCGGATAGTTGTACTACTTATTTACTACTTTTGGTTGCATTTTCATGCTGGTAAATGCCAGCTTATGCAAGGTATCTTCCAAAAGGAAAATGCCGATAAAGCTCGAAAATACAGGCTATACCGACATTTACCAACTTATGAAAAGATAATCAGAAATTTAGTAAGTTTTTAATGAAAAATATTCAGTTATTGATATCTTTTTGGAACGGAAAATTCCACAGCATAGTTCCTCCTATGATGAGGATAGCTCCGCCGATCTGAGACAGTATCATAGATTCATTCATAATGATGAATTGTCATTGCAGGAGCATTCCCGGACATCCATCGAACCAAATTATAGATAAGTGCAGTCAGGAAACCGGAGGTAAGCTGAATGGCAGAGTTGGCGAGACCGGTAACCGCTGTACTTTTTTTGTTAAAAAGGATCATGCCCACATAAGCAAAAGCACACATCAGAGCACATAGGATTCCTATAATATTAGCGCCTTGTTGAAGAGAAACACCGCCAGTGAGAATTGCACCGATTGTAACAGTAGCAAGGCAAAGGATCTTTTTTGTGTTTCATAAGATTTTTAAAAGCATGTGATTTGGAACCAATCAACAACAGCAGCAGGCTTCCGAGCAATGTCCGAAGCAAGATGATTTGATAACTTTTCATAAAAATGCTGCTTGCAATGATGCCGTTGGAACCAAATAAAAACAGTGCCAAAATATATTTGAGATATGCCTTTTTATGTTTCGTATTTTTCATGGTATCGGTGTAATACATAATAACGTGCCTCCATAACTGTTTTTCTGCATTTAGTATAAAGCGATATAATATATTTGAAAAGCGAATAAATATCATAAGATAAATGAGAAAAACGAATATAAAATTGAGAAAAACAGAAGTCAGAATATGAGTTAGAGTAGTTTGAATATGCAGAAAGATTTACAAAGAGTGTAAAAAATTATAAAATGAAATGGTAGGCAGTACGCCATATACGGAGGAAACAGGGAGAAAAAAGAGATGATTACAGGTGAACTGAAAAGTAAGATCGATAATTTATGGGAAATTTTTTGGACAGGAGGGCTTACCAATCCGCTGGACGTCATTGAACAGATGACCTATCTGATGTTTATCCATGACCTGGATGATGCGGATAATCTGCATATGAAAGAATGTGAAATGCTGGGATTGCCATATCAAAGCAGATTTTCAGGAGAAGTAGCCATAGGAGACCGTACCATTGATGGAAATCAATTAAAATGGAGTGTATTTCATGATTTTCCAGCAACGCAGATGTACCAGGTGATGCAGGAATGGGTTTTCCCATTTATGAAAAGTTTACATGGTGATAAAGAAAGTGCGTATTCAAAATATATGGATGACGCGATCTTTAAGATTCCAACTCCATTGATGTTGGACAAAATTGTTACATCTATGGATGAGATATATGCACAGATGGAAAAACTTCATTCTGTGGATGTGCGCGGAGATGTATACGAGTATTTGTTATCTCAGTTGGCGATAGCCGGTGTGAATGGACAGTTCCGAACACCGCGTCATATCATCGATATGATGATTGAATTGGTGGAACCAAAACCAGATGATGTGATCTGTGATCCGGCATGCGGAACATCTGGATTCTTAGTAGAAACCAGTGACTATTTAAGAAAAAAACGAAAAGAAGAAGTACTTTTTGACCGAAACAATAAAGAACATTATATGAATTATATGTTCCATGGTTATGATATGGATCGTACGATGCTGCGCATTGGAGCAATGAATATGATGTCTCATGGTGTGGAAAATCCGAATATTGAATACAAAGACAGTCTTTCTGATCAGAACACAGATAAAGAAAAGTATAGCTTGATATTAGCAAATCCTCCGTTTAAAGGAAGTTTGGACTATGATATTGTATCCGCTGATTTGCTGAAAGTATGCAAGACGAAAAAGACAGAACTTTTATTCTTGGCATTATTTTTACGGATGATGAAGATCGGCGGAAGATGTGCCTGCATCGTTCCGGATGGAGTTCTGTTTGGTGCTTCCAGAGCTCACAAAAATATACGAAAAGAAATTGTGGAAGGGAATCGATTGGAAGCCGTGATTTCCATGCCTTCCGGTGTATTTAAGCCATATGCGGGAGTATCTACAGCGGTTCTTGTGTTTACAAAAACCGGACATGGAGGAACCGATCAAGTATGGTTTTATGATATGAAAGCGGATGGGAAAAGTCTGGATGACAAACGAGCGGAAGTAAAAGAAAATGATATTCCGGATATTGTCCATCGATTCCATCATCGAGAGGAAGAAAAAGAAAGAAAACGGACAGAACAATCTTTCTTGGTGCCAAAAGAAGAGATTGTAGAGAATGGATATGATCTTTCTATTAATAAATACAAGGAAATTGAGTATATCCCGGTGGAATATCCACCGACAAATGAGATTTTGAATGACTTGAAAGAGCTGCAAAAGCAGATAGATCAAGAAATGAAGGAACTAGAAAAAATGTTAAATTCGGATTTGTAGGGATGATAAATGAAAGTAAAATTGAAAGACTTAGGTAAGATAAGTACAGGGAATACGCCCAGTAAAAATATTTCGGAATTTTACAATTCTGAAGATATAGGATTTGTTAAACCAGATATGATTTCTGAGCAACAAATTAATTTTATCGAAAATACTACGGAGTATTTAGCTGAGGCGGCAAGAAACAAAGCAAGAATTGTTAAAAAGAATGCAGTATTTGTTACTTGTATCGGTAGTATTGGTAAAGTTGGAATTGCAAAAAATAAAGAACTTGCTTTTAATCAGCAGATAAATGCCATTGAACCAAATGAAAAAGTTCTTCCAAAATATTTGGCATACGGAATCTTTGCAAATAAGAGAAGACTGCAGACTATTTCAAATGCACCTGTCGTTCCGATTATAAATAAAACGCAGTTTGGAGAATTTGAAATAGATATAAACAATGATACAAAAGAACAATTAAAGGTTGTTGAACTGTTAGATAAAGTTAGTGGAGTTATTACAAAGCGTAGAAAAGAATTAGAAAAGCTGGACGAACTTATTAAAGCTCGATTTATCGAGATGTTTGGTGATCCAATGACGAATCCATACAACTTACCAAAAGTGATTTTGGGATCAGTCTTGACAATCGAGCCGCAGAATGGACTTTATAAGCCTCAGTCCGATTATGTATCAGATGGAACAGGCGTACCTATTCTCAGAATAGATAGTTTTTATGATGGAAAAGTGTCGGATCTCTCATCACTAAAGCGACTAATTTGTTCAGAAGCAGAACTGAAGCGATACTTGCTATATGAAAATGATATTGTTATCAATCGAGTTAATAGCATCGAATATCTTGGTAAGTGCGGGTTGATTCAAGGTTTAGTAGAAAATACGGTTTTTGAGTCAAATATGATGAGATTACATATAGATGAAAATAAATTTCATCCGGTTTACATTACGAAATTGCTTTGTTCCGAATTTACTTATCAGCAAATTCTAAGACGAGCAAAAAAGGCGGTTAATCAAGCCAGTATCAACCAAAAAGATGTACAATCTTTTGTGGTGTATATGCCTCCGATAGAACAGCAGAATCAGTTTGCTACTTTCGTTGAGCAGATCGACAAATCAAAAGCTGTAGTACAGAAAGCTCTTGATCAAGCGCAGATTCTTTTTGATAGTTTAATGCAGGAGTATTTTGGATAGGAGAGAAGAAATGCTGACAGTATATCATGGAAGTTATATACAAGTACAGAAGCCGGAGATACGAATCGGACGATATACAAAAGATTTTGGCCCGGGATTTTATTGTACGATCATAAGGGAACAGGCACAGCGTTGGGCTAGAAGGTATGATGAGAAAATAGTTTCTATCTATGAAGTGCGTCTTAACACGAATTTAAAGATCAAAGAGTTTAAAGAGATGTCAGAAGAATGGCTGGATTTTATCATTGCCTGCCGAAGTGGACAAGAGCACAGCTATGATATTGTCATTGGAGCTATGGCTGATGATCAGATCTATAACTATATTACAGATTATATGGATGGCGTTATCACCAGAGAACAATTTTGGGTACTGGCGAAGTTTAAATATCCAACACATCAGATTAATTTTTGCACAGAAGACGCACTAAAGTGTTTAACTTATAGGGGGTATGAGGAGGTGCAGAATTCTTGAGACAAAATGGAAGAGAGCCGGCTAAAGACAATGATTTATTTTATACGTGCAGTCTAATTGATTATATTGGAAGAAAAACAAAAAATAAACGTTCCCACATTGTCAAATTGCTTGGAACAAAACGGATCCGTAAAATTTATGAATTAGCAGATGTGTATCACTGTGACAACATAGAAAGAGTGAGTCAGGATTTTATTGAAGAAGCGGGAATATCAGACGGTGCTTTCGATAATGTCAGCGATTGTAAATATGCGATTCCAACTTATTGGGATATTGGAAAAGTCTACAAAAGACTTATTAAAAAAGTAGCACAGGAAGAGAAAATAGATGTAGTTTCTGCTTTGCAGAAAGTATATGATTCTTTTATTAGTGAAAAAATTGATGACTACAACAGCAGTTTTTATTATGAAAATCCTTCTTATATCTATGCCTGTTACTTGGAAAATAAAGTACTATAAACAGAAGAGTTTCCTAAAAGTGCAAAATTAAGATATACTTCTTTAAAAAAGGAGTTATCAGAAAATGGAAAATCAGATCTATAATATTTTAAATGACATGTCAGACTTTTTGAATATCGCGCAGATGAAGAAGTTACAGGAAATTTTAATCAAACGCTTAGATGGAGATGATTTGATGGCGGAAGAGATTTCAAATCACAGTTATCTTGATATGTTTTTGACAGCCAAACGAATTGAAGGATGTTCTGAAAGAACGATAACTTATTATAAAGCTACGATAGAACAATTATTAAAAGATATTACAGAGCCATTAAGACGGATGACGACAGAAATATTAAGAGAATATTTGGTGCGTTATCAGAAAAAGAATAACTGCAGCAAAGTAACAGTAGATAATGTAAGGCGAAATCTTTCCAGCTTTTTCTCTTGGTTGGAGGAAGAAGATTATATTTTGAAAAGTCCTATGAGGCGGATTCATAAAATACGAACCAAAACAGTGGTGAAAGAAACGATTTCCGATGAAAGTATAGAAATATTGCGGGATGGATGTACAGAGAAAAGAGATCTGGCAATGATTGATCTTTTATTTTCAACGGGAATGCGTGTTGGTGAATTGGTCAACTTGAATATAGAAGATCTCAATCTGCAGGAAAGAGAATGTATTGTTTATGGAAAAGGAGATAAAGAGCGAAAAGTATATTTCGATGCAAGAACTAAGCTGCATATAGAGGAATATTTAAGGACAAGAAAAGACAGCAATGCAGCTTTATTTGTTTCATTGAATTATCCATATAATCGTTTAAAAATCAGCGGGGTAGAAATACGACTAAGAGAAATGGGCAGAAGATTAAAGATTGATCGAATTCATCCGCATAAGTTCCGAAGAACTATGGCAACAAGGGCAATTGACAAAGGAATGCCAATTGAACAAGTGCAAAAACTATTAGGACATCAACAAATCGATACGACCATGAAGTATGCAATGGTAAATCAGAGCAATGTAAAAGCCTCACATCGTAGATTTATCGCTTAAAATCCATCACCTCAAATACGAAATTCGGATTTGTAAAAGGAAATGGAAATGCCAAAAAAAAGAATACGGTTAGGGAGTTTTATTAAAGAATATACTGTACGAAATAAGAAAAATGAAAATATTCCAGTATATAGCGTTACAAATAGTCAAGGATTTTGTACACAATATTTTGATAAAGAGATTGCTAGCAAAGATAAGTCCTCTTATAAAATTGTTCCAAAAGGATACTTTGCTTATAATCCTTCACGAATAGATGTAGGATCTGTAGACTGGCAAAGAAATGAAGAAAAGGTTATCGTGAGCCCTTTATACAATGTATTTTCAGTGTCGGACCAGATGGATAATGAATATATATTTTTTTTTCTGAAAAGTGATTTTGCGAAAACAATGATAAAAGGAAAGTCTACTGGAAGTGTACGAAACAACTTAAAATTAGACATGCTAAAGGAAATGACAGTGCCTGATATTTCTCTTGAAGAGCAGAAATATAGAGCACTGACTCTGAATAAACTTCAAAAGATAATAAATTTACAAAAAATGCAAATAAAAAAATTAGATAAACTTATCAAAGCTCGATTTGTCGAGATGTTTGGGGATTTGAAATCCAACAGTAAAGGGTGGAGAATAGTAGGATTTAAGGACTGTGCAGATATTGATACAAATATGATCCATGATTTTGAAAAGTATCAAGATTATCCTCATATTGGTATAGATAGTATAGAAAAAGAAACGGGACGATTGGTAGGTTATAAAACAATAGCAGAAGACGGGGTAATAAGCGGGAAATATCTATTTACACCAAAGCATCTTATATATAGCAAAATACGTCCAAATTTAAACAAAGTGGCGTTGCCTGATTTCGAGGGACTCTGTTCAGCAGATGCGTATCCAATTCTGGTAAAGGATAGAGTATGTAATAGAGAATACTTAGCTTATACAATGAGAAGTGATTATTTTTTGGATTATATTTTAGCTTTTAGTAATCGGACCAATCTTCCTAAGGTAAATAAGAATCAGGTAGAAGGATTTACTTTACCACTACCGCCGTTTGAAAAACAGGAAGAATTCAAAATTTTTATCAAACAGGTCGACAAATCAAAATTGCACTGTGTCCTTTTACAGAATTGAGGTGATTTTTATGACGAATTTTGATTTTTTAAAATCCGAACCTAAATTTAAGAGATTTGCAGATGTAGCAATCTCAGCAGAAAAAATCTTGAATATTGATACAGATGCAAGTGCCTTAAATTGCCGCCGCGCCATGGAATTTGCTTTGAAATGGATGTATTCTGTAGATCGGGATTTGGAAAGACCATACCAAGATACGCTGTATAGTTTAATGCAGACCGATGAATTTAAAGATATCGTCGGCAAAGACTTATGGAAGAGAATGGATTTTATTCGGACCATAGGCAATCGGGCAGCACATAATGGACGGAAAATATCTTTGGATCAGGCAAAATTATGTCTGGAAAATTTGTTTATGTTCCTGGATTTTGTTGCTTATTGCTATGCCGACAATTATGAGCCACAGACATTTCAAAAAGATTTATTGGAAGAGAAGAAAGAAGAACCTCTTGTTGCGGAACATGTACCTTCACAGTTAGAAATCGATCTTCAAGTTTTGATAGAAGAAAACAAAGCGCTGAAAGCGCAGCTAACGGCAAGACGAGAAGAACAGAAGCCTGCCTATGTTCCGAAATCATTGGATTTTACCGAATATGAAACGAGAAAAATATATATCGATACGATGTTGGAGGATGCAGGCTGGACGGAAGGAAAAGACTGGCTAAACGAAGTATCAATTAAAGGAATGCCAACAAAATCTGGAACAGGACGAGCAGATTATGTTCTTTATGATGACCGGCATGTACCATTGGCGATTGTGGAAGCCAAAAGTGTCTGCAAAGATGCGAGAATCGGAAGACAGCAGGCGCAAAAATATGCAGATGCCATCGAAATGCAATATGGCCGCAGACCGGTTATTTTCCTGACCAACGGATTTGAGACAAGAATAGATGATGGACGTTATCCGGAAAGGGAAGCTGCATTTATTTACTCAAAAAGAGATTTGGAGAAGTGGTTTAATCTCCAATCTATGAGAAAAAGTTTAAAGAGTGTGACGGTTGATAAAGAAATTGCAGGAAGATATTATCAGGAAGCTGCGATTCGTGCGGTATGTGATACTTTCGATCAAGGGAATAAAAGAAAAGCATTGCTGGTAATGGCGACAGGTTCCGGAAAAACCAGAACAGTGATTGCACTTTGCAAAATTCTAAGAGAAAAAGGTTGGATCAAAAATATTTTGTTTCTTGCAGATCGAAACTCGCTTGTTACACAGGCAAAGAGAAGCTTTGTGAACTTGTTGGACGATCTGTCAGTGACCAATCTGTGTGAAGAAAAAGATAACTACAGCGCACACTGCGTTTTTTCCACGTATCAGACAATGATTCATTGTATCGATGAAGTCAAGGATGAGAAAGGGAAACTCTATACCTGCGGTCATTTTGATTTGGTAATATGCGATGAAGCGCATCGATCCATTTACAATAAGTATAAAGATATTTTTCAATATTTTGATGCTCCATTGGTGGGACTTACCGCAACGCCGAAAGATGAAGTTGAGAAAAATACATATGATGTTTTCGAATTGGAAAACGGAGTGCCAACTTATGGCTATGATTTAGAACAGGCAGTGAAAGATGGTTATTTGACAGACTATGCGACAATTGAAACAAAATTAAAACTCATGGAAGAGGGAATTACATACAGCGAATTATCAGAAGAAGAAAAAGAAGTCTATGAAGATACATTCAGCAAGGAAGAAGGCGGTTTGCCGGAACGAATTGACTCGTCTGAATTAAACTCTAGAATTTTCAACAAAGATACCATAAAAAAGGTATTACATATTTTGATGACGGACGGACTTCATGTACAGTATGGGGAGACACTTGGAAAAACGATTATTTTTGCGAAAAATCATAAACATGCAGAAAAGATTTTGGAAGTGTTTGAGAAAGAATATCCAAAGTTGAAGGGTTACGCGCAGGTCATTGATAATCAAATGAGCTATCCGCAAAATGCAATTGATGAATTTTCAGAGCCGGATAAACTGCCTAGAATTGCAATTTCAGTGGATATGCTGGATACAGGAATCGATGTGCCGGAGATCTTAAATCTGGTCTTCTTTAAAAAAGTAATGAGTAAGTCGAAGTTTTGGCAGATGATCGGAAGAGGAACAAGATTATGTCCGAACTTGATGGATGGGGACGATAAGAAAAAGTTCTATATCTTTGATTTTTGCGGAAACTTTGAATTCTTTCGTGTGAAGAAAAACGGTCAGGAATCTGCAGCCCAGACGACGCTGCAAAGTTCAATCTTCAATTTGGAATTTCAATTATCCTATAAGCTTCAAAAATTAGAATATCAGACAGAGCATTTGATTTCCTATCGGAATTCTTTGGTGAATCGATTAGTAGGAAAGGTAAAAGAATTAAATAGGGATAGTTTTATCGTAAAACAACATTTGCAGTACGTGGATTTTTATTCTGAGGAGAAAAATTATCAGGCAATTTCTTATGAAGATACATTAAAAGTAAAAGAAGAACTTGCTCCATTGATATTACCGGATCAAGAAGATGCAGGGGCAGTTCGATTTGATGCGTTGATTTATGGAATGGAACTTGCGCTTTTGGAAGGAAAGAAATACAGAAAAGCGCAAAAAGATTTAATAAACAGGGTTCGTACTTTGGCGGATATGGCGACAATACCGGAAATCATGGAACAGTCAGTTTTAATGAATCAGATACTGCACACAGATTATTTGGAACGTGCAGAGATAAAGGATTTAGAAGAAATTCGTAAGAAACTGAGAAATCTTATGAAATATATACCAACGAATAAGAGTAAAACTTATGATACGAATTTTGAAGATGAAATTTTATCATCTGATTGGCATGAATCAGAATTGGAAAGCGATGATTTGAAAAATTATAGAGCAAAAGCAGAGTTTTATATTCGGCAGCATCAAGATCAGACGGTAATTGAGAAGTTAAAGAAAAATGAACCTCTGACAACAGATGATATAGAAACCTTAGAGAATATTTTGTGGCATGATATCGGAACAAGAGAAGATTATGAAGCAGAATATGGAAGTAAGCCTTTAGGGGAACTGGTTCGTGAGATTATAGGACTTGATATGAATGCCGCCAAAGAAGCATTTGCGGAATTTTTAAATGATGCAAATTTAGACAGCAGACAAATTTATTTTGTAAATCAGATTGTAGAATATATTGTACATAATGGCATGATGAAGGATTTTTCGGTCTTGATGGAGCCACCATTTACAGATCAGGGAAGTGTTGTACAGATTTTTACAGATCAAAGAGTATGGTTTGGAATTAAAGGTGTGATAGATTCGATCAATGCCAATGCATCAGCAGCTTCAATATAAAGAATCAGGACACAATCTTTTTGGAGGTTTTATGGAACAAAACGATGTTTTTATGATTCACGGAACAGAATACAGAGATATGACTATCCAGCTGTTAAGGGAGGTCAATTTGGCAGCAGAGATTGGAGATCGGAAGAAGAAAGTCGGCATCAAACCCAATCTGGTGGCGGCCACGCCGGCTTCCCATGGAGCGACGACACATCCGGAGATTGTAGACGGACTGTTAAGTTATTTAAAGGAAAACGGTTTTGAACAAATTCAGGTAATGGAAGGTTCCTGGGTAGGAGAAAAAACGATGAATGCGGCGAGGGCGAATGGAATCTTGGATGTCTGTCAAAAGCATCAGGTCGAATTTGTTGATCTTCAGAAAGACCAGACAATCACCTGTGAAAGAAATGGAATGAAAATCCAAGTCTGTAAAAAAGCATTGGAGGTTGACTATATGATCAATCTTCCGGTGGTGAAAGGGCATTGCCAGACACATATCACTTGTGCGCTGAAAAACAGCAAGGGTTTCATTCCCAATAGTGAGAAACGAAGATTTCACAGGATGGGACTCCACAAACCAATTGCGGTTTTAAATACGTTGATTCACCAAGACTTTATTCTGGCAGATAACATCTGCGGAGATCTGGAGTTTGAAGAAGGAGGCAGTCCGGTCACGATGAATCGGGTTCTGGCATGGAAAGATCCTGTGCTCTGTGACAGCTTTGCGGCAGAGATCATGGGCTATCATCCTTATGAAATTTCCTATATTCGTCTGGCAGAAGAATTAGGCATTGGAAAAGCAGATACAAAGGCGATCAATATCCATGAACTAAATCAGCAGGAAGGAGATTTGCAAACGGCAGTGCCGACGGGGAAGACCCGCAGACTTTCAGCCTATGTAAAACCACAAGATGCCTGTTCTGCCTGTTATGGCTCTTTGATCCATGCATTGGGCCGTTTGGAGGAGAAAGGAGTTTTACAGGGAAAAGAAAAAATTGCCATCGGTCAGGGATACCGTAATAAGACAGGAACAATCGGAATCGGACAATGTACAAAATGTTTTGAAAAAAGTCTGGCGGGCTGTCCGCCGAAAGCCGTAGAGATTGTACAATTTCTGGAAAAAGAATGGCAGTAAGCTATTTTCGAATTGTACAAAAAATAGTAATTATTCTGAAACCATATTTGTGGCAATCGCAGGCTAAATATGGTATAGTAAGGACGAAAAGAAGATATAAATAACGTACAGTTTGGAGGTAAACAAATGAAAGACATTGTAATTACAGATGCGATTAAGTACATTGGAGCAGATGACAAAGATCTTGACCTGTTTGAAAGCCAATATATAATTCCAAATGGCGTATCCTATAACTCTTATGTGATTTTAGATGAGAAAGTAACGGTAATGGACACCATCGATCAGAGAAGAACGGACGAATGGCTGGCCAATCTGGAAAGAGAATTAGATGGAAGAACGGTTGATTATATCGTTGTTTCTCATTTGGAACCGGATCATGCAGCAAGCCTGCAGGTTCTGGCAGAAAAATATCCGGAAGCAAAACTGATTGTAAATGCGAAGACATTGAACATGATCCCACAGTTCTTTGAGATCGATAATCTGACAGAACGCTGCGTCACAGTAAAAGAAGGAGATACCGTATCCCTTGGAAAGCATACGCTTCAGTTCTTTATGGCGCCGATGGTACATTGGCCGGAGGTTATGGTTGCTTACGAGCAGTCTGAGAAGATTTTATTCTCTGCTGACGGATTTGGTAAATTCGGAGCTTTGGACGCTGACGAAGACTGGGCTTGCGAAGCAAGACGTTACTATTTCAATATCGTTGGTAAATATGGAATGCAGGTACAGGCGCTTCTTAAGAAGGCAGCAGGACTTGATATCCAGATGATCTGCCCTCTTCATGGACCAATCTTAAAAGAAAATCTTGGATACTATATCGGATTATATGATACTTGGAGCAAATACGAGCCGGAAAATGAGGGAATCGTAGTGGCTTATGCATCCATTCATGGAAATACAGGAAAAGCTGCGAAGAAATTTGCAGAGATCCTGGAAGAAAAGGGAGCGAAGAAAGTCGTTGTGACAGATCTTTCCAGAGATGACATGGCAGAAGCGGTAGAAGACGCATTCCGCTATGATACTTTGGTGCTTGCATCAGCTACATATGACGGCGGTTTATTCCCGTGCATGGAAGATTTCCTGCATCACTTAAAAGCAAAGAATTATCAGAAGAGAAAGATCGCATTTATGGAAAATGGTTCTTGGGCGCCTACGGCTGCAAAGAATATGAAAGCCATTGTTGAAAACTTTAAGAACGTAGAGTTAGTAGAGCCGGTTGTTACGATTCGATCTACAATGAAAGCAGAAAATGTTAAGACCATGGAAGAACTTGCAGACAATCTTCTTGCATAATGATTCCATAGATCAGCGTTTTCGGACCTTTTATCATATCGAGAAAGAATTTGATCAAAAGAAGCATGGCGGGAAAATTTTCCGTCACGCTTCTTTTTTTCTGCTATAATAAAAAGAAAAACCGAAAGGAAGACTGGAAATGAAAGAATTTCATTATATATTTGGGCCGATTCCATCCAGACGTTTGGGAAGATCTTTGGGAATCAGTCCATTGCCAAAAAAAACATGTAACTATTCCTGTATTTACTGTCAGCTGGGACGGACAGACCATATGACCAATCAGAGACAGGAATTTTATAAAACAGAGGATATTTTAAAAGAATTTAGAGAATACTTGAAAGATTCCGATAAATTTGACATCGTGACAGTTGTAGGGGAAGGGGAACCTACGTTGTGCAGCAATCTGGGAGAGCTGATCTGCGGCCTCAAAGAGATGACCGAGAAACCGGTAGCCGTTATCACCAATGGAGCCCTGCTTTCTGATCCCCAGGTAAGAGAGGAACTTTGTCATGCAGATATGGTACTTCCATCGCTGGATGCTTATGATCAGGAAACGGCCAAACGGATTGACCGGCCTTATGGTACGATTCGGTTTGAGGAAGAGTTTCAGGGATTAAAAGAATTCTGCGAAATGTATCAAGGGGAACTTTGGCTGGAAATCATGTTGGTAGACGGAATCAATGACGATAAAGATTCTATTGGAAAATTTAAGGAACTGTTAAAAGAACTGAAATACGATCGGCTGTACTTAAATACACCGGTGCGTCCTCCGGCTGAGGAAGGAGTAAATGTCGTGGCACCGGAGCGGATGCAGTATGCAGTGGAAGAACTGGGCGGAATTTCCATTGAAATGTTAAGTTCCGGAAGCTTTTTCAGCGAGATCGAAGATGACTATGAAGCAGTCAAATCAATTATTGGACGTCATCCGATGAATCAGTTTGAGCTGAATGGTTTTTTGGATAGCCGGAAGACAGCAGATAAGGAAGCATTGATGAAAAGAATGAAGCAGGATGAAGAGATTGCCGTGATTGATTACAAGGGAATCCTTACGTTCCGGCTGAAGTAGAGGGGAGACGATGAAATGAAAAAGCGCAGTGTACAAAGAGTGGCAGCGATCCACGATCTATCAGGATTTGGACGGGCATCGCTGACTGCGATTATCCCGATCTTATCATCCATGGGAGTTCAGGTATGTCCGCTTCCTACGGCGATCCTTTCCAACCATACCGGAGGATTCGACACATTCAGTTTCGTTGATTTTACAGATTATATGCAGGATTACATCGATGGATGGAAGAAGCTGCAGTTAGATTTTGACTGTATTTATTCCGGGTTTTTGGGATCGGAACGTCAGATTCAGATTGTTTCTGATTTCATTGATGATTTTGGAACCGAAGAGAATATGGTTGTCGTCGATCCTGTGCTGGGAGACAATGGAAAACTGTATTCTACCATGACAAAAGATCATGTGGCGAAGATGAGCCAGCTTGTGTCGAAGGCAGATATCATTACACCGAATTTTACCGAGGTGAGTTTGTTATTAAATCAGCCTTATGAGGAAAAAATCACCGATGAGAAAATCAAGGAATGGCTGAGGAAACTTTCGGATATGGGACCGGAAATCGTGGTAGCGACCAGCGTGCCGGATCAGGGAGAAGGAAAGGACAGCAATGTGGTGGCATTTGACCGAAGAAGCGATACGTTCTGGAAGATTCAGTGCAGTTATATTCCGGCCTCCTATCCGGGAACCGGTGATGCGTATACGTCAGTGATGATCGGAAGCCTGCTGGATGGAGACAGTCTGCCGATCGCGCTTGACAAAGGAGTACAGTTCATTACTCAGGCAATTAAAGCAAGTTATGGGTTCGATTATCCGAAACGAGAAGGGGTTCTTTTAGAGAGAGTTCTGGAAGTATTGAAAATGCCGGTGGTATTAGGCGGATATGAGATGCTGAAATAGGAGGAAGCGATGTTTCAACCAATAAATCAGGAAATCTGGGAGAGAAGAGAACACTATGCGTATTATACCAAGACACTTCCATGCGGATATTCGGTAACGGTTCGTCTGGATGTGACGAATCTGTACGAAGAAGTGAAACGTCATGGCTTAAAGTTCTATCCGGCATTTATTTATTGTGCGTCCAAAGCAGTAAATGAGATGAAGGAATTTCGTATGGGAAAAGATGCAGAAGGAAATCCGGGCATTTGGGATGTGGTACATCCCAATTATACGATTTTTCACGAAGACGATCATACGTTTTCTGACATCTGGTCTTATTATGATGAAGATTTCTCAATCTGTTATGAAAACATCACAGCAGATATGGAGCGATATAAAGATTGCAAAGGACCAAAGGGAAAAGAAGGACAGCCGCCGAATTTTTATTGTATCTCCTGTGTTCCTTGGATGGATTTTACAGGATACGGAACCTGGGTTCCGGGCGGAGAACCGAACTTGTTCCCAATCATTACGTTTGGGAAATATACGGAGTCAGAAGGCCGAAAAGAGCTGTCAGCAGCGCTGACCATCGGCCACGCTGCGGCGGATGGGTATCATGTCAGCCAGTTGTTCAAACGTCTGCAGGAAATTTTGTCAGACATTCATTTTTAGGAAACCGGAGGCGGCCGACCAAGATAGAGTTTCTAAAGTATGGGAAATTTCCTCTGTAGTCTGTTGGAAGCCGCCGCGGATCCACTGTTCAATAATACCGGTACATCCTCTTGAGATAAAAATATGCAATGCAGTCAGGGATTCTTTGCTGCAGGATGGGTAGCGGCGCTGCCAGTCGGCGACGGTCTGTTCCTGCAGATGAAGGGTCAGCTGGTTCAAAAAGCCGGGATCTCCATTATCAGAAAAGATTAGACGAATCAGTTCCCGATTGGATGAAACATAAGAGGTAATGGAATCCATTAACTGGAAAACAGAATTTTCCTTGTGAAATTGTTCCATGTCTTCTTTTAAAGTATGAAGGATGTCTTCTTCGATGGAATGAAGGAGATCCATGGGACTGGAATAATAAGTATAAAATGTACTGCGGTTAATATCCGATTTCTCGCACAGACGGGAAACGGATATTTTTTGTATTGGCTGTTCTTTCATTAGCATCAAAAGATTGGTTTTTAACGCATTCTGCGTCCGGCGAACCCGCCGGTCTGTCTTGATTTCTTTCATAAAATATGCCTCCTATCCTACAATTTATTTTCGAGTGTCGGATATCCGTCAGAAGGCGGAAGTTTGATGGTTGTTCCATTCTCTTTTCTCTATTATAATATACATATGAAGGAAAAACAACAATTGTAGGATAAGGTGGTGTTTTTAGTGAACAAACAGGATTTTTATGATGGAAAAATGTTCGATGCTTATCGATATATGGGAGCCCATAAGAAAGGTGATGCCATAGAGTTTGTTACTTATGCGCCAAATGCGGAGAAGATCTCGGTGATTGGAGAATTCAATGAATGGAAAGAAGAATTTATGGAAAAGGAAGGGCAAAGCGGATTCTTTTCCATGACTTCGGACAAAGCGCAGGAGGGGAATATGTATAAATACTGCATTTATGGTCCCGGCGGCCGGATGCAAGAACATTGTGACCCATATGGATTTGAGATGGAACTTCGGCCGGGTGCTTGTTCGATCATCAACGACATTGGAAAATATGAGTTTCATGATAAAAAATGGATGGTCAATCGAAGCAGCGGGAAGCGTGATGCGGTCAACATTTATGAGATGCATCTTGGGTCATGGCGGCAGAATCCGGAAGATGAGAATGGGTGGTATGAGTATGATGAAATTGCGGAAATGTTAGTGCCATATATCAAAGAAAACAACTATACCCATGTGGAACTAATGCCGTTGTCAGAGCATCCTTTTGATGGATCCTGGGGGTATCAGAACACCGGTTTTTTCGCACCGACAAAGCGCTATGGCAAGCCGGAACAGCTGATGAAGTTCGTAGATCTCCTTCACCAGGCAGAAATAGGGGTGATTATAGATTTTGTACCGGTTCATTTTGCAATCGATGGATATGGACTTCGCCTTTATGATGGAACGCCGCTTTATGAATATGATAACCGGGATACCGGGGAAAGTGAATGGGGCAGCGCTAATTTCATCCATTCCAGACGAGAGGTAAAATGTTTTCTTCAATCGGCGGCAAATTATTGGCTGGAAGAGTATCATTTCGACGGAATTCGGATGGATGCGGTAAGCCGTCTGATTTATTGGCAGGGCAATGAAAGCAGAGGAGTCAACGGCGCTGCCATTGAATTTTTAAAAGATATGAATCTGGGATTGAAGCAGCGGCATCCGGATGCCATGTTGATTGCGGAGGATTCCACATCCTATCCGGGAGTGACAAAACCTGTTTATCAGGGAGGCCTTGGATTTGATTATAAATGGGATCTTGGATGGATGCATGACACATTGGAATATTTTCAGACGCCTCCGAAATACCGAACCAGAGATTATCATAAACTGACATTCTCTATGATGTATTATTGGAATGAACAGTATCTCTTGGAATTCTGCCACGATGAAGTTGTTCACGGCAAAGCGACGATCCTGCAGAAAATGTACGGAGATTATGACGGAAAATTTCCGCAGGCAAGAGCGATGTATCTCTATATGATGATGCATCCGGGAAAGAAGTTAAACTTTATGGGCAATGAATTCGGCCAGCTGCGGGAGTGGACGGAAAAACAGGAGCAGGATTGGGACGTGCTGAAATATCCGATTCACGATGCTTTTCATCATTATATGAAAGAATTAAATCGAATTTATAAAGCATCCGCGCCTCTCCATGACGATTATAATCCGGACAATTTTCGTTGGTTAGATTGTCATCAGGAAGAACGATGCATTTATGCCATTGGAAGGAAGAAAGAAGGAGAGATGCTGGCGGCCGTTTTTAATTTTTCCGATCAGGAACAGAAAGACTATGAACTGGAAATCGAAGATACCTGGAAAGAAGAGTGTATCCTAAATACTGACTGGGACTGCTGGGGCGGCGAAACTCCAAGAGAAAAGAAAACATGGGAGTTGGAACAGGAAACAGAAAAAACAACAATGTCCATCACACTGGCGCCATACAGCGGAGTATTGTTTGAATTAAGAAAAACGAAACCAAGGAAAGCTAAAAAAACGAAAAAGACAAAAAAATAACGCTAGCGTAAAATTTTTGGTTGTAAACTTTCTGTAATGCGGTTGACCTTGTTGTATCAAATGGATATAATATGGTTAGAATATTGCTACCACAACGAAGGCGAGGAGGTGCTATTATGATTATTCGCCCATCCGCAGCGATCAGACAAAATTATAATGAGATTGCGGAACAATGCAGAAAGACCGAAGAGCCGGTTTTCCTTACCAAGAACGGCGAAGGGGATTTGGTGGTCATGGACATCGGAACTTACAACCGCAGAGAAAAAATGCTGAAGCTCCGTGAGGAACTGCTTGCCGTTGAGGAGGAGAGGATGCGTGGAAGCAAAGGTTACTCTGTTGATGAAGTCGCTGCGATGATGCGTAGTGCAATCAAGGAGGCGGCAGATCATGGAACAGCAGAATAAATACCGTGTGATTGTATCGGGACGGGCAACACAGATGCTCGTTTCCCATGCTGCATTTTTGGCACAAGTTAGCGAGGAAGCGGCGGAACGGATGACATCAGAATTTGAAAAGACTGCAAATTCCTTAGAACTGATGCCGCAGAGATGCCCGTGGCTTACAGGGGAATATATTCCCAGAAACGCCTATCGTTTTATCCTGTTTGAAAAACACTATATGATAATCTTCCAGATAGCAGACGATATAGTCTATGCCGATTATGTGGTAGATTGCAGGCAGGATTACAGTTGGCTTATCAAATAACAACAGAAATACGAATCAAAGAAAATAATTGGCCGGCAGAAAGTGAAGATGACTCCCTAAAAAAGAGGAAATTGGTACGATGAACCAATTTCCTCTTTTGCATGCAGCAGAAACTTTAGGAATCTTTTTCTTTTTTTGAAATAAGATAAGAGTATATCATTGGCACGATGGCAAGCGCAATAGCAGCGCCTAATATTGCGGCAAATTTTGCGGCTCCCGGAAGGAAAGAGGTAAAGGCAATGAAGATGCCGCCAACAAACCATATCTTCCCGGCGAAACGATGCGTCCGAAACCATACTTCCGGGTCATTTAATGTCCATGGTGTCTTAATGCCGACAAAATAGTTGTGTTTGATCTTCGGCATCATGTTTCCGATATAGCAAAAAAGGATGCCGACCAGCAGAGGAAGGACAGTTGCAATCTGCACTTTTGCTCCAAAGCAGACAGCGATCGTTAGGATCTGTACGGCCAGGAGCAGGAGTGCAATTGCTGTCTTGAGTCCGTCAAAGCTGCCTTCAAACTTAGTGTAACTGGATTGTTTTGGATCGACTTTCCGGGTGATTTCCATCAGGATTGTTAAAAGCAGAATAAAAGCCGGCTCCATAAAGATCCAAAGTTTATTTCCATAACCGTCGATTTCACCGCTGGCATTCCAATGAATGGGAATCGAATCCTCTAAAAATGGATAGGCGGCAGCGGCTAAAATAAAGGACAGCAGGAAAATGACGAGACATGTTTTATTTTTCTTTAGAATGTTTGTCATAAGATTTGTCCTCCTTAAATTCTTGAAACCAATTGATAATTTCTTCAAAAACAGAAAGATTTAGTTCATAGTATATGTATTTTCCCTGTTTTTCATCTGTGACCAGGCCGGCGTCTTTTAAAATACTAAGATGATGGGAGATCGTAGCGCCGGTCATATCAAAATGTTTTCCGATGTCTCCTGCGGATAATGCACCTTTTTTGAGAAGGTTTAAAATCTCCCGACGGGTGCTGTCGGATAAAGCTTTAAATGTTTTTTGAAATCCCAAACAATCACCTCTTTCTGTTTATATTTAGAAATCTATCTAAATATAGTGTACGACATGAGTGTGCAAATGTCAATCATATTTTGAAGAATATCTAAATATAGCTTTGAGATTGGACATGGGGTATAATAAAATAGAAAAGACAGAAAATAAAAGAGAACTTTACAGTCAAATATTAGGAGGAGATGATAGAAATGAAGATTTACGATTTGGTGATTATTGGATCCGGTCCTGCGGGAATGGCAGCAGCCATCTATGCGAAACGGGCGATGCTGGATAGTCTTTTGCTGGAAAAAGAATATGTACCCGGCGGGCAGGTCATCCAGACTTATGAAGTAGATAATTATCCGGGGCTGCCGAAAATGAATGGAATGGAACTTAGCAATCGATTTGCGGAACATGCCAAAGAACTTGGAATCGAGACAAAGATCGGCGAGGTGACGGATATCAATCCAGATGGAGAAATCAAAGAAATTTCCTTGAAGAGCGGGGAAACGATTCAGACAAAAACAATCATTCTGGCCACCGGAGCGGTTCATCGCACGCTGGGAGTACCGGGGGAAAAAGAATTGGCCGGAATGGGTGTTTCTTATTGTGCCACCTGTGATGGAGCCTTCTTCCGAAACAAGACTACGGCGGTCGTTGGAGGCGGGGATGTGGCGTTGGAAGATGCGATTTTCCTGAGCCGAATCTGCGAAAAAGTGTATCTGATTCATCGAAGGGATGAATTTCGTGGTGCAAAAATTCTTCAAAATCAAGTGAAAAATAACGAGAAGATTGAGATCCTGTGGAATAGCGTAGTGACAAAAATCGACGGTGAAAACAAGGTGGAAAGCATTCAGATTGAAACTGTGGATAGCCATGTGGATAAAATGATTTCAGTGGATGGAATTTTTATTGCAGTAGGAACAAAACCGGTATCCGAACTCTTGAAGGGACGTCTTGCAATGGATGAACAAGGCTATATCGTCGCCGGAGAGGATGGAATTACCAATCTTCCGGGAATTTTTGCAGGTGGGGATGGAAGGACCAAAAACCTTCGTCAAGTGGTGACTGCGGTCGCAGATGGAGCAAATTGCGTACAATCAGTGGAGCGATACCTGCAAAAAATATAGTTTTCAGATAATTTAAACGGAAGTTTTTTGGTGACTAAAAATTTAAAATGCAAGAGTTTTTTTACGATTTGTAATAGATGTATAATACGTGAGAATGCAAGAAGTATTTGAAAAAAAACATCACAGGATATTCACAAAGTTATCCACATGTAAAATAACGTAATAAAGCCAAAAAATAGTTATACACAAAGTTATCCACATTATCCACAGTCTAAAAACGACAAAATCCGATTGTGAAAAACCTGAAAAAGGAAACGTTTGTTTTGTGTAGTATTTCCAAAAAGATTTTGTTTCATTGAAGGATGTTATATGTTATAATAAATTTACATTAAAAGTAAAGGAGTTGGGAGCCATGAAGTTCATTATTAGTGGAAAGAACATTGAGGTCACCGAAGGAATCAAAGCAGCAGTGGAGGAGAAGCTTGGACGATTGGACAAGTATCTGGTAGACGATACGATCGTGAATGTCACCCTCAGTGTTCAAAAAGGAAGACAGAAGATAGAAGTTACCATTCCTATGAAAGGTCATATCATCCGCGCGGAGGAAGGAAGCGAGGATATGTATGTATCCATCGACCTGGTTGTCGATGTGATTGAACGTCAGATTCGCAGATATAAGACAAGGCTGATGAATCAGAAGCATGAGGGAACCAGCTTCAGACAGGAATTTATGGAGATGGAAGATGAAGTGGAAGATGATGATATTCAGATCATCCGTACGAAGAAGTTTGCGATTAAGCCGATGGATGTAGAAGAAGCATGCATCCAGATGGAATTATTGGGACATGATTTCTTCGTATTCCGCAATTCTGATACATTTGAAGTGAATGTAGTATATAAGAGAAAAGGCAATACATACGGTCTGATTGAACCGGAATTTTAAGATGTATATACCCAGGGAGACCACAGCGGTCTCTCTTTTTTTGTTTTACAAGGAAGTTTGCGTCGTATTTTTGGCATTATCAAACGCACAGCTGAATCGTTATAAGAATTTTAAGATTTTACGGTCTGTTAACTTGCGTCTCATATTTAGAAGTGTTACAATAGGACAGTCTATATATTGCTGTAAATGAGAAAAAATGGAACTTTGTATGGACATTGACAAGTTAGGAGAATAAAAATGAGTATATTTGATAAGGTGTTTGGTTCTCATAGTGAGAAAGAGATTAAGAGAATCAGCAAAACAGTGGATAAGATCGAAGCCTTGGATCAGGAGATGCAGAAATTATCTGACGAAGAGCTGAGAAATAAAACGACAGAATTCAAAGATCGTTTGAAGATGGGAGAGACATTGGATGATATTCTTCCGGAAGCATTTGCGGTCGTAAGAGAAGCCAGCAGCCGAACTACGGGGCTTAAGCATTACCGTGTGCAGCTGATTGGCGGTATTATTCTGCACCAGGGCAGAATCGCCGAGATGCGTACAGGAGAAGGTAAGACTTTGGTAGCAACACTTCCGGCTTATTTGAACGCATTGGAAGGAGAAGGAGTTCATATCGTTACTGTCAATGATTACCTTGCGACTCGAGATGCTAAGTGGATGGGACAGATCCATGAGTTCCTCGGATTGAAAGTTGGGGTCGTGACCAATGAGATGAACAGTGATGCAAGGCGGGCCGCTTATGATTGCGACATCACCTACATTACAAATAATGAATTGGGATTCGATTATCTGAGGGATAACATGGTGATTGATAAGGCTGATTTGGTTCAGAGAGATCTTCATTATGCAATCGTGGATGAGGTAGACTCCGTATTGATCGATGAGGCAAGAACTCCGCTGATCATTTCCGGACAGAGCAACAAATCAACAGAGCTTTATCGAGCTTGCGATATTTTGGCAAGGAAGATGGAACGAGGAAGCTCTGACGGGGAACTTTCCAAGATGGATATTCTGATGAATGAGGACATTGAGGAAGATGGAGATTTCCTTGTAAATGAGAAAGATAAGCAGATTATGCTGACGGCAGACGGAGTGAAGAAAGTAGAGGATTTCTTCCATATTGAGAATTTAGCGGATCCGGACAACCTGGCGATCCAGCATAACATCATTCTTGCCCTGAGAGCGCATAATCTGATGTTTAGGGACAAAGACTATGTGGTAAAAGACGATGAAGTTTTGATCGTTGATGAATTTACGGGACGTATCATGCCGGGAAGACGTTATTCCGACGGACTGCACCAGGCCATTGAGGCAAAAGAGCATGTGAAAGTCAAGAGAGAGTCAAAGACTCTTGCGACAATCACGTTCCAGAACTTCTTTAATAAATATGCGAAGAAGGCGGGAATGACCGGTACGGCTCAGACAGAGGAACAGGAATTCCGCGAGATCTACGGAATGGACGTTGTCGTGATTCCGACCAATAAGCCGGTAATCCGTGTTGACCACAATGATGCGATTTATAAGACAAAACGAGAGAAAATGAATGCGGTCGTTGAAGAGATCTTGGAGTCTCATAAGAAAGGACAGCCGGTCTTAGTCGGTACGATTACAATTGAGACATCCGAAGAATTGAGCAAGATGCTGAAGAAACGCCGCATCAAGCATAATGTATTGAATGCCAAATTCCATGAGAAAGAGGCTGAGATTATTTCTCATGCGGGAGAGATCGGAGCAGTTACGATTGCGACTAACATGGCCGGACGTGGTACGGATATTGTGCTGGAAGACGGTGTTGCAGAGCTTGGTGGTCTGAAGATCATCGGTACGGAACGTCATGAGTCCAGACGTATTGATAATCAGTTAAGAGGCCGAGCAGGACGTCAGGGAGATCCGGGTGAGTCTAAGTTTTATCTGTCTCTGGAAGATGATTTGATGCGTCTGTTTGGATCTGAGCGCATGATTGCAATTTATAATGCACTGGGAATTCCGGAAGGAGAAGAGATCCAGCACAAGTCTATCAGCAGAACGATTGAGAAGGCACAGAAGAAGATCGAGAACAATAACTTCGGAATTCGTAAGAATTTGCTGGATTATGACCGCGTAAACAACGATCAGAGAGAAGTGATTTATAAAGAGCGCCGCAGGGTACTGGATGGAGATGATATGCGCCAGTCAGTGCTGAAGATGATGAAGGATACCGTAGAGAATCGTGTATCACAGATTGTAAGTGATGAACTTGTGCCGGAAGAATGGGATATTGCGGCTTTGAATGCAGAGCTGATTCCGATCATTCCGCTTCAGAAGATTGAACTGACGGAACAAGAGAAGAAATCCGGCAAAGTACAGAATTTGATCAAACGTCTTCAGGATGAGACAGTGGAACTGTATGAGAGCCGGGAAAAAGAATTTGAAGGATTTGATCTAAGAGAGATTGAACGTATCATCCTATTGAAAGTCATTGACAGGAAATGGATGGATCATATTGATGATATGGATCAGCTGCGGGAAGGAATCGGTATGCAGGCTTATGGACAGAGAGATCCGGTCGTAGAATATCGTCTGGTTGGTTTTGATATGTTTAATGATATGATCAAGGCAATTCAGGAAGAAACCACCGGAGCGCTGTTCCATGTACAGATTGAGCAAAAGCTTCAAAAAGAAGAAGCTCCGAAGATTACAGGAACAAATAAGGATGTGCAGATGCCGAAGACGCCGTATGTGAGAAAAGGCGCTAAAGTCGGACGAAACGATCCGTGCCCATGTGGAAGCGGAAAGAAATATAAGAACTGCTGCGGCAGGAACAAATAAGGAGTTTATCAGTGATTGAGTTAGAACAATTAAAATATACTTTAAACTCTTTTCGAGAACCACTGGAGGACCTCAGTGGTTCTCTTGCGTTGGACATGAAAAAAGAACGGCTGGATCAATTGGAGTTATCCATGGAAGAGCCAGGCTTTTGGGATGATGTAGATGCGTCTCAGAAAGTCATGAAAGAAGTGAAGAGTTTAAAAGATGTAATAGAAGAATATGATGATTTAAAAACAAATTATGAGGATATTGAGACGCTGATCGACATGGCAGAGGAAGAAGATGACGAAGAACTGGCAGAGGAAGCACAGGATATGATGAAGAGCTTTCAGGGACGCTATGAAGAGCTTCGAATTTCTACACTGCTCACCGGAGAATACGATAAAAATGATGCAATTCTGACTTTGCATGCGGGAGCCGGCGGAACAGAGTCCTGCGATTGGGTCAGTATGCTGTATCGAATGTTCACCAGATGGGCCGGGAAGAAAGGATACGATACGGAAGTGCTTGATTATCTGGATGGAGAAGAAGCAGGCATTAAGTCCGTAACCGTCAAGATCAAAGGGGAGAATGCCTTTGGTTATCTGCGCTCAGAAAGAGGAGTCCATCGTTTGGTAAGGATTTCCCCGTTTAATGCGGCAGGAAAACGTCAGACTTCCTTTGCGTCCTGTGATGTGATGCCGGAGATCGAGGAGGATCTGGAAGTGGAGATTGCGGAAGAAGATATCCGAATTGATACTTATCGTGCCAGCGGAGCCGGCGGACAGCATATCAATAAAACAGATTCTGCGATTCGTATTACTCATATTCCGACAGGAATCGTGGTCCAGTGCCAGAATGAGAGATCCCAGCACAAAAATAAGGATCAGGCAATGAAAATGTTAAAGACGAAGCTGTTTCTGTTAAAAGAGCAGCAGCATTTGGAGAAATTATCCGATATCCGCGGGGATGTATCGGATAATGGATGGGGAAGTCAGATCCGTTCCTATGTCCTGCAGCCGTATACGATGGTAAAGGATCACAGGACCAGCGAAGAAAGCGGCAATCCAACGGCGGTTCTGGATGGAGATTTGGATATGTTCATGAATGCATATTTGGCATGGGAAAATAAAAAGGAATCCTAGGAATTTCTTCATTTTCTATTGATTCCGATATCCATCTGTGATAGTATTTATCGGAAAGACAAATGTACACCACAGAAATACAAAAAGGAAAAACAGATGGAAGATACCAAATATTATGTAATTAAGAAAAAAGCTGTGCCGGAAGTTCTGTTAAAAGTCTTGGAAGTACAGAAGCTTCTCGATTCCAAACAGGCAGTTTCTGTCATGGAAGCGGCAGAGCGGGTAGGAATCAGCCGAAGCTCTTATTATAAATACAAAGATGATATTTTTCCTTTTTATGCGAAGGAAAGGGGAAAAAATATCACATTTGTCATTGAAATCAAAGATCAGCCAGGCGTTATGGCCGCTATTTCGGAAGTGTTTGCCAGATACCATGCCAATATCCTGACCATTCATCAGAGTATCCCAATCAATGGGAAAGGTGTTTTAACAGTCAGTGTGGATATTGTTTCTGAGGAGACGGACATTTCCGCGATGATACAGGATGTAGAGCATCTGGAGTCAGTCGCCGGTGTGAAGATTATTGCAATGGAATAAGTAAGACGAGAAAGACTTTAAATACCCGGAGGATAACTATGAAGTATGTAATTATTTTAGGAGATGGAATGGCGGATGAGCCAATCGACAGCCTTGGAGGAAAGACGCCGCTGCAGACGGCCAATAAGCCGGTCATGGATGAGATGGCAGGAAGGGCAGAACAAGGGATCGCCTATACGGTACCAGAGATGCTCCCTGCAGGAAGTGATGTAGCCAATCTTTCTATGCTGGGATATAATCCGCAGAAATATTATTCCGGCCGATCCCCATTAGAAGCATTAAGCATAGGGGTCGATATGAAAGATACGGATATTTCTTTGAGATGCAACCTGGTAACATTGGAAGAAGAAGGTTCGTACGAGGAGAAGAAGATCCTGGATCACAGTGCGGGAGAGATTACAACGGAAGAAGCAGTGATATTGGTGCAGGCAGTCAAGGACGCCCTGGAAGACGAAGAGTACAAATTTTATCCGGGGGTCAGCTATCGTCATTTGACGATCTGGGATCATGGAAAGATGGCAGGATTGGTTCCGCCTCATGATATATTAGGAAAACAGATTGGAGAATATCTTCCGGAAGAAGCAAAGCTTCGTGAGATGATGAAACGAAGTTTTGATATTTTGGATCAGCATCCAATCAATCAAAAAAGAGCTGAGAAGGGCCTTAATAAAGCAAACAGTATTTGGTTCTGGGGCGCAGGAACTCGTCCGGCATTGGATGCATTCCAGGAAAAGACCGGAATGAAAGGCGCTATGGTCTCAGCAGTAGATTTGTTAAAAGGCATTGCAGTTGGAGCTGAAATGAGAAATCTGGATGTGGAAGGCGCCAACGGCGGATTGAATACGAATTATAGAGGAAAAGCAGAAGCGGCGCTTGACGCTTTGCTTGAAAAAGGCGATGATTTCGCGTATATTCATGTAGAGGCTCCTGATGAGATGGGACATCAGGGAAATGTACAGCATAAGATCCAGGCAATCGAATACTTGGATGATCAGGTCGTTCGAGTGGTAAAAGAGGGATTGGAAAAATCCGGGGAGGATTTCCGTATTTTAATCGGACCGGATCATCCGACTCCGATTGCGATCCGAACCCATACAAAAGACCCGATTCCGTTCATGATCTATGACAGTACGAAGGTTCTTGGCTCTCAGGAAGAATATAGTGAGGAAGCCGCACGAAAGACCGGACTTATCATGGAACATGGATATGAACTGATGAATCGTTTATTACAAAAATAAGAGAAGATGTAGGAGGCACGAAGATGCTAATAGTAAAAAAGTTTGGCGGAACTTCAGTAGGAGATAAGGACCGCATCGTAAATGTCGCAAAAAGATGTATCGAAGATTACCAAAAGGGAAACGATGTCGTTGTCGTTCTTTCCGCTATGGGGAAAATGACGGATGAATTGATTGAAAAGGCAAAAGAGATCAATCCGAACCCGTCCAGAAGGGAGATGGATATGCTCCTTACGACCGGCGAACAGACATCTGTCTCTTTGATGGCTATGGCAATGGACGCGCTGGGTGTTCCTGCCGTTTCTTTGAATGCATTTCAGGTAGCGATGCATACGACTTCTGTATACAGCAATGCAAGAATCAAACGAATTGATACCGACCGTATTTTTAATGAGCTGGAACAGAGAAAGATCGTAATCGTAACAGGATTCCAAGGTGTGGATCGTTTTGATAACTATACGACTTTAGGCCGAGGCGGATCTGATACAACAGCAGTTGCTTTGGCAGCAGCTCTCCATGCGGATGCCTGTGAAATCTATACAGATGTAGACGGCGTTTACACAGCCGATCCGAGAAAAGTACCGGAGGCTAAGAAACTTACCGAGATTACTTATGATGAAATGTTGGAAATGGCAACTCTTGGCGCCGGAGTTCTGCACAATCGTTCTGTGGAACTTGCGAAGAAGCATGATGTACAGCTTGTCGTAAGATCCAGCATGACATTGGAAGAAGGAACGGTTGTAAAAGAAAATGTAAGAAAGAGAACTTCCGAGATCAGCGGTGTAGCCGGTGATGATGATGCAGCAAGAATCGCAGTCCTTGGAGTTGAAGATATTCCAGGTGTTGCATTTAAGATCTTTAATGTTCTTGCGAAGAAGAATATCAATGTCGATATGATTCTGCAGTCTATCGGCCGTGGAAATCGCAAGGATATTTCCTTTACGGTGAAGGAAGGAGATATGGAAGCAGCGGTTGCCGCATTGGAAGATCATCTTCCGGACGGAACGTATGAAGCGATTAATTCCAGCGCAGAGATGGCCAAAGTATCCATTGTCGGTGTCGGTCTTCGCAATCACTATGGAATGGCTGCACGCATGTTCCAGGCATTATACGAAGCTGACATTAACATTCGTATGATTTCTACTTCCGAGATCCGTGTCACTGTACTGGTGAATAAAGAAGATATGGAAAAAGCAATGATAGCCGCGCACAGCGCGTTCAAAATGTGATGATATCTGGGTTTGACAATTTTAGAATCATCAATGGGGCTTAGGTAGGAACCGCCTGTTTTCAGGCGGTTTCTTTTTCTCACAGGAGAAATTTTGTTTCTGAATGATCTAGCAGAAAAAAGAAAGGATGGGTCAAAGATCAATGAAAAGAAAAGACTACATTTCATGGGATCAGTATTTTATGGGAATCGCGCTGCTCTCTGCTCAGAGAAGCAAAGATGACCACACCCAGGTAGGAGCCTGCCTGGTCAACGACCACAATAAGATTTTATCCGTTGGATATAATGGAATGCCGATTGGATGCAATGACGATGACATGCCTTGGGAACGGGAAGGAGAACCGCTGGATACGAAATATTTTTATGTATGTCATGCGGAACTCAACGCAATTCTAAATTATGGCGGAGGTTCTTTGGATGGCGCCAGGGTTTATGTAACACTGTTTCCATGCAATGAGTGTGCCAAGGCCATCATTCAAAGCGGAATGAAAGAAGTAATCTATATGCAGGATAAATATGCAGATTCAAACGCAACGCTTGCTTCCAAACGAATGTTTGATATGGCAGGGGTAAAATACCGGCAATTTCAGCCGAAGGGACAGAAAATAGAAATTGACTTATAAGGAACAGAATATGGATATTATAAAAGGATTGCAGAAAGAATTAGGAATAAGCCGTCAGCAGGTCGAAACAACGATTCGTTTGATTGATGAAGGAAATACGATACCGTTTATCGCCCGCTACCGAAAAGAAATGACGGGATCATTGAATGATGAGACTCTTAGAAATTTCCATGAGAGGCTCATGTATCTAAGAAATTTGCAGGAGCGCAAAGATGCGGTGAAAAAAAGCATCGAAGAACAGGGAAAAATGACGCCGGAGCTTCTGGAAAGCTTGGAACGGGCAGAGACATTGGTCGCAGTAGAAGATCTCTACCGTCCTTACAAGCAAAAAAAGAGAACCAGGGCAATGATTGCGAAGGAGAGAGGGCTGGAGCCTCTGGCGAATCTGATCCTTCTGCAGATGACAAACACACCATTGGAAAAAGAAGCACAAAAATATATAGATTCGGAAAAAGGAGTGGAAACAGCAGAGGATGCGTTAAAAGGTGCAAAAGATATTATCGCAGAAAATATTTCCGACAATGCAAAATACCGCTCTTATATTCGTAAATCTACCTGGAATAATGGAATGATCGTTTCCAAAGCCAAAAAGCCGGAAGAGTCTTCTGTGTTTGAGATGTATTATGATTTTCAGGAACCGATCCGCAAGATTGCTGGATATCGGATATTGGCTATGAACCGGGGAGAAAAAGAAGGCGTCCTGCAGGTAAAAATTGAACCGGATCAGAGAGAAATCGCCGCTTATCTGGCACAGCATGTGGTGACCAGAAGAAATGAACATACGACCAAAGTTTTGCTGGAAGCGGTAGAAGACAGTTATAAGCGCTTGATTGCTCCGTCCATCGAACGGGACATCCGCAGTGAGCTTTCGGAAAAAGCGGAAGCAGAGGCGATGAAAGTATTTGGAAAGAATCTGGAGCAGCTTTTGATGCAGCCGCCGATTGCTGATCAAGTGGTTCTCGGATGGGACCCGGCGTTTCGTACCGGATGCAAGCTTGCCGTGGCAGATGCCACCGGGAAGGTATTGGACACGGTTGTGATTTATCCGACGGCGCCTCAAAATAAGGTGAAAGAAGCAAAAGAAGTTGTAAAAAGGCTGATTAAGCAATATGGAATTACATTGATATCTATTGGAAACGGAACTGCATCCAGAGAGTCTGAACAGATTGTCGTGGATATGTTAAAAGAGATCGAAGAACCGGTACACTATGTCATTACCAATGAAGCAGGGGCATCTGTATATTCTGCCAGCAAGCTGGCCGCCGAGGAATTTCCGAATTTTGATGTGGGACAGCGAAGTGCGGCATCCATCGCCAGGAGAGTGCAGGATCCGTTGGCGGAGCTGGTAAAAATTGAACCGAAAGCGATTGGTGTCGGGCAGTACCAGCATGATATGAACCAAAAACAGCTTGCGAAAACATTAGGCGGCGTAGTAGAGGCGACGGTGAACAAGGTAGGAGTCGATCTAAATACTGCCTCAGCCTCCTTGCTGGAATATGTGGCAGGGGTCTCAAAGGCAGTTGCCAAAAATATCGTTTCTTATCGAGAAGAAAATGGGCGTTTCCATAATCGAAAGGAGCTTTTGAAAGTTTCGAAACTCGGACCGAAGGCGTTTGAACAATGCGCAGGATTTTTAAGAGTTTCAGGAGGTGATCAGCCCTTGGACGCTACAGGAGTGCATCCGGAAACTTATCGGGAAACCGGACAGCTCCTGCATCGATTAGGATATTCACAGGAAGAACTGTCAAGTGAAGGATTCCGGGGAATTGGAAAGAAGATCGCAGACTATCAGCGTTTGTCAAAAGAGCTTGGAATTGGAGAAATTACCCTTCGGGATATTGTCAAAGAACTGGAAAAACCGGGAAGAGACCCAAGAGAAGATCTTCCGCGGCCGATCCTTCGAACCGATGTCCTGGAGATGAAAGATCTAAAACCTGGCATGAAATTAAAAGGAACCGTGAGAAATGTCATAGATTTTGGAGCTTTTGTAGATATCGGCGTTCATCAGGACGGTTTGGTACACATCTCACAGATGTCAGATCAATATGTAAAACATCCGCTGGAGGTTGTCAGTGTTGGAGATGTTGTCGATGTAACCGTCGTCAGTGTGGATGAAAAGAAGAAAAGAATTCAATTAAGTATGAAATAGCCGGGAAACCGGCTATTTCGCTGTTCCGGAGAATCTTTCCGGGTAAGATGAGATAAAATAAGGTTAATACCATCCGCCGGAAAAAGTGACAATTTGCCCTGTCATATATGCTGGTGCGCAGGCAACGTGAAAGATCATACTTCCGGCTTCTTCCGGAGATGCAATGTAATCGGCGGGAATTTCTTCCCGGATCATTGCAAGATCCTCTTCTGAAAATTCGTCGTTCATATCGGTATCGATCATGCCAAAGGCAACGGCGTTGACTTGAATATTGCTGGGCGCCGTTTCTTTCGCGAGCGCCTTTGTAAAAGCGTTGATACCCCCTTTGGAAACCGAATACAGCACTTCACAGGATGCGCCTTCATTCCCCCATACAGAAGAAACATTAATTATTTTTCCGGAATGATTGCGGATCATATGCGGAAGGACTGCGTGGCTGGCAGCCAATGCAGAAGTAAGATTAGTATCTAGAATCTGACGCCAGTCTTTCATCGTGGTATCTGTGAATAGTCCGATTTTGGAAATACCTGCGTTATTGACCAGGCAGTCAATCGTTCCAAAATGATCGATGGAAGTTTGGATCATGTCGGATAGAAAATCAGGCTGGCAGACATCGCCGATAAAAGAAAGGCAGGAAACGCCAAGCTGATGGATTTCTGCTTCCAGAGATTTTAATTTTTCCGGATGGCGGAAGCCGTGAATGACGACGTTCCATCCGTTACGGGCAAAGCACAAAGCGGCAGCCCGGCCGATACCTCTGGAACTGCCTGTAATAAGTACGGTTTTCATATGGAACCTCCTGGATGATTAAAGTCTTAGAAAATGACCGTAATATATATTTTGCTGCGGTCTTATAAAGCTAGTATAACACAATCTTTCTTTCCGGGGTATTTTGAAAAAATAAGATCATACTAAGGACAGCGGATAAGATGCAGAGGAAAAAGGAATCGACCGGAATGATCCCCTTAAGAAAATTTTAAGGGCAATTACATAAGATTATAACATAGCGGATTGTTGAAAAAAATCGAATTATTTGATATACTGAACCCAGTTGTAAACGGAAGGAGCGGACAAATGTCAAAAAATAAAAGGAAACGAGCGGGAGTAGGAGCAATATTAGCAAGAATTCTTGTCGTGATCTTAGTCATGATTGTGGGAGGGATTGCTAGTTTTTTTGGTGTCAGGACATTCTTTTTAAATAAGTTTCAGAAGGAAAAGAAAGAAGAGGTCGCCAAACAGTTAGAGGATGAGAACAAAGAGCGGGTAGATGTTGTTTTGATGCAGGCCGGAGATTCTATGGCGATCCGCATCTATCACAACAAGAATCAGCATATGATTTATATTCCTCTTCGTTCGGACATGGAATTATCGCTGACTGACAGCGGAAAGAAGGCAATCGAACAGGAATTAGGAGAGAGCGTAGAGAATGCGGCAATCGCGGATGTCATCAAGTCCACAAAAGGTCAGGGCGATGTCATGAAAGAGCAGGTCGAAGAGACCTTAAATATCAGCGTGAACTCCTATGAGATCATAAGCGACGATGATTTGGCACAACTTGTGGATGATGCCGGAGAGATTCAGGTAGATCTGGAACAGGCAATTACCTATGAGGATGCTTCCGGCAGATCAGTTACCTTAACCGCCGGGGAGAATACGTTAGACGGAGAAGCTGTTCTTGCACTGGCATCCAATGAATCTATGATTTCTGACGAGAATGACCATGTAACGTTGATCGGAGATATTCTTGTAGAAGTTTCAAAAGCATTGTCAGATCAGACGCTGTCAGATTATAAGGATTATATGAAGAATTATTATCAAAGCGTGGATTCCGATAAAGGTTATGATGATGTGAAAGATTATCTGAAGCGGATGCATTCTATTGCAGATAAGGACTTCAATTATAAAATCTTAGAAGGAACGGAAAGCGGAGGCGAATTCCGGCTTGATACAGATGCAGCCAAAGAAGTATTCGATCAGCTGCTCTCTGAAGAAGGAGATTTAGAGTCTGTATTAGATAATTCAAAGGAATCTTCAACAGAAGATGCAAAAGAGGAAAAAACGAAAGAAGATACAGAATCTTCCAAAGATATCTCCATTGAGATTCAGAATTCTACGAAGATTTCAGGTTTGGCAAGCAACTGGAAAGATAAGCTGATGGAAGACGGATATACCGTAGGCTCCATCAAGACGAATCGACAGGGTGTATTAACGCATACCAAGATTATTATTGCAGAAAAAGGTATGGGAGAAGATCTGAAGAGTTATTTCAAAAATCCGGAATATGAAGTGGGAGAAGTAACAAGCGGAGCAAAGATCTGTATTATTCTGGGAACGGAAGATGAAATTTAAATTTTAAGGATAAAGAGAAAGGAATTTCTCCATACTAACGATAGTACGTTAGGAGGAGATTCCGATGAAGAATTCTTCAAAAATGATAATAGGGACATTTTGCATGGCTGTGGCAACCAATACAGTATTTCAGCCTCTGGGGATTGTAACCGGAGGGTTCAGCGGGCTGGGAATCATCCTTTTCCGCATGCTGGGCATACCGTTATGGCTTGTCAACACTGTGCTGAATGTTCCTTTTTTTGTCGCGGCATACCGCCGAAAAAATCGGGTATTTTTCTGGAACACTTTGTTAGGAGCCATCCTTTTGTCTGTTTTTCTGGGAATCCTTCCTCAATTTCGGTTTTTTCCAAAAGATTTCTATGTTAATTTGATCCTTGGAAGTCTCTTCATGGGACTTGGTCTGGGGATGATCCTTCAAAGCGGAAATTCCACAGGAGGAACAGATTTGATTGCTATTTTGGTCAAGAACCGGTTTCCGGCAGTTAGTACAGCAGTTCTTTTGGGCGTGCTGGATGGAATGATTGTGTTTGCAGGTGTGTTTGTTTTTGGAATCGAAAATGCCTGCTATGCCTTGCTTTGTATTTACGGAATCACGAAAATTGCGGATGTGATTGCAGAAGGTCCCGGAGTATCCCGGTTGTTTTTTATCATCAGTGAAAAAGAAGAAGAGATTGCAGAGGCGATTTTGTATCAAAAGAAGCGTGGTTTTACAAGATTGATATCCGAAGGCGGTTATACGAAAAAGAAAAGACCGATGTTAATGTGTATCGTTTCCAAAAAAGAAGCGGCTTCTTTAAAAGCGATGATAAAAAAATGTGATCCGGAAGCTTTTGTAATTATTTCAGATGCGAGGGAAATCCTAGGAGAAGGATTTGTGAAAAATATACAATGAGTTGAAAAAAAACCTGATTTTTTCTTTTTTTTTTGTAAAAAATGCTGTATAGTAAAAGGGAAAGCAGATGGAAGATAGGGAAAGGTAGATGAAGGAATGATTTCAAATCAGGTTTTACAAGAAACAATGAATGGGATTAAGAATATTACAGAAGTCGATTTATGTGTTACGGATGTATATGGTCATCCAATCGTAAAGACAATGGAACAGCTTGGAGATGTAGAAAAAGAAGTCAGATCCTTCGCAGAATCTATGGCAGAGAGCCAGGTGATAGACGGACTGCAGTATTTCAAGATTTTTGACGAAAAGCGCCTGGAATATATTTTGCTGGTACAAGGACAGAATGAGAATGTCTATACGATAGGGAAGATGGCGGTCCTTCAGATTGAGAATCTTTTGATCGCTTATAAAGAACGCTTTGATAAAGAAAATTTCGTTAAGAACCTGCTGTTGGATAATCTGCTTTTAGTGGATATCTATAACCGTGCGAAAAAGTTACATATTGATGTAGAGACCCGAAGAGTTGCTTTTCTTGTTCAGTCATCTTACGGCAAGGAACATAATCTGGTGGAAGCAATGAAACAGTTAGAGCCGATTCGGGACTCTGATTTTATTACGGCTGTGGATGAGAAGAGCGTTGTCTATGTAACGGAGATCGAAGAACAGGATACGCAGGTACAGTTTCTTCAATCAGCAGAAGAGATCGTAAAAGGATTGGAGAAGGAAGGCGTGCTGGATGTGAAAATTGCCATCGGCAATCCGGCAAATAATATCAAAGACGTATCCAGATCTTACAAAGAAGCGCAGATCGCTCTGGAAGTCAGCAAGATCTTCTACGAAGAAGCGACGGTAATCGCTTATAATCAGTTAGGAATCGGAAGACTGATCTATCAGCTGCCGCTGCCGCTGTGCAAGATGTTTATCCGCGAAGTGTTCGGAGACTACTCGCCGGATGCAATCGATGATGAGACCCTGGCAACAATCGATAAATTCTTTGAAAACAACCTGAATGTTTCAGAGACATCAAGACAGCTCTTTATTCACAGAAATACGTTGGTTTATCGATTGGACAAGATTCAGAAGAACACCAATCTGGATTTGAGGAATTTTGAAGATGCGATTGCGTTTAAGATTGCATTGATGGTCGTCAAATATATGAAGTATATGGACACGATGGATTAGGATCGTGAGATTTGAGTGAAAAATAACCTCCAGACAATTTTTATTAGCCTGGAGGTTTTTTTTATAATTCTTCGCCGTTGGTTTCAATGACTTTTTGATACCAGTAGAAAGATTTTTTCTTTAAACGGGCAAAATCACCGGTTCCGTCATCGTAGCGGCGGACATAGATAAATCCGTAGCGTTTTGCATATTCGCCGGTGGATGCAGATACCAGATCAATGCATCCCCAAGGGGTGTATCCGATCAGATCGACTCCGTCTTTTACCGCTTCCTTCATTTGTTCAATATGCTGCCGCAGATAATCGATGCGGTAATCATCCTGGATCGATCCGTCTTCCTCGATCGTGTCTTTTGCTCCAAGGCCATTTTCTACGACCATCAAAGGAAGACCATATCGGTCATAAAGATCATTCAGTCCATAGCGAAGACCTTTCGGGTCGATCTGCCATCCCCAGTCAGATGTTTTAAGATAAGGGTTTGGTACTCCTCCGAGAATATTTCCCTCACCGCTTTCAACAGAAGGATCTGCAGTCTGGCAGGAAGACATATAGTAAGAGAAAGTGAGGAAATCAACGGTTCCTTCCTGTAAAATTTCATCATCTCCAGGAGCCTTTTCGATCGTGATCTTATTTTCATTGAAAAAGCGGTTCATGTAGGATGGATAATATCCTTTGCACTGCACATCAGAACAGAAATAATTGTAAACTCGGTTGTATTCCTGGCATTTTAAAACGTCGTCCGGATTGCAGGTCAGCGGATAGGAGCAGGAATAGATCATCATATTTCCTACTTGATAATCAGAATCGATTTCATGAGCCAATTTGACGGCTTTTGCGCTGGCAACAAACATATGATGCAATCCTTGATATCTCTGCTGTGGGATATCCGGCTGTTTCATAAATTCTGTCGAATGTTCCAGATCATTTAAAATTCCCTGATTCAGGAGAGCACCCATTGGAGCAACAGAACTGTTGATTTCGTTAAAAGTCAGCCAATATTTTACTTTTCCTTTATAGCGGAGAAAGATTGCCTTACAGTAGTTCATAAAATAGTCGATCATATCACGGCTAACCCAGGAATTACATTTTTTTGTCAATCCAAAAGGAACCTCATAGTGGGAAATGGTAATCAACGGCTCAATACCATATTTTAAACATTCATCAATCACTTCATCATAATGTTTTAATCCTGCTTCGTTTGGCTCTGTCTCATCGCCGTTTGGGAAAATTCGGGTCCAGGCGATGGAAAAACGATACACTTTAAATCCCATTTCTGCAAACAATTTAATATCTTCTTTAAAATGATAGTAGTGATTGATCGCTTCGTGGCTGGGATAAAACGTATTTTCCTGCAAGATAGGGGTGATCGTTTTAGACTGACCGAATTTACCGCCGGTACAGATATCAGCGACGGAAATTCCTTTTCCGTCTACGTTCCAAGCACCTTCACACTGGTTGGCGGCCGTTGCGCCGCCCCATAAAAAATCTTTTCTAAAAACTGACATTTTCAACATCCTTTCTTTGATTTATTTCGTTAATACAAGTGCGCTTTCTCCGATGATGGCATCTCCTGTTTTTTGGAGTGTGATCGTTTCGTAATCATCCGTATTGGTAACAATGACTGGCGTGGAGGTATCAAAACCTTCTTTTTTCAAACTTTCCAGATCAAAGCTAAGCAGCAAAGCTCCTTTTTTAAAGGAATCCCCCTGTTTCACATGAGGGGTAAAATATTTCCCGTTAAGGGATACAGTCTCAAGACCTACATGAATTAATAACGTTGTACCTTGCGTGGAAATCAAGCCCAAAGCGTGGTGTGTATCCATTAAAGTTTCCACGGTTCCGTCAAATGGGGCATATACTTCGCCTCTTTTTGGAAGAACGGCATATCCTTGACCTAAAATTCCGGCTGCAAATGTCGGATCTTTTACTTCTTCCAATGGGAAAATATCACCTTCCAGAGGATTAGAAATTGTGATTGGGCTTTTCAATGAAGCAGTTTCTTCCTCTGTTGTCGTTTCTGCTTCGTTGGATGTTTCACTTACAGGCTGATCTTTCACAACAATAAAAGTAAAGATAAAAGCAAGAACAAAAACGACAGCGGCAATGGCACAGGCGATGATAAAATTATTTCCGCCGTCAGGTGAAATAAACTGAACTAAGGAAGTTAGACAAGGGGAAGCAAAAGCAAATACCTTTAATTGTGTAAGTCCGATAATAAATCCGCCAATACCAGAGGCAAGGCAGGCAGCGTACATCGGTTTTTTCAGTCGTAAAGTGACTCCGTACATAGCAGGTTCTGTGACACCGGCGAGGAGTGCGGAAATTGCGGCAGGGAAAGCAATTTGTTTCATTTTACGGTCTTTGGTTTTAAAAGCAACGGAAAAAGTAGCTCCTGCCTGTGCAAGATTAGAAGCCAGCATTGCAGGCAGTAAGATTAAATCATATCCTGGATTTGCCAAAGCCATTAAACATGTAGGTGTGAATGCCCAGTGCATACCGGTCATAATAATAAATGGCATAAGTCCGGCGAATAATGCCAATGCAAGCCAAGGAGCGAATCCGTAAATGCTGTTTAAAATAAACTGCAGACCGCTTCCCACAACAACACCGAGTGGTGCTAAGAGACAAAGGGTGATTGGCGCTACAATGATAACAATTAATAGTGGCTTCAAAAAACTTTTAGACCATTCCGGTGTAATTTTATCAATGAACTTTTCTACATAATTTAACAAAAGGGTAGAAAGCATCGTCGGAATTACAGAAGAAGAATAACTGCCATGAAGCACTGGGATGATTCCAAATAATTTCGTAGGATTTTCAGTTCCTAAAAGATTGATAATATCCGGATGAATTAACATTCCGGCGATCATAATTGACAATACAAGATTGCAGTTTAATTTCCTTGCGGCAGCAAAGGCAACAAAAATTGGAAGGAAATAAAAGGCAGCATCACCAAGGCCATTCATGATAATATAGGTATCACTGGTTGTTTCCAGCAAACCTAAAAGAGACGGTCCAAGAATAACAACGATAACCTTTAAAAGACCGCCGGCGATGATCGCAGAAATCAGTGGAGTCATGCAAGCAGAAATAAAATCCAAAGCGATATTAATAGGGTTTTGTTTTTCTTTTGGTTTTTGATCATCTGCAGATGCCGCACCAAAATTTCCAATTTTTAAAACTTCCTGATAACATTTTGGGACATTATTTCCAATGATGACTTGGTATTGTCCGCTTTGGCGCATGATACCCATAACACCGGGAATATTTTCGACTTTTTTGTCATCGATAGAGGCGTCATCGTTTAAGAGAAATCGAAGACGAGTCATACAGTGAGTTACAGAACGGATATTGCCTGATCCGCCTAACTGTTCGATTAATTTTTGGGCTGTGATTGAATAATCCATAATCAAATTCCTTTCTTATTCATTTGGTAAACAAGTTATGTTTATGAAGAAGTTTTGCCCGCGACGCCGTACGCTCGTCTTGGTTACAAGCCTCATCGATGCCCTGTCCATAACAGGGGAATTTACTTAGATTCTCTGGTCAGTTTTTCCACATAGATAATCAGATAAGCACGCTCCTCCGTGGAGATCTTGCGATGATATTTAAAGGTAATGATCGTGCTGATCTTTTCGACACATTTTGCGGATTCCGGATAAGCAGCCACGACAGATTCATACAAAGTAGGATCATCAGTGAAAAAATTACCGGAAATAATCCGCTGAGTCAGATACTTTAGATGTGTCACAAAACGGTAATAGGAAATAGAATCCTCATCGAGGGTGATCTGAAAATGAGTTTCTACGACACGTGTAATATCAGTAACAAATTTCAGGATCGTTTCCAAATCAGAACTATTTGCAGCATGGTCTGTGCGGTTATCAATAAAATGTAAAGCAATAAAAGCAGCTTCATCCACTGGAAGTGTACAGTTTGCTTTTGTTTGGATCAAATCCAGCGCATAGAGGCCAATGGAAAATTCCGTTGGATAGGCACGGCGTATTTCCATGGTCAGCTGATTGGCAAACAGGACATTTTTCTTGATCCGCTGCAAAAGGCCATCGATATGGTCCGTTAGGGTAATATGGATAATATCATTTAAAGAAAGTTCTTTTTCATTGCAGGCGTAGGAGATAATTGTTTCAGAAAGTTCGGCAGCAAGAGGATCGGCGCTGCTGATCAGCTGATCGTACTGGCTTTTGACCTCATCGGAAAGAACAAAGATTTTCTGAGCATCCTCTGAGGGGAAAATGTCTCCCGGTTTTTTACGGAAACCGAGTCCAAGGCTCATTACAATGACTTCTTTGTCTTGCTCATCCCTGGCAATTACAACATTATTGTTCAGTATCTTCTGTATTTTCACAACAAAACCTCCTAAAAAGCAATAAAAAAAACAACACCAATATCCACATATACTATAGAAACAGACACTCTGCGCCTAATTTCATAGAACGGATAAGGTATTGCCCATAACGGTTACAAACCAACAATCTAATAAATTTTCATCTGGTGTTATATTAGCACAGAGAGAAACTATTTGCAAGAGAAATTTAAGATTTTATGAATTCTTTGTGAAAACAATCAAATACTAGCTAAGGAAACACAGAATCTGCTATAATGAATATCATTGGATCAAATTGCGGGAGGAAATGTTTTCATGAAGAAAAGAACAACAAAAAATCGACGGATAAAGGTCGTGGTTACGGTCCTGGCAGCCTTGTGTCTGGCAGAGGGATTCTTCTTATACCGTGCATATTGGGGCGCAGGAGACACGATGAGGATGGTCCAGAAAATAAGAAAAATCGAGCGTACAATCGATAAATATTACAAGGGAGATATTGATGAGGAGAAGCAGGAAGAATATACGTATCGAGGTTTGATAGCGGGTCTTGGAGATCAGTATTCCGATTATTATACGGCAGAAGAATATGAACAGCTGACACAGAGCAGCAATGGCGTTTACAGCGGAGTCGGGATTACTATGACACAGAACTCTGAAAACGGCGAGATTAGAGTCGTGAATACGGTAAAAGGAAGCCCGGCGGACGGAAGCGGTCTGAAAAAAGATGACGTACTGATCAAGATCAATGGAAAGGCTTTAAAGAGCGATGATCAATTGGATGATGTGGTACAAAAAATAAAAGGAAAAGAAGGAACGAAGGTTACTTTAACATTCCAGCGGGGCGATACAAGCAAGGACTATACATTTACAAGAAAGTCGATTGAAAATCCTACGGTAGAGACGAAAATGGCAGCAGATGGAATCGGATATCTTTCCATCAGTGAATTTGACGAGGTCACGGTAGATCAGTTTGAAGAAGGGGTAGAAGAGCTAAAAGAGAAAGGCGCAAAGTCCCTGATTATTGATTTAAGAGACAATCCGGGCGGGCTTTTATCGGCAGTTGTGGATATAGCAGACGATATTCTGCCAAAAGGGAAAATCGTGTACACGAAAGATAAGAACGGAAATACCAAATATTATAATGCAGAAGACGATGATGAATTGGGCATGCCGCTGTGCGTTTTGGTAAACGGCGACAGCGCCAGCGCTTCCGAGATTCTTGCAGGTGCAGTCAAAGATCGGGATGCAGGTACGCTGATCGGAGAAAAGACATTTGGAAAAGGAATCGTCCAGGGATTCTTCGGTCTGGGAGATGGATCCTATGTAAAATTAACCTATTCATCTTATTACACACCTTCCGGAAAGAATATCCACAAAAAAGGAATTACGCCGGACATTACGGTAAAAGACGATGAAGATACAAAAGCAGACGAACAGCTGCAAAGAGCGATCAAAGAACTGAAAAAAGAATAATAAAAAAAGAATAGAAAGCGCAGAACAAAATTGAATGTTTGTTCTGCGCTTTTTTGGTATGACGGAATAGCATATTACCTTAACAGGGAGATATTGCCGACGTTTCAGTCAGTGATTCTTGCCGGAGTGGTAGATGTAAAAAATGTTAAAATTAAGATCCGTTCTGAGCAGGAGCACAAAACGAACAGCCCATGGAACATTGCCACTGATTTTCTGGTTGATATGAGCTTTGATAAAGATGATATCAAAGGGATGCTGAAGCAATATGAGGCGGACTATGAAACTGGAATGGATCTGGATGAGATGGCAGGGCTTATCAGTGATTCAACATCAGGATATCCATTTCTTGTCTCAAGAATTTGTCAGCTGCTTGATGAACGGGTTGCAGGGAGCGGACGATTTCCGCACAGAACAGAAGCGTGGACAAAGGCGGGTTATATAGAAGCTGAGAAAATATTGATACATGAGAAGAATACACTGTTTGAATCACTAACAGGAAAACTGGAAGATTTCCCAGAGCTTGCGCAGATACTGAAAGCAATCTTGTTCAATGGTCTGCCGATGAGTTATGCGGCAGGAAATCAGGCGATAGAGGTTGCATCCATGTTTGGCTTTGTCAGGAATGTGGATGGAAACCTGGCTGTTGCTAACCGGATTTTTGAAACTTATTTATATAACCTTTTCCTGTCTGAGGAAGAGGTGAGCAATGCAGTTTATGCAACGGCCGATCATAAACGGAACAGGGCGAAGTTATGTAGAGGCAAGGACCAGGGATATGAAGCGCACAGATATTATCGTGGATTATGGCGGCGAACAGTTCGTGATTGAATTAAAAATCTGGCGGGGACCGAAATACCATGCGGCCGGAGAAGCGCAGATCGCAGAATATCTTGACTATTACGAATTAAATACAGGATATATGCTGACTTTCAACTTCAGTCAGAAAAAAGAATCGGTGTAAAAAGAATTCGCTATGGAGACCGAGTTTTGGTTGAAGCGGTAGTGTGATACAGCGGAAAAACAAAAAAGAAGCCGGACGGCAGTTTTGAGAGGAATCTCAAACCGCTGTCCGGCTTTTCGCAATCTTTTGGTATTCAGCGGGAAGTCCTTGCCCTGATAATGCCAGAGATACTCCATGAAGGTAAGCCCCACCATGGAAGATGTGAAAATTGCGGAGGTGAGCAGTAATGGCAAATGGGTTAGAGAGAGTACCAATTAGAGAGCAGGAACCCAAAATAAAAGTGACCAATTTTGAGGAAGTATGTTACGGATATAATAGAGAGGAAGCAGGAAAAGCGGCGGCTAGGGGAATCCACGAGTATTTGGCGGAATAACGCGCAGATTCCTTCTTGTTACATAGATTTGCCATCGGGCTGCGGGGTATGCAGCTCTTTCATGATCTTCACAAACTCTGCTGCTACAGGAGTTAAATCCTGCAGATCATTAGCGAAAATACCGATGTCAAAAGAGATGTAAGGGCTGACACGGCTGAAAGGAACATCCCCGACTAAAGAGCGCAGTGTATATTCGGATAAAATACCGATGCCAATCCCATCGTTGACCATATGGATGGCTGCATCTGGATTCTGTACCAATAAGACCTTATCGGAACGGAAAGAATTTCTTCTGGGAAGATATTCCAGAATCGTTTCATAGGCAGGACGATTGATAATAAGAGTCCCCAAGTCGGTATTCAGGTTGATTTCCTCTGCGGTTTGTCCATTAGGCAAAAGAGCCACCATGTGGTCATGGATCAGGCTAAAGGAATCAAATTTCCAGAAAGGCGCGCAGGATACGGCGAAATCTACTTCATGGTCCTCTACCATCCGGGTTAAATCATTTGGCGTGCCTTCCCGAATTTCCACAAGGACATTAGGATACAGCGATTGATACTGTTTTAATGTCTTTGAAATAATGGTGGAAGTCAGTGAGGCCAGTGACGCTATGCGAAGTTTGCCGCCGATGAAATACTTTTCCTTATAGGCAACCTGGTTGATGCGGTTATCAATGTCTTCCATCTGTTTGGCCAGAGAAAGAATCTTTTTGCCGGGTTCAGTTAAAATCATGCCATTTCGTTTATCGCGAAAGAAAAGCTTCACGCCTAATTCCTCCTCCAGTTTAGAAAGAGCGTTGCTTACAGCTGGCTGACTGATATAAAGTGTTTTTGCCGCTTTTGTGAGATTTCCGTATTCGGCCGCTTTTATAAAAATTTCCAGATTCCGATTGTACATCATAATTTTATTATCACCTATCTTTAAAATTAAAAATATTTCTTATGATAAATATAGCATAAGAAATTTATGGATATAATGAAAAACATATCATAACTATTTAGTGATGAAGTTATTATACAATTGGAATTTTACTTATAGAAAACGTAATAGTATAATCATCATAGAAACAAAAATGAATCTAAATGAGGTGAATGTGTAATGAAAACAATTTTTATAACTGGTGCATCTTCTGGAATCGGAAGGGAAACAACGAAGTATTTTGCAGACAAAGGCTGGTGAGTGGTTGCTACGATGAGAAATCCACAGAAGGCCGGAGAACTGACTGACCTTCCGAATGTTGTGATTATGCCGCTGGATCTGATGAATCCTGAGCAGATCCGCGAGACCAGCCAGAAAGCGTTGGGCGAGTATGATGTGGATGTGCTGTTTAATAATGCCGGTTATGGCATGATGGGGCCGTTCGAGAAGCTGCCGGAGAAAGAGATCCGCAAGCTTTTTGATACGGATGTAATTGGAACTATGCTGGTAACACAGCAGTTTATTCCTCATTTTAAGGAGCGTAAAGGCGGAGCGATTTTGACAACTACTTCTCTGGCTGGGACAATTGCACTTCCTCGTGATGGGGCGTATGGCGCAGCAAAACGCGCACAGCAAGGCATGGTAGAGTCTCTCTACTATGAACTGAAACCTTTCGGCGTGAAAGCAGCAGCCATGATTCCTGGCGGAACAAATACAAACTTCCAGACTCCGATCAACATTCTGGATGGCTATGAGGAGCCTGCAGCCAGACAGAGGGAATATCTGCTGGACGGCAATGCTGCATTTCCGGGGCCGGAGGAGGCCGCTGTGGCTGTATGGACCGCTGTAAATGACGGAAAGGATCAGGTTAACTATCCAACGGACAGTGTGTGCCAGAAACTCTATGATCAATATCAGGGTATGGATGTCGAGGACTTCAAAATTTATTTCTATGATCGTGTCTTTGGCGGCGAGGAGAAATAAGCGGAGAAGAAATATAGACGAGATATAAATTATAGTGAAAAAGCCGTTTGTTTTTGGTGTGAGAGAACAAATGGCTTTTTTCGTGCTTAAAATAAACAGAACAAACATTCGATTTATTGTGTACTTTCTTTTTATAATTTGTTATAATGACAGATAGTTGATGTGAAGTGGAAAGAAGTTGTGTTTGTTTAGAAATTTTCTAATTGTTCTGAACGATAGAACACGAATATAAAGCAAGGTATTCAAAAAGATGAATGATCAAAATTTTGTTCTTGCTTCTTATGAAATATAAAAAAATATGTATAAAATGGAGAAGTAAAATGAAAGACTTTTTAAAAAAATATAAAAAAGTGTACATGGCTTTGATTATAATAGTAGTTGCATTTCCTGCTGTAATATTGTTGAAAAGTCCTATTGGAATTATACCAAGAAACATAGGAGTGGAGATAATTAATTATGGAGGAAATATTATAGGAGGATTTATAGGTTTAGTTGGAATATATATAACATTAGAATATGAAAATAATAAAACAAGGTATGAAAATAAACAAAAAATATCTTCCGTGGGAACAAAAAGGAGCGGTGGTGTGTGAGTGTTAAATATGAGTTGTGATGTACAGTATAAATTGATGTTTGTGTAATATAATATTAAGATAAGGCATAATGGTAGAAACGCAGAAGATTTTAAATTAGATAAATATTATATTGAATTGGAAAAATGAAAGAGTAGCATAGATGGAAAGGGGATGAGACGAGTGGCAATTCCAACAAATATAAAGACATTACTTTCGGGCAATGTTGTTGAATGGGCGCGAATAGAATTTAAAGAGACATGGGATGCAGAGGCTTCTCTCAAAACTGTTTGTGCATTTGCCAATGATCTTGATAATTGGGGTGGAGGATATATTATTATTGGAATAGCGGAAAGTAATGGACATCCTGTCTATCCTCTTAAAGGAGTTCCAGTAGACAAGATTGATTTTTATCAAAAAAATATTTTTGCAAAATGTAAATTAATTCGACCTGCATATATGCCGATAGTAGAAATTGTGGAATATGAGAATAAAAAATTTATTGTTCTTTGGTGCCCAGGTGGAGACAGCAGACCATATTCTTCTCCTAAAACAATGGCGAAAAATAATAAAGAACGTATTCATTATATTCGAAAAATGTCAAATACAGTGGAACCGTCAGATGACGAAGAAAAGGATTTATTTAATCTTGCAAATAGAATTCCTTTTGATGATCGTGTAAATCATCAAGCAGATATTTCGGATTTAAATATTACACTCATTCAAAACTATTTAAAAGAGGTTAAAAGTTCTTTATACGAAAAGTCAAAAACAGGAGACTTCATTGAAGTATGTAACGATATGAACATAATTTGTAATCTTCCAGAATATACAAAGCCAAAAAATGTGGGATTGATGTTTTTTAATATGGAACCTGACAAATTTTTCCCGTATACTCAGATAGATATTGTTCAGTTTCCGGAGGGATTGGGAGGAAATAATATTATAGAACAGACATTTAAAGGACCAGTTCATCAACAACTCAGAGAAGCTTTACAATATATTAGAAATTCAATTATCACAGAACGAATTGTAAAACATTCGGATAGAGCAGAAGCAGATAGATTTTTTAATTATCCATTTGCAGCGATAGAAGAAGCGTTATCAAATGCAGTGTATCATCGTGCTTATGATGAACGAGAGCCTATTGAAGTACGTGTGGAAAAAGATAGGATAGAAATACTAAGTTTTCCTGGACCTGACAGATCTGTGACCATCGAGGGGCTAAAATCTTATCGAGTATCTAATCGCCGTTATAGAAATAGACGGGTAGGAGATTTCTTGAAAGAACTACATTTGACAGAAGGAAGAAACACTGGATTTAAGAAAATATTAGATGCATTAGAAGCAAATGGGTCACCTAAACCTGAGTTTGAAACAGATGAGGCACATAGTTATTTTATTTCAAGGTTATTTGTGCATGAAGGATTTTTGAAAGAAAATGAGGTATCAGGAAATACACTGCCAAATAGAATAATATCTGATAGTGAACAGAAATCTATAGATAGAATGCTTTATATATTTGAAAACAATCTTTCGGATAAAGAAAGAAAGAAAATATTGCCGATTATAGAGTATTTGAAAGCCAATGATACAATAAAGCCTCAAACAGCTAGAAGAGTAACAGGAAAATCAAAAACTACCGTGTATAGATATTTACAGCAACTTATAGAATTGGATATTATTGTGAGTCAAGGCGATTCGGTGTCTACGACTTATAAAAGAAAATAGTAATATAATCCAGAGTATTTTTGGAACGCTTTTTGGAACGCTTTTTGGAACGCTTTTAGAACACAAAGGGATATTTTTTCGAATCAGATTGTGATTTTATGGAGCGGTAAAAATATTTAAGGTGGTGATAGTATGGCACGAATCGTTGGTCTCGGGATACAGGATTTCTCTAAAATCCAGAGAGAGAATGTGTTTTATATTGATAAAACGCGGTTTTTGAAAGAATGGTGGGAAGCAAAGGATGAAGTAACCTTGATTGCCCGGCCGCGACGTTTTGGCAAAACGCTGACCATAAGTATGGTAGAACAGTTTTTCTCTGCTGCATATGCAGATAACCGATGTTTTCAAGACATGGATATCTGGAAAGAGAAAAAATACCGGGAAATACAGGGGACTTATCCTGTGATTTCCCTCACTTTTTCGTCCATTAAAGAACGAAATTTTGAGGAAGCAAGGAAAAAGATTTGTGCTACGATCCAGATGCTGTACCAGAAATACCGGTTTCTGTTAGAAGGAGATATCCTGAACGAACAAGAAAAAGCAGAGTTTTTAAAAGTTTCTGCTGAGATGCCGGAATATGAAGCTACTTTGACATTGAAAAAACTTTCCGGTTACTTGGAACGCTTCTATAAGAAGAAAGTAATATTGCTTTTGGACGAATATGATACTCCTATGCAGGAAGCTTATGTAAAAGGTTACTGGCAGGAACTAGCGGATTTTGTCAGAAATTTATTAAATGCATCCTTTAAAGATAACCCGTATTTGGAACGGGGTCTTATGACAGGAATCACAAGGATCAGCAAGGGATCTATTTTTTTTGACTTGAACCATTTGAAGGTGGTCACGACAACATCCAATGAATATGCAGACTGCTTTGGATTTACAGAAGAAGAGGTCTTTCGTTCTTTGGAGGAATATGGGCTGAGTGATAGGAAAGAGGAAGTCAAAAAATGGTATGACGGATTTTGTTTCGGGGATGTAAAAGATATCTATAACCCTTGGTCTATCCTGAATTACCTTGATACAAAGACGGCAGCGCCGTACTGGGTAAATACCAGCAGCAACCAGCTGATCAGCACACTTTTGCAGGAAGGAAATAAGGAGGTAAAAGAATCCTTTGAAAAGCTGCTGCGCAGGGAATGTATTTATACGGTAATGGACGAACAGATCATATATGGACAGCTGGATATTGATGAGAATGCGATATGGAGTCTGATGCTGGCAAGCGGCTATTTGAAAGTAAGCAACAGCAGGACGGTAGAAACAAGCAGCGAGTGGGATCATGTCTATGGGGTAAGTATTACAAATTTCGAAGTGCTTATTATGCTGAAAAAGATGGTCCGCAGCTGGTTTGCCCCATCATCGTCAAACTATAATGAGTTTGTCAAAGCTATGCTTGTAGGTGATGTCAAAGCGATGAATGTATATATAAACCGGATCGCTTCCGCTGTTTTCAGCTATTTTGATACAGGGAAAAAGCCTTCTGAGGCTGCAGAGCCGGAACGGTTTTATCATGGATTTGTATTAGGGCTGATTGTGGATCTTGAAGATCGTTACCAGATCACATCTAACCGTGAGAGTGGATTTGGAAGATATGATGTGGTGATAGAGCCGAAAGAGAAAGCAGATCAGGCGATTATTATGGAATTCAAGATTCAAGATCAGGATGAGAAAGACTTGTTACAGACAGTCGAAGCAGCCTTAAGCCAGATTGAAATGAAAAACTATGCGTCCGGTCTGATTGGAAAAGGAATACATCCTGAGCAGATCAGGAAATATGGCTTTGCTTTTCGAGGGAAGGAAATTCTGATCGGGGAAGGGAAATAACAAGTGCCTTTGTCCAACTGGTCAAATTCCGTAAATTATAGTAAAATAGTGAAAAGGATAAAATTAACGTAAATATAAAAAATTTATGGAGAAATAATTATGTTTATCGTTCAGCTTCTCATTATATTGGAAATGTTATGTGTCAATATTGCCTCCGTTGAAGGGTTTTGCCGGAGAAAATACAATAAAGGTGTCAGATTTTTGGTACTGGCGGCTTTCAGCGTGCTGTTCTTTGGCAGTATTGTGTTTCTGTTTCCCAAATATGGAGATGGGAAACTGATGTTTCTTGGATTTCTGTATCTGATTCCGCTTTCATTTCTGTATGAGAACCGTGTTTTCCAGATGTTTATCATCATGTGCATGAACTGGGCGTATTCGTTGTTCGCATTTGTGACAGCTTTTCAGATCAGCAGGATTCTTGGAGAAGAAAATTTGTATAGGAACATGCTGATGATCCAGACAGGCATCTATGCTCTGACTCTTTATCCATTGTTCAAATGGGCGATGCCCAAATTTATATTTATTTTGGAAAATCTGGGGAAATATAACCGGGAATGTGTGCGGTATTTTAATCTGAACTGTATTCTGCAGTCAGCTACATTCGTTGTTTTAAATGTTGTATTTTTGGCTGAAGTAGGAAGTATTGCAAAAATCCTTGCGATCTTTTTCTTTTTCGGAACCACGATTCTTTCGTATATTATGATTTATCATATTGTGTCAGATTCCGTCCGTATCCGAAAACTGGAACAGGTTTCGCTTCGGGACGACCTTACAGGGCTGGCAAATCGTGTTTGCCTATTTGAAGATCTGCAGGAATTAAGGAGTGGAAAAGATGTATTTTCCATCCTTTTTATGGACCTTGATCGGTTTAAAGAAGTCAACGATATCCACGGACATGTCGTGGGCGATCAGTATCTGCGGCATTTTGCAGATATCTGCAGGGATGTTTTTCGGGACAGAGGAAAGGTATATCGTTTTGGAGGAGACGAATTTGTTGTGCTTTGCCCAGGCAGTATTCCGGAAGATAAGACAGAAGAGATTCGGACCTGCAGAAACTGGGAGCCAGGAGCGCCATGTCCTTTTAATCAGGTCAGCATTGGGGCTATTGAGTGCCGTCCGCCTTTCAGTGACGCAGATAGTTTGATGCATGAGGTGGATCAGAAAATGTATGAAATGAAATTGAAATCAAAGAGGGCTCGTTCCCGATAGCTTCATGAAGAGATAAGTGCAGAACAAACATTCGATTTGTTCTGTACTTTCTTTTTATACTCTGCTATAATAGCGGGAGAGAATGAAAATAATAGATTCATAAAGGAGATTTTATATGGATCATTTTGAATTAGTATCAGAGTATGCCCCGACGGGCGATCAGCCCCAGGCGATCGAACAGCTTGTCAAGGGTTTTAAGGAAGGGAATCAATTTGAGACGCTGCTCGGTGTTACCGGTTCCGGCAAGACATTTACGATGGCGAATATCATTCAGGCGCTGAATAAGCCGACGCTGATCCTTGCCCATAACAAGACATTGGCAGCCCAGTTATACAGCGAATTTAAGGCGTTTTTTCCACATAATGCGGTGGAGTACTTTGTCAGTTAGTGTGCCGGAGCCGGAAAATGGGGGATATCTGGTGTTATTTGGCTCTGATTTGTCCATATTTTGTGGAGGGAACAGGATGGAATAGACTAGATGATATCATGTGGACAAAAAGATTTTGTGACTTTTTGCAGGGAGAATTCGTAATAAGAAAGAGGTAATATAAAATGAAATATAATTCTGGAGAAGCACGCAGACCGGCTGTATTTGTAAGTTCTACTTGTTATGATTTAAAGCAAATAAGACAGGATATAAGAGATTTTATAGAAGACGATTTAGGATATGAGGCTATATTATCGGAATATGATTCCTTTCCTATTGATCCCGACAAGGATACTATTAACAATTGTCTCAGAGTAGTAGAGCAAAGAGCTGATATAATGGTGCTCATCGTTGGCGGAAGATATGGATATATAACAGATCATGGAAATAAATCAATTACTAATTTAGAATATTTAAGGGCAAAATCAAAAGGTATTCCAATATTTGTTTTCGTAGATAGAAAAGTTATAGATATTCTTCCAATATGGAAAAAAAATAAAACAGCAGATTTTTCAAATGTTGTGGATTCTTCTAAAATCTTTGAGTTCGTTGATTTATTAAGGAATAAAGACAGCAACTGGGTTCACGAGTTTAATACGGGAAAAGATATTAAAAATTGCCTAAAAAAACAACTGGCATATCTAGTTAATGATAGTTTATATTTAAGACGTCGTTTAAATAAAGAAGGGGTATCATTTAAAATATTACAATACTCAGGAAAAGTATTTGAATTATCTATTGAAAAACCGGATTTTTGGGAATATCTTCTATTTGCCGCAGCACTGAAAGATAATATCGAAAAACTGGATGATTTACGATATGATATGAAATATGGTATTTCTTTTGAGAAAACTGTTCAATATAGTGAACCTCAAGAAATTTTAGATTTTGTAGAATTGAAATGTAATGAACTAATTAATAGGAGCAGGTTACTTGGTATAGTGATCAATAAAGCATTTCAAGAAGCCATTGGAGAACCTGGGAAACCGGGAAATGCAGAATATATAATTTATGTGGCAGAAAAATTAATTGAAGTATATAAAAGTATTCATATGTGGTCTTTAGAATTTAAGAATATTGTTGTGCCAGAGGTATTTCAGAAATTGCTTGATTATGCTTCGGAGTTAAGTAAATCTATTATTGAAGATATTGAACATTTTATTGAGGATTATGATAAGAGAATAAATGAAGCGGTTAATGGATTAGAAGAAAGCTCTAAAAAGGAGAGTTTGTCATTTTCGCTTACTTTACGAAGTCCAGATATGACTAAAATCGATTCAGAAATTCATCGATTATTGAGTTTGTTGTCAACAGAAAATATTCAATCTGGTATGAGTTAAAAAAGAATTTATGAAAAAAAGAGTAAAATTATGGAAAAGAATTTCTCCGAGATTCAAAAATACTAAGCCATTTAGTCCTCAATTATATTCTCCACGTGAAAAGGTGCAAAATTATATCTGGATTTTTAAAATTGGGGATCCAGATGACAAACCATCTGTACCACACGGACATGCAAAGGATGTGGGATATAGATTGGATGTTTGGACTGGGAACATTTATCCCGCAGGAAAAGAAAGAAAAAATAGTATAGGCAAACTAAAGAAAAAGGAACTTCGTAAATTATATGCTGATCAGGGGTTTATAGACTTTGCAAAGAAGCAAATTGAATGGTATAGAGAAACATATCCACATATTAATTTTTATGTTCCAGAGTGGTTTGTGTTAAAGAGTGAACAACCGAAATTAATTGTAAAGTCTAAAGAAAAGCAAAGTAGTACATTTATATTTATAGGAAAGGCTTTTATCAATCAATATAGTTCACACATAGTAAGATATACAAACACGAAACCAGGCCAATAATAATTCAGAATACAGAAATTACATAGCCGGAAGGTTTTCAATTTACGAAAATTTTCCGGCTTTTTTCATGCCCATTTTTATACATAGCCATTTCCCTACACAGGAAGATGGCTATTAAATTTTTAGGAAAGGAGGAAACCGTTATGGCGAATTGCAAAGTGATTGCGATTGCCAACCAGAAAGGCGGAACAGGGAAAACCACTACCACCGTCAATTTAGGGATCGGACTTGCCAGAGAAGGGAAAAAGGTTTTTCTGGTGGACGCTGATCCACAGGGCGATCTGACAACCTCACTGGGATGGCCGGAGCAGGATAATCTTTCTGTGACACTTGCCACACAGTTAGAGGGGATTGTGGCTGACCGGGAAATGGATAGCCACGCCGGGATTTTACACCATGAAGAAGGCGTCGATCTGATCCCGTCCAATATTGAACTGGCAGGACTGGAAGTTATGCTTGTCAATGCCATGAGCCGGGAACTCACTCTGAAAAACTATCTCAATGAAGTGAAAAGAGGATACGACTATGTGCTGATTGACTGTATGCCGAGTTTAGGTATGCTGACGATTAATGCACTGGCAGCGTCTGACAGTGTGATTGTACCGGTACAGGCCCAGTATCTTCCAGCAAAGGGAATGACACAGCTCATGAAAACAATCGGTAAGGTACAAAGACAGATCAATCCGGCGTTGAAGGTGGATGGTGTTCTTTTGACACTTGCGGATATGCGGACCAATCTGGCTCGTGTGACCGCAGAGAGTATCCGGCAGAATTACGGGAGAATGGTTAAGGTTTATCAGACTGTCATTCCGGTTGGCGTGAAAGCAGCGGAAACAAGTGCCGCAGGACAGAGCATTTACAGCTATGACAAAAACAGTACAGTAGCAAAAGCCTATGC
>DXEM01000036.1 GCA_019114985.1 Candidatus Anaerostipes excrementavium
ATGATTTCAGAAAAAGAATTAGCGGGGATGATCGATCATACGAATTTAAAAGCTTTTGCAGATGATGCAGCCTTTCAAAAGCTTTGTGATGAGGCGAGGACCTATCAGTTCAAGATGGTAGCAATTAACCCGGCACAAACGATAAGATGCAAAGAAAAATTGAAAGGATGTCCAGTTCATGTGGGAGCGGCGATCGGATTCCCACTAGGGCAGACGACGTTGGAATGCAAGATTTTTGAGACAAAAGATGCCATTGAAAAAGGAGCCGATGAGATCGACTATGTGATTAACGTAGCGGAACTTAAGAATAAAAACTATGATTACATACGAAAAGAGATGGAAAAAATTGTTGGTATCTGTAAAGATGCAGGAGTCATCTCCAAAGTTATCTTTGAAAACTGTTATTTAACCGATGAGGAGAAAAGAAAAGTAGCTGAGATCGCAAAAGGAGTTAGGCCAGACTTCATCAAAACTTCCACAGGTTTTGGAACCGGCGGGGCAACAGCAGAAGATGTGAAACTGATGAAATCTGTGGTAGGAGGCGATGTGAAAGTAAAAGCCGCCGGTGGAATTCGGGATTTGGAAACCGCCCTTGCTATGATCGAGGCAGGAGCTGAGCGTTTGGGAACAAGCGCAGGCGTAGAGATTATCGAAGCTTATCGGAAGCAGCAGTAAGAAATCGGAGGAAGGACATGAAGGAAGAGATAAAGGTATGTTTGATCGGTGCGGGAAGAGCCGGCATGATCCATGGACATAATTTTGCGGGGAAAGTTCCAAATGGGAGAATTGTGGCAGTTTGTGATCCGGTGGGAGAGACTGCCAAAAAGGCAGCAAAGGAATTAGGGATCTCTTTCCATTATAAAGATTATCAAAAAGTAATGGAAAATTCGGAGATTGATGCTGTGATCATTGCGTGTCCGACAAAATATCATAAGGAAATTGCAGTGGCAGCGGCTAAAGCTGGGAAACACATTTTCTGCGAAAAGCCGATGGCAATGAATGAGAATGAATGTGATGAGATGATTGCAGCAGCCAAAAAATATCATGTAAAATTACAGATCGGCTTTATGCGTCGGTTCGACGAAAGTTTTCAAGAAGCCAAAGAATGGATTGAAGCCGGGGAAATCGGGGAGGTCGTTTCTGTAAGATCTCATACAAGAGGGCCAAGCAAACCAAAAGAATGGATGTATGATATTTCAGTAAGCAATGGTCCATTAGGAGAGGTGTGCAGCCATGATATAGATACGGTTCGCTGGTTTACGGGAAGTGAGATCAGTAGTTTATATGCAGTTGGAGGAAATTACCGGAATCGAGAAATTGCTGAGAAATATCCGGATTTTTATGACAATGTCATCATGAGCGTAGAATTTGAAAATGGAATGCAGGGGATCGTGGAAGGCGCCCAGTATGTTCAGTATGGGTATGACGCAAGAGTTGAAATTTTAGGTACGGAAGGGATTATTTGTCTTGGAGATATCCATGAGAAGAAAATTATGACATGTACAAAGCATCGTGATTTAAAACGACCAACGATGCGGAGCTGGACTTATTTATTCCGAGACGCCTACGTGGCAGAGGATACGGCTTTTGTGAGAGCAATTCGGGAAAATGAGCCGGTACAGGCAACAGGACATGATGGAAAAATGGCGGTCAGAATCGTGAAACTTGGCAATGAATCATTAAAAGAGAAAAAAATAATCAGATTAAGATAAGAGGTGAAATGGATGAAAAATACGGACTTTGGCAGTGTCCGTTTCTTTATGATCGTATGGTAAAATGGCGTAGAACTCCTGAAAGATATGTGCTAAGATTTAAGAAAGATATTTTGTTGAAAATAGAAGGGGAAATGCCATGTTTGCTGAAGAAAGACAGGAAAAAATTTTAGAAATGCTGAAGAGAAATCGCAGGGTCAGCAATACGGAATTGATCAAACAATTTGGAGTCAGCGGCACGACGATTCGAATTGATCTGACAGAATTAGAACAAAAAGGATTACTTTCCAGAACCCACGGAGGAGCCATTTTGAAAGAAGATCCGGTTTTTGGAGAAGATTCTATTTCTTCCCGCAGAGAAAAACATAGAGAAGAAAAAATATGCATTGCCAAAAAGGCAAGAGAAGAAATTCAAAATGGAGATACGATTTTATTGGACAGCGGTACGACAGCATTGGAGTTGGCAAAGCTATTGGAAGATGCAAAGAATCTCACGGTCATTACTAACGATCTGCAAGTTGCCTTACAGCTGCAAAAAAATCGAGAAATCCATTTGATTTTACTGGGAGGAAGAGTTAGGACATCTTTCGAATGTACGGTCGGAGGAATGGGAATTCGAGCATTAGAGGAATTATCTGTAGATAAAGTTTTTATGACGACCAATGCGCTGTCGATTCAAAAAGGCGCAACGACGCCGAATTTGGATAATGCGGAGATCAAACGGGAAATGATGAAGATTGGAAATCGGAAGTATCTTTTATGCGACAGCAGTAAGATTGGGACCAAGACGGTTTGTTCTTATGCAAAAGCGGCAGAATTTGATATCTTATTTACCGATGATCATATCACGGCGGAAGCAAAGAATTCTTTGGAAGAACAAGGAATCATCGTAAAATAGAATAGGATTTGGAGGCTAATCAATGGAACGAGAAGTAAAACAATTATTAGAATTTATCAAAAGCAGCCCAAGCTGTTTTCATGTGATTGAAAATGTGAAAAATCAGCTATTGAAGGCGGGATTTCTGGAGCTTATGGAAAAGGAGGCCTGGAATCTTGAGCATGGAAAGAGTTATTTCGTGATTCGTAACGGAAGCTCGATTGCTGCATTCCATATTCCGGAGCAGGATTTCTTTGGATTTCATATTGTTGCAAGTCATAGTGATTCTCCGACTTTCCGCATCAAAGATCAGCCGGAAATGGAAGTAGAAAAACATTATACAAAGCTGAACGTGGAAAAATATGGCGGCATGATCCTAGATACCTGGTTCGACCGGCCTTTATCCATGGCGGGGCGTATCATCATAGAAGAGAATGGAAAACTTACAAGCCGTCTGGTCAATATCGATCGAGATCTGCTGATTATCCCGAATTTGGCAATCCATATGTCCGGAAGAGATCGAAAAGAATGGAACCCGCAAAAAGATTTGCTTCCGCTGCTTTGTGCCTCAGAAAAAGAAGGCGGTATTTTAACGTTATTGGCAGAGGAAGGTCGGGTGGACAAAGATCAGATTCTCTCTTATGATGTGTTTTTATATAATCGGATGCCTGGTACGGTTCTTGGAACCAAGGAGGAATTGATTGCCTCTCCGAAACTGGATGATTTGGAGTGCGCCTATGCTTCGGTGCAGGCAATTCTTCAGGCAAAATCAGAAGATTACGTGGATATGTGCTGTATTTTTGATAATGAAGAAGTGGGAAGCGCAACGAAACAGGGAGCGGGATCGACCTTTCTTCCGGAAGTTTTGAGGCGGATCTGCAGTTTGCTTGGGAAAACGGAAGAAGGATATCAGAGAGCAATCGCCGATAGTTTTCTGGTTTCCGCGGATAATGCTCATGGGGTGCATCCAAATTATACAGAGAAAACAGATCCGACGAACCGGCCATACTTAAATCATGGAATTGTACTGAAATATAACGCGGCGCAGAAATATACCACAGATGCCTGGTCCGGAGCGGTGATCAAATATCTTTGCAAAAAAGAAAAGATACCATGTCAGGTATATTATAATCGTTCCGATATGGCGGGAGGTTCTACATTAGGAAACATTTTGACTGGGCAGGTTTCCATGCGTTCTGCCGATATAGGATTAGCCCAGCTTGCCATGCATTCTTCTTATGAGACTGCAGGAGCCAAAGATCTCGAATCCATGATTCGGCTGATGACAGCGTTTTATGGAATCGGAAGGGAAGTGGAACTTTGATATCAGAAGAACGGATTCAAATGTCGGAAAGTTTATTCATAGCAGGGATTCTTGCGGTGGTCGGAGGTTTTCTGGATGCCTACAGTTATCTGCTGCGAGGTGAGGTCTTTGCCAATGCGCAGACAGGAAATATCGTTTTGCTTGGTATTTTCCTTCAAAAGAAGGACTTTGCCGCAGCAGCTTATTATCTGGTGCCGATCGGCGCCTTTGCAGCCGGGGTCATCTTGGTAGAGTTGATCAAAAAGAAATTTAAGCACCAAAAGGGGATCCATTGGAGACAGCGAATCGTATTCTTAGAAGTGATTTTGTTGGGAATTGTTGGCTTGATTCCCATTGGAGACTGGAATGTGATTGCCAATGTGATGATTTCATTCGTCTGTGCAATTCAGGTAGAAACTTTTCGAAAAGTTCATGGAAATGCTTTTGCCAGTACCATGTGCACCGGAAATCTGCGAAGCGGGACAGAATCTTTCTTTCACTACTGGAAGACGAAAGATCGGTCATATCTGGAAAAAGCGCTGAAATATTACGGAATCATTGTGCTTTTCATTCTGGGGGCTGTCATCGGAGGATTTCTCTCCGGACGGGCAGGAGGATCGTCCATTTTCTTATGTTGTCTTCTGCTGATCATAGCAGGTATCCTGATGCGTCAAGAGTTTCGGAACTAGCCAAATTCTCTTTTACCGAAATTTAACAAAAGAATGATTTGCCGGAGGGAAAAGTTTTTATAAGATAAAGGCAGAAGCATAACGAGAAATTGAAGATGATTTTTGTAGCAAAATTACAGGAGTGTATATGAGAAGCGAAATAAAGTTGTTGATTGAAGCAAAATATGGAGATCTGCGTATTTCTGAGCAGAAGGCGGCAGATTACATATTGAACGATCTGTCCATCGTATCTAAGATGTCTTTGCGGGAATTATCAGACCAGTGTAATGTCAGCCAGCCGACAGTTCTTCGGATGGTAAAAGCGATAGGATTTGCCGGATTCAAAGAATTTCGGAATGCAGTTATCGCAGAAACCGCTCGAAATGAAGGAACAACGACAGTGCATCATCCCATGTATGGATTTCCTTTGGAGAAAGAGGATCGTCTGGAAGATGTACCGAGGAAGATTGTGACGACAACAGCCAAAGTACTGGAAGACAATTTAAAAAATATTTCGATCAAGACTTATAAGAAGATTATAGAAATCTTAAAAAATGCCAGAATGATTGATATTTACAGTGTGGAAAATTCCAATGTAGCCGCCAGAGATTTGTTAACGAAATTGCTTTATCTGGGGCTTAACTGCCGTCATATGGATGATGATTATCATCAAAGAATCTGCGCGGGAAATCTCACCGAAGAAGATGCCGCCATTGGAATTTCCTATTCCGGGTGTTCCAGAGATACGGTGGAGGCGATTAAGGCGGCCAAGAAAAGCAAAGCAACAACCATTGTCATTACCAATTTTCGGGATTCGATCATCAGCCGATATGCGGATTATTTGATCTGTACCAGCCAAGAACAGCTGTTTTACGGCGATGCAATCTTTTCCAGGACGTCCCAGCTGGTTTTGGTAGATATGATTTATATGGGGCTTTTGCTTTCTGATTACGACCGGTATTCCAAGCGGTTGGATGCCAGCAGCAAGCTGATTCGCAACAAGGCATATATGGATGAGGAATTTTAATTCTATGATTTCAATATTTTTGTAATTTTACAACATTTTTTCAAAGTAAAGACTGTGTTAAGTTTTACAATTGCTTAACATAGTCTTTATTTTTTGGTGATAGTTGGGAAAATGGAGGGTTGCTATAATGAATCATGTTTGAAGCAAGAAACGGCAGCACAGGCTGCGGTGGAAAATAAAAAAGAAAAAAGGAGTTTCAATTTATGTTAAAACTGGAAAATATAAAGAAATCATACGATGATACAACAGTCTTAGATGGAATCAATTTGGAAATCCAGGATGGAGAGATTGTTTCTATTTTAGGGCCTTCCGGCTGCGGAAAAACGACCCTTTTGAATCTGATCCTTGGGATCACAGATATCGACAGCGGAAAGATTCTTTATAATGGAGAAGATTTGACCAACGTTCCAATGGAAAAGAGAGGATTTAATATCGTATTTCAGGATTACGCATTATTTCCAAATCTGAATGTATATAAGAACATTACATATGGACTGAAAAATAAACCGGATATTTCTACAAAAGAAGAAGTAGAAGATCTAATCGATCTGCTGGGGCTGAGAGAACATTTGACAAAGAAAATCGAACAGCTTTCCGGAGGACAGAAACAGAGGGTAGCGCTTGCAAGAACTATGGTTATGAAACCAAAGATTCTTTTGCTGGATGAGCCGTTAAGCGCATTGGATGGCGTGATTAAAGAATCGATTAAAGATCGAATTAAGACAATTGCAAAAGAATATCATCTGACAACAATCATCGTAACCCATGATCCGGAAGAGGCGCTTACATTATCTGATCGTGTGATGATCGTAAATGAGGGAAAGATCGCTCAGTTTGGACAGCCGGATGAGATTATTCACAAACCAAGCGATGAATTCGTAGAGAAATTCATATTAAATCAGTTAAGGATCAAAAGAAATAACATTTTTACGTTATTCGGAGATCAGAAAAATCATCAAAATGGAAAGGAAATCCGTGTTTCTTAAACGATTTCAATAAGACAACGGAGAGAATGCTCAGGCATTCTTTGAGAGGACAAAATCATGGCAAAAAGAAAGAACATAGAGCTTAAGGTGATTTATGTAGTCATTCTTCTGATATTTTTCGCCTTTTTGATTGTGCCGTTCTTCCGGCTTTTAAATCAGGCCTTTTTTGGCGGCGGCAGCTTTACGCTTCAGTATTTTAAGGAAGTGCTTCAAGGGGCAGGATTTGCGGATGCCTTAAAAAATAGTTTGTTGGTTTCCGTTTTCAGTGCGTTGATTACGACAGTGCTGGCATTTCTCCTGGCATATACCATTTATTACACGAATGTGCCGGGATTTTGGAAGAAACTGATCCATGGCGTGGCATCTCTTCCAATGCTCCTGCCGACGATTACCTATGGATTTGCAATCATTTATTCTTTTGGAAAGCAGGGATTGCTGACAAGGATTTTCGGATTTGATCTGTATATGTATGGATTCCCGGGGCTAACCCTTGGTTATGTGATCTATACGATTCCGACTGCGTTTATGTTGATTTATAACACAATGGGATACATAGATAAAAAGTTCAGTGTTGTATCAAAATTAATGGGAGATCGCGCAGCGGCAAGCTTCCAGATTGCAGTGTTAAGACCACTGCTTGGAACATTGGCAACATCTTTTATCCAGTCTTTCTTCTTAAGTTTTACGGACTTTGGTATTCCGGATTCGGTTGGAGGAAAGGTTGATACGATTGCCGGAATCTTGTATGAAGAGATGCTTGGAAGTATTCCGGATTTCAACCGAGGAGCTGTGGTAGCGCTAGTTATGCTGCTGCCTTCGATTATCAGTATTGTCGTGCTGAAATGGCTGGAGCGATATAACATCCGCTACAATAAGATTTCGACTGTAGAATTAAAGAAAAATTACTTACGAGATGGAGTATTTACCATCATCAGCGGAGCGATCATGCTGGGAATCCTATCCATCTTTGCAGTCATTTTTGTAGTGCCGTTCGTAGAAGAATGGCCGTATCGATTAGGATTTACATTGGATCATTTTACATCGGTATTGCAGGATCCAAATCTGCTTTCTGTATTTACCAATTCCCTGTTCGTTGCATTTTGTACAGCGGTTGTCGGGGTCTTGATGAGCTATGGAGCGGCGCTGATTACAGCGAGAAGTACATTAAACGGGAAACTGAAAAGTGTAATCGAAGCAATTGCGCTTGTAATTAATACGATTCCAGGAATGGTACTTGGTATTGCCTTCCTGCTGACATTTTCAGGAACCAGCCTGCAGGGAACCTTCCTGATTCTGATTGTCTGTGACGTGGTACATTATTTTTCAACACCATATCTGATGGTGAAAAACTCACTTTCTAAGATGAACGCGTCTTGGGAGACAACAGCGATGCTGATGGGAGATTCCTGGATCAAAACGATCCTTCGAGTCGTAACGCCAAATGCATTTAGTACATTATTAGAAGTATTTAGTTATTATTTTGTAAATGCCATGGTAACGATCAGTGCGGTGATTTTTATCGCGGGAGCTTATACGATGGTGATTACAACAAAAATCAAAGAATTACAGTATTACAACAGGTTTAACGAAGTGTTTGTTTTATCCTTGTTCATTCTGGCAGTAAATGTGATTGCAAAATATTTCTTCCGGTGGCTGGCGAAACGAACATCTCGTGATGCATAAAAATACCTAATTTCAAGGAGGAAAATAAAAATGAGGAAATTTATGAAGAAGGCGTCGGTAGCTCTGATGGCAGGGATGCTGGCGGTAACAGGTATTGTGACAGCTGGGTGCAGCTCGAAAAAAAACAGTGATAAGGTTGTGATCTATTCCAATGCGGATGATGAAGCCGTAGAGGCAATGAAGAAAACCTTGGACGGAAATGGATATGAAGGGAAATATGTATTCCAGACCTTTGGAACCTCTGAACTTGGAGGAAAATTGATTGCAGAAGGCAAAAATCTGGAAGCAGACCTGATTACCATGAGTACCTTCTATGTAGAAAGCGCGCAGGATCAGAATAAGATGTTCAAAGATCTTACATTTGACCGCAATCTTCAGGATGAAAGCAAATTTGAGAAGTATGAGTCCCCAATCACGGCTCAGGAAGGAACGATCATTCTGAATACGGAAGTTATGAAAGAAAATAAACTTCCGACACCAAAGTCAATCAAAGACTTAGCAGATCCTGTTTATAAAGGATTTATCTCTGTAACAGATATCAAATCTTCTTCTACTGCATGGCTTTTGATTCAGGGACTTGTTTCTGAATATGGAGAAAAGGAAGCAGAAAAAATTCTGGCAGATATTTACGATAACGCAGGAGATCATATTGAAGATTCCGGATCCGGACCGATCAAGAACGTAAGAGCGGGAGAGGTAGCCATCGGATTTGGCTTAAGACAGCAGGCAGTGGCAGACAAGAAAGACGGACTTCCAATTGACTATGTAGATCCGACGGAAGGAAACTTCACATTGACAGAGTCTGTGGCAGTTTTAGACAAAGAAGACAGCGAAAAGAGCGATCTTGCAATGGAAATGGCAGAATGCATTATCACAGAAGGAAGATCTGAGCTGATCAAGAATTATCCGGTTCCGATTTACAATGGAGAGACAGAGGACGCAGACCAGAAATCAGGAAATCCAAAAGAATTTAAAGAAAAACTGACGCTTGATTTATTGAAGAAGCATCAGGAATTATCAGAAAGGGCAATGGGAAAATAGAAAATGAAAACATATAAACTGCTGACACCGGGTCCGCTTACGACAACGGATACGGTAAAAAAAGAAATGATGTTTGATCACTGTACATGGGATGATGATTATAAAAAAATTACCCAGGATATCCGAAAAGGACTTCTTCGTCTGGCGCATGTCGGCGAGGAGGACTATACGGTCGTCCTAATGCAGGGCAGTGGGACATTTGGAGTGGAATCTGTACTTACCAGCTCTGTCGGGGCAGAGGATAAAGTGCTGATTGTAGCAAATGGAGCATATGGAGAACGTATGGAAGATATCGCAAAACATGCGGGACTTTCCTATGCGGTTTATCATGAGGATTATAATAAGATACCGGATGCTGAAAAGATTGCGGATATTCTGGATCAGGATGATACTATTACCCATGTTTCCATGGTGCACAGCGAGACCACATCCGGAATTTTAAATGATATCTGTGAAGTTACGAGAGTCGTAAAAGCGAAAAAACGTACGATGATTGTAGATGCAATGAGCAGTTTTGGAGGCGTTGATATCCCGGTTGAAGATCTTGGCATTGATTTTATCATCAGCAGCGCCAATAAATGTATCCAAGGTGTTCCGGGATTCTCCTTTATCATTGCAAAAAAAGATGCTCTGGAAAAGACAAAAGGACAGGCAAGAAGCTTATCCTTGGATCTCTATGATCAATGGGAAACCATGAACAAAGATGGAAAATGGAGATTTACATCTCCAACACATACTGTCCTGGCATTTGCGAAAGCGATGGAAGAATTGGAAGAAGAAGGCGGAATTTTGGCTCGTTCTAAACGCTATTATGACAACAACAGAGAAATTATCCGCAGATTTAAGGAAATGGGATTAGAGACTTACATTGATGAAGAACATCAAGGACCGATCATTACGACTTTCTTTTTCCCGGAAGATGCAGGATTTACTTTTGAGGAAATGTATGAGTACATCAAAGACCGAGGATATGCGATCTATCCTGGCAAGGTAACAGAGGCTGCAACTTTCCGCATCGGAAATATAGGAGAAATCTATCAGGAAGATGTGGACGCTCTTTGTGCGATTATGAAAGAATTTTTGGAGGAAAAGAACCATGGAAAATAAAATCGAGGCAGTGATCTTTGACTGGGCAGGAACGACGGTAGATTATGGATGCTTTGCCCCGGTACAGGCTTTCACGGAAGTATTTAAAGAATTTGGCGTAGAACCTACGATGGAAGAAGTCAGAAAGCCAATGGGAATGTTAAAGATCGATCATATCCGTACTATGCTTTCTATGGAAAGAATCCAGAGTCTTTGGCAGGAAAAATACAATCGTCCGTCCAATGAAGAGGACGTTCAGGCAATGTATGACGTCTATGAGGCAAAATTGTTAAGCGTATTGGATCAGTATGCAGAAGTAAAGCCGAACGTCTTGGAAACAATAGCTAAGCTTCGCGAAAACGGCATTAAGATCGGATCCACCACAGGGTATACGGATAAGATGATGGAAATCGTGACCAGAGTGGCAAAAGAAAACGGTTATGAGCCGGATGCCTGGTTTAGTCCGGATACAGTCGGGTCCAAAGGACGACCATATCCATATATGGTATTTGAAAATATGAAAGCGTTAGGAATCGACTCCGTAAAGAAGGTAGTTAAAGTCGGTGATACGATTTCAGATATTTTAGAAGGTAAAAATGCCGGCGTGATCTCCATAGGGGTCATCGAAGGAAGTTCCGAGATGGGGCTTTCCCAGGAAGAATATGAAGCTTTGTCCGAAGAGGAAAAGAAAGCAGCAGTGGAAAGTGTCAAAGAAAAATTCTTCGCTGCAGGAGCAGACGATGTCATCCAGGATATGGGGGAACTTGTCGATTTGATTCTTAAATGAAAAAAAATGATTGATACAGAAAGGGGTCTTAAGATCCCTTTCTTCTACATTATTCTATAATTTCCCAATGACCGGTTTTTTTAGAGCCTTTTCTTCTAATAAGATTCTTTTTAATTAAAGATTGGATAGTTCTGTCAATGGTTCTAGAAGACACGCCAATTTTTTCTGCCATTTTCTGACGGGATATTTGAGGAATTTCTTCGATCAGATGATAAACTGCTGACTCATTTTTATTCAAATAAAGGAGAGCAGGATTTAATTCGCCAATATCGCTGTTTATCTCGCCATTTATCTCGCCATTGCGAATTGTTGCATTCAGCATAAAGGCATTGTCGGAATATTCAGGTGCAGGTAGTCCAGCATTTTCCATTTCATGAAACATACGATCAATACCTTCGCCAAATTCCTTTACGTATTCATATTGGTGCAGAAATTCAGCTATTTTAGGATTACGTGAAAAATGAACAGTACGCAGGTTGTTAAGACGGACAATTCCCGGTAAACTTCCTGGACTTTCAACGGTGATGCGATCATCGAACATTTTGATTTGACTACTTACAAAGTCTAATGCTTGGCGAACAACATCAAGGATACGACCATGAAAGATCTCATCCTTAATTACATTCATTTCCGTACCGACTTTTGCTTCTGTCCCATCATATCGAATAAAACGGACTCTTGCTCTCTGGAAAAATCTTTGGGGATTCTTTCCGAAAAGAAGGAGAGCAGCACCGCTCATTTCTTCCCTTCCATCGTGACGTACAACATAATCGTTGTTTTGTTGGATATATTCTTTTGCAGATTTTCCATAGCCTATTTTTTTACAGTATTCCTCCACGAAATCAAAATCAATGTCGTCAATGGAAGAACGGAATACAGGTTCGTCTTCGTAATAACGCGAGCCTTTGGCATACATAAGCTGTAAGCGTTCGTCGAAGTTTAATTTTTTCGATTTATCACCCATACGGTAATATACATCATCCTGCTGATTGGCATGAAGTTCAGAACTTTGAGGTATGGTAATGATAAGCAGATGGTTCGCTTTCCCATCTTTATCTATGCAATCAACGGTTTCTGTCATAACACGAACAGAAGGTTTGCAGTAATCAAACGGTACCCTTAAAATGTCGTTGACATTATTTTGATAGTCGTCAATTCCAGTTACGGTAAAATCATCTTCGATGCCAATAACAAGTGTGCCGCCATCTGCATTGGCAAATGCAACAATGTGATTGGATAATCCTTTCGGATTTTTTCTTGCACTTTTGCGGTCGTAGGTCTGATCCTCTTTCTTTTTATAGATTTCTTCAAGTGTATATAACATACAAAGTCCCTCCTGTAGTGTGATGATTTTTTCAGTTAGTTCCCTGCCGAAAATTGTTTTGCTGCAAATAGTATATCCTCTTTTAGATAAAAGAGTATCAAATTGGGAAGAAATAATACAAAGGTTATAAAGTGTATTGATAGAATGGATGGACAGACGATGTCATCCAGGATATGGGAGAACTTGTCGATTTGATTCTTAAATGAAAGAAAATATTGATTTACGCAGAAAGGGGTCTTAAGATCCCTTTCTTCCATGAGAGAAGTTTATTATTCTGCAGGCGAACCAAAAACCTGTTCTACCAGCTGGCGGTATTCCTGATATTCTTTGTAATGCGCCAGCTCCTGAAAGGCTTCGGTAAGTCCTCGGTAATACCATGCGTGCATATTCTTATCTTTCATATTAAAACGGAGCCATAGTTGATCGCCGATCTCTCTGTAGTCTCGCGCCATGGAACGGATATTGGCAAGTTTATCTCCTAAGGCAATGATTTTGGCATTGCGTGAGGCTTCGTTTTTCAGGAACTGAATTGTGCTTCCTTTTCGTTCCTGCCAGCTTTTACTTTTATCTTCACTCTCCTGATCGACAAGGGAAGCGACTCTCGCACCGAATCGCATACGAATATCTTGAATAGAGATGTCCTTGCAGTCCTCGACTACATCGTGGAGAACGGCCGCACACAACATTTCTTCATCGGTCGTAATGGCTGCCACAATCGCCGCCACTTCCAGCGGATGGATGATAAAGGGAATATCGGTTCCTTTTCGTTTCTGACCGGCGTGGGCATTGGTTGCAAATATGACAGCTTCTTCAAACATGTGGGACTCCTTTTTTGCTTCATTTGTTACTGCTAACTGTATCATAAATCATTTTTTTTCACCATTCAATAGCACAGAGAGGGTTTCTGGCATATTTTTTTATTTTTCCTGTAAAATTCGCATCCTTTGACGCTTTTTTGCTTTAAAGTGAAAAAGCATTGACTTTTCTAAGGACGGACGGTACAATAAAATGAAGAATTAAAGGAGAAATAACTATGGACAAGAATTTTACCATTGGATTTATCGGACTTGGTCTGATCGGCGGATCCATTGCGAAGACGATCAAAAGAGTCTTCCCAAATTATCGGATCGTTGGATTTGATGAAGACGACGATACGCTGAAAGAAGCATTCAAAGAACGAATCATCGATGTCATAGCTGATGACTGTGGGAAAGATTTTGCAGGCTGCAGCTATATTTTTTTGTGTGCCCCGGTGCAGCACAATGTTGAGTATTTGAAAACTTTAAAAGAATCCATTGATCCGGATTGTATCCTCACAGACGTAGGAAGCGTAAAAGGAGAGATCCATCAGAAGATTGAAGAGCTGGGCATGGAAGAATGTTTTATCGGAGGACATCCCATGGTCGGTTCGGAGAAGGCTGGTTTTTCTTTTAGTTCGGATCGATTGATTGAGAATGCATATTATTTTATTACTCCGACGAAAAAAGCGGACGAAGAAAAGGTAAAGGAATTTACAGGCTTTATTGAAGAACTGGGTGCGCTGACCATATTGCTTGATTATGAACAGCATGATGCGTTTACGGCGGCAATCAGCCATGTTCCGCATATTATTGCCGCTGAGCTGGTACATATTGTAAAGGACATGGATACGAACCAGGGAATCTTAAAGCAGCTGGCAGCGGGTGGATTTAAAGATATTACAAGAATTGCTTCATCTTCTCCGGTCGTATGGGAACAGATTTCTCTATCCAATCGAGAGAACATTAAGACTTTGCTGCAGCAGGCAAAGGACAGTCTGGACCGGGTTATTGAGGCCTTGGATACGGAAAATCGCACTTATTTGAATCAGTATTTTAAAGAAGCCGGGGAATACAGAGATTCTGTACCGGACAGCGCCGTAGGCTTGATGGAGAAATCTTACGAAATCTTTGTCGATATTCCGGATGAGCCGGGAACTTTGTCTACGACAACTACACTGCTGGCGCTTAATAATATCAGTATTAAGAATATCGGCATTATTCATAACCGAGAGTTCGAAGAGGGTGTGTTAAAGATCATGCTTTACGATGATACATCTGCAAAAAGAGCAAAAGAAATCTTACGAGATAAAAATTACGTAGTATATGAGAGGAAATAGACATGAAACTTACAAGAATTAACAGACTTCAGGGAGAGATTGCGGTACCGGGAGATAAGTCCATCAGTCATAGAGCAGTCATGTTTGGTTCTCTTGCGAAAGGAACGACTCATATCAGCAACTTTCTTGCCGGAGCTGATTGCTTAGCCACGATTGATTGTTTCCGAAAAATGGGAATTCAGATTGAGCAGGATGGAACAGATGTGACAGTATATGGCAAGGGGCTTCATGGACTGACAAAGCCGGAAGAGGTTCTGGATGTGGGAAACAGTGGCACAACCACCCGCCTGATCTCAGGAATCCTTGCCGGACAGAATTTTGAGGCAACATTATCGGGAGATGATTCTTTGAATCAGCGCCCAATGAAGCGAATTATCACGCCGCTTCGCATGATGGGAGCGGACATAAAGAGTGTCAAAGACAACGGATGTGCCCCGCTTAAGATCCAAGGAAAGAAACTGAAAGCGATTCATTATGAATCCCCGGTAGCTTCTGCACAGGTAAAATCCTGTGTTTTGCTGGCGGGATTGTACGCCGATGGGAAGACTAGCGTGACGGAACCGGTTTTATCCAGGAACCACACGGAGCTGATGCTCCGATCTTTTGGAGCGGAAGTAACATCCGAGGGAACAACGGCACAGATTACACCGCCGAAAGAGCTGAGAGCAACCGATATTACTGTACCTGGAGATATTTCTTCCGCAGCTTATTTTATTGCGGCCGGTCTGGTTACGCCGGATTCCTGCATTCGTTTGAAAAATGTAGGACTGAATCCGACCAGAGACGGATTGATCCGGGTGTGCCGTCAGATGGGAGCGGATATCCAGATGGAACAGATCCGAGATGACGGAGGAGAAATGGCAGCAGATCTGATCGTACGGACCAGTGAATTGAAAGGAACTGTGGTAGAGGGAGATTTGATTCCGACATTGATCGATGAGATTCCGGTCATTGCCCTTTTGGCAGCGTTTGCAAAAGGGGAGACGATCATACGAGATGCTCAGGAATTGAAAGTCAAGGAATCGGACCGGATTGCTTTGACAGTGGATAACCTTGTGAAAATGGGAGTGAACGCTCAGGCAACCGATGATGGCATGATCATCCGGGGCGGCGCACCTCTTCACGGCGCTCATATTTTCTGCGAATATGACCATCGAATCGCCATGACATTTTCCATTGCCGGAATCAATGCAGAAGGGGAGACGATCATTGAAGACGCAGAATGTGTGGATGTATCTTATCCGACTTTTTATGAACAGTTAAAAAGTCTGCAAGTATCAGAGGAAGGACGCATATAATATGGAGAAGAAGTATTTCTTTTTTGATATCGATGGAACGCTGACGAACCGCAGTACGCACGAGATTGTTCCAAGCGCTTTGGAAACATTGCATCAATTGGAAAGAAACGGGCATTTTGTCGCGATTGCCACCGGACGCGCTCATTATAAAGCAGAGAAATTCACCAAGGCCAATGGGTTTTCCAATATGGTCTGCAATGGAGGAAATGGTCTGGTCATTGACAATGAATGGCTGGAGAATATTCCGCTGGACGCAGAAGGATGCCGAAAGATCATCCGGCAGGCAGAAGAATTGGGATATGGCTGGTGCATTGCCATCGATGATACAAAAGATGTGTATATGACAGATGATTTATTTTTGCGGCAGGTCGGAAAGAGAAAGGAACCGACCCGCTATATTATAGATGATACTCTGGATGTCAGACAGATCGAGAATTTCCTTAAAATCTATGTGGCGGTTCCTAAAGAGGAGGAAGACCGGCTGACGACCAAAAAATACATCGGACACCTTCGATTCGAGCCGGAATACCTGATGTTCCAGCCGGATAACAAAAGGGCAGGAATTTTAAAGATGATGGAATATCTCCACGGAGATAAAAAAGATGTGGTTGTATTTGGGGATGACTATAATGATCTGGACATGTTTTGTCCGGATTGGTTTTCGATCGCAATGGGGAACGGATGTCAGGCGTTAAAGGACGCCGCGGACTATGTAACAGATACGAATCTCAGGGATGGCATTCAGAAAGCATGCGCACATTTTGGATGGATCTAGCAGAGAGGAGTCAGGATGGGGAGGATAAAACTTTTGGCGCTGCTTCTGGTCAGCGCCTTATTTGTGAATTTGTGCAGCCGTACTGTATGGAATGTGGCCGGCGCGAAAACCAGGCAGCCGGTAAAGATGGTATCGGATGGGGAAGAATACCGTGCGTACTGGTTTTCTTTTTATAATTACAGCCAATATCAGGCAAAATATAAAAAGCAAAGCGCTTCCAATTTCAAATCTTATTTTCAAAGTGTGCTGAAACATGGAAAAGAGCTGGGGATGAATCATATCATTGTTCATGTCCGGCCCTTTGGAGACGCAATTTATGAATCAAAATATTTTCCATGGTCTTCGTATATTTCCGGGGAACAGGGGAGAGATCCGGGATTTGATCCCCTGGAGATCATGGTGTCAGCGGCCCATGAAAACGGGATGAAGATCGAAGCTTGGATCAATCCTTATCGAGTGACGTTAAATTCTACAGATTACAAAAAATTATCCAAAGACAATCCGGCAAGAAAGTGGCAAGAAGGAAAATCTACGAAACGAAATGTTTTATCTTATGGCGGGAGTCTGTATTATAATCCGGCCAAAAAGGAAGTGAGAGAGCTGATTGTCAATGGGGTTCGAGAGATCGTAGAAAATTATGATGTTGACGGTATTCATATGGATGATTATTTTTATCCGTCTTTTACAGAAGAAAATGTGGATACTGCCTTTGATGCTCGGGAATATCATCAATCGAAAGAAAAGAAGCAGGGAATGAGCATTGCAGAATACCGACGCAATCAGGTAAATACTTTGGTTCGCCAGATCCGCAAAGCGATCCAAGAGATTGATCCGGAGGTTACCTACGGAATCAGTCCGGCTGGAAATCTCGAAAATCTTACCAGCGATTATGCTTATTATGTAGATATCAAACGCTGGCTTGCCTCCGATCAATATGTGGATTATATCTGTCCGCAGATTTACTGGGGATTCCAACATCCGACGGCAGGATTTGAACGGGTTGCAGATCAGTGGGCAAAACTATGCAAAGACAGTCCGGTAAAACTTTATATTGGAATTGGTGTATATCGGGCAGGGCATGAGGAAGGCGACAGCCCGTCAGAACAAAAAGAATGGAAGTCGGATGCGGATGTTCTGAAAAAACAGGTAAAATATGGAAGAAAGAAAAAAGCAGATGGTTTTGCTTTCTTTGATTATCGAGATCTGATCGGTCATGCGGCAAAAGATGCGGTAAACCAACTAAAGACGGTATTAAAATAAAAGCAAGAGGAAAACGTTATCAATGGAAGAAAGAATTGATAGCGTTTTTTCTTTTTATGTATTGACTTACTGTAAATAAAATTATATTATATTTCATATAGTATTAATGAAAAAATAATATTATAAATATTTGAAAAGGAGGATGCCGATGGTTTTTAATACAGGAGCGGCGCTTCTGGATGCAATCGTTTTAGCCGTTGTTTCAAAAGAAGAAGAAGGAAACTACGGATATAAGATTACTCAGGACGTACGCAGTGCGTTGGATGTATCTGAATCCACCTTGTACCCGGTGCTCAGACGTTTGAAGAAAGACGGATGCCTGGAAGTGTATGATAAAGAATATCAAGGAAGGAATCGGAGATATTATAGAATAACGTCGGAAGGAAGGGTGCAGCTTAATATGTACAAAGAAGAATGGAAACATTATTCTGATCGGATATCAAAGATTTTTGAGGGAGGAAAAGAAGTATGAATCGAGAGGAATATTTAAGAAGGCTGTCATATCTCCTTCAGGATCTTCCGGAAGAAGAATATCGAGAAGCCTTGGAATATTATGAAGACTATTTTGATGAGGCAGGCCCTCAGAGAGAACAAGAAGTTATAAGAGAGCTTGGAAAGCCGGAGCGCATTGCGGCAATGATTCGGGATTCTGTGAAGGAAAAAGACGGAGACTGGGAATATACAGAAGAAGGATATTATAACCGGCGCTATGATGAAAAGAATCAGATGCCAGGAAAATCCAGGAAAGAACAAAAGACAGAAAAAGAGAAACAGCAAAGGTCTTGGCATATGAAGGGATCCAGAGACCGAAACATTATCCTGCTGGTTATCATCTTGGCTCTTGCTGCGGGCGTTGTAATACCGGCGGCAGTAAGTATTGTTCTGGGAATCGGCGGCGGAATCTTAGGCTTGGCCGGTGGGATTTTAGGTGTTGTTCTTGCTGCATGCGTTACCTGTGTCGGTCTGTTGATCGGCGGAGTAGCCGTAATTGTCACAGGAATCGTAAAATTATTTACAGCAGTACCTGCAGGATTGCTCCTTCTTGGATGTGGATGTATGATGGCAGCAGGCGGACTTCTGCTCCTGATGCTGGCAGTGTGGATGATTGGGGATTTGCTGCCAAAACTGATCCGATGGATCGTGGGATTATTTCGAAAACTGTTTCAAAGAGGAGGAGAAAAAGGATGAAAAGATTTTTTAAAATATGCACGGCGCTAACGATTATTTTTGGGATTTTGGGAGCCGGACTGCTCATTGCGGCTTTTGGAACAGGGGCAAAGATACCGGCCGTTATCAACAATGTAACGAAAGAAATCGGCATCGGAAAAGGAGGAGCATATTATTCCTTTGGAAAAGAAGGGATTCGGGATATAGAAATCGATATAGGAGGAAATGACCTTACAATTGTTCAAGGTTCCGGGGATCAGATTTCTCTGGACAATGATGGGGATGCGAGGATTCAGGCAAAGATAGAGGATCATGGACGGAAATTGAAAATAAAGCAGAGATTCAATTTCTTTCATTTCTGGAATACCCGAGGAACAGCAGTTTTGACTCTTCCCAAAGATATAAGTTTGGATGAATTGGAGCTTGACTGCGGCAGCGGAGAGGTAAAAGCGAATACGGATCTGACTGCAAATGAGGTTTCCATTGACTGCGGCAGCGGAGATATTGAGATTCGATCATTGGATGCGGTAAAGACGGATATTGACTCCGGAAGCGGGGATGTCACAATCAGTATGAAGGGCACCGAGGAAGAGTATTCTTATGAGGTAGACAGCGGTTCAGGAGATGTATATATTGGGTCAAGAAACTATTCAGGTTCGGACACATCTTATGGAAACGAAAATGGAAGCCGGGAAATCGAGATTGATTCCGGAAGCGGAGACATCAGAATTAAATTTTTAGGTGCAGATTAAAGTGGGAAAGGAAAAAGGAAATGGAAAAAAGGTTATATAAATCAAAAAAGGATAGAATGATTTGCGGAGTCTGCGGGGGATTAGCAGAATACTTTGATGTAGATCCGACGTTGGTGAGAATCGGAGCGGTGCTGATCTGCTGCAGCGGATATGGGATATTTGCCTATATCGTAGCAGCCGTGATCATGCCGGAAAAAGTAGAATAAGAAGCAGGAGTTTTATTAAAAATCTAAGTGCCGGATGTATTTTATAAAGTCTTGAAAGGCTGTTTTCAGCGTATTATCACTTCGGTATACGATATAAAAAGAACGCTGTATCTCAGAAGAAAGAGGGTGTACGAGGATCTGACCTCGTTCCTGCAGATCTTTGACTGCATAGTGGGACAGAATTGAAATTCCCATACCGTTGCGGATCATCTGTTTTACAGCTTCAAGATCGTTAGTCCGAGCAATAACGTGCAGAGAATCTGTGGATATGCCGATGGAGTCCAGATACAAATCTGCAGCCTTTCTTGTTCCGGAGCCTTGTTCCCGAAGGATGATAGGTTCTTTTAAAAGTTCTGTGATAGGCGGATTCCTGCGAAACAAGCTTAGATAGTAGGGGGAAGCCGGGGCTGCTAGAACCAGATGATCCTTGCAAAATGGAAGAAAGACGCATTTCGATGTGTCTTCTTTTTTTCCGATAAATCCGACTTCCAGGGAGCCATCCATAATTTTTTCCAGGATTTCACTGCTGTCTCCCTGCTGAATATCAAAAAAGGTATAAGGATGTGTTTCACGGAATCCTTGAAGCAAATCGGGCAGCAGATAACTGGAAGGAATTGTTGATGCCCCGATGCGAAGGATAATTCCAGATGGAGTATTTAAAGCTTCCAATGCTGCTTCCCGTGTTTTCAGCATTGCCTCTGCATAACGGAGGAAGATATAACCATCCGGAGAAAGCCGTACGGATTTTGTGGATCGGATAAAAAGAGTTTTTTGAAGTTCTGCCTCCAGATTCTTAATATGAGAGCTTATGGTAGATTGAGATAAGAAGAGGCGTTTTGCAGCCTTTGAAAAACTTTTTGTGTCGGCAACTGCGAGAAAAATTTCCAACTGATGAAATTCCATATGGACGATTCTCCTTTCTTTGTAGATTTCTTATATTGTAAATAGTTTTATTGATAAAATCAATAAAACAAATCGATAAAACGAATAAAAAGATAAAAGAGGAAGATCGGTTATGATATAATAATTTCAGACTGTTGGTTAAAAAAGTAGAACTGCTGCAGTTTATACAAAAAAAGAAAGGCAGAATATGAGATACATAGGAATAGATATTGGCTCAACCTGTGCAAAGACAGCGGTAATGGAAGAAGACGGGAGAATTTCGGAGACGTTTGTACTTCCCACAGGATGGAGCAGCTTTGATACGATTGCACGGATCGAGGAAGAACTGAAAAAACAAAGGATTGATTTGGAAAAATCTCGATGTGTTTCCACAGGCTACGGCAGAGAAGCGGTAAAAATGGCGCAAAAGAAAATAACAGAAATTACCTGTCATGCAAAGGGTGCCGAAGTTTTATTTGGCGGCGAACCGATGAATTTAATTGATATTGGCGGACAGGATACGAAGGTTATTTCATGCACTGGGGGCCGGGTGGAAGAGTTTTATATGAACGATAAATGTTCAGCGGGTACAGGAAAATTCATGGAAATTATGGCGAATCGTCTTGAACTTCCAATGGATCGCATGGATCAGTTTGCTCGGAATCGAACGGAAGAATTAAAGATAAGTTCTATGTGTACGGTTTTTGCGGAATCTGAGATTGTTGCCTTGATTGGGAAAGGGACGTCAAAGGAGAATATTGCCTGGGGTGTATTAGATTCCGTGGTTCGGAAGGTAAAGCAGGAGTATACGAAATTGGGAGATGGGGACCGCCCGGTTTTTCTGACAGGAGGCCTGTGTGAAAATTCCTATTTGCTGGAACTTTTATCTGCTCAGCTGGGAAAAGAGGTTCATTCTCATATGCTTGCCCGATATGCGGGCGCGATTGGAGCGGCTGCTGCAGCAAAGAAGATAAAAGAATAAAAAGGAGAAGAAGCTTATGGAAGAAATAAAATTGCCAAAGGATTTTGTATCATATCCGGAAGCGAGAAAGCAGGCATTTTTAGGCCTTAAAAAATTAAAAGAGGAAGGCAGACGGATTGTCGGAGTTTTTTGTACCTATACACCATGGGAATTGATTGAGGCTGCAGATGCGATTGCGGTAGTATTGTGCGGCATTGGAGAGGAGAATATTCCGGCTGCGGAGAAACGGCTGCCGAAGAACTTATGTCCTCTGATTAAAGCAAGCTATGGTTCCGCAGCAACGGATCGCTGCCCGTTTTTCTATTTTTCTGACATGGTGTTGGCGGAGACCACTTGTGATGGGAAGAAAAAGATGTATGAGCTGATGGGAGAATTAAAACACTGCCATATCATGCAGCTTCCTCCGGGAGCCGGCGGCAAAGGGGCCCTGGAATTTTGGAAGACAGAAGTGGAAAGTGTAAAAGAAGATCTGGAACAGTTTTATGGAATTGAGATCACAGAAGAAAAGCTTCGCCAGGCAATTCGGCTTAGGAATCGTGAGCGAAAGGCGATTCTTGATTTCTATGAGGTTGGACGGCTGAAGCCAACGCCGATTTCCGGATATGAATTAAATACGGTGGTTACATCCAATGACTATGCGTTTGATATAGAAGAAAAAATAAAATATTTGGAGCGAAGAACTCAAGAGCTGATCGATCTTTATGAGAAAGAATATAAAGGGAAGAAATCAAAGCCAAGGATTCTGATTACCGGATGTCCGACGCACGGCGTCATTGATAAAGTAATCAAACGTATTGAAGAATTGGGAGCGGATGTTGTCGGATTTGAAAATTGCTGCGGACCAAGAGAAAAGAAAGATCCGATTGATGAAGAAAAGGATCCGATCACAGCGATTGCGGAAAAATATCTCAGGGTTAATTGCTCTGTCATGAGTCCGAATCCAGGACGATTTAAGGCGATGGGAGAGCAGATCGATGAATATCAGGTGGATGGAGTCATTGAAGTGTTATTGCAGGCTTGTCATACATTTGCAGTAGAATCAGACGCGGTAAAACGTTTTGTGACGGAAGAGAAAGGGATTCCTTATCTTGCCATTACAACGGATTATTCCATGACAGACCAGGGGCAGATCGATACAAGGATCGGAGCATTCATTGAATTGATGGATTGTTAGACGAACAAAGAAATGCTCTTGAATTGCAAAGTACATATATGATATAATTTTTAGCAGAATTTTATCAAAAAGCAGATGGAATTCTGCTTTTTTTGTGGAAGAAAAGAGGAGGATGATTTATGAATGCACCAATTTTAATTGCCATGGTTCTTTATATGGCTGTCGTGGTCTGGATCGGATTTATTTACAGCAAAAAGAATCAGACGTCAGAGGATTATTTCCTTGGAGGAAGGGGACTGGGTCCTTGGGTGACCGCTATGAGCGCAGAAGCATCTGATATGAGCAGCTGGCTTTTGATGGGACTGCCGGGGCTTGCTTTTGCAACCGGATTTAGTCAGGCCGGGTGGACAGCGATTGGACTGATCCTGGGAACCTATCTGAACTGGAAGATCGTGGCAAAACGTCTGCGTCATTATACGGAGGTCTCTGAAAATTCTATTACGCTTCCGGACTTTTTCAGCAATCGTTTTAAGGATGACAAGAAGATCCTAAGCAGTATTTCAGCAGTTATGATCTTGATCTTTTTTACGGTATATACAGCTTCCGGATTTGCTGCATGCGGAACATTGTTTAACTCTGTTTTCGGATTGGATTATCAAAAAAGCATGATCGTATGTGCTGCGGTTATCGTAATTTATACATCGCTGGGAGGATTTTTGGCAGCCAGCACGACAGATTTAATCCAGGGACTTTTGATGTCCTTTGCAATCGTTGTCGTTTTGATTGTAGGAATTGTAGCGGCCGGCGGCATTGGAAATGTCATTGATTATGGAAAAGGATTAGAAGGTTTCTTTGATATTATGAAATATCATGATCCGGAGACGGGACGTGCGGTTTCCCAGGGAATTCTTCCGATTGCTTCCGGACTTGCCTGGGGGCTTGGCTACTTTGGTATGCCGCATATCCTGGTAAGATTCATGGCGCTTCGTGATCCGCAGGAAATGAAGAAATCCAGAAATATTGCAATGATCTGGGTACTGATATCATTGACAGTTGCTGTATGCATTGGATTTACCGGCGCGACATTGTATTCTGATGTAGCAGAACTGGCAGGCAATGGAAATCAGAGAATCTTCATCTATATGACAACTCATTTGTTTAAAGGATTGATTCCGTTATTCCTGGCGGGCGTGATCTTATCCGGTATTTTGGCGGCGACGATGAGTACGTCAGATTCTCAGCTTTTGATCGCATCTTCCTGTGTGTCAAAAGACTTGTTTCAGGGACTCTTTAAAAAGAAACTGGAAGAAAAGCAGGTTCTGTTGATTTCCAGAGTGACGACGATTTTAATTGCGTTGGTAGGAATCGTAATTGCATTGGATGAAAACAGTTCTGTTTTCGGGCTGGTGGAAAATGCCTGGGCAGGATTTGGAGGAGCTTTTGGTCCTCTGATGCTGTTCTCCCTGTTCTGGAAGAGAACAAACTTGAAAGGTGCAATCGCCGGAATGTTAAGCGGAGGAATCATCGCTTTGGTATGGCCGTTTACACTTGGAACTCTTGGCGGAATCTTTGAGATCTACTGCCTGCTGCCGGCGTTTATTATTTCTTCTCTTCTGATCGTAATCGTTAGTTTATGTACAGAAGAGCCGGAAAAAATAATGGTGAAAGAATTTGAAGAAGCGAAAAAATTAAGCGCTGCAGAATAAAAAAACAATGTAAAAAAGAAGACAGGGATATTTCGGAAGAGGAAAAGATCGGGAATATCCGGTCTTCTTTTTTTTTGAAAAACTTGTCTCTTTTCCCAGAGTATCTTTCCATAGGATTCTGCACATTCTTTTATTGTTCACATAAAATGTTAGTACAGGGAAGAAAGGAGAATGATTGTGGATAAATATGTTGGGCAAAATTGCTCTTGTCAAAGAGATCGTTCCATGCAGTCCCGGTGTGACTGCGATCCGCCGATGAGGAACCGGAATCAGTGGCAGCATCGTCATGATGGCGTTGATTCCATGCAGATTGCGATGCAGTATGTGCCGTGGCAGCATTGGGACCAGGTATATTGTCCGGAAGAAGGATTGAATTACGGAACCATTTTTCCAGAATTAAATAAGCCATTTTATGGGAAAGGGGCGTGCCGTCGATGAATAAATATGATCAAAAAAAATTATTGGATTATATCAATGCGGTAAGCTTTGCTCTGGTGGATACGACACTGTATCTGGATACCCATCCGGGAGATCAAGAAGCAATCCATCAATTTCATCAGTATCAGCAGGCAAGAAATAAGGCTGTAAAAGAGTATTCCCAATATTTTGAGCCTTTAACCATTGATTCCGCAGAAATTACGGATACGTTTACGTGGGCAACCAAACCTTGGCCATGGATGAAGGAGGGATGCTGATATGTGGAATTATGAAAAACGACTGGAATACCCGATTAAAATTAAACAGAATAATCCGGAACTTGCAAAAGTCATTATCACTCAATATGGAGGACCAAACGGTGAGTTAGGCGCTTCCATGAGATATCTTTCTCAGAGATTCGCAATGCCATATAAAGAAGTATGCGGAGTTTTGACCGATATCGGTACGGAAGAATTGGCGCATTTGGAGATGGTTTCTACGATCGTGCATCAGCTGACCAGCAATCTGACACCGGAACAGATCGTTGCCGGAGGATTTGATCAGTATTATGTGGATCATACGACCGGAGTCTGGCCGCAGGCTGCCAGCGGAGAACCATTCAGTGCTTCCATGTTCCAATCTGTCGGCGACCCGATCACAGACTTAAGCGAAGACCTGGCTGCGGAACAAAAGGCCAGAACGACGTATGACAACCTGCTTCGTCTGATCAAAGACCCGGATGTCAGAGATCCGATTGCTTTCTTAAGACAGAGAGAAATCGTGCATTTCCAGAGATTTGGAGAAGCCTTAAGGCTGGTACAGGAAAGACTGGATTCCAAGAACTTCTATGCATTCAACCCGGCGTTTGATTGTAAATCATAAAAAGGGAATTATTTTTTATTCCGTTAAAAATTTGTAAAAAAAGAGTCATTTCCAATGGCTCTTTTTGTCTTTTACATATAGTTATGTTAGAATAGAGACGAATATCAATGGATTCGGTGACGAGTCATAAGAATAATTGAAAAAGCGGGGATGAGAAGAAGATGAATATCGTTATTGTTGGGTGCGGAAGAATCGGTTCGACTCTGGTACAGGAATTAAGCGGTGAAAATCATGATATTTCCATTATCGATGAGAAAGCGGAGATTGTACAGGAATTAGCGGAAACCTGCGATGTGCTGGGTGTGATCGGAAATGGAGCCAGCTACAGTATTTTGTCAGAAGCAGGTGTTGAGGATGCGGATATTGTGATTGCGGTCACGAATTCCGACGAACTGAATCTTTTATGTTGTTTGATTGCAAAAAAGGCAGGAAAGTGTCAGACATTGGCAAGAGTGCGTAATCCGGTATATTATGATGAAATCAAATTTATTCAGGAGGAGATGGGGATTTCAAGAGTATTAAATCCGGAATTAGGTGCGGCCTATGAGATTGCCAGACTGCTTCGGTTCCCATCTGCGATGGAAGTGAATAAGTTTTCAAAAGGGCGGATGGAACTGTTGAAATATCGAATTCCGGCCGGTTCCAGACTGGATGGACTTAATTTAAGTGAAATCAGCGTACATTTAAATTGTGATGTCCTGGTTTGTGCAGTGGAACGGAAAAAAGAATTAATTATACCAACTGGAACATTTGAATTGAGAGAACGGGATGTGATCTCTTTTGTAGCAAGACCGAATGACGCCATGGAATTTTTCCGTAAAATCGGGGAAAAAGAAAATCAGGTCCATGATGTTATGATTGTAGGCGGCAGTAAGATTGCTTTTTATCTGTGCAAACAGCTTGCATCCAGTGGGATTCATGCAAAATTGATCGACAAAAGGCTGGAACGGTGTGAAGAATTGAGTGATCAGCTTCCGAAAACGATGGTGATCCACGGGAATGGAATGGATCACAATCTGCTGTTGGAAGAAGGACTTTTGGATACCGATGCGTTTCTTGCGCTTACCAATCATGATGAAGAGAATATTTTCCTTTCCCTTTATGTACAAGAACAGACAGACGCCAAACTGGTTACCAAGGTACAGAAGATTAATTACGATGCCATGATTTCCAGATTGGAGTTGGGAAGCATGATTTATCCGGAATATATAACGGCTCAGTATCTGGTACAGTATGTCCGTGCGAAACAAAATTCTATCGGAAGCAATATTAAAAATTTGTATAAACTGATGGATGGAAGAGCGGAGGCATTGGAATTTCATATTCAGAAAGGATCTCCGGTTATCGGAATTCCGATTCAAAATCTGCCAATCATCAAAAACCTGTTGATTTGCAGCATTTATCGTGATGGACGTGCCAAGATTCCGAATGGTCAGGATGTCATCTTGGAAAATGACCTGGTGGTTGTTGTAACAACGAAAAAAGGGCTGCATGATGTCAAGGATATTTTAAGAAAAGGATAATGGAGGCATAAATTATGAATTTATCAATGATACGTTATGTATTAGGACTGGTGATGATGTTTGAGGGAGCCTTCTTATCTCTTCCCTGCGTTGTTGCTCTGATTTATCAGGAAAAAAAGGGATTTTCTTTTTTCATTATGATGATCATATGCCTTCTGCTTGGCTTTTTGCTGCGGTATAAGAAGCCGAAAAACCATGTGTTTTATGCCAAAGAAGGTTTCGTTACGGTCGCCGCCAGCTGGATCGTGCTAAGCTTTTTCGGAGGATTGCCATTCGTATTAAATGGGGATATTCCTTCTGTCGTGGATGCAATGTTTGAGACGGTGTCCGGATTTACAACCACAGGATCCAGTATTTTGTCAGATGTGGAAGCATTGTCCAAATGCAGTTTGTTTTGGAGGAGTTTTACCCATTGGATCGGAGGAATGGGTGTCTTTGTTTTTGTATTGGCGGTCATGCCATTGACAGGCGGTCAGAATATCCACCTGATGAGGGCAGAAAGCCCGGGACCTTCTGTAGGAAAACTGGTTCCGAAACTGCGCACGACTTCTATGATTTTGTATAAGATTTATTTTGTTATGACGGTGATTATGGTCTTGCTTTTGTTAGCGGGCAGAATGCCGCTGTTTGAGTCTTTATTATTAAGTTTCGGGGCGGCGGGAACCGGTGGATTTGGTATCTTAAATACCGGATGTGCTACCTATACGCCATATGTTCAGTATGTGATTGCAGTCTTTATGATTTTGTTCGGTGTGAATTTTAATGTGTACTATTTCCTTTTGATTCGAAGATTCAAGGAAGCCATAAAGTATGAAGAATTAAAATATTACTTATTGTTTATTGGAGCATCCGTTACCCTTATTACAGTCAATATATGCAGGACCTTCCCGACTTTGGAAGAAGCATTTCGTCATGCATTTTTTCAGGTGTCATCGATTATTACAACGACAGGATATAGTTCCTTTGATTTTAATGGATGGCCGGAATTTTCCAAAGTGATTTTGATTCTTTTGATGTTTTCCGGAGCATGTGCAGGAAGTACCGGCGGCGGAATAAAAGTATCGAGACTTGTCATGATGTTAAAAACGGTGAAAAAAGAGTTATTGTTTTATGCTCATCCAAGAAATGTGCGAAAAGTAAAGTTTAACGGCAGAGTCGTGGAACATGAAGTTATTCGAGGCATGAATGTATATTTTGTAGCCTATGGATTTATTATGATGTTTTCCGTTTTAATCTTAGCTTTGGACAATTTCGATTTTACAACGAATTTTACGGCGGTTGTTGCAACATTGAATAACATCGGACCGGGACTGAGTGCAGTAGGACCTGCAAGCAATTTTGGGGCCTATTCGGATTTATCTAAGATTGTAATGATTTTTGATATGCTGGCAGGAAGGCTTGAAATCTTCCCAATGCTGGTATTGTTAAGTCCATATACCTGGAAAGGATTGAGGCTGAGAAAAAGAAAATAGTAAGAATAGAATAGTCAGACTGAAATTTCAAAAGGCCTGTATCCCTCAAAACAGAGAGATATAGGCCTTTTCTGGAGAGGAATCTTAAAGGATGCTTTTCTTTTTCTGTTTTTTATTATAAAATATTGCTATGTCAAAAAGGGGTCAGATGGATTTTTTGATTTCAGAATTAAAAAAAGTAGTAGGAGGATAAAATTATGGGACGTGTATTCAAATTCCACAATGACGTAGATACAGACCAGATTATTGCGTCACAATACTTGCTTTTACCGAATATTGAAGAAATGAAGCAGTATACATTTGAATCAATTGACCGGGAATTTGCACAGAAAGTGAAAGAAGGAGATATCGTAGTCGCAGGAGAGAACTTTGGCTGCGGTTCTTCCAGGGAGCAGGCGCCAAGCGTCTTGAAGGCATTGGGGGTCAAAGCGGTTATTGCAAAGTCTTTTGCCAGAATTTTTTACCGCAATGCGATCAATATCGGACTTCCGGTGATTATCAGCAAAGATCTCTATGAGAAAGTAGAAGATGGGGATGCAGTCGATATTGATTTAACAGAGGGAAAGATTACGACAGAGAAGGAAACTCTTCCTTGTACCAAGCTGCCGCCGTATATGCAGAATATTTTGGATCATGGCGGACTGATCAACTTCCTGAACGAAGGAGAGGTGTAAAAAATGGGAATGACGATTGGAGAGAAAATTATTGCCAGAGCGGCGAAGGTCGATGAAGTACATGCCGGTGAGATCCATACGATCGAGGTTGACCGATTGATGAGCAATGACGGAACGACGCATCTGACCGTTGATATGTATCACAATGATCTGAAACATCCAAAGATTGCGGATAAAGATAAGATCGTATTTATTATGGACCATAATGTACCGGCAGAGAATCCAAAGACGGCTCAGGCACACCGAAAAATGCGTAATTTCGCAAAAGAGCATGGGATTGCCTTATATGAAGGAAAAGGCGTTTGCCATCAGATCATGGTAGAAAATTATGTATGTCCGGGAGAATTCATCATGGGCGCCGATTCTCATACATGTACATATGGAGCGCTGGGCGCTTTTGGTACCGGAATTGGATGTACGGATTTTCTGTATGCCATGGTGACAGGACAGTCCTGGGTACTGGTGCCGGAGACCATTCGATTTGAGCTGACCGGAAAATTAAGACCGGGAGTTTATGCCAGAGATTTGATGCTGACCATCATTGGTATGGTAGGAGCAAACGGCTGCAATTATAAAGTCATGGAATTTGCCGGAGAAGGGGCGCATAGCTTGGACATCGACGAGCGCCTTGTCCTTTGCAATCTTGCAGTGGAAGCAGGTGCAAAGACCGGAATTGTGGAACCGGATGAGAAAGTCGCAGAGTATCTGGAAAGCCGCGGACGCAAAGCAGAGAATATGTTCGTCAGTGATGAGGATGCAGTATTTGAAAAAGTATATCAGATCGATCTGGATCAGATTGAGCCTGTGGTTGCAAGACCGCATCAGATTGATGATGTTGTTCCGGTCAAAGAAGCCGGAGACGTAAAGATTGATGAAGCGTTTTTAGGATCCTGCAATAACGGAAGAATTGAAGAATTCCGTGTCGCAGCCGAGATCTTAAAGGGCAAGAAAGTAAGTGATCATGTCAGATTTATTATTGCGCCGGCTTCCAATGAAGTGTATATTCAGGCATTGGAGGAAGGACTGATCGATATTTTCCTGGATGCAGGAGCGATGGTCATGAACAGCAACTGCAGCGTATGCTGGGGAAGCTGTCAGGGTGTGATTGGTGAAGGAGAAACTCTGATTTCCACCGGAACAAGGAACTTTAAAGGCCGTGCCGGCCATCCGGATTCTTTCGTATATCTGGGATCCGCAGCTACAGTGACAGCGTCAGCAATCGCAGGAAAGATCGTAACAGCATAATGAAGATAAGATAGAAAAGGATGTAAAAATGGAACAATTTACAGGAAAAGTATGGGTATTGGGAGACGATATTGATACGGATATTATTATTCCGACAGAATATCTTGCGCTCCCATCCGTAGAAGATATGAAACAATATGGCTTCTCACCGCTTCGCCCGGAATTGGCAGGTCAGATCGAAGAGGGAGATATCATCGTTGCCGGCAAGAATTTTGGCTGCGGATCCTCCAGAGAACAGGCGCCGGAGATCATCAAAGCACTGAAAATAAAATGTGTGATCGCAAAATCATTTGCCCGCATTTTCTTCCGTAATTCCATTAATAACGGACTTCTCTTGATTGAGAATGATCAGATTCAGGAACATGTAAAAGAAGGGGATCAAATTGAGGTGACGCTTGGAGAGAAGATCACACACGATGGAAAAGATTACGAAATCCACTCCCTGCCGGACAATCTGATGGAGATCATCAATGCAGGCGGTTTGGTTGAGGCAATGAAGAAAAGGAATGGGGTGAAATAGCAATGGGACAGACAATGATAGAAAAGATCGTCAGCCGTAATATCGGAGCTGAGCGTGTAAAACCGGGTGAGATTGTGACGGTGAATGTGGACAGAGTCATGATCCATGATATTTTCATTCCTTTTGTTGCGGAAAAATTTGAAGAGATGGGATTTACCAAACTTTGGGATCCGGACAAAGTAGTATTGATCTATGATCATATGGTACCGGCAAGCACAGTAGACGACATCCGCCATTTTAAGATTGGGGATGCCTTTGCAAAGAAACATGGAATGAAACATGTACATCGAAGCGATGGAATCTGCCACCAGCTGATGACGGAATGTGGATATGCGAAACCTGGAGACATTGTATTTGGAACAGATTCCCATACGACGACTTACGGATGTGTCGGCTGTTTCTCTTCCGGAATCGGATATACGGAGATGGCCTCCATTCTCGGAACCGGAGAATTGTGGATTCGCGTGCCGGAGACAATTAAAGTTGTGATCAATGGAAAACTGCCGGATAATGTTACTTCCAAAGACGTGATTTTGCGTCTGATCGGTGATTTGGGGGCAGATGGCGCGACTTATAAAGCGTTGGAATTTTCCGGTACGGCAGTGGATGATATGACGGTTGCTTCCCGTATGACCATGTCCAATATGGCGATTGAGGCCGGAGCGAAAGCAGCATTGTTTGCGCCGGATGAAAAGACGGCAGAATATTCTAACGTAGAATTATCCGATGTGGATTGGATTTACGGAGACGAAGATGCGGCTTACTGCCGAACGATTACCTACCAGGCAGAAGATCTTATACCGGTGACTGCGTGTCCGTCTCAGGTAGATAAGATCCGTGATGTGAAAGAAGTGGCAGGAACGAAATTAGATCAGGTATTTATTGGTTCTTGTACCAATGGAAGGCTGGAAGATCTGAAAGCGGCGGCAGAGATCCTAGATGGAAAGAAAGTTGCGGATTATGTGAAATTGATCGTAACTCCGGCAAGCCGTAAGATTTATAAAGAAGCGGCAGATGCAGGGTACTTAAAGATCCTCGCTAAGGCAGGAGCCATCATCACTCAGCCGGGATGCGGGCTTTGCTGCGGAAGAGCAGGCGGTATCCTGACAGACGGAGAAAGGGTGCTGGCTACCAATAACCGAAATTTCTTAGGACGTATGGGAACTTCCAAGGTAGAGATCTATCTGGCTTCTCCGAAGACTGCGGCAGCTTCTGCAATTGCCGGGGAGATCACGGAAGCATAAAGACAGAGGGACGAGAGTATTATGACAAAACTATTGATTTCGCTGTTTGTAAAAAACAGCGGCAATGTAACAGATGCCAAAGTCAGGAGCGCTTATGGAACGTTAGGCGGCATGGTAGGTATTATCTGCAATCTGCTGCTGTTTGCAGGGAAGTTTTTCGCAGGGATCATTACAGGCGCAATTTCCATTACGGCAGATGCTTTTAACAATCTTTCTGACGCGGCATCATCGATTATCACGTTAATTGGATTTTATATTGCAGGCAAACCAGCAGATGAAGATCATCCTTTCGGACATGGAAGGATGGAGTACGTATCAGGGCTGATCGTTTCTCTGGCAATCCTTTTGATGGGATTTGAGCTTTTGAAATCTTCCATTGAAAAGATTATTCATCCGGAGAATATTACATTCCAGATCATTTCGGTGGTGATCTTGATAGTTTCCATACTGGTAAAATTTTGGATGGCAGTCTTTAACAAGAGTATTGGAAATCGGATTCAGTCAGAGGCAATGAATGCCACGGCGACAGACAGTTTAAATGACTGTATTTCTACAGCTGCAGTTCTGGGAGGTATGCTGATTTTTTATTTCCTGGGATATAACCTGGATGGGGTCATCGGGGTTCTGGTAGCATGTTTTGTGCTGTGGGGAGGTTACGGAGCCATCAAAGATACGCTGAATCCTCTGCTTGGAGAATTGCCGGACCCTCAGCTGGTAGACAACATTGAAGATATGGTCATGCGCCATGATATGGTGATTGGCGTCCATGATATGATCGTGCACGATTATGGCCCGGGACGGCGCATCGTTTCTCTGCATGCGGAAGTGCCGTATACAGTAGATATTATGGAAGCCCATGATATGATCGATCACATTGAGATGCGGCTGATGCAGGAATACCAATGTGAGGCAACGATCCATATGGATCCGGTGGTAACAGACGATGAGGAAACAACAAAGACAAAGGAAAAAATCCAGACATTGATTGACCAGTATGATAAAACCTTATCCATTCATGACTTTCGGATGGTAACGGGAAAGACCCATACCAATGTGATTTTTGATCTTGTTGTTCCATATGGAAAGAAATATGACGTGAAAAAAATATTAAAAGATATACGGCAGAAGATCAGAGAGGAAATGCCGGGGCAATATTTTGCCGTGATCAAAGTCGATCGAAAAACGATATAAGCAGAAAAAGGAGATGGTGTAGGAATGAACATTGTCTCTTTTTTCTTTTTCTGCTTGACAGTTCCCTTGCGTCACCCTTTATGATAGACTAAAAGGAAGTCAGGAGGTATAGCGATGACCAAAGACGGATATTATACATCCGGTGAATTTGCCAAAAAAGCGAATATAACGCTGCGGACGATCCGATACTATGATCGGCAGGGGATTTTAAAGCCAAGCAAAGTAGCCGAAAATGGATACCGTTTGTATACAGATGCTGATTTTGCAAAGCTTCAAAAAATTTTGTCATTGAAATATCTAGGATTTTCTTTAGAAGAAATTATGACAATGACGATCAATGACAATGATCGGGATTATATGAAAGAATCGATTCGCCTTCAGCTGAATCTCGTCCAGAAAAAGATGGAACATTTAAAGATGGTGGAGCAGTCTTTGAAGGATACGGCAAAGCGAATTGAGACATCCAGCGAGATTGACTGGAATGAAGTCATGGAGCTTCTGCATGTGACCAATATGGAAAAAAGTCTGGTGGAGCAGTACAAGAATGCTTCCAATCTGGATATCAGGATTGATCTGCATAAAAAATATTCTCAGAATCCTGTTTCCTGGTTTGACTGGATTTTCCGAAAATTACACCTTTCTGCGGGAGATGAGATCCTGGAAGTCGGCTGCGGGACAGGCGCCTTATGGAAAGGACATGAGGATCAGATACCGCATGGAGTACATATCACCCTTTCGGATCGGTCGGAAGGGATGGTAAAAGATGCGAGAAAGCTTCTTGGAGATGGAAAAGGAGTCTTTTCCTATGAGACATTTCCATGTGAGAAGATTCCTAAGGAAAAAGAAAAATACGATCTGGTCATTGCCAATCATGTGCTGTTCTATCTCAAAGATCGGCAGGAGGCTCTGCGAGAGATCAAAAGAGTTCTAAAGCCGGGAGGGATGTTTCTATGCAGCACTTACGGCAGCCGCCATATGCAGGAAATTACTCGGATGGTGCAGGAATTTGATCAGAGGATTACATTATCGGCCAATCATCTTTACGAAGAATTTGGACTGGAAAATGGAAAGGAACAGCTGATGGATGTATTTTCTGATGTACAAAGAGAAGATTACGAAGATGAGCTTCTGGTGGATCAGCCGGAGCCTCTGATTTCCTATATTTTATCTTGTCATGGGAATCAGCACGAGTATCTTGCCAGCAGATATTTGGAGTTTAAAGAATTTGTGCGCAGACGGGTGGAAGAAGAAGGCAGAATGAAAATTACCAAAAACGCAGGAATCTTTTTGTGTCGAGGATAAAGAAGGAGGAACAATGAAGGTTTTAGTGACAGGAGTCAAAGGACAGCTTGGCCACGATGTGATGCAGGAGCTGAAAAAGCGCGAAATCGAAGCGATAGGCGTTGACATTGAGGAGATGGACATCACCGATGAACATCAGGTAAAGATTGTCATAGAAGAGGCAGCGCCGGATGCCGTAATCCATTGTGCAGCTTATACGGCTGTGGATGCCGCAGAAGATCATGAGGAGATTTGCCGAAAGATCAATGCCCAGGGAACAGAAAATATAGCGAAGATCTGTGGAGACAGAGATATAAAAATGATGTATATCAGCACGGATTATGTATTTGACGGACAGGGGACAAGACCGTGGGAGCCGGACGATGAGAGAGATCCTCTGAATGTTTATGGGCAAACCAAGTATGAAGGGGAATTAGCAGTAGAGAAATTTGTCGAGAAGTTCTTTACGATCCGCATTGCCTGGGTGTTTGGAGTCAATGGAAAGAATTTTATTAAAACAATGCTGAATCTCGGGAAGACCCATGATCAGCTGACGGTTGTCAATGATCAGACCGGTTCGCCGACCTACACCTATGATTTGGCAAGACTTTTAGTGGATATGATACAGACCGATCGGTATGGAAGATATCATGCGACCAATGAAGGAATCTGTACCTGGTATGAGTTTGCCTGCGAGATTTTCCGACAGGCGAAAATGGATGTAAAAGTATCTCCGGTGACCAGTGCAGAATACCCGGCGAAGGCAAAACGGCCGGAAAACAGCCGGATGTCGAAAGAAAAATTGACAGAGAATGGTTTCGAGCTTCTGCCGCCGTGGCAGGATGCTCTGAGCAGGTATTTGCAAGAGATTGGATACGAAGGAGGAAATGTGTAATGGGAAAAATCAAAGTAACGCCATGTGAGATCGAGGGACTCTATGTAATTGAGCCAACGGTATTCAAAGACGAAAGAGGTTATTTTGTAGAGACTTATAATCAAAACGATATGAAAGAAGCAGGGCTTGATATGGTCTTTGTACAGGACAATCAGTCCATGTCTGTGAGAGGAGTGCTGCGGGGACTCCATTTCCAGAAGCAGTATCCACAGGGAAAATTGGTTCGTGTTGTGAGGGGAAAAGTTTTTGATGTGGCAGTGGATTTAAGGAAGGATTCCAAGACCTATGGAAAATGGTTTGGCGTAGAATTGTCTGCTGAGAACATGAAACAGTTCTATATTCCGGAAGGCTTTGCCCACGGATTTTTAGTTCTTTCCGATGTAGCAGAATTTTGTTATAAGTGTACCGACTTCTATCATCCGGGTGATGAGGGAGGCCTGCTGTGGAACGATGAAGAAATCGGAGTTGAATGGCCGCTGGAAGAAGGCGTAGATTTGATTATTTCAGAAAAAGATCAAAAGTGGAAAGGTCTTAGTGAGACATTTCATTTTTAAACGATGTCCGCCAAAGAGAAAGGAATGGTGATATCCAATGAAAGGAATTATACTTGCGGGAGGGTCCGGAACAAGACTTTATCCGCTGACAATGGTAACTTCAAAACAATTGCTTCCGATTTACGACAAACCGATGATCTATTATCCGATGTCTGTTCTTATGAATGCGGGAATTCGGGATATTTTGATCATTTCTACAAAGGAAGATACACCTAGGTTCCAGGAACTGTTAAAAGACGGAAGCCAATTTGGAATTCATCTGTCTTACGCAGTACAGCCGTCACCGGATGGATTGGCACAGGCATTTATCATCGGCGAAGAGTTTATCGGAGATGACAGTGTGGCAATGGTACTGGGAGATAACATTTTCCATGGCCATGGGCTGACAAAACGACTTCTGAGAGCTGCCAACAAGAAACAAGGAGCTACGGTGTTCGGATATTATGTAGATGATCCGGAGCGATTTGGAATCGTAGAATTTGATGAGAGCGGAAAAGCGATCTCCATCGAAGAGAAACCAGAACATCCAAAATCCAATTATTGCGTAACAGGCCTTTATTTCTATGATAATCGGGTCGTAGAATATGCGAAACAATTAAAACCGTCAGCCAGAGGTGAGTTGGAAATCACAGATTTAAATAAGATTTATCTTGAAAATGGAGAGCTGGAAGTGGAACTTTTGGGACAAGGATTTACCTGGCTGGATACCGGAACCCATGAGTCTCTGGTAGAGGCGACCAATTTTGTAAAAACCGTTGAGACCCACCAGCATCGGAAGATTGCATGTCCGGAAGAGATTGCATATTTAAATCATTGGATTACCAAGGATCAGATGCTGGAAGATATTGAACCGCTGAAAAAGAATCAATATGGACAATATCTGATGGATGTTATGGCAGGAAAATTTTTGGATAAGTAAGGAGAACATAGAACATGAAAATATTAGTTACCGGAGGAGCCGGATTTATCGGAGGCAACTTCGTACATCATATGGTAAATAAATATCCGGAGGATGAGATTGTAAATCTGGACTTGTTAACCTATGCAGGAAACTTAGAAACACTGAAACCGGTGGAAGATCGTCCGAATTACCGTTTTGTAAAAGGAGATATTGCTGATCGACCATTTATTATGGATCTCTTTGAAAAAGAAAAATTTGATGTGGTCGTGAATTTTGCCGCAGAAAGCCATGTGGACCGATCCATCGAAGATCCTTCTATTTTCGTGCGGACCAATGTGGAAGGAACCGTGGTTTTGCTGGATGCTGCCAGAACCTATGGAGTCAAAAGATACCATCAGGTATCTACCGATGAGGTATATGGAGATCTGCCATTAGACCGCCCGGATCTTTTCTTTACCGAGGAGACTCCGCTTCATACATCCAGTCCTTACAGCAGTTCCAAAGCAAGTGCAGATTTATTTGTCCTTGCTTATTACCGGACCTTTGGACTTCCTGTTACCATATCCAGATGCTCCAACAACTATGGACCGTATCATTTCCCGGAAAAGCTGATTCCATTGATGATCAGCCGGGCATTGGCAGATGAAGAACTTCCGGTTTACGGAAAAGGAGAAAATGTCAGAGACTGGCTCCATGTATCAGATCACTGTGAAGCCATTGATCTGATCTTACACAAAGGAAAACCAGGAGAAGTTTACAACGTAGGGGGACACAATGAGCGAACCAATCTGGAAGTTGTAAAGACGATTTTAAAGGCGCTTGATAAGCCGGAAAGTCTGATTAAATTTGTAACGGATCGTCCGGGCCATGATATGCGCTATGCCATCGATCCGACAAAGCTGGAGACAGAGCTTGGTTGGGAGCCGAAATATAATTTTGACACGGGAATTGCTCAGACAATTGAATGGTATCTGGAAAACAAAGAATGGTGGCAGAACATCTTATCCGGAGAATATGCAAATTATTTTGAAAAGATGTACGGCAGCCGGTTATAGGGATAAATAAAAGAGGATTGTAAATCTGCATTGACTATTTGAGAAGTCATAAGAGGTTTACAATCTTTTTTTGTGCATGATAGATAAATATGGAGAAAACATTTATATATTTTTCACAAAGTTAAAAAGGTTTCCAATAAAGTGTACCTTTCCTCTATGATCTTAGTTATAAAAGTGTAGGGATATTTCAGAAAAAGATGAATCATCCATATGTTGCAGCAGGAAAGGAGGGCAGTGAAAGAACACAAGGAAACAAACGGTAAGGAAAAACCAGGATAAGGAAAGGGGAAACACATGAAAAAACAAATCAAGAGAGGATTGTGCAGCTTTTTGGCTTTTGTGCTGATGTTCACATCCATACAATGGGCAGAAATCGGAACAGCGATCCGCAGAATCTATGGTGCACAGGAAACGCAGGAAAATAAAAAAGAGGTCATGGAAGCAGAGAATACGAAAAACTCTACAACCTTTCAGCTGGCAGGAGGGAAAAAACAAACCGTCTTTTATGGACAGGATGTCCGGTTTGAAGATGAAGATGGAAAATTAAAAGACTATGATCCGAGTCTTGTGAAAGTAAATGGAGGAAAAAGCGAGAGCGGGAAGGATTTAAAGGAATATCAATATACCAACAAAGAAGGAGACAAAAAACACTATCTGCCGAAAGACTTAACGACAGAAACGCCGGTCTTGATGGAGAATGGCGACTATGTCATTTCCTTCGCACCAATCTATGGAGCAGCCGAAGAAGAGACAGACGCAGGGAAAAAGGGCGCAGCAAAAGATACCGATTCCAATCAAGTGTCTGCGGCAGCTGCGAAGGCTGCGGCAGAAGAGAATGCCTTTGCCAATATCCAAAAACTGCATCGGGGAGCGGTTGAGAAAGAGGAAGTCTTAAATGCTGAGAACGAAGAGGAAGAACTGCCAGTCAAGGTTTCTTATGAATCCGAGGATCAGGAGTATGCCTTCGTTTATCAGTCCTTAGATACTGGAGTGAAAGAAAGCATTACACTCTATGAAGCTCCAAAAGAGAATAAGCTGCAGTTTCGGTTTTATGCCAAAGGCATGAAAGCGAAGAAAAATGTGTTAGACGGCGGAATCACCTTCTTAGACAAAGAGACCGAAGAGATCGCAGCATCTTTGGAAGCTCCAAATATGAACGACGCCTCCGGAAACGCTTACAGTGAAGCTGTCTCTTATGAGATCGAACCAATGGAAGGAGAAGAAGATACCTATCTGCTGACCTTGGTATTGGATGAGAACTATCTGAAGGATTCCGATCGGAAATATCCAGTGACCATTGATCCTACGGTCACATGGAAAGGATCCACGGATTTTTGGGATGTATATGTGATCAATGGAACTTATAAGAATACGAATTTTTATGATTCCGGTGTTACGGTCATGATGGCCGGAAAAGCAAAACAGGGGATTTGCCGTACCTATTTGAGATTTAAAGATTTTACGGCAAAGATCAAAGGAAAGTATGTGGATTCCGCAGCGCTGACTATATACGAAGTCGATGGTAGCCAAAGCGGACAGGTGATTGAGTCCAGACAAGTAACGGCCAACTGGACAAGACCGGGACTTACCTGGAGCAATCGTCCGGGATATTCCACCAAGTATGGAACCGCCACAACGACCGGAACCGCACATAAGGCAAGAACCATCGATTTGACTGGTCATGCCAGAAGCGTAGCTTCCGGAGTAATCTCATCTTATGGAATTCTGCTGAAAAATGCGGATGAGACAAAGAGCTTTGGAAAATTTTATTCATCCAGATACTCCAATGCCTCTTATCGGCCCAAGCTGGTGATTACATACTATGATGGACCAACCGTACCAAGCACGGTAACGGCATCGCCTCAATACATCAAAAAAGATGGAAAAACCACGATCGCATGGAGCGGTATTACCTCCAAATCCTTAAAGCAGGTACAGTACCGTGTAGCCGCCATGAACAGCGATAAGACAGCGGAGACGAAAGTCGTGAAAGACTACACATCCACAGGGAAGAACACCGCAGGAGGAAACTATACACTGGATGCAAAGACCCTGGGACTTTCGGATGGGATTTATCGCGTCAGCATCCGAGGATTAGATAACGGAGGCATATGCGGAACACGGAAAAGCGTGTATCTGTATGTGGACAGTGTGGCTCCGAAAATTGCGAGTGCTTCCATTGATGCAGGAGATGGAAAAGGAACCACCGAAGACGATCCATCCTCGAACATGACGCCGACCTTAAAATGGAACGTATCCGACGCTTATCTGTCCAAGGTGGAGTATCAGGTAGGGAATGGAGAGATCATCAAAGCAGGAACAAGTGCCAGCGGTTCGATCAAGCTGAACGCTTCCAACTTTACAGAAAGCGGCGCTTATGAGATCAAGCTGATCGTGACGGATCGTTCCGGCAGCCAAACAGAAAAGACGCTGACGTATTACTTGACTGATCAGGCGAAGGCAGCCGAATATCAGCCCAAAGATGCTTCGGTTCGGAAATCTTACGGAAAGGCAGTGATCTCCTGGAAAAAGGAAGAAGCACTGCCCGGAAGTATCTATTATGAGGTACACCGAAGTACGAAGGAAGATTTCCAGCCATCGGATGAGACGTTGGTACAGAGTGCTTTAAAGAATCCATGGTGTGCCGATACGCTGACCGGAAGCGGAAAAGAGTATTATTATCAAGTGCGGGCAGTGAAGCTTGCCAAAAGCGGAAAAGTGCAGGAAGCCAGTCCGACAGTTGCTGCAGGCAAGATCCGTCAGGACGCAAAAAGCGAGTATCAGCAGTTTTTAGGGAGCAAGGATTATCGGGATACCGCAGAGATTTCCACCCCGGTCGGCACAGGAACGATAGACAAAGCCAGTGGAAATCTCATGTATATGGCAGATGATTTTGATATTTCTGTCGGAGCCATGGGATTACCCCTTACAAGAACTTACAACAGCCAGAGTGATAAAACGGGAATGCTTGGGAACGGATGGTATGACACCTTCCATAAGCATCTGTATCAGGTGGGAAATGATATCGTTTTTCAGGACAGCGACGGAACCTATCTGACCTTCCAAAAAGACGGAAATCATTATGTTTCCAAGGAAAGTAAGGATTATACATTGGAATTGGAAAATGTAAAAAACGGAGGATTTGAAGAGCAATCCCCAAATGAAGGAAGCGAAAGCATTTTGGCAAGGTCCGGGGAAGCCAGCGAGGATTATCGGCCGAGCCACAATGTCACCGTTTCTTCCGGCGGGGAGACACAGACCTTGAAAGAAACGGTACAAAAGACCATTCTTTCTTCCTGTACCCTGACCGATAAGGATCAAAATGTGTATCGCTTTGATGCCAATGGATTTCTGACAGCCCAGGAGGATGCCAATGGAAACTATATCCTATATGAGTATGATGATCAGGGAAGACTCTCAACCGTCACCACCAATAAGAATCAGACCCTAACGATGGAATATGGTGCTTCCAATCTGCTGCAAAGAATCGATTTGCCAGACGGTACCAAGATAGCGTATACTTATGATGAAAGCGGAAACTTGAAAGAAGCAAAACGGCAATCTGCCGATCAGGGACAGTCCGTATCTTATCCATATGGATATGACCGGGAAGGGTGGCTCACACAGATTGACGATGCCAAAGGAAACCGTTATACCATCGCTTATGAAGATAAGAAAGCGGTGAAACTAACAAAACCAAACGGGGAATATCAAAAGCTTGTTTATGGAGACGGAACCACCACAGGAACCTCCCATCAGGCAGACGGCACCCAGATCGCAAAAGATTCCATGACCTATGAAACGGCCACAGGAAAGATGTTGTCATCCACCAATCCTGCGGGGATGCGAACGACCTATCAGTATGGCAATACGGCCAATCCTCTCCTGCAGACCGGAACCGAGACGACGGTCTCTTATCAGACCATGACCGGAAGCGGAGCATCACGGAGCGTAAACTTCCAAACGGACGTCAAAGTGACCACATCGACCACCTATGATGCCAACGAAAATGTGACAAAGGAAGTGGATGAGACAGGGCAGACGACCACCACAACGTATGGAACTGGAGAACAGGAAAACCTTCCGCAGAAGGAAGTCACCAAAAACAGCGATGGGGACTCTGTTTCTGATATCACGTACACCTATGATGAAAATGGGAATCCTCTGACCGAAAAAGATACGGTGGCAAAAACGGAGAGCCGCTATGCTTATGATGAAGAGGACAACTGGGAAATGACCGACGAGTGGACGTATGAGGAAGGGGAAGAGATCTCCCATGAAGAGATTTCCACAGAGGAAGCCGATCATGAAGTGGAAGAATCTTCTACGACCAAGCAAGGAGATGTGACGGAGGCCTCCACTGCGAAATATGACGCCATGGGACGGGAAACCGAGAACACCGATGAGAATACCGGCGAAGTCACAAAGACGACCTATGACTTTCTGGGACGTGCGGTGAAGATCGAAAAAGAGCTGGACGGAAAGACCCAGACCGAAACCAAAGCCTATGATGCCAACGGCACTGTGACATCAGAGACCGGAAGTACGGGTGTAACAACAGCCTATGCGTATGATTCCCTAAACCGTGTCACCAAAGCCACGGAATCTGCCGATGGAATCCAAACGGTGACCGAGACATCGTATGGTTATGAAGACGCACAGATTCACACCTTGACTGGGACAAAAACGCAGGAAAATCTTTTCGTGGAGACGGTAAAAACCAATGGAAAAACGACGTCCAAAAGCTGGACGGACGCTTCCGGAAATACGGTCCGCAGCCAAAGCAATGGAATTTATACCGATCATGTCTTTACCGATGACGGAAAAGAGATTGCCTCCATCGTTCTTGGAACCAATCCGTCAGGAGACGGAAAGATCACCTTAAATCTCTATGATAAACAGGGACAGCAGACCCATACGATCCAAAATCCAAGCATCGAGGGAGATGCTATCGGCACGGATGCTTCCTCCATTGTGACCGAAACGCAGTACGATGCCAATGGAAATGAAGTCTCTGTTACCGATGGAAATGGGAATAAAACCACCTATGCCTATGACGATCAGAACCGCCTGACCGAAATCGGACAGGGCAGCGTCAAGCATCGGATCGCTTACGAGATGGGAGAAGATGGAACAACGACCACTAGTCTTACGGATGCCAATGGGCATGTGAACAAGGAGATGACCAACGCGGCGGGACTTACGGAGCGTACGGAAGATCTGGGCGACGGAGAGGAAAAGATCGCGACCTCTTATACCTACGACGAAAAAGGAAATAAGACAAAAGAAACTTATGGAAACGGAGCCTATCAGACGTTTCATTATGATAAAAAGAATCGTCTGATCAAGACCGAGTCTTATGAAGCACCGGAACCGGCAGAAAGTGCGGGAAGCCGGACGCTGATGACAAAATACAGTTATGATCTCCATGACCAGGTCATCGAGATGGTGGATTATAAAATCTCCGGAAATACCGAGACGGCGTATCGATATACCGAATATACTTATGACAGCAGAGGACGGACAACAGGTTATGCCCAGATCGATCAGAGCAGACAGCCAACCCAAGAGGACATTCGGGCCCATCAGATCACGTATACCTATAACGCCGATGGAAACCTGGAAGCCGTATCCTATCCGACGAAGAAAAACGGAATCGCAGGGCTTCGTTATGTCTATAACGCCAATGGGCAGCTGACGGAAATTAAAGGGCAGACAGAATCTGAGCCAAAAACCATCCGTACCTATACCTATGATGCTTACGGTAAGATCAAACAGATCAAAGACATCCGGAATCTCTCATCCGACGGCAGCCAAGCGGTTCAAAAAGACTATACTTATGATGAATTTGACCGGGTGATCAAGATCAGTGCTAAGGATCTGGGAACCGGCAAAGAAATGGAGTCTTATACATACACCTATGATAAGAACTCTCATATCACAAAGAAAACACAGATCAACCGTTACCCGGAGAAGAAGGAAGTCAACGAGACAAAAGCATATACCTATGATACGCTTGGACGATTGACCAAGACAGTGACCAGGGACCATACGAACGAAGATCAGAAGAAAACGGTCACTTATACCTATGATCCTGCAGGAAATCGTCTGTCAGAGGATGACGGAACCGAAAAGACGACCTATACCTACAATGGATTGGATCAGATCAAAACGGCGACCGTAGAAAAGGGACAATCGGTTGATTCTGTCCGTCAGTACAGCTATGACCGCAGCGGAAATGAGACGGAAGTAAAAGACAGCAAGACCGGTGAACGAACCCTGAAAGCCTACGATGCAAGGAATCGTCTGAAGGAAGTGGCGGTGATGACCAAAGACGGGAAGACCGGCGTCATCCAGCAGAACCAATACAATGGAGAAGATCAGAGAATCCAAAAGATTGAAGGAGACCAAACGACCAACTATTACTATCAGGACGGCGTGGTATCCTACACGACCGATGGAGCAGGAAAACAGACTTCTCAGAACCTGATCGGTCTGGAAGGAAACATTATCGGAACCCAGCGATATGATGGAGAAACTGCCTCCTACTATCTCTATCAGAAAGATCTCCAGGGAAGCACCACCAGCTTGATCAAAGAAGATGGAACAGCGGATGCGGTGTATTACTATACGGACTTTGGAGAAACGACGATCGAAGGAGACAACAAAGCAGGGAATGAAGTATGCTATACCGGAGGGATCTATGACCGCATGACAGGACTCTATTACTTAAATGCCAGATATTACAACCCGGAAGACGGAAGATTTCTCACAGAAGACACTTATCGAGGAGAAACAGATGAGCCAGATACTTGGCATCTGTATGCGTATTGTGCGAATAATCCGGTGAATTATGTTGATCCGAGCGGGCATAAGTATACAAGAAGATGGGAACAACTTTGGGGTACATATTGGTATGATACAGCAAATAAAAAGAAATATGGAAAGCATGGAGGAATAAGATATGCAAAGAGTAGTTCAAATAAGGCATTAAAAAAATATAAAAAAGCTATTGATAAAGAAAATGACTATTTGTCAAAATTACAGAAAAATCTAGGAAAGCAAGCAATTAAATCAATTATATCGTTTGGAGTACAAAGACTAATAGGATTTGGAATAAATAATTTGAAAAAGCCATCTTCAAAATTAAAAAAAATATTGCCAAAAGGAATTGTTTCTGTGATGAAAAAATTTAGCCCAAGTTATATGAAGAAATCATTAAATAATATAAAGAATGCACAAAAACAATATAAAATTGTAAAATCTAACTTTTCTAAAATAAAGAGAAAGTAGTTACTAGGCATCATTTCAAAAAGAATAATCTTTTTGAAATGATGCAAGTAAAAAATATTCGAAAGGATAGAAATTAATAATGAAATATATTATTTCAGTTTTGCTGATTCTATTGGTGTCTATTATTTTCAGTTTAATAGAGACACTGCTGTCTGTTGGCACAGATTTTAAAGAGTTTAGTAAAATGTTTGGTAAGAAAAAAATTATATTTTGGATTATCGTTAATGCAGTTATCTTTGGGATTGCAGATTATTTTGAAATTGTTTTGGGATGGAAAGTGTCATTTCGAAAAGTTTTGGCTCTTTTATTGTTTTTTCTTTTTGCAGTTTATTGCTATAAACAATGCAAAGATGCCGAAGAAAAAAAGATTGTAATGATCATTTTAGCGGTATCATTTGTCATTATGATTGTAATTGGAGAGTTCTTATGTGTATTGGATCAATGGTGAAAGACAAAAGAAGAATGATAGATGTACATATCATTTGAAAAAGTAGGAGCAGATGCCAATAAACTGGATATGGATTAAGAAAAGGGCTGTGAATTAGCAGCCCTAAATTCTTTCTTTTAGTTTAATATATGTTCAAATATAAATTTTCCAATGCCGTCGTGGTCATTATCGTCAGTAATGTAATCTGCGGCTTTTCTTGTCTTTTCGCTTCCGTTGGCCATGGCTACGCCGACACCGGCGTTTAAGACCATATCGTAATCATTATCCGCATCTCCAAACACGCACAGCTCTTCCATAGAAAATCCATGGAGAGACATGATTTTTTTCAGTCCGTAGGTCTTAGTGATCCTTGGATCCATATATTCATATAACAGCTTGGTTGTCTGCAATGAGGCAGAACGGAAATCTTTGCTGTGAAATGATTTTCCGCGCTCGATGACGGCATCCATCAGAGCAGGATCACAGGTGATCATGACTTTTGGATGACTGGTCTTTAAATATTCATCAAAGTCAATGACTTTGTAAGGAATCTGATCCGCTGCAGAAAGATTCTGAATGTTCTCATCTTCTTTCGGAGCGTACAGATACCCATCACCATGGATGACAAAATTGACGTCCATGTCTTTGTAATGATCGATAATCTCTTGAATCACATGACCGGGCAATGGATAATTTTCCTCAAAATGATCCTGTTCGTAATCATAGATTTCTGCACCGCCGCTTCCGACAATAGCATCTACCATACCGGAAATCCCCCACTGGGGCAGGAGCTTTTTCACGTTGGTGATCGCCCTTCCGGTAGAGATCCCGAATAAGATTCCTTTTTCCCGGGACTTTTGGATCGCTTCTGCTGTCAGGGGAGAGATCGTTCCCTGGGTCGTTAATAAAGTTCCATCGATGTCGCACATAATTGCTTTGATCGCCATATGTAATTCCTCCTCACAACTTCTTTCTTTTATTTTAGAAGAGTCTCCAAGGAAAGGCAAGCCGAGTCCATCACAAAAGATGCGTTCTTTTCACAGAATAAATTTCTTCCAAAAACAAGGAAAAACTTTTGACTTTTTCCCTTTTATGATCCGTGATAACATGAAATCGTAAAGAAAATCGTTAATCAAGGATAGGAAGTTTGGCCAACGAATATCGGAAGAATCAGCAAGGAGAAAGAAGAAATGGAAGATTATCTCAGAAAACTTGTAAAAATGCAGAAAGCGGGAGAAGCTGTTGGTATTTACTCTGCTTGTACCGGAAATGAAATTGTATTGGAAGCTTGTATGCAGCACGCAAAGGAAACAAATACCGTATTATTGATTGAATCTACGGCAAATCAGGTAGATCAATATGGCGGTTATACAGGAATGAAACCGGTGGATTTTGTGAATATGTGCAAAAAAATTTCCAAGCGTGTAGGACTTCCGATGGAACGAATCATCCTTGGAGGTGATCATCTTGGTCCGTTAACGTTTGCTCATTATGAGGAAGAGAAAGCCATGGAAGAATCCAGTGAATTAATTCGTCAGTATGTAATGGCAGGCTTTACAAAGATTCATATTGATACGAGTATGAAGGTGGCAAGTGATGATCCGGATGAGAGACTTTCCGATGAAACAATCGCCCGCAGAGGAGCAATGTTGGCCAAGGCTGCAGAGGATGCCTATGAAGAATTAAAGAAGCAGAAGCCAGACGCACCACATCCGGTTTATGTGGTAGGAAGTGAAGTTCCGATTCCGGGAGGATCTCAGGATGAAGTGGATACCGGCGTGCAGGTAACGAAAGTTTCCGATTTCCGGGCAGCCGTAAAGGCTTTCCAGGACGCCTATGAAGCTTTGGGCTTAAAAGACGCATGGAAATATGTCATTGCAGTCGTTGTACAGCCGGGAGTAGAAGAAAAAGATACCGGATGTACAGAATATGTACGTGAAAATGCGGCAGATCTTATGAAATCTATCAAGGATTATCCGGATCTGATCTTTGAAGGACATTCCACAGACTATCAGACAAAATATAAACTCCGTGAGTTAGTAGAAGATGGAGTCGGCATCTTAAAAGTAGGGCCAGGTCTTACCCAGGCATTCCGAGAAGGACTGTTCGCCTTAGCATACGCAGAAAAAGAAGCTTTCAAAAATCATCCGGAGAAGCAGAGCTATTTCATGGAAACATTGGATAACGCGATGCAGGAAAACCCAGGATATTATAAAAAGCATTATTATGGAAGCGCTGCGCAAATCGCCTATAAGAGAAAATATTCTTTCTCTGATCGATGCAGATACTATTATAATCTGCCGGAAGTAGACGCAGCGATGGAGAAATTATTTGATAATTTTAAAGAAGGGGTTCCGCTGGGACTTTTGGATCAGTTCATGCCGATCCAATATACGAAAGTTAGAATAGGAATGTTGGAAAATGATCCGAAAACTTTGGTAATGGACAGAGTCTGCAATTGTATCGATGAATACTTATACGGTACCAAGCAAGAAAAGATCGGATAGCAGAGAACTTTTTTGAAAAAGCCGCATACACTATCACAAGGAATTTTGTATGAGGTTTTATCTATGGCAGGAGTCATTTTGGATGCTGGACATGGCGGTTGTCAATAGCGCAAGTAAAACTACATTATTATAGAAAGGCAACTGCTATACCTATATTTAATTGAATATGTGTGAAAGGACAAGCCTTTTCATTAAGTAGACGTTCAAAAAATTGAGCGTCTATTTTTTTACCCTAAAATCGAAAGGAGAATTTAAGCTATGAAAAAGATATTGAAGCGATTAGCTACGGGCTTCCTTGTCCTTGCGACTATCGCTACCGCTATGCCGACTACCGCCGTCCACGCTTCTGAAAAGCAATACTGGACAGAAAGTGCGGAGCGTGTCGGTATCGTGGAAAAAGTAATGAATGACGGCTCTATCGGTTCGACATTCAATGAGGGACACATGACCGTTGAGGGAGAGGACGCTTTCTGCGTGGACATCAACACCAACTTCCGAAACGGCTATAAGACCAGAGTGGACGCAAGTACACGCATGAGTGACGACCAGATTTCAGATGTTGCCCTCTCCATTGAGTACGTCAGCCAGTACGCAAAGAACCACAGCGGATTAAGCAGTCAGCACGTCTATCTCTTGAAACAGTGCGTTGTCTGGCAGAGATTAAGCGTTCATCTTGGCTGGCAGTGCGACAACGTGCGAGCTTCTTATGATGAAATTCCAAAAGCCGTACAGGACGAAGTGTATTCTGAGGCAAAAGCCTTTGTGAAAGAAAACAAGGGACGCTATGAGTGTGGCGGTTACATCTACACTGGCGAGGGGCAGGACATAGGACAGTTTTGGACGAAACTTGCTGTAGGAAATGCTACTTTGAAAAAGACTTCCAGTAATGCCAGCATTACAGACGACAACGGGCTTTACTCAATCGCTGGCGCAACATATGGTGTCTATTCTGATAAAGGCTGTACGAAACAGCTTGCCACCCTTACGACAGATAACAGCGGGAATACTGATACTGTGGAAGTAAAGGCTGGCACAGTGTATATCAGGGAATTATCCGCACCCGCAGGATATAAGGTGGACAAGACCGTATATTCCTTAAAGGTGGAAGCTGGCAAGACAGCGACCTTAAAGGTATCGGACGCACCAAAAGTTACCGATACGCTTATTGAGCTTTTAAAGATTGACATGGAAATCCAGAAAGACGCTCCGCAGGGAAATGCTTCCTTAGAGGGCGCAGAGTTCACATGGAAATTCTATGCGGGACACTATACCACAGACAATCTCCCTGCTGAACCGACAAAGACATGGGTAACAAAGACAATCGCTGAAAAAGACAGTGACGGCACTATCCATTACGTTTCCCGCCTTGCTGATGAATACAAGGTATCTGGGGACAGCTTCTATACGCAGGACGGAAAGAACGTGCTTCCGCTTGGGACGCTGACCGTTGAGGAAACAAAAGCTCCTAGTGGCTATCTTCTTGACGGTGCGTATATGCAGGCGAATGGCAGTGAAGAACAGATGAAAGGTATCTATGTAACACAGATTACCGAGGACGGCGACCTTGCCGTACTTTCTGGAAGCAACCAGTACCATGTGTCTGACAAGGTTATCCGTGGCGGTGTGAAAATCCAGAAAAGGGATTTGGAAACTGGCGACACGAAAGCACAGGGAAGCGCAACCTTGAAAGACGCTGAATTTGCAATCATTTCCCTAAATGACAGTGCAGTGCTTGTTGAGGGGAAACTCTACCAGAAAAATGAAGTGGTAAAGACAATCCTTACCGACATTGAGGGCGTGGCTTCTACTTCCGCTGACCTCTTACCTTACGGGAAATACCGTATCGAGGAAAGCAAAGCTCCAAACGGCTATCTCACAGACGGGGCAAAGGCAGTTGAGTTTGAAATCACAGAGAATGGAAAAATCGTTGACCTTACAGGAGAAGAAACTTCCATTTACAATCAAGTGAAGCGTGGCGACTTAGAAGGTGTCAAGATTGGAGCTGGCACACACAAGCGTCTTGCTGATGTTCCGTTCAGGATCACAAGCAAGACGACAGGAGAAAGCCATGTAATCGTAACAGACGACAACGGGCAGTTCTCCACTTCTTCTGACTGGGCTTCCCACAAGTACAACACCAACGAGGGCAAGACCAGCGAGGACGGTATCTGGTTTGGGACTTCCGAGCCAGACGACACAAAAGGCGCATTACTCTATGACACTTACATCATTGAGGAATTGCGCTGTGAAAGCAACAAAGGCTTTGAACTTATCCCTGCCTTTGAAATCGTGGTATCACGAAACAACGTAACCGTTGATTTAGGGACGCTTACCGATGAATATGAGAAAGAAATCTCTATCCATACCACTGCCACAGGCACAGACGGGGAAAAAGTAATCGTGGCAGGAAAAGAAGTGACTGTCATTGATACTGTTACCCTTGACGGCTTGGAAAAAGGCACAAAATACCAGCTTACAGGCTGGCAGATGTTGAAAGAGGAAAATGCCGAGCTTTTCATCAATGGGGAACGTGTCGAGAACAGCTACACCTTTACTGCTGATAAAGAAGAAATGAAGATTGAAATGGAATATACATTCAATGCTTCTGCTCTTGGCGGACAGAACCTTGTAACCTTTGAGGAATTGTACGATTTAAGCAACCCAGACGAGCCAGTAAAAGTTGCGGAACACAAGGACATTGAGGACGAGGGGCAGACCGTACTCATCACAGAGCGCATTATCTCTATCTATACCACAGCAACCAGTGAGGACGGCGAAAAAGAGATTGAAGCAGGAAAAGACGTAACTATCATTGACACGGTTACTCTTGAGGGCTTGGAAATCGGTACAAAATATCAGTTAAAAGGCTGGCAGATGTTGAAAGAGGAAAATGCCGAGCTTCTTATAGGTGGGGAACGTGTAGAGAATGACTATACCTTTACCGCTGACAGTGAAAGCATGGAAGTAGAGATTGCCTTTACCTTTGACGCTTCCTCACTTGGCGGGAAAGCCCTTGTAACCTTTGAGGAATTATACGATTTAAGCAATCCAGACGAGCCAGTAAAGGTTACGGAGCATAAGGACATCGAGGACGAGGGGCAGACGGTAACGGTCAAGGAAGTACCAGAAACACCAGAAGAACCGACACCAGAACAGCCGACTACACCTGATACACCAGACACACCGAGCAGAACGGGCAACTCTCCAAAGACAGGCGATAACACGAATATTGCTTTCTTTTTGGGACTGTTCGCCCTTTCTGGTGCTGGCATAGCAGGGACATACTTCATCAGACGACGTAAACGCTCTTAACAGGACGGCACAGCCATGATGATGAAGAAATCCCGTTCCCCGCCGAAGCTGTCCGCAGGCAGACTTCCCCTTATTCTGGCTTGTCTGCCACCCACCTGTAAGTACACAGACAGTCAAGGGTGCTGGAAGCATACACTTTACCCTTGACGGGCTGGGGACTTGCTGGTATCACATAGCCAGCCAGAATAGGAACAAACAAAATCAAAAAAGAAATGAGGTAAAAATACATGAAATTAAAATATATCGTGCCGAACATGGCGCAGACCTTTGGAAACTTGGAGTTTGCAGGAGAAAATGAAGTGGAGCAACAGCGTGTCAATGGTCG
>DXEM01000037.1 GCA_019114985.1 Candidatus Anaerostipes excrementavium
TGGAAAAAAGCATGAATTTTCTGATATGGCGCAGCGCAGCTGCTGAAATGAAATGTTCGCTAGATCTTGGACGTTTCGTCGTAGAATCGTGGTAACGATAGAAAATATATATGCTTTGCTGTATTATACCAAATGAATGAAAGAAAGTAAATATATTTTACAATTAAATTTTAAAAAACATATCAAAAAAAGAGAGTTAGTATTGAAATCGGTATAAGAATGAAAATATTTGGCTTACACAGAAAATGGGGCGGTTTCATTATATTTTTTCACAGAATACATTCAAAATTGTTTAAATATTACATTCATCCATCGAAATCCTTTTCTGCCACTTACATCTTCTGTATACCATAACTGTTCCAACTTTATCTGTTTATTTACTTTTAGAATTTTTTTAATCAACTGCTCAGTAAACTCCAAAAAATAACGGCCATCTTCTGCGAATCCCGTAGGAATCCCATTTTTTCCAGAGATATACACAATTCCATTTTTCTTCAAATACAGATCAATTTTTTCAAAAAAGTACAGTACTTCTTTTTCCTGAAGATGAATTAATGACGCACATGCCCAGATGGCATCGTACCGTTCTGTTGGTCTATAATTCTGGATATCTAAACATACGGTTTCTCCGTAAAAAACTTTTTGAATTTTTCTACATAGATTCTTGGATGGCTCTAATGCAGTCACCTGATATCCATATTTTTGAAAATAACATGCATCGCGGCCGCTTCCACTTCCTACATCTAAAATTTTTGCGTTCTTCTTAATGAGAGGAAGAAATCTTTGGTATTGTTCTGACATATTAGCAGAAAATGTTTTTGTCGCATAATGTTTTGCATTGTTTTCATAATACTTACTCATAATCTTATAATCTCAAATTCCAATTTGAAAACCCCATATTTTGTGCTGATTGATAGACTGGAAACATGATATCTTCTAAACGTTTTGAAAATTCCGTTTCTGAAAGACCTTTTTGATAAAGTTTATGCTTAATCTCCTGGTTATTCAAATGATCCTTCGCACATTTTTCGAAGGCTGTATGTACTATGGGATATTTCCACAATAAGTTATAGGATAAATATTCAATTTTGCATAACATTGGAAAATACGTATTCCAGTCTGGAAGGCTATTGTTTTTGCTGCTGTTAATGTTCCGGGTTGTAGGTGTCAGATTCCATAATTCATCATGTGCTACATATGACCAAGGTACAAAATGGTCAATGGATATATTCTGTTCATTCAATGAAATTTCTCCATAAATTTCGCAAATAGGGTTTATGGAAATAAGCACTTTCCAATATTTTTTTACTTTTTCCAGATTCCTCTTTTTCGGCGGATAGAGCTTGTCTACGATTCCTGGCACACAGGGATTTCTTCTTTGAAGATACTGGATCAAGTTTAATTTTACCCATCCCTGTATGATTTCGTAATTTTGGTTAATATAATCCGCCCATTCTTTCTGTATTTGAATTTGAGTGTTCAAACCATTGAACTGTAAAAAATAATACATCAGCCTTTGTTCTTGATTGATTCTTTCTGCGAGATTGTTCCCAGATTTGTTCCACTCTTTTCCTTTCATGGATTCCATAAAAGGTGCCTGTAACCGATAAGGAACATTTTGAGATAAAGTCCGTTTCATGGTTATGACCTCCCTATCTTTGCAAGTATCCAGATATTTCAGGATAACTTCTTTCTTTTCGCAGGATTTCATTGTACTGATTTTACCCAAATGATGAATTATTCGTTCTAGTGTATCATTAGGCCCAAGATTTAGCCGGTACTCTAAAACCATGTACCAAGCATCCGCAATCATTTCATTGATCAATGTTTCAAATGTGATTGTTTTTTGCCCTTCTTTTATTTTTTGTGCAATTGCCTGGAACCAAAACAATTTGTAACTTTCACTTTTATTGTCAAACAATCGGGAAAAATGGGCAATATCTAGTATGTCAGAATGTGGTAATTGCATATCGTTCTCCTAGTTTGGTATATTTTCCTTTATATAGGTATGCTTTTTTATCAGATACTTTTTTGCGTTCTTTTCACTTTTGCGATTCTAGTATTTATGTGTATTTACATAATAATTCTCTCATAAATACGTGTCAACTTCTTATATATCGGAGAGGATGATGAGAGCTGCATTGCCTGACCTCATTTTTAATTATAATTTTCTTTCCTGTTTTCGTATCTTCTGATACCAGAAAAGAAAAAATTGGTGTCAAATTGGTGTCAGACCTTAAAAAAATGACAATTTCAAAAGTGATAAATGCTTGCAAGCCCTTGATTTTAGCGGGTTTGCAAAAAAATTCAAAAAATATTAGCACTCACCTATTGACAGTGCTAATAATAAGTGTTATATTACAGTTAGAACAAAGGAAGAGGTTCCAATGAAACCAATTTTAAGTTCAAATCGATCGGAAGAATTCGATTGAGAGCGTATCAACATGCAAAGAATATTTTAATAAAGGAGAGATGACGTATGATGATGCCTAGTATTTTTGGAGAAGATTTATTTAATGATTGGATGGATTTTTCCTTCCCAGATATCGATAGAAAGCTGTATGGCAAACGTGCAGATCAGATCATGAAGACAGATGTGAAGGAAAAAGACACCGAATATGAAGTTGACATCGATCTTCCTGGATTTAAGAAAGAAGATGTGAAAGCAGAATTAAAAGATGGCTATCTGACCATCCGTGCAGCGAAGGGAGTCGATCGGGAAGAGAAAAAAGAAGACGGCAAATATATTCGAAAAGAACGTTATTCCGGAAATATGAGCCGAAGCTTTTATGTAGGAAAGAACGTGACGCAGGAAGATATCCATGCGAAGTTCGAAGACGGAATCTTGAAATTGACGGTTCCGAAGAAGGAGGCAAAGAAAGCAGAAGAGAAGAGTTACATTACGATTGAAGGCTAATTCTTATGGAATTAGAAAACAGGCTCCCCGGAAGGATTCCGGGGACGCTTTTCTGTATAGAAAACTATGAAATGGGATTGACAGGAGGTGAGGATATTGGCAGCAAAGAGGGATTATTATGAAGTTCTGGGTGTAAGCCGCGGGGCAAGTGAGAGCGAAGTGAAGAAAGCTTATCGCCGGCTTGCGAAGAAATATCATCCGGATACGAATCCGGGCGATGCTCATGCAGAGCGGATGTTTAAGGAAGCTACAGAAGCTTATGAGGTCTTAAGCGATCCGGAGAAGAGAAAAATGTATGACCAATTTGGCCATGCGGCCTTTGACGGAAGTGCGTCTGGCTTTGGACAAAATGGTCCGGGCGGACAAACGACGTATCGGGAATTTCATTTTGACGATGGTTCCATGGATGATATTTTTGGTGATATATTTGGCGGAATGTTCCACGGATTTGGCGGCAGCAGCGGATTTCAAGGAGATCGTGGATTTGGCGGAGGTTTTTCAAGAAGCCGGAAAGGTTCTGATTTAACAGCAGAAATTACGGTTACTTTTGATGAAGCGGCGGAAGGCTGTGACAAGATCATTCATCTTAACAAAGAGGGTGGAGGCGTTTCCTCTCTTCAAGTGCACATTCCGGCGGGTATCGAAAGCGGCAAAAGCATTCGGCTGCGAGGAAAAGGAACGCCGGGAAACGGCGGCGGAGAGCCGGGAGATTTATTATTGAAGGTTCATGTGGAGAGCAAGCCTGGTTTTGAGAGAAAAGGGATGGACGTCTATACGACTGCCAATATTCCGTTTACGACCGCTGTGTTCGGCGGAGAAGCTATGATACAGACACGGAATGGCAGAGTGATGTGCAAGATTGCGCCTGGAACCCAGTCCGGGACAAAGATTCGTTTAAAAGGAAAAGGGATCGTATCGATGAAAAATCCTTCTGTCTGTGGGGATCAATATGTGACAATCCAGATTCAAGTACCAAGGAATCTAAGCCGTGGAGCAAGAGAAAAATTACATGAATTTGAGAGAATGTGTGGATAAAATATCCGGTACTTTTTCTTTTGCGGCGTCCGTGCTATAATGCTGTGAAAAGATAGGAGGACGCCAAAATATGACATTACAGCAGCTTCGATATGTCGTTTGCGCGGCGGAGTGCAGATCTATGAATCAGGCAGCGGCAAAATTATTTATCTCCCAGCCCAGCCTTTCCGCAACGGTCAAAGATTTGGAAGAAGAATTGGATATGGAGATATTTTTGAGATCAAATCGGGGAATCACGCTTACGGCAGAGGGGGAAGATTTTCTGGGGTATGCCAGACAGATCCTGCAGCAATATCAGCTGATGGAAGAGAAATTTATTGAGAAGAAAAGACCGAAACAGAAGTTCAGCGTTTCTATGCAGCATTATACTTTTGCGGTGCAGGCTTTTATTGAGATGGCAAAAGATTTCGGAATGGATGATTATGAATTTGCAGTTCATGAAACGAAGACCCATGAGGTAATAGAAAATGTCAGGAATCAAAAAAGTGAGATCGGAATCTTATATCTCAATGATTTTAACCGGCCGGTTATGGAGAAAATTTTTCAGGAAAATGCAGTAGAATTTACGGAATTATTTACTTGCGGAATCTATGTTTTTCTTGCGAAAGGAAATCCACTGGCGACAAAAGAGAAGATTCAACTAGAAGATTTGAAAGATTATCCATGCTTATCCTTTGAACAGGGAGAAGAGAATTCTTTTTATTTTGCGGAAGAAGTCTTTAGTACTTACGACTATAAGCAGATCATTAAGACTGATGACCGGGCGACGATCCTTAACTTGATGGTTGGTCTCAACGGATATACACTTTGCTCCGGTATCATATGCAATGACCTGAATGGAAATGGATACGCAGCGGTTCCATTGGATACCGATGAAAAAATGAAGATCGGATATATTAAGAAAAAGGGAATGCCGCTTAGCCGGTTGGGAGAGCGATATATCTGTGAACTGAAAAAGTTTGAAACGAACATACTATGACGAAATGCCTCGGATTTTGGAGATTCACATCCATTATCCGAGGCGTTCTTTCTTTCGCGGGGAAATATCGTTCCTAAGCAATGATTACATTGGCGCCTAATGTCTGGTATTTTTCCAAGCAGACATCAGAAATTTCTCCTGTAGTGATGAGTGTATGAGAGGAATTCAGGGAGCCGACTTGGACAAAATCTTTTTGGTTTATTTTAGAGTCGTCCGCCAGAATATAAATATTTGGGACGCGATCAAAAAGAATCTGGAGGATCGAGGATTCCACGATGCTGCTTACATAAATACTGCCTTCGCTGTCAATGCCGTTGATGCCGATAAAAGCGGCATCCAAGTGAAAATTGGAAAGATTGTCTTCCGCAATTTTTCCGGTCAGAGTCAGGGAATTTGGACGCAGCTCACCGCCCACAGACAATAGATGGATGTTAGGGTAAGAACTTAGTTCATAAGCGATGTTCACAGCGTCTGTGATAACGGTCAGAGGAAGACTGCGGTCAATTGACTGGGCAAAAGCATGAACCGTTGTACCGGAAGCAAGAAAAATGTGCTGATGCTTTTGGAGGAATGACTGTGCTCTTGCGGCAATGGCCAGTTTTTGTGCCGCGTGGATCTTCGTTCTCTGGAAAAAAGGGAGATTCACGTCTTCTTTTTCAGGAGGAAGAGCAGCTCCGCCATGGGTACGGATTAATTTGCCTTGCTGTTCCAATTCTTTTAGATCTCTTCGGGCCGTCATGGGAACGATATGAAAAATATCACATAATTCGGTAATATCGACGCGCTCTTTGGAAGTTAGAAGTTTTAAAATCTCCTGCTGACGTTCTGATTTATTCATAACATATAGATCCTTTCTTACAGATCCTGAACTCGCACAGGATCGTTTTCTTTATTATACAGAAATAGATAGAGAAAAACAAGAAATGTTTGGAAAGAACAAAAAATAGTGTTTAAAACGAACAAAAATACTGGACAAAACGAACATATAGTGTTAATATAGAACAAAACAAAGGAAAGGAATTAAGTAAAGATGAGAAAATGTGTGGCAGTGGGAGATATGTTTATTCACCCGGATGATTTCAGGCAGGCATTCGAACAGTATCCGATTTTTGATACTTGCCGCTATATTACCTGGAAAGAAGATGCAGATCGTCAGGAGGCCAGAGCGATTATTCGCCGGATCGAGACAGAAGGTTCGATGGCTTATCCGCCGGATCAGCAGCTGCTTCGTGAGATCGAAGATGCCGAAGCGGTGTTTCTTCACCTGTGTCCAATCAGCCGGGAAGTAATTGAGCGGGCGAAACACTTAAAATACATTTTGACCTGCCGCGGCGGCGTAGAAAATATAGACATGGAAGCGGCCGGGGAGAATGGAGTCACGGTCGTTAATTGTCCGGAACATAATGCCTATGCGGTAGCTGAATATACGATTGGTCTTATGATCTGTGAGATGCGCAGCATTGCCAGGGCAGATCGGGCCTTAAAAAACGGGGAATGGAGAGAGCAGTATCCAAACTCCGGAAAGATACGGGAGATGCGCAATATTTCCATTGGACTGATTGGATTTGGAACCATTGGAAGACTGGTGGCAGAGCGGTTGAAAGGATTTGGAAGCCGTATTTTGATTCATGATCCCTTTGTAGCGGCGGAGGAAATCGAAAAAGAAGGATATCTTCCAATGGAAAAAGAAGATCTTCTGCGTGAAGCAGATGTGGTGAGCCTCCATGGAAGGATTGGACCTGGAGAGCCGCCGTTAATCGGAGCAAAAGAATTAAAGATGATGAAAAAGGACGCCTATTTGATCAATACGGCGAGAGCAGCATTGGTTGATATGGATGCATTGTATCAGGCACTTAAGGAAGAAGAGATTTTGGGAGCGGCAATCGATGTATTTCCAACGGAACCGATCGCACCGGACGATCCTCTTGCTCATCTGGATCATGTGACAGCGGGGAATCATCGAGGCGGAGACACGCTGGAATCTTATACCAAAGCGCCGGAAGCCGTACTTCTAAAATTGCAGGAACAATATGGAGAATAATCGATTAGTGAAAAGATAGACTGGGAGGAAGATATGCAGGTAACAGAGGCAAAGTTCGTAAAAGGGTTTATGAAAATGTGTGAAGATGGCTGTCAAATGGGATGGCATGAACGAAATGGAGGGAATTTTTCTTATCGCATGCGGGAAGACGAAACAGCGTTGATTCGGGAAAATTTCAGCTATGAGAAAGACTGGGCAGAGATTGGGACGGAAGTACCGGACTTGGCAGGGGAGCATTTTCTTGTTACAGGATCCGGAAAGTTCTTTGGAAATGTAAAGACAGATCCGGAAGGAAATTTAGCTGTCATAGAAATTGATGAAGAAGGTACAAAATATCGCATTCTTTGGGGGTTAAAAGATGGGGGCGTACCGACCAGTGAGCTGCCGTCTCACTTGATGAATCATCAGGTAAAGAAAAAAGGAACAAATGGAAAACATCGGGTCATTTATCACTGCCATCCGGTTCATACGATTGCCTTGACCTTCGTCCTTCCGCTGCAGGAAGAAGTTTTTACCAGAGAATTGTGGGAGATGATGACGGAGTGTCCGGTCATCTTCCCTGATGGGGCGGCAGTCATTCCTTGGATGGTGCCGGGAGGAAAAGAGATCGCGGTCAGAAGCTCTCAGTGTATGGAAGATCATGACGTGGTGATTTGGGCACACCATGGAATTTTCTGCTCCGGAGAGGATTTTGACCAGACCTTCGGATTAACCCACACAGTAGAAAAAGCAGCAGAAATCCTTTGCAACGTACTGGCCATGGCGCCGTATAAACGACAGACGATTGAACCGGAAGGATTTCGGGAACTTGCAAAGGAATTTGGAGTAAACTTACAGGAAAGATTTCTCTATGAAAAATAAATAAGATGGATTGCGAAGACCTTCTGAGTGATATAGAATAGAATCATTCAGGAGGTTTTTCTTATGTTTTGGAGCGGTATTTGCGGGAAAAATGATTCTGCGTTCCTAAAAAAAGACAGACGTTTTTGAAAGGAATGTGTTATGATAAGGTTTATTCTCGGAGCAGTGCCTGCGGGAATAAGCAGTCAGTGTTTTTCTGGCTGCAAAATTGTAGTTTGAGGAGTGTGTAAAGATGTTAACAGGTAAGAATATTTTGGTGGTTCTTCCAATCAGCGAAGAACAGAAAGAAAAATTAGAAAAGTATGCAGATAAAAGCTGCTTTACATATACGTCCTACAAAAAGGCGACAAAAGAGATGGTAAGAAAGGCGAATATCATCATTGGAAATATTGATCCGGATTTGTTGGAGTATGCAGAGCATTTGGAGTGGCTGCAGCTGAATTCTGCCGGTGCGGATGCGTATATGAAAAAAGGCGTGCTGCCGGAAGGTACCGTGCTTACCAATGCGACAGGGGCATATGGACCGGGGGTGGCCGAGCATATGCTGGTAGTTTTGTTTTCCATTCAGAAAAAACTGCATTTATATCGGGATAACCAGAATCAATGTCAGTGGAGTGATGAGGGAGAAGTCATGTCTCTCCAGGGCGGAACTGCTTTGATCGTAGGGTTAGGAGATATTGGATTATATTTTGCAAGACTTTTGAAAAACTTTGGATACCGTATCATCGGAATTAAGCGCAGACCGGGGCAGGTGCCTCAGGGTGTGGATGAATTATATACGATGGAGCAATTGGATGAACTTCTTCCGGAAGCAGATGTGGTATTTTCTGCCCTTCCGGATACGAAAGCTACCAGAAAGATTTTCTGCAAAAAGCGCTTTCAGAAGATGAAACGCAGTGCAATCCTTTTAAATGCAGGAAGGGGCAGTGCGGTGGATACAGAAGACTTGTGTCAGGCATTGATCTCAGGGGAGATTTATGCAGCTGGACTTGACGTAACGGATCCGGAACCTCTTCCAAGCCAGCACAAATTGTGGAATATGCAGAATGCAGTGATCACACCGCATATTTCCGGCGATTTTCATCATCCGGCGACGTTATATCGGATTGTAGATATTGCGGCGGGCAATTTAAAACGCTATGGTGTCGGAGAGCCGCTGGAAAATGTGGTGGATGTGCAGACCGGATATCGAAAATAAAGGACTTCAGCGGATACGGGGAGATCGAGAGCGTTTGCGGCGGAATCGATAGATCAAGGCAAAACAGAGACTCCCCAATAGAATCAGAATGATGATGCACAAAGCACAGTGCAGAAAGAATCCATCGGGCAGGATTTTGATGACCGGATCTGTTCGTTCATCAAAGAGCCAGTAATCATTGGAGAACATGACTTCATGGAACAAGACAAAAGCCTTATCCCAATTTGCCGCGATCAAAGCGCCGGCAATGGTCGGGAGCAGCAGAGATAAGATGGAAGCATCCCGAAAGAATTTCCATTCCTTTTGTTTGAGAGCATAACGTCCCCAAAAAAAGGAGACAACCAGAGAAATCAGACATAGGATCTGAAGGATGTCAAAGATCTTTTTCACATCTTCAAAATGGATTCGTCCCTCTTCGGACATAGGGAGGGTCAGGTTCAGAGATCCGCGGTGAAAGATGCTGTTATAATCGATCAGTGCGTCATAATTTTCTCGGATCGTACGTTCTGAATAACCGGAGATTTCCTCAATCCCAAGAGAAGAAATATCATGATAATACAAGGGGCGGAAGTTGAGGGTAAAAACAGCGGCAGCGCTGATGAGAAAGATCGTTAGGAAGAATGATAAAAGTATTCGTTTCATAATTATTTTGTCCTTTCCATGAAGATGATCGGCCGTTAACCATATAAATCAAGTATATAAGATTAGGAGAAGAAATGATAGGGATAATTTCACCGGCAATGAATATGCGGATCGGAGAACGCTCAGAGATGCCTTTATCAGAACCGATTTTTCTGGAGCAGGCAGAAGAAATCCATGAGGAACTTCAAAAACTTCAGCCATGGGAGATCCAGAGCCTTATGAAGGTCAATGAAAAGATTGCGCTTCGGTCGTTTCTGGAAATTCAAGATTGGAAGAAGGGAGAAGGCGGCGGAGCAGTCTTTGCCTATGACGGATTAGTATATAAGAATATCGATGCCAAATCTTTGACCAAAGAGCAGCTTCAATTTTTGAATCAGCATGTAAGGATTTTAAGCGGGCTTTACGGAGTTTTAAGACCGTTGGATCAGATTCGTCCCTACCGATTGGAGATGGCTGTACCATGGAAGATTCAGGACAAAAATCTATATCAGTTTTGGGGACGGCTTTTGGCGGATGAGATTTTCCGCACAGGAGAGCCGGTGATTAATTTAGCATCGGAAGAGTATGCCAAGGCCGTTCGGAAATACGCAGAGCCTTTTGACCGTTGGATTGATATCGATTTTCTGACAATGCGGAAAGGGAAACTTCGGACCATCGTCGCGTGGGCAAAGATGGCCCGGGGACAGATGATCCGGTATATGTCACAACATCAGCTAACCGATCCGGAAGAATTGAAAGCTTTTTCTTTTCATGGATATGAATATGAGGAATCCCTTTCATCAGAAAATCGCTTTGTATTTGTCTCAGATTAATTGAGGATTACAATGCCAAAGTTTAGATAGAGCAAAAAAACACACCACAAAGCATAGGGCAGCGTAAGCAGCATAGATTTTGGACGGATCAGCAGCTGCTGCATGAGAAGACAAAGGTTGATGAGGGTCAGAGAGGCTGACCATACCAGAGCGAAAAAGCTTAGGCGGTATTCAAATAAAAGGATGGGCCAGAAAAATAAAAAGAAATAGGATGCAAGGAACAGTTTCAGCGCTTGGTTTCTCTCGAAATGGATGGAGATCCAGAGAGAATAGAGCGGGAATACGTTGGGCAGAACGAAAAGGATCATAAGCAGCAGAAGAGCTGCCGGATCCGGCGTCCATGGCGGCAGGCGCAAGGTAAGGAAAGTGTCAGAAATCCTCGGAGACAAAAGAAAAGAGCAAAGGACAGCAATGACAGGAAGGATCAAACACAGTTTAAAGATATGTTGTTTCGATAAATGTTTCATAGAAACTCCAGCATTTTTTAATAATTTATGCAGAAAGGGGAAAAGAATATGCAGAGAGAACTTCCGTGCCCGGAGATTACCTCAGGGCAGGCAGTAATCGGGTATGGCGGGAACCAGGAGTGGTTTTCCGGCAAATTCCAGAGGCTGGCCGGGTGCGCAAGTGTGACCGGAAGCAATATCGCGGCGATCTATGCCGCGTCAGGCAGGGGAATGGAGGCTTTATACCAGCCAGAGGCAGACCCCTGCAGCCAAAAAGAATATTTGAAATTGATGGAAACCATGTATGGTTATATGAAGCCAGGATTTATGGGGTATCCGCTGATCGGGCGATTTGCCGGCGATTTTATCCGCTACGCAAAAGAGAGAGGAGTTTTCTTAACTGCAAAGAAAATGTTTCTTCCGAAAGATCAGAAAAAGGCTCTGGATTTTATTATGGATGGAATCCGGGCAGGGGATCCCATCGCGTTTTTGATCCTGCGTCATCCTTCCAGCATGCTGCGGGAAGAAAATTGGCATTGGGTGACGATCACAGGATACGATGAAGAAAAACGGGAGCTGATCTGGTCAAATTGCGGAGAACGGGGAAAGATCAGCTGGGATCTGCTCTTTGATCCTAATCGGAAATATTATGTGGGAATGGTACGCTTTCAGCAAGCCAGCAAAAAAGAAGAGGAATTGCGGGGAAGACATGTCGGATAGAAAAGCAGGCAGAAGGAGGAAACGGGAAATGTATGATTTGATATTAAAAAATGGGGAAATTGTAGATGGAAAGAATCGAAGAATCCGAAAAGCAGATCTGGCGGTCAAAGATGGGAAAATTGCGGGAATCGGTATGTTTTCCGGAGAACGAGAGATTGACTGTCAAGGAAAATATCTGTGTCCGGGATTTATTGACGCCCATGTGCATATTGAGTCCAGCATGGCCACACCGCTGGAATTTGCCAGGGCCGTTATGCCCCACGGGACAACAACGATTATTGCGGATCCTCACGAACTGGTCAATGTCAAAGGCAATGAGGGAATGGAATATATTTTGGAAGCGACTGAGGATATTCCATTGAGCGTTTATGTGATGATGCCGTCTTCTATTCCTGCAACTCCGTTTGAGACAAATGGAGCCGATTTTACGGCAGAAGATATGAAGCAATGGAAAGATCATGACAGAGTTCTGGGACTTGGGGAAGTCATGTGTTATCCGGCAGTTCTTGCCAGGGATCCAGTGATCATGGATAAGATTTCTTTGTGCAAAGATATGGTGATCGACGGACATGCGCCTGGATTATCCGGGGAGGATCTAAAGTCCTATGTGCAGGCCGGAGTTATGACAGAGCATGAATGTACATCTTACGAAGAGGCAAAAGAAAAGTGCCATGCGGGCATGAAAATTCTTGTGCGGGAAGGCAGTGCGGCAAGAAATGTAGACAATATTATTCCTGGACTTCTCCATGATTTAGAAGATTTGAAAAATTATATGTTCTGTACCGACGATAAACATCTGGATACTATTGAAAATGAGGGCCATATTCGTTACAATATAAGGCGGAGTATCCAGCTGGGAATGGAACCTGTGGATGCTGTTGCGATGGCGACTTATCATGCCGCATGTGCTTATGGACTGGAACAGATCGGCTTGCTGGAAGAGGGAAGAGATGCGGATATCGTAGTCCTTGATTCTCTGGAAGAAGTTTCTGTGGATCAAGTGTATCGCAAAGGAAAACAGGTGACAAAAGATATGTTTGATATCGAACCTGCTCCGATACGGGAATCCATGCTTCATACAGTTGTTTTGTCGGATGTGACGATAGAGAAGATACAGGTAGAAGCAAAGGGTGAGATACCGGTGATCGGCATGGTTCCGAATCAGATTACAACAGAGTTTCTGAGAGAAGAAGTACCTTCTCAAGATGGATGGTTCGTTCCCGATAAAATATACTCCAAGCTGTGCGTGATCGAACGTCACAGAGGAACCGGCAATGTTCAGGCCGCACCTTTAAAAGGGTATGGGATTACCGGCGGAGCAATTGCTACTTCGGTTGCCCATGACTCTCATAATATCATTGCTGTCGGAGATTGTGATGAAGATATTCTTGCGGCGGTGAAAGCAATGGAAGAGCTGCAGGGCGGATATGTGCTGGTTTCAAAGGGAGAGGTGATTGGAACACTGCCGCTCCCAATCGCGGGCCTTTTGAGCATGGAGCCGTCTCGGAAGATACAGGAAACCATCGATGAGATGCTCAAAAAAGCATGGGACATGGGGATTTCCAGAGAAATCGATCCATTTATCACGCTGTCGTTCATGGCGCTGCCGGTGATACCGGAACTTCGCCTGACGGATCAGGGGCTCGTAGATGTCACTCATTTTCAGCTTCTGTAGATGAAGATCTGACTTCATTTGCAGCAAAACAAACAGGAAAAGGAAGGGTAGTAAGATGCGTAGGAGAAGAAGGAGAAATAAAGGAAGCATTGTGATATTGTGCCTGATGCTCGTTATAGCGGCAGCCGGTATTGTTTTTGCAGCGCGGTATATGCGAACGGAATATCGTTCTGTAAGTGATCATTTCGGTGAGTATGCGGTGCAGGCGAACGAAGGTATCTTGGCCAAAGACACAAAAAAGAAATTAAAACAGTCTCTGTATGTTCCAAGGAAGATTGATACCAGCAAAAAATTAATTGCGTTTTCGTTCGACGACGGACCGAAACGCGGCAATACGGAAAGGATCTTAGAAGCTTTGGATAAACAGGATTTTCGAGCAAGTTTCTTTATCTTGGGACAGAATGCCAAGGAATATCCGGATATTGTAGAGAAGATTTATAAATCCGGGAATGAAGTTTCCGGTCACTCCTGGAGCCATCCGCTTTTGACAAAGCTTAGCCAGGGAGGAATTAAGGAGCAGCAGGATAAGATGAACGATGCCATTTCCAAAGCATGCGGGACAACAGCAGTGTCTTTCCGGCCGCCATATGGTGGAATCAATGACAATGTGAAGCAGGTCATTGACGGTCCGCTGATCTTATGGAGTGTGGATACTCTGGATTGGAAGACCAGAAATGCGAAGAACACAGAGAAAGTTATTTTAGAAAAAGCAAAAGACGGGGATATCGTATTGATGCATGATATCCACAAGCAGACGGTGGAGGCGGTAGAAAACGTCCTGCCAATTTTAAAGGAAAAAGGATATGAGGTGTGTACAGTCTCTGAGCTTTTGGAGGCAAAAGGCGTGAAAGCAGGAAAAGGCGATGTCGTCATCAGCGCGCACCAGGTAAATTGATACATAAGGGCTTCCGCTTTACTGCGGAGGTCCTTTTTTAGAAGGAAAGATTTTCAGATAAGGAGAATGATTTATGAAAAAAGAATGGTGGCACGACAAAGTGGCTTATCAGATTTATCCGAAAAGTTTTTATGATTCCAATGGGGATGGAATCGGAGATCTTCCGGGAATCTTGGAGAAGTTAGATTATCTTGAAGAGCTTGGAGTCGATATTTTGTGGATATCTCCGGTATTTCGGTCGCCGATGGTGGATAACGGATATGATATTTCCGATTATTATGCGATCGACCCAATGTTTGGAACGATGGAGGATATGGACCGGTTGATTGCAGAAGCAAAGAAACGGAACATTTCCATTCTGATGGATTTGGTAGTGAATCACTGTTCCAGCGAACATCCGTGGTTTCAGGAGGCATTAAAAGATCCGGATGGTCCATATGGGAAATATTTTTATATTATGGATGGAAAAGACGGACAGGTTCCGAATAATTGGAGATCTTATTTTGGAGGCAGTGTCTGGGAGAAACTCCCAGGATACGATAATAAATTTTATTTCCATTCTTTTGCGAAAGAGCAGCCGGATTTAAATTGGGAGAATCCGAAATTACGAGAGGAAATTTATCAGATGATCTGTTGGTGGATGAACAAAGGACTGGGCGGTTTTCGTATTGATGCAATCATGAACATCAAGAAAGATCTGACATGGGCAGACCTTCCGGCCGATGGACCGGACGGCATGGCGGATGTGTATAAAGTATCCCAGAAAGTTCATGGAATCGGGGATTTTCTAAAAGAGATGCGTCAGAGATGCTTTGATCCATTTGACGGACTTGGCATTGGAGAAGCCATGTTTCTGGAAGAAGATGTAGTGAAAAACTTCATTGGAGAAAAAGGATATTTTTCATCTATTTTTGCTTTTGAACCATGCCATGCTTATCGGAAAGGGAAAAATTACAAAGAATATCTGTGGCCTCAGCCATTTGATGATTGGAGAAAGGAAACAGCAAACAATCAGAAAATGTTGGGAGATATCGGATTTGAAGCCAACATTATTGAGAATCATGATCAGCCGAGAGGATCCAGCCTGTTTATTCCGAAAGAGGATTATGGATTTTACAGTGTGACTGCTCTGGCGACGATCATCTTATGTCAAAGGGGCCTGCCGTTTTTATATCAAGGGCAGGAGATTGGAATGTGCAACCGGGAATGGAAGCTGGAAGAATTTAATGATGTGGAGACGATGAGTCAGTATGAGATTTGTTTGAAAGAAGGTCTTTCCCCGGAACAGGCATTGGAAATCTGCGCAAATCACAGTAGGGATAATGCCAGGACACCAATGCAGTGGAGTCATGAGATCAACGCCGGATTTACCGGCGGAGAACCATGGCTGCCGGTGAATGAGAATTATAAGGAAATCAATGTAGAAGATCAGGAAAAGGAGTATGGTTCGGTTCTGAATTTCTATAAACGCCTGATCCGTTTCCGGAAATCAGAAGAATACAAAGAAATTCTGACCTATGGAACTTATGAGCCGCGATATATGGATCAGGACCATATCTTTGCTTATCAGAGATGTCTGGAATCAAAAAAGCTGACGCTGATTTGTAATTTCAGCAGTCAGCCTTCCAGTGTGACGTTAGCGTCAGATTATGAAAATGTCGTATTTGTCAATTATGAACAAACAACAGTCATAGGAGCCGACCTTCAATTAAGGCCTTATGAGGTTGTTGTTTTGGAAAACTAGAAATCCAGGGTTTCCAGTCCTTCAAACTGCATGCGGTAATAGCGTGCGTAAATGCCGTCTTTTTGAATGAGTTCCTGGTGAGAGCCCCGCTCTTTGATGGTATGATCATTTACAACCAGGATCTCATCGGCATGTTTGATTGTAGACAAACGATGAGCGATAGTAATCGTTGTCCGGTTTTTGGAGAGGGCTTCCAGACTTTTTTGAATATGGCGTTCGCTTTCATTGTCCAAAGCGCTGGTTGCCTCATCGAGGATTAGAATCGGAGGATTTTTCAGGAATACTCTGGCAATAGAGATTCGCTGTTTCTGGCCTCCGGATAACCGGGTGCCTCGTTCACCGACGAAGGTATCATAGCCATCCGGCAGATCCATAATAAAATCATGGATATTGGCATTTTTTGCAGCTTGGATAATCTCATCCATGGAAGCATCCGGCTTGCCGTAAGCAATGTTTTCTTTTATGCTGCCGCCGAATAAATACACATCCTGCTGAACGATTCCGATGGAATTTCGGAGACTTTCCAATGTCATATCCTGAATATCTTGTCCACCGATAGCAATGCTTCCGCCGGTGATGTCATAGAAACGGGGAAGCAGGGAACAGATCGTTGTCTTTCCTCCGCCGGAAGGGCCCACCAGAGCAACAGATTTGCCGGCAGGGATCCGGAAACTAATATGATTTAAAACGATCTCGTTGTCTTCATAGCTGAAAGATACATCGTTATATGAGATATCTCCCTGCGGGTTTTGGATCGGTACGGCAGTTTCCGTATCAAAAATCTCCGGTTCTGTTTCGATGATATCCAGGAAACGGCGGAAACCGGAAAGGCCTTTTTGCATCATTTCCGTTAGTTCCACAAGAATCTGGATCGGGCTGATGAAAATACCGATGTATAAAGCGTACATCGCCAGATCCGTTGGCGTCATTTCCCCAAGAGCGACGAAACAGCCGCCGATGGTGAGCGTGATCAAATACATAAGTCCTTGGAAGAAAGTATTTCCGCCTTGGAAAGTGCCCATGGCGCGGTAATTATCTTTCTTTGAGACAAGGAAGCCTTCATTTCCTCTGTGGAATTTCTCACGTTCGATTCCTTCATTTGCAAAAGACTGGACAATACGAATCCCGGCTAGGGAATCCTGCAGCGTTGCATTGATATCACCGATTTTCCTGCGGTTATCAAGGAATGTTGCCTGCATCCTTTGGTTCTGTTTCGCACTAAAGAGAATCATAAAGATAACCACGGCAGCAAGAATCAAGGCGAGCTTCCATTGGATCAAGAACAGGAAGATAAAAGAACCAACGATCTTGACAACGGAAATAAATAGATTTTCAGGTCCGTGATGAGCAAATTCAGAAATATCAAATAAGTCGGAGACCAGTCGGCTCATCATCTGCCCGGTATTATTCTTGTCATAATAAGAGAAAGAAAGTTTTTCGTAATGTTCAAAAAGTTCCCTTCTCATATCTCGTTCCATTTTAGCACCCATAATATGCCCCTGACAGCTGACATAGTATTTGCAAAGAGCCTGTACAATATAGAAGATCAGCAAAACAGCTGCAATCCATGGAAGTGTTCTTAAAATGGTATTAGAATCTTCCAAGAACAATGTACTCGTCAATGTACGTAAGATCTGAGGGAATGCCAGATCTACAATGCTGATAAAAGCCGCACAAAGCAGATCAAAAAAGAAAACAGCTTTGTAAGGGCCGTAGTATCGAATAAACTTTTGAAACGTATTCATAATTTACACTCCTATCAATAAATTATCCGGAAAAGAATGACCGGACTAAGGAATCATTATAGGACAAAAAGGGAAAAGAAACAAATGGAAATTGACTCAAAGTTAAAGAAGCTGTTTTTCTTGGTTTCCTTGAAATCCCTCTTTTTTAATGATAACATGAGGTCAGATAGAGGATATGAAAGCACTTCCGCATTTTTATTAAGAAGCCTTAAACGCAGATAATGCAGACGATAAAGGAGGCGGCAGCGGACGTGAATCATAAAAAAATTGACAATAAGTTGAATGCGCGTTATGAGAAATATAAAGGAATTTTAAAAAACCTTACAATGATGAATGACGTGTTTATGCGAAATGTATTCAAAAAACAGGAATGTACGGAATATGTTCTTCAAGTAATCATGGGGAGAAAAGATCTGAAGGTTTTGGATCAAGTTCTTCAAAAAGATTACAAAAATCTCCAAGGCAGATCAGCAATCTTAGACTGCGTGGTGCGGGATGCAGACGGGAAACAGTTTGATGTAGAGATCCAGCAGGATACGGAAGGAGCATCCCCGAAACGTGCCAGATATCATAGCGGACTGATGGACATGAACACGCTGAATGCCGGACAGGACTTTGATGAACTGCCGGAGACTTATGTGATTTTTATTACCCGTGATGATGTGCTCGGATATGATCTTCCAATTTATCATATCGAGAGAAAGATTAGAGAAGTTCAGACAGACTTTAAGGACGAAGCGTATATTATCTATGTGAATTCTCATCGGCAGGATGACACAGAACTTGGACGGTTGATGCAGGATTTTCACTGTAAAAACGCTAAAGACATTCACAGCGAGATTTTAGCAAAGCGTGTATATGAACTGAAAGAGAGTCAGGAAGGAGGTGATTTTATGAGTCGTGAGATGGACGAGATATACAACGAAGGAGCAATGGAAAAGGCGAAGGAAACTGCACTGATACTTGCGGATCGAGGAATGTCCGTATCAGATATTGCAGATATCGTTAAGGTCGATGTAAAATTGGTGCGGCAATGGTTGTCTGAAAACAGGAGTTTGGCAAAGTAAAACTGTATCGGAAATATTAAGATAATAAATGAACAGGGTTTTCGTTATAAAAATGCGGGAGATATTTGACAGCAGGGGATTAGCAGAATGTGTATATGAACGAAAAGAGAACCAGGAAAGTGGGGAAAGATGAAGATTGCGGATCAGCTGCTGGATCGTATTTCCGGCACGACTTTTCGATATCATGATATTTTGGAGCAAAGGCCGGATATGAGCTATCAGGAGCTTTATGCGGTGCTTGACTGTTTGGAGGCAGAGGGAAAGATTCGGCCGATAAAGAACAGCGGCAGGACGTCATTTCGCCCATCTGTTTATCAGAAGTATCGAAAGATTCCGAAGAAGGATGATTTTAGCCGCTGGATTCCGGAAATTCAGCGGCTGCATACAAAGCTGAATGTGGAAGGCTATTTAAAACATCCGAAGTCCTATGCGGCGAATCGAGAAGCAATCCATCAGCTGAGTGAATTTTTGTGGCAGGAAGAGGCCGTGTGCAGGCTGGAAATGTCTGTGAAGGAAAAATCCTTTGCGATCTGGGGAGACGAGAAGTTTCTGGAAAGTTCCTCTGGGAGGCAGATCCTGCGATTTAACGAGATAACAAAGAGCGATCTTGGTTTTTATGAGACCCCGGAGCCTTTTTTCTCCAGAGAATTTCAAAAAGATGGAGCGGTTCTGGTGTTGGAAAATAAGGATCCCTGGTATTCGATCTGCCGAATTTTTCTAAAAGATAAGAAATATTCTCTTTTGGGAGAGCAGATCGGCCTGCTGATTTACGGGGAAGGGAAAAAGGTTCAGAGGCAAAGCGCTTTGACAGATTATCTGGAAGAGATCGGGTGGAATCATGCAGAGAACCTTTATGTGGGAGATATTGACCGGGAAGGATTTGCTATTTTTGATGGAATGCGCAAAGGCAATCCAAGATGTGAGATTCGGCTGTTTGCCGGGATTTATGAAAGAATGGTGCAGAAAGCAGAAAACCTGACCAAATTTCCCGACGCGCCTAGCCGAAGGGATATTGTGTGGGATCAAAAGATCCTGGATGATTTTTCAAAAGAAACGAAAGAAAAAATACAAGAGATCTTAGAACAAAAGAAGATGATTCCCCAGGAGATTTTAAACTACCAAGATTATAAAGAAATGTGCAGAGGTGGAGAATGCTGGAATATTTAAAGGGATTTGAAGAAAGGATGGGATTTATAGCGGCCGTGGATTCAATTGTTGGCCGCAGGAATCGTTCTGCCGAGATTGAGGAGTGGTTTGAAGGAGAGGAGCTTAACAACCTCTTTTTCTCGCTGCTCGTTTATATTATGGAACAGACGTTAAATGAGAATGATCAGTGTACAATGGAAAATATGGCAGAGTTTCTTGGTGAAGTTCTTCCATACTATGGGAAGAAGTTTTCCTACGAACAGACGTATCGGCTGACAGAATATATGGTACGAGATATCCTTCAGAACAAGGGGGAAGGAAAAACATATCAGGTCATGGACTATGAACATGGCGCAAAAGAGATCTATATCCGTCTGATTCGGGATAAGATTACTCCGGAAGGCAAAATCGTTTATCAGCTGACGGATCAGGGGTATGACCTGTTATTCCGTACCAGAGAAGTGGATAAAGAATTAGATTTTAAATTAGAGCAATTAAAGCTCAAAGAGCTGTTAAAACGAAAGAATTACAAACATGCCTTCCGTCAGAGCCAAGAGCTTATGAGCATGCTGCGCCAAAAAGAACATGAGCTGGAACTTTTTATCGAGCGGATCCGGCAGAATATCCACACGATCGACCGAGGGGAGCATAAAAAACTCCTGGAAGAGACCTATCATCTTTTGGACGAAGAATATCAGGGAATGTTAGAGCTGAAAAAACAGGTGGAAAAAGATAAAGAAAGAATTTACCAAGAACAGGCAGAGCATACGATGGAGGATGAAGCAGTCTCCGAAGCTCTGCAGAATCTGGAAATGATTCGGAAGAATCTTTCAGCTGTAACGACACAGCAGAGGAATCTGATCGGAAAGCGGTTCGAGATGAACGATATTTATGAGGAGACGATCAGGGACAGCTTTTATACGGCCATTGTAAGGCGTTATGATTTTCAAAAAGAGATTATGGAACCGTTGGAAAAACTTCACGGAGAACAAATCGAATCTTTGTGGAAGCTGTTTGTGCCGCTTCGGAAACCGAAGGTCAGAAAACAGCTGTTATTGTCCATGCCATATCAGCCTCAGGGAAAACTTGGCGAAGAAGAGGAAGAAGAGGCTCCAATGGAAGAGGAAGTATTTGAGGAAGACAAGAGATTTCAGGAGCAAAAACGCCGCGATATGATCCATGTGAAATTGATGGAACGAATCTTCTCTTATGCAAGCCAATTTGGGACGTATGAATTCTCAGATCTATATGACTATATGGACGAAGAAGTAGAAGAATTTGAAAATTATACAGAGGAGAAAAGAATTTTCCTTGTGATGCTGAAGCTATATGATTACAAAACCATTGATCTTAAGGAATGGAGAGAGCGGGAAGACAAGGAGATTCCAGAAGCCAATGGAGAATTCGATTTGTCTTATTGTCTTTCTCAGATGGAACTGCGCCATCCGGATCTTTACGGAATTGAGAGCCTTTCCTTTGAGAAGACAGGGGAGAAATTCCGAACTCAGATGGAAGAGAAATCTATGGAAAGTGACGGCATAACGGAGAGAAACGTAAAACAGATTTTGATGGATGATATCAGGATCATTGTACGAAAGACAGAAAGCGAGGGAAGAGCCGATGTTGAGGGAAGCGCTGGCAGTGTATCATAAATTATTAAAAGATGGGGAACTTGATGCGAAACGAGATGGAGAGCTGTATTTGGAATTTCGGAAAGAAGAAGTGAGGCAGACCTTAAGCCAATTTGAGGAAGAGTTGAGCTTTCGTCTGCTGGATACAGGAAAGACCATTTATTTGGTTCCGAATCAGGACAATGAAGTGCTGGGATATACCCCAAAAGAATATCGGCAGAACATCTCCTTGGATGCCCGCCTTGCAGACGCTTATCTGCAAAGTTACATTTTCATGATGATTTTTCAGATGTTTTATGGCGGGAAAAATACCAATCCGATTCAGAGAGAATTTATTCAGACAAAAGATTTGATGGAAGCATTAGATCAGAAAATGAGAGGTTATTTGGAGGACGAGGAGCATACCAGGGAGTTGGAACGGGAAAAAGATATCAATTTCGGAAAGATTGCAAGACTCTGGGAGAGCAAACAAATCGGTGATTGGAATCTGCGGAAATCAAAATACGGAACCTTAAGCCGTGCCTATCATCAATTGGAACAGGAAAGTTTGATCCGAATCTTCGAGGAAGGGCAGCAGATCCGCAGAACGAAGCGCATGGATGATCTGTTCCTATATCATTATCTGGACGAAGAGCGAATACAGGATCTGCACAAAATACTAGGACAAGGAGAGGAAAATGCCGAAGATTAATAGAATTCGTATCATTAATTTTGCTTATAACGATGATGCCAGAGAGATCACCGATGAAATCTTTCGATTTTACGATGGGGAAAATGCGCTGCTGAACCTTGCCAACGGAGGAGGAAAGAGCGTACTGGTTCAGCTGATGATGCAGCCGATTTTGCCGGATTTGAAAATGCAGAAGCGAAGAATGGCGGACTATTTCAAGAAAGGAACCAGCCCGGCGTATGTGATCTTAGAGTGGAAGCTGGATAACGAAGTCCGTAGAGAATATCTGATGACCGGGATTGCCATTGCGCCTAGAACTTCAGCGGCAGATGAGAGCAGCCGAATCCATTATTTCACATTTGGGAATTACTATCGCCAGGCATCTGCCTTTGATTTGGAATCCCTGCCTTTTGTGCGGAAAGAAAACGGACGGAATCTTCTGCTCCCATTTGAAAAAGCAAGGGAGAGTGTAAAAAAGATCACGTCTTCTAACCGGGAAGCTTTTTATTACAGCCGGGAAGATGCTCCGGAATACCGAAGAAAACTTTTGGAATTTGGGATTTCTCAGGAAGAATGGAAAAATATCATCGTGCGCATGAATAACGATGAAGGCGGAATTACAGAGTTGTTCGAACGCTGCAATACATCCGACAGCATTTTGAATGAATGGATCATTAAAAATATTGAAAAAGTGCATTTGGCAGGGGAAGATGAGCAGGTCGGAATCCAAGATCTTTTGCAGAAACTGGCAGAAGAGACGATGCGAAAAGAAGGATACATCCAGGCAAAGGAAACGATGGAGCGGTATGAGTCTTCCCACGAGCAGTTGGAAGAGGAACTGGGCGTATTAAAAGAGAAACTTAGAAAAGAGGAAGAAGCGCAGGATCGTTTTCAAGGTATGTATCAGGCCTTGGGCAGTTTGTATGGAAAGCTGAGTAAAGAGCAGTCTCACATAGAAGAAATGATTCGTACACAGGAAGAAAAGAAACTTCGGATCGATCAGGAAGACGCTTCCGAACAGTGGTATGCCCGGCAGGAACAGCTAGAGAAGATCTATGAGGCAGAACGGCAGGCAGAATCTTCCAGAAAGAAAACAGAAGAGCAGAAAAAGGAAAATATGTATCTGCAGGATTGCCAGCAGGCGGCCAAATTATGGACAAAAGCCAAAGAACTGCAGGGCGCCGCAGATGCTTTGAGATTCAAGATCCAGAAGGATCAGGAAGGGAATGAGACTTCTGCAAGGATACAGAATCTTGCATACTCTCTGAGGAAAACCTGGAAGAGACGGCTGGAAGAGGCCGAAGCGAAGGAGACCGATTACGATCGGCAGCAGAAAGAGCAGCAGGAAGTAAAAAAGAAGAAAAAACAGCAGAGAGATGAGATCGATGTTTTGATGCAGGAATTGTATCAAAAGAAAGGAATGCTGGAGAATGAGACAAAGCGTTTCTTGGAAAAAGAGCCGGAAATTCTGGAAAGAATCGGCATTTCCCTTTTGCGCAATATTCTTGGCAATCTGGAGACAGAGGAAGTTCGTCAGGCAGAGGAACAGTTAAAAGAGGCGGTCTTAAAGACAAAAGAACTCTATGAAGCAGGAGAAGCAAGGAAAAAAGAACTGGATCAAAAGGAGGAGCAGCTGTCCGGGCAACATCTGGAGACAGCCAAGGAACTGGTCTTATTGGACGCAGAAAAAGATAAACTGGAACAAGAGCAGAAAACCTTTGATCAGGCGGTGGAGAAGTGCGGAAAGATTCTTCGTTTGTATGATCTGGACCAAGAAATGCTGTATGACAAAGAAGCGCTTCAAAAAGCCATGGATGAGAAGATCTCAGAGCAGGCAAAACGGATTTCCGGTGAGCAGGCGCAGGAACGGCAGATCCAGGATCTCCTGTATGGCTTGGAGAATCACAGAGTTTACCTTCCTGAGAATCTGCTTGCCTATTTGGAAGAAGAAGATATTTCCTATGAAACGGGTGAGGCTTATCTGCAGAATCTCTCCGAGGAACGGAGAATGGAAATGATGGAAGAAGAACCGCTGCTTGCATTTGGTATCGTCATTTCTACGGAAGATCAGAAGAAGGCAGAAAATCTTTCCTTTGAAGGATGTATCTTGCGTCAGATCGTTCCAATTTATACATATCATGAATTAAAGACGATAAAGCCGGAAGGAGGACCGCTCTATCATTATGAGAAAGGACCGGGCTTGTTGGCAGTCCATGAGAAGGACATCTTTGAGAGCCGGCAGAGAGAAGAGTATTTGAATCGAAAGAAAGATCAGCTGGAAGAATGCAGGACAAGAAGAGCCCATTGGGAGCAGGAACAGGCCAGATTGTTCCAGGGAAAGAATGTGCTGGAATCTTTTGCTTATGAAAAAGGAACGGAAGAACAGATTCTTCAGAAGTTTCATATGCTGAGGGAGAAGAAGCAAGCGCTGGAACAGCAAAAAACAGAATTAGAAGGACAGCAAAAGCAGACAAAAGAGCAGCTGGACATGCTGCAGGCAGAACTTCCGGAAAGGAAAAGGAACTGGCAGGAATCGCTTCAAAGGGAGGAAGAATTCCGGCAATTCTTAAAAGAAGACGAATTGTATCAAGAAGCCAGAAAAGAATTGGAGCGGGTTTCCGACCGTTTGGAAAAGGAACAAAAAGCCCTGCAGAAGATAAAGGAAGAGCAGGCCGCCGCAGAGAAAGAAGCAGAACGTCTGATGCAGATGCTTCAGGAAGCGCGTACAGCGAAAGACAGCGCAGCGAGAAAAGCAGCAAAGTACGAATTTGCCAAAGAAGGAACCTTTCTTGAGATCAGCCTCCAACAGATGGAAAAGGAATATGAGACGTTGGTCTTAGCGCAAAGCGCCAGTTTGGAAGAGAAAAAACGTCAGTTAGAGGAAAAAGAGCTTCAGCTTAGGGAGAACGCCCAGGAATTGGAAGAGATTGGGATTTCGAAGGAAGATTATGAGAAAACAGAGTATTCACAGGAAGAAGCTCAGAGACTGAAAGCAGAAGGAAAAGAGCTGGAAGAAAAGATTGCCGAACTTCATCAACAAGTGGGGCGTGTTAAGGAAGCGAAAGGAAAGGCAGAGTCTGATCTTTCTTTCGCGCAGAATCGATTAAAAGAAGTGGGACTTACAGATCCTCTTGGCCAGGAAGAGATCCATCGGGATTATGACCGCAGGAGAAAAGAGGCGGAAAAGGTTCTGAAAGATTGCCAGATTCGTCAGGCAGAAAATGGAAGACGGATTTCTGAGGCGCAGGGACTTAGAAAGAGGATCGAAGATCTGATGGAAATACTGCCGGGAGTCCGAAAGACGGTCGAGCTGGAAGAAGATTTAGAAAAGCAGTTTGCAAAGCTTCGAAATCATCTTAATGGCTCCAGGAAGCAGAGTCGGGAAGAAAAACAGCGATGCCAAAAAATGTATCAGAAAATCAAAGAGGAATTTTACGGAAAAGATGCCTGCATATCCGATATTTTGGACACACTTTTGCTGATCCCGTTTGAGAAAGAAGATTTGAAGCAGGAAACGATCGATCTTTGTCTGGAAGAATTTGTGAAGAAAAAAGAGAGCCTGAAGAAGCTTCTGGATTATTATGATACCCAGTTGGAAAATATTCAGCATACGAAACAGCAGGTTGTGGATCAATGTATGAGTTATGCGGCTATGCTGCACGAAGAAATCCGAACCATTGTACAAAAGTCCAGGATCCGTTTGACCGGAAAGAGCCGTCCGGTTCAGATGCTGCGTATTGACATTCCAAGAGAGTTAGACGGAGAAGCAAGGCAGCGGATGGAGGCTTATTTGGATACTTGTCTGGGAATTGTAATCGATTATCGCAGAAATGCCCAGGAATCCGATGACCGAAAGATCCGAAATCGTCTGACGGCGCTGACATCAGGGCGGGAGCTTTTGAACCAGGCGATCGGTACGAGTAAGATTCCGGTTTATGTCTATAAGATTGACCTGAATGAGAAAAATAGCGGAATGAAGCGGTGGGAAGACGCCATGTCTCAAAACTCCGGCGGAGAGAAATTTGTTGTGTTCTTTACCTTGGTGTCTATCCTGATTTCTTATATCCGCGCAGCCAATCGGAAATATGCGGGAGAAGACCCGATGGAAGAATCTAAGGTATTGATTATGGATAATCCATTTGCAAGAACCTCTTCCGAACATCTTTTAAGAGCGGTGATGGATATTGCAGATACCTTCTCCATTCAGCTGATCTGTCTGTCAGATTTGAGCCAGAGTTCGATTACCAACCGATTCAGCTTGATCTATCAGCTTAGTATCCGAAAACGGATGTACAGCGACAAAGAAGTTTTAAAGATCGGGGATGTGAGAGTGAATCAGCCGGGACTGACAGAGAATGAGAAACTGGAACACATGGAACTCTATGAGACAGGAACACAAGGTGAAATCTGGGATTTGATGGATAAGTTGTAGAAAAAAGCCTTCTTGGGGATGGATTAGATCCCCAGGAAGGCGTTCATCTTTTTCCCGAAAACAAAGGAAAAGAGGTTTGTAATGTTTCCGCTTAAGAAGGCGGTAAGAATGGTACCGACACCGATCGGTGATAAATTGTGGAGAAAGGTAAAGGCTACAATGGCGGAGCAGGCGGTAAGAGAAAGCTCCAGGCAGACACGGATGGTACCGAAGCTATGGTGTATTTTGTCTGCAATACTTTTTACCAGCCCTTCCATTGGCATAACCGCAAAACCGGAATGGATTGTGAAGGCAACGCCGATGGATAAAATTACACATGCCAGAAAAGAAAGGGAAAGTTTCTCTGCGATTGTATTGGGCTGAATAAAATATAAACACCTGGAAGTGCCTTCAATAAAAGCAGAATATAGGAAAGTGAGAGCGAGCTGGATCAGCTGGCTCTTTTTAAATTGTTTTAACACGAGGGCTTCACCGATCAGGAAAGTTGTGTTGATCAAAAAGTTAAAAGAAGCATAGCTGTGGAATGGAAAAAGGTAAGTCAATGTCAGTGCAATCGTACAGCTAGGCGCCACTCCAAGAGCCGCCTTTAAAAATAAATTAGAGCCGGTGGACATGATCAATAATCCGGCAATGTAAATGATCATGCGATGATAGAAAAAATTTTTATTTCTTTGATTCATGGATATCTCCTCTTCGTTTGCTTATCATTTTCTTTGTCTTAGTATAGAGATGAAAATGCTTTACAGTCAATTCCACTTTGTCTATAATATATTCCAGAAAGGAATATATAAGATGGAGATACAGCAGTTATATTATTATATGGAATTATGCCGGCAAAAAAACTTTACAGAGGCAGGGTACGTCTGCAGCATGACCCAAGGGGCGTTGTCAAAACAGATCCGAAAGATGGAAAATGAACTGGGGACGACATTGATCCGCAGAAATACCAGAAAATTCGAGTTATCGGAGGAAGGAAAAGTATTTTTAGGATATGCAGAAAAGATGACAGCCCTCTATGAGGAGATGCTGCTTTCCCTGCAGGAAAACCAGGAGATACGAATCGGAAGCATGCCTGTGCTGGCACCTTATCATTTTGCAGATATTGTGGCAGATTTTCATGAGACATACCCGGATATTCAGCTGATTCTTAATGAAAAGAAAGGAAGGGAGATTGTTGCGGAGGCAGACGATTATGATTTCCTGATTTTGAGAGATTCCATGGTAAAAGACCCGGAGAAATATTGGTTCTATCCGTTATACGAAGACCGGCTCTGCGCGGTGTTGTATGAAGATCATCCTCTGGCTTGCTGTGATAAAATCTCCTTGAAAGAATTAAAGGATGAAATATTTGTATTTCCGGTGAAAGAAAGCGGAAGCTATGATATTTTTTATGACAGCTGCAGGAAAGCAGGATTTGAACCGGATATCCAATTTGAATTTCCGCAGGCAAATACGATTATGAGCTTTGTGAAAGCACGGATGGGCGTAACCGTAACTTTTACAAAAGTATATGAGGAAGTATCCAGCCAGGGGATCTGTATGATCCCTCTGGAAGATGACTTCCGATCTCCAATTTCCTTGATCTATCCCAAAAGACAAAATTTGGATCCGGCAAAGAAAATGTTCCTGAAATATATACGGTCGTTACGAAAATAATGGGAACACAACTTATTCTTTTTGAATGTGTCATTAATTTCTAGTAAATAATATTTGTATTTGTAAGTTTCAAAAATGAAACATATAATAATAAAAATGTTGTAAAAATAGAACATTTTATTGACGAAAAACATTTCTATGTTATAATTATTATGTAAATAAATGGAGGGATTGTCATGAATGAGTTGTTAGGAAGCCGCATCAAAAGTCTTCGTAAGGCTGCAAATTTTACACAGGAAGAGATTGCCAATGAAATCGGAATAAGCAGGCAGAAATATGCTCGTATTGAAAACGGTGTTAATAGTATTACTCTTGATATTTTAATGAAGATAGCAGATGTTTTGGGAGTTACGGCAGCTGATATAACAAGAGTACTTGATGAAACTCCATCTGTAGAATATAGAGTAGGGACAGAAGATACCTCTTCTAAAAAAATTTTTGATATGTTAGATCTTTTTTATGCGAATAAGCATATGTATGCAAAGTTACAGAAAGATGCAGAGAACTAAGAAGGAGATGGCATATGCGGGAATTACGGAAAAAACAGATTCGAATTAAAGCGAACTCTGTTAGAGAAAAATGTAAAGTAGGCAGATACGGAATTATAGACTTGTTCAAAGAGTGTGAAAGATTAGGATATAATTTGATAAGATATCCGCTTGGGGATAATGCAGACCTTGGATTTGTTCTGATGAAAGAGAATGATATTATTATTTTTACAAATACAAGCAGTCGGCTATCCAGAGAGATTTTTACATTGGCACACGAGATTGGACATGTAATTCTTCATATGAACAAAGAAGAGCCATTTATTGATGATAATGTTACAATCTCGGGAGGAAGTACAGACGAAAAAGAACAAGAGGCAAATTATTTTGCTGCATGTTTATTAATGCCAGAAGCCGATGTTGAAAGATTTTTAGATTTTGAACTGGATGAATTCCCAAAAAGAAATTTATCTGCAATGGACATTGCAAGAATTATGTCAGAATTTAATGTTAGTTTTGATATGGCATTGAATCGTTTGGAAAATCTGGAGAAAATAGACGCAGAGGAACATCTTAGACTTGATAATGAGAAAAATCAGAGGCGAGTCGGAAATCTCCTTCGCAGTGTAGGAGGCAATGCAAAATTAAACGAAGCAGCAGAGTATATCGATATACCGTATGAGTATATGGAATATGTGATATACAATTATAATCATAATGCTATACCGCAAGGAACCTTAGAGAGGGCGCTCGAGTACTTTCACCTTACAATGGATGATATAAGTGACAGGCTTAGCGATTTTACAGAAGAACAGGATGATTTAGATGATTTGATTGGAGGTTTGATAGATTGAGAGCCTCTTTAGATACAAATGCAATTATTCATTTTTATAAAGCGGGTTTACAAGATATCTTATTCCAATTTTTTGAAGATGGTGTGTTTATATACGAGCAGATACGAGATATAGAATTGGAGCACCATGGAAAAGACATATTGAACCAGTTTGATGCAGATATTGAAGCAGGGAAGATAAAAAAATATACAGATATAGAATTAAAAGAACTGCATGTTTTTAGAATCTTTGAAAATAATGTTCTTGATAACAAAATGTTGTATGGAGCAGGAGATTTGGGAGAAGTTTATGCAATTGCACTTGCACAGACAATAGGAGCCTATTCCTTGGTGACTGATGATATAAAGCAAGGTGGCCCATATATGTCGTTAATGCAGTTTGATGACGATATTATGCCATTTAATTTTGCAGATATATTGATTCTTAGATATCTTATTGGGGATGCAGATGCTTTAAAAACGGTGAAAGATTTTGATTTGATTAATAAAAATTCTGATCTGAATTGGACATTTAGAAGTCAAGTGATAAAATTTATAAGAAGGTTTTGGAAAAGTCCATATCGGTTGGAAGATTTGAAATGGATGCAGGAGTTGGTTATTCAGAATAAGATTGCTGTGAAAACAAAATTTACCGAGTTACAAAAATTAATATAGTGCATTTGCTAATAGGAATATTTTCCTGGATTTATTTACAAGATAAAATGGGGGATATCTCTTCATTATCTAATTTGATGATGAAAAGATATCCCCTCTATGATTTTAAAATAAGAACGTGTGAAGTATATTTATAATTTCCGGAACCGGTTGATGCAGGCGAAGATTTCCTGTCTTCGCGGCATTGCAAGTCCCGATTTTAAATAATTACTTCCTGAGATAGAAGATAATCCCTTACGTTTGATTTGATCTACAATTTGATCAACGATCTGCTGAAGGGATTTTTTTCCGTCCATTATGTGAAGCTGTGCATAGAGGAACGCATAGCCGAGAGCGGCGGTTTGTTCTGTATCTGCCAGCTGTTCCACATATCTTAAATCGATGATTTCTTTATTGATAGAAACGCTGTCTTTTCCCATGACTTTGACTTTGGTGCGCCGATCTTTTAACAGGCTTTTGCAAGGAGCAAAACAACGCTGAAAATCCGGGAGCGTCGGTTCGTCTTTCGGAACAGAGACCGCAGGGAAGGCTTTCGCGGCTTCTTTCGCTTCTTGGGTGATATCTTTTGGCAGGTAGCGATCCATTTGGATGATATGGTCTGCGGTATGGAAGAAAGACCCGGAACTGCCTGCCACCAGAATCGAAGATATTCCATGTTTATCATAAAGGTATCGAATCCGCTCGATAAAAGGTGTGATCGGTTCTTGATTTCTGTGAACAACTCTCTGCATTAATTCATCACGAATCATAAAATTCGTTGCGCTGGTATCTTCATCAATGAGAAGAAGGGATGCCCCGGATTCAATGGCCTCCATGGTGTTGGCTGCCTGAGAGGTACTTCCGCTGGCGTCTTCCGTAGAAAAGGAAGACGTGTCTTTCCCATTTGGAAGGTCATTGATAAAGAGAGAGATATCGGTACGACAAATGCTTCTTCCATCTTCGGCACGAAGCTTAAACGCACTGTCATCGGTCAGGACATATTCGCGGCCATCTCCGGCAATATGATTGTAAACGCCCAGTTCCAACGCTTTCAAAAGGGTTGATTTTCCATGATACCCTCCGCCGACGATTAATGTGATTCCTTTCGGGATTCCCATCCCGGTGATTTTTTTGCAGTGGGGCGGAGTTAATGTTACTTGATAGCTTTTCGGTGACACAAAAGGAACCGAATGTTTCATCGGCCGCTGGGAAACGCCGCTTTCTCTTGGCAAAATAGAACCATCTGCAACAAAGGCACAGAGCCCATGAAGAGGAAGCTGTTCCCGAATGTACTGCTGATCATCGGAAAGATGAAGATCCCGGATCAGGTCTTCCCGGCGGATTCTGCGATAAAATAGGGAAGCTTCTGCAGCTTTCGGAACAAGCTCAAACAACATTTTTTCCAAAGATCTGGCGTCGATGGTACGTCCTCTTGCCGGGAAACCGGCTTCAAAACAGGCGGTAATATCTCCGGTCTTTGGATCTACGGTCAATGCGGTACGCTCTAAAATCTCTTGTCCGCAGCTGCTGGCAGATAAAAGACCGCTTTTCCCGGAACCCTTTGCCTGAAAGCTAAAACGAGCAAGCTGTTTTCCGAATAAGCGGAGCAGATGATCCTGAAAAGTGATCTTGCGCCATGGTTTGTCAAAAAAATCTTTTGGGAAACCTGCTTCTTTCCCAGAGATGCTAAGGCTTAAATGAGACGGGGATGCAAAAGGATCCCCCTGTACATGGTTAATATTTAAACAAAAGGATGAGAATTGATAACTTCCCCGAAGGCCTTTATAAGCCGGATATCCTTTATGGTCAATAGATTTTAACATGCTTCTTAAAGAAGATGAAGGTTTCATAAATTCAAAACTCCTTTCATAGGCTGATTCTTTTTTCATAACACAAAACAGACGGAAAGTAAAGGAAATAAAAGGTGTGAAAAGGGGTGTGACAAATCACGGGAAATGTGAAAAATTATAAACTAATTGGCGTTGTTTCTAAAAGAGCCCAATCTATTGAGAAAAAATATCTGCCATGATATGATTCGCTTGTAGTTAAGAAATACCGGTATTTATAACGTTTGAAAAGCACAATGAAAAGAAAAGGAGTGAATGAAAAATGATGCAGAAAATTCAAAAGTTCGGTGGAGCGATGTTCACACCGGTACTTCTGTTCGCATTCGCAGGTATCTCCGTAGGTATCGGAACCCTGTTTACAACAGAAGCTATCATGGGTGGATTAGCAGCGCCGACAAGCATGTGGTACAAATGCTGGAACGTTTTCCTTCAAGGTGGATGGACGGTATTTAACCAGCTGCCTCTTCTGTTCGCAGTTTCTCTTCCAATTGGTATGGCAAAGAAACAGAACGCGAGATGCTGTATGGAGGCATTGGTTCTCTATTTAACTTTCCACTACTTTGTAAACACAATCCTTACACAGTGGGGCGGAGTATTTGGCGTAGATATGGCTGCAGAAGTTGGCGGAACCAGCGGACTTGCAATGATCGCCAGCATTAAGACACTGGATATGGGTATGATCGGTGCCTTAGCAGTTTCAGGAATTGTTATCTGGGTACATAACAAATTCTTTGATACAGAACTTCCTGATTGGCTTGGATCTTTCAGCGGATCAACTTTCGTATTCATGGTTGGCTTCTTCATTATGATCCCGGTTGCAGTTCTTGCATGTGCGTTATGGCCAAAAGTTCAGTTAGGAATCTTCGCATTCCAGGGATTCGTAAAGAGCGCAGGAGCACTTGGAATCTGGGTATTCAACTTCTGTGAGCGTGCATTGATACCATTTGGATTACATCATTTATTGTACTCACCATTCTACTATGACAACGTTGTTGTACCGGGCGGATTATATGCATACTGGGCAAAACTGCTTCCGGAAATCGCATCTTCTACTGCATCACTGAAATCCTTCTGTCCAGAAGCAGGATTTACAGCAAGTGGATTTGCAAAAATGTTCGGATGTACAGGTGCAGCTTTAGCATTTTACAGTACAGCAAAACCGGAGAAGAAAAAACAGGTATTTGCACTGCTTCTTCCAATTACATTAACAGCTATCATTTGTGGTATCACAGAGCCAATCGAGTTTACCTTCCTGTTCGTTGCACCGCCATTGTTCGTTATTCACGCTGTATTAGCAGCAACTTTGGCAACAACCATGTGGATTGCAGGTATTGTTGGTATTAACTCCGGTGGTTTGATTGAGATCGCATCCCTGAACTTGATCCCATTGATGAGAAACCACTGGCAGCAATATATTCTGATGCTCGTAATCGGTTTGATCTTCGTAGGTATTTGGTTTGTTGTATTCCGTTTCTTAATCCTGAAGTTTGACTTCAAGACACCGGGACGTGAAGATGATGCGGAAATCGAATTTGGTTCTAAAGCAAAATTCAGAGAGCAGCAGGCAGCAAAAGGAGCGAAAGTATCTGACGATCCAAACGTAGAGCTTTGCCAGATGATCTTAGAAGGACTCGGCGGAAAAGATAATATTGCAGATGTTACAAACTGTGCAACAAGACTTCGTGTCAATGTAAAAGATGAGACAATTTGTAAAGATGACCCTTACTTTAAGGCAATTGGAACACATGGATGCTCCGTTAACGGTAAGTCATTCCAGGTTATCATCGGTCTGAAAGTACCGAAAATCAGAGAAGTATTTGAATCATTGCTTTAATTTTCAGGAGGAAATATAAAATGGCAAAGAAAAAATATTCAATCACAGTCGCAGGCGGAGGATCTACCTTCACACCAGGTATCGTACTGATGCTGTTAGACCATATGGATCGTTTCCCGATTCGCTCTATCAAGTTTTATGATAACGATGCAGAGAGACAGGAAACCGTCGCAAAAGCATGTGAGATCTACTTAAAGGAAAACGCTCCGGAAGTGGCATTCGCTTATACAACAGATCCGGAAACAGCTTTCACAGATATCGATTTCGTATTAGCCCACATCCGTGTCGGAAAATACGCAATGCGTGAGAAAGACGAAAAGATCCCGTTGAAATATGGTGTTGTTGGACAGGAAACATGCGGACCAGGAGGAATTGCTTACGGAATGCGTTCCATCGGCGGAGTTATCGAAATCCTGGATTACATGGAGAAATATTCACCAAACGCATGGATGTTAAACTACTCCAACCCGGCAGCCATCGTAGCAGAAGCAACCAGAAGATTAAGACCGGATTCTAAGATCTTAAATATCTGTGATATGCC
>DXEM01000038.1 GCA_019114985.1 Candidatus Anaerostipes excrementavium
TCTACCGACTGAGCTATCTGGGCTCTTCATACTATGCCGTATTTCTGCGACTTCTATACTTTACCATATTACGGCATAGATATCAAGATTTTTTTCAAAAAATTTTCTCGATCATAAATTTTCCTGTTTCCGTTCGAAAAATTCGCTCTTTTACATTATTTATCGTCTCTTCTTCCGCCTCTTCTTCTGCCAGATTCACCAAGAAATCGGCTTCTACCAGAATCTGATAATCGATACCGTCAATCTCCTTATAAGTATGATGATGTCCGATCAGATAACAAACTCTCTCTATCAAATCTTCCTCATACCCCAGCTCTTCCAGCATCTTCCTGGCTTCCGGAGGACCTTCTATCTCCTGATATTTTCCGCTGCTGCTGTGATATTTCTTCTCGCTGTTACGGATACCGATATCATGAGTAACAGCCGCTGTTTCTAAAATCTCTTGTTCTTTTGAACTGATCCCTTCTTCTTCTCCAATCGTCTTGGCATAAGCATAGACCTTCAAAAAATGCTGAATTCGCCTGGGATCTCCGGCATTATAATCTATCATCGCGCAGATTAACTTACCAATCATGGTCTTGGCTTCCTCCTTTTCCACCGTCTGAAAAAATCAAAAAATCTTCTCCTGTTCAGGATATCGACTGCCTGCTTTACATGTTCCTGCCGAAGCCCTCCGGTACAGAAATCTGTTTTCACCAAATGCTTATCATAACCATGACGATACCAGTCATAATCCCCATCATCCAAAATTGCAAAACTCTCTACAAATTCCGGACTTTTATCCAGCCAATCCTTAATCTCATCCTCCCGCTTTCCGCTGCTGAAATATGCGGTCTTGTCAATAATCTTCAATTGATATTTCTCTAAAGTATCCACCAGCAGCTGGCACCAGTCCTGAACTTCGTCCCGATGCTCGGCCCATCCGTATCTCCATGATGAGGATAATACAATCTCAGCTCCTGTCGCATCCACAATCTCCTTCAGACACCGAATGTTCCCTTCGTCGATCGGCACTAACTCATCCTCACCGCATCGCTCAAACAAATCCTGCGAATTCAATACGCCGTCCACATCCAGAAAAATAACTTTCATTCTGACCTTCCTCCTTCATGGCCTGTGATCCTGTCTCCATGATCTATTTCAAAAAATTCTCTTTTTCATTTTCATTCTTCTGCCTGCAGATCCTCTCAATGAATCGCTCTTATTATACTATTTCTCTGTTGGAATATCAATGCAGGCCATATCATTCTTATTTTATTTTCCTTCTTTTCATGCTAAAATAAACACAAATACATAAATGAATACAAAGGAGTCGTCTATGAATTTTGATTGTGTTGTTTTTGATTTTAACGGAACATTGTTTTTTGATGATGATAAGCATGTTGCTGCCTGGAACCAGATCTCCAAAGAAATCCGCGGAATCGGCATTACGCCTCAGGAGCTGCACGAGAACATCAACGGTGTGCCGAATCAGCAGACCATAACTTTTTTATCCGGCGGAACCTATACGCAGGAACAAATCGATTTTTATTCTCAGAAGAAAGAAGCCGTGTATCGAGAAAAATGCATGGAAGATACAGAAAACTTTCACTTGGTAGACGGAGCAGAAGAATATTTTGATTATCTAAAATCCAAAAACATTCCTTTTACGATTGCTACTGCTTCCATTAAGCCAAATGTTGATTTTTTCATTGAAAGTTTTCATTTAGATCGTTGGATCCCACGAGATCATTTTGTTTATGATGACGGTACCTATGAAAACAAGGTCGCTATGTTTCAAGATGCATGCCGAATCTTAGGATCTGATCCTGATCACTGTCTGGTTTTTGAAGATTCCGGATCCGGAATTCGAAACGCATACGAAGCCGGATGTTCTAACATTATTATTATGGCCGGTCAAAAAGATTTTGCGGAATTTGAAGGAAAACCGGGCGTTCAAAAAATTATCCGATCTTTTCGTGAAATGCTGTCTGAATAATTTTTTTCTTTCCCTGCCATACTAAGCACTGATCCACACAGTGAAAAGGAGGTTCTTATGGGAAACAAATTTTTAGACTGTACCGCACTGACGATTGTCATCATCGGTGCCATCAACTGGGGATTGATTGGACTTTTTCAATTCAATCTTGTTTCTTTCCTCTTTGGCAATATGAGCGTTCTATCCCGCATTATTTATGACCTTGTCGGTCTGAGCGGTTTATATCTGTTCGCTTTTTATCGCCACTGCGGAAAACATTCTTAAACATTTCTATGACAAAAGACCGTATCAGAATCTTGGCATCTGGTGCGGTCTTTTTTTATTTTTGGGAATTATAAAAACTGATCTTCTGTGGATGGCGTATATTGAGCAACCTGTTCTAATCTGCAATTCAGAATTCGGCACAGATCATTCAATGTCGTTGTTGTTACCGGCTTATTCTTTCTTAATTTGTCAATCGTCGCACTAGAAATATGATGTTTATGAATTAAAGTATAGGTTGTCTCAGTGGATTTTTTCAAAGTATTCCAAAAGGGACTATACTCTATCATGACAACCTCCTTTTCGTTTTATTGTACGATTTCAGAATAGATCATAGCCGTTCTCTTGACTATAGTCATCAAAGTGACTATAATAATTTCAAAGATAGAATCACCAACGATCGTATAAATTATTCCTTTTTAAAGCACACAGAAAATTTAGAACAATACAAATGAGGCAAATGGGAGTTCATGGAGATGAGACAAAATAATCGGACTATATATCGTTTTGCAGACAACATGCACATTAAAACTTGTCCTATTTTACTATTGAATGGCAAATTATCGCAGAATCTCAAAAAAAGTAATTTTCTTTTTCAATTGAAATTCCAAAACCTATGCGAGAAAATGATTCAGACTGTTTGCATTGACATCAGTGGTCTTGACATGAATCGGAATCCCATTGGTATTGCCAAATGCCATTATTTGAATCTGAATCTCAAGAGGGATGATGCATGCATCAGAGAGACCCCTCTTTTTCTTCCGGAGCTGCAGATTCAAACTGCTGCCATTCGTATTCACAAAGTCGTCTTTTCCGACTATTCTGTATGGAAAGATCATAAGAATCCGGTTGAACAATTTCCTATATTAAAGCCTCTCACATCTGTTCTTCCGGAACAACATTTAAGAGAACAATATTACCGCGCCTGCTCTTCTCTCTCCGACACATCTCACAATGCTTATGCACTTCATGAATTTTTTGATTTTTGGACTTGTACCTGTGGTTCCATCAATTGGAATAATGAAAAAGAATGCCACACATGCGGAAAACCCAAAAAATGGATTCAGATGAATTTAGAAAAAAAGAATCTGCAGAAATGTTACGATGCATACCTTTATGAAAAACAAGAATCACCTTAGCTCATAGACTGAACAAAGGTGATCCCTGTTTCATATTTTCTCTTCCAAAAAAGCTCTTATTTTTTTGCTGGCAGTTCCGTCTCCGTACGGATTTTTTGCCTCGCTCATTTTATGATAAAGACTTTGATCTTCCAAAAGACTTTTACATTTCTTATAAATGCCTTCTTCTGCGGTTCCTGCGAGGCAAAGAGTCCCTGCTTCCACCCCTTCCGGCCGTTCTGTTGTATCTCTCATCACCAGAACAGGTTTTCCAAGAGCCGGTGCTTCTTCCTGGATTCCTCCGCTGTCTGTCAAGATAAAATACGCTGCATTCAAAAGGTTATGGAATTCATTTACCGGCATAGGCTCTATTATCCTTATGCGGTCACATCCGGCCAGTTCTTCATCTGCAATCTTACGCACCTGCGGATTCATGTGGATTGGATATACCGCTTTCACATCTTCAAACTCTTCAATAATCCTGCGCAGCGCCCGAAACATTTCATGCATTGGTTTTCCCAGATTTTCTCTTCTGTGGGCTGTAATCACCAATAGCCGGCTTTCCTTCGCCCACTCTGTCACATCGCTTTTGAAATCTTTTTTTACCGTAAAGAACAGAGCATCAATTCCTGTATTTCCTGTTACCAGAATATCTTCCTCCGCCTTTCCTTCATTTAACAGATTTGTTCTTGCCGTCTCTGTCGGTGCAAAATGATACTTTGCGATTAAACCGATCCCCTGTCTGTTAAATTCTTCCGGAAACGGAGACTTCAAATTCCATGTTCTAAGTCCTGCTTCCACATGTCCAACAGGGATACCAAGATAAAAGGCGCTTAAAGCTGACGCATATGCCGTTGTTGTATCTCCATGCACCAATACAATATCCGGCTTTTCCTTCATCAATACACTGCGCATTCCTTTTAATACTTCCGTCGTAATATCAAACAGATCCTGTCCCGGCTTCATAATCGAAAGATCATAATCGGCTTTCACCTGAAACACTTCCATCACCTGATCCAGCATTTCTCTGTGCTGACCGCTTAAGCACACAATGGTCCGGCATTCTTCACTTTTTTCTAATTCTTTTACAAGAGGACACATCTTTATTGCTTCCGGCCGAGTTCCAAACACAATCAAAATTTTTTTCATAATCTATGATTCCGCCTCCTTTTTATCTGCAGTATGATTCCAATAACGCGTAAGCCTTCAGCGCCATGCACTGATCAAAAGAATAAATGCCTGATCCGTCCGCATTTCCAAAAGCTCCGTTATAACGATTTGCGCTGTCAAAAATCCGAAATTCGTTCATTCTGGCAATGGACAAGGTCACCATTTCCGAATTATTACACTCCATCCCGATCATTGCCGTTAGGGCATAAATACCGGTGGACTCATATCCTTCCGAAACGCTGCCATCCACCCCATAGCCGGCCATGATTCCATCGCCTTTTAGCTGCTCCAAAAGCCAATCTTTACTTTCGTCCTTTAAAAGTCCTTCTTTTGCCAAGTGATATAACGTATAAACTGCTTCCGCCATATTTAAGTCTTTTTTTGAATATTTCTTCTCCTTATAAGACCAGGATGCATAATATAAAGGAAAATCATCTGAAATATATCCTTCTGTAAGGATTGCCTTCGTTTTCTCATACAATCCTTTCGTTCCCGTCCGCTTTTCCAGCTCTTTGATTGTTTCCAGATCTCCATAACAAAGAGAGAACTCTGTGCTCTTTCCTTCTTTAAAATCATAAAAATCCAGAGGCTCATTCTTTGCTGTCACATTATACCGGCACAAGGCTTTTCCATGCTCTTCTATGGCTTTCTCATATTCTTTTCCCCACTGTTTCTCCGCTTGCAGCAGCGCGCCGTAGATTCTAAGATCATCCAAAAAGGCATTGCTGGATGTTTTCGAATCATCGGAACCGTACCATAAAAACAGCCCATCTTTTCCAAGAGATTTTTCTGCATAGGCAAATGCTCTGTCAAACAGATCCTTATTTCCCGTCTCTGCTGCATATTCCATGATGAGTCCTTGTGACTCGCTCAATACATCTGCGCCTGAAGGGTGTGTCTTTTCTTCTTCCGTACTTGTTTGAATTCCTCCCTCATCATTCGTTAATATACTGTCTGCTGCTTCCAATGTTGCTGTATCGAATCCTTTTGTCACGTACGAAAGCATCGAATCGAGCTGAGCTGCATTATCAATTTTCCCAGGGAATATCGCCATCACTCTGCCCTCCGGCGACAGAACAATATTCGTTGGAAGCTTCTGTATTCCCAGTTTCTTATAGACCTTTCCGTCCCGATCAATCACAGATGGAACGTCGATTTCATATGCTTCTATGACTTGCCCTAGCTCTTCTTCCGGAGCTTTTTCTTCATTGATGACTCCTACAAGCAGAAAAGACGCATTATATTTTTCCGCCGTAATTTTATATGATTCCATTTGTTCCAGCTGTTCTTTACAATATTCACACCAACTGCCCCAGAAAGTTACGACTGTATATTTCCCGAGATTTTCTCCGATAGAAAAGGCTTCTCCGCTTTCTGTTTCCAATTCTATATCTGCAAGAGAATCCCCCAGATTCAGTCCCGTTGGAGAGTCATTGACTCTGCCGGAAAGAAGTTTTTCTTCATTTGTATCTTCTTTCTGTTCTGTCTGAGCTGCATTCTTTTCATTTTTTCCCGGTTTCCTTCCCAGACATATAAATGCAATAATACCGACAACGAGAACCACAGCCAAAATCAATAGATTCCGAAGCATCTGGTTTCTTTTCATCACTGATCCTCCTTCTTGTTAATCGCCCGCGTTCGGATGAAAATCAAAACAGCGGCCAGTAAGATCAGCAGCATTACTGCTACCGCTATCACAGAGAAAATAACCGTTTCTTTGTTCTGTTCCAAACGTTCTCTAAGATTCGGACGTTCACTTTCTATACTGGAACTTTGGAACTTAAAGGAGCGCATTTCCAGCCCGGAATCTACAATGACTGCATCTCCTTTTAGATTTTCCTGCTTTTCCAGATCACATAGATAAGTATTTAAATATCCAAGTGCAGCATCATTCGGAGCTGCCACAACAAGCATCGCATTGTCTTCATTATAGGTTGATGGGATAATCTGCATGACAGCCGTTGAGGCCGCATAAAGATCTGAAAATGCAAATTGATCATTTCCCTTAAATTTCTTGTTATCCATATCAATGGAGAAAGGAAGTTCCTGATTCACTTCTTTTAGTATTTTTTGATTTTGGAAGGTGCCGATCACTGCAACCTGGGCATTTTTCGCCTCTTTCTTGCTCATTTGACCTACGCTTACAACTTCCATCTCTCCATAAGGCTTCATGCTGCGTCCATACATGCCTGCCAAAGTTCCCAGCGTCTCCAATTCCGCTTTAGACGGCGAATCCGGCACAACATACATATAGTGATCTGCCGTTCCATTCTTTACAAACGGATAAGGCGTAACTTCAAAAGACAGGTAATTATTCTGCAGACCGGAAAGTTTGATTGCTGAGTCACCGGACACAAATCCCCACGGCATTTCATCCAGACGCATTGTACAATACAGCTCTTCAATCTCCAAATCGAAAGCAAATGTAATGCTGTCCAGCTTCTCTCCCGCTAAATCTTCCGGAATGACAAGCTCTAATTTATCACCGCCGGCCTCTGACTTTTTCAGCTTCTTGCTTCCAATCGGCTCTCCATTCACATAAACGGTAAACAAAGACCTGTTAAAATCCAGATTTTCGCTATAACGGAAATTCAACTCAAGGCGATCCTCCGTTCCCAATACATAAGTAATCCCCTCCGGAGGATACAGCGTATATTCTCTGCGGAAAGATCCTTTTAGTTCTATTCCTTCTTCGCTGCCGTTCCAATCAGATACGTTAATTTCCGTAGAATTCTTTTCATTTTTCTTCAAAAGATCGGCACTGCCGTCTTTTACAAGCGCAGTATCCGTTGTTTCCTGGGTTCTTCTGCTTTCATCCATGAGAAGCCATGCAGCTTCCGTAAGGCAGGAACCCTTTTCAGAGACAATCAAAATCTCCTCAGTACCTTTCTCTTTTTTTGTAATTAAAATTGCAGCATGATTTTTCAGTTTTTCCTTGCTGATACCCTTATTCTTCAAAATTTTCTTCTGGTTTTCATCCAAGTGTTCATATAATGAAATGACAACAGCCGGACGCTTTTCTTTTGTATATTCGCTGCTGTACATTAATTTTACCTGATCCTTTGACTCTGCCGCTTGGGCAAGTCCTGCTTTTATCCATGCCGCTGCTGTTAATTCATCATCAGAAGCCTGATCCGGTACAGCCACCGCAACACCTTCTCCGGTTTTGTTCGCGCTGGATATCAAAGGATACGGATATTCTGAGATTTTATAAGAAGGTTCCTTCATCTGATAAAATAAGTCAATAAGAGAATCTTTTTGAATGACTACCCAGTTTGCTCCGGAAAATTCATCTAAACATCCTTCTTCATCATAGATCTGCGCAAACCCTGTTACTGTAAAACTATTGACTCCTTCCTTTAGCTGATCCACAGGAATGGCCATGGAAATCGTTTGATTTGCGCCTTTCTTATATGACAAATCTATGGATTTCACAGGGGTTCCGTTCACTTCAAATGTAAGTTCCGCAGGGACGTCCAACAGCATAGAACTAAGTTTGATATGTACTTCTGCAGCAGCTGCCTCCATTTTCCAATAATCTTCTACCTGGAAATACACCGTTTCTTCTTTGTACACTCCGTCCAGTACCCTGTCGTTTTCAAAATGAACCTCTGTATTTACCGGCTCCGCCGCCCGGATTTCCACAGTGCCGAATGCCCATATCCAGAAAAACGCCGCTATAAGAACCAGTATATTCCATCTGCTTTTCCATCTACTCATAATTCTTTCCTTTCTTCTTTTTTCTATTACGCCCGGATTCTTCTATTTCCACAACATCCTTTGATGCTTCTGCGTATCGTACGGTCTTATCCCATTTCACTTCTCTTTTTAATACGGCATCTTCTATACTCATCCAAATTGCCCGCAGCACAACCAGAACCCACAATTTGGCATAGGTAAACAGCATTAAAAATACGAGAGCAGCGGAAATAAGATTAAATTCATTTTTCTCCGAAGCCAGCGTCACCATAATATTGACGACAAACAACAGAATTGCCATTCCCCACAGAACAGTAGAAAAACCTGCTAGAGAAACATGCACGTACCCCAAAACTCCGAGAAAAAATATTGTGTCGGAACAAACCAGCGCAGACAGCATTAAAATGTAAACCAGCGCATAGTACAGCACATCCAGCCTCATTGGTCCGGCGCTGCGGTCAAAAACATATTTAAAGTTTTTGACCAGGACATAGACATTGCCTTTTGCCCACCTGGTTCTCTGCTTAAACCATACTTTCAATAAATGAGGTTCCTGTTCCCATGTAACCGCCAGAGGCATCATTTTTATGTAATAACCCATCCGGTAAATTCGAAAACTGATTTCCGTATCTTCTGAAAGAGCTTTGGTATCCCAGCCGCCCATCTCTTCTACAATCTTTCTTCTAATTACGAAATTTGTTCCCGGTATCGTACACAACTTAAAAAAGAAATATCGTCCTGCCTGATTCATACACTGATATGCCAAAGTCTCTATATTGACAAACCTTGTTAATATAGAGGCATGTTTGTTCCGTGTTCTGAATTTTCCGATGACCGCTCCCAGTTTATCGTCAGACATCAGATTTTCCACCAGCAAAATTAATGCATCCGGCGCCGGAGTGTTATCTGCATCATAAATAGCAAGGACGCTTCCCTTTGCTTTTTTCAATCCGATATTCAAAGCGTTGGATTTTCCTTTTCCTCCGGTTACCGCATCTGTATTGATAACAATCAGACGGTGTTCTCCGTAATCCTTCTGCATTCCCGCAAGAATATCTGCGGAATCGTCCATAGAATTATCATTGATTACAATAACTTCATACCGATCCTCCGGATATTGAAACTTCATCAGCGCTTTCACTGTTTTTTGAATTACGATCCCCTCATTATGTGCCGGAACCATGACAGAGACAAAGGGATACTCTTTCAGCGGAATCCTTCCATCGGTTTCATAAACTTTCATATAATAAATGAAGCCTCCGACGGACAATACCATGTTCAATATCATTAAAATCCATATCGCAGCGATCGCATACAAAGAAATCCCGTCAATCACGCTCATCTTTTTCATCCTTTCTAAAGAAGTCTTTTTTGTTTCTTTTTCTGGCAAATGCAATCATTCCTGTGAAGACCACGATTCCTACAATCCCCACCCCAATCAGCACTCGATTCTGCTGCGCCAAATCGAAGCTGAAATCCTGAAGAATGCCTCTTTGAAAATCAAAATCATCCGGAATTTCCTTTGCTTTGTAGGAATAGGCTATTTCCGGCAATTCCTCGGTTCTTAACAAAGGGAGTGTCTCCTTTAAGGATCTTACATAGTATTCCACGCCCGGATTTTCCAATTTGAATACCGGAAGAAAATCTTCCAGTTCTTCTGTCATCCAGCTATACTCCTGCTCATCCTCTCCCATCAGAATTCCCCGAGGATAAATTCCGAACTCCTCATACATTGATTGCTGTTTTTTCAAGATTGCTATTATCTCCTGCGGCTCCGCATTTTCCTTCTGAACAATCGGAAAATGCAGGAGTATCCTTGCTCCTTTGGACTGGGCATATCGAACGACCTCTGTAAATTCTGTCATCGCCGGATAATCTGTATGCTGATATACCGGCATGACTCCCATAACAAACGGAAACTCATCCTGTACAAGGGTGTCCACTTTTTGCAGCAATTTTTCCGGACTGCTAAACGCATAGACTTCCTCCAAAACAACATATTCATTTGTACCAAGCTTCTGCTCCGCAAAAACGGTAATTCCATGGGCCATCAGCAAACAAAAAACCGCGAATCCCGCTGCAAATTTAAACGTCATATTGGACTTCGTTTTCAGCCTGCCTGAGAAAATCCATTGCACTTGAAACTTTTTCTTCATCATATTCTACATATCCTATTTTTGTTTCCACTTTGATTGTGTTATCTACGATATTTCTAAATGCTGCCTTATCTTCAAAGGCTGCTTTGAGACGTCTCTCCACGACCTGAGCCCCGGCTTTATCGCAGGTCAGCAAAACTGCCAGCGTTCCGTTTTCATCGATCGCATACAGTCTGTCTTCCATCCGCAGTGTATCTTCTGCAATCTCTGCCATTTCCTGCCGAAGCCGTCCGAATTGATTAACAGAGAGAACGCTTCTCAATTCCTGGTCATACTTCAGTTTGACAACCATCATACAAATCTTCATTTTGTTCCTCTTTACGTAAGACATCTGTCTTGTCACTTCGGCAAACAAACCTCTTTGATTGTATAAACCTGTCAGCGGATCAATCACCACCAATTCTTCTACCTGTTCTCTAAGAATTTCGTTCTTTAATTCAATAACCGTCGTTCCGTATACAAATATCTGCAGGAAAAAAATTACTGCCGCCGGAATTACAAGCCAGGCATAAGAGGCGCCCGTAATCGGTTCGTTCCATACGGCCCAGTTATAAATCTTGTAAATGGCATAAACTAATATCTGCGTTCCGGTTAATGCAAAAGACAGCAGCGGCATCTTATACAGACAGAACAATACCGGCACACAAAGTATGAGAAACATAATTAAATACTCTGTTCCATTTGTTTCTGCCGTATAAATTGATAGAATAATCCCCACAATCGAGATCCAGAATCCGAGAATCCCTATATCTTGCTGTAAGTATGCAGTTTTCAGACTTTTCTTATCCATAACTTTCGTTTCTCCTATCACAAAATATTTAATAACTCCAACGTTTCCGTTATTGTCAAATAAAGCAGAATATCTGTTACAATTCCCAGCTGGCAATTATATTGAATTAACGCCGCTTCTCCGCTTTGTATGATGACAAAACAAGTGGCTGCCACACAAAACAATGTCATCGTGATAACCCAATCAAAATATACTCTTTTCTTACAATCTTTTTTCTTCTTCAACGAAAATCCACGCGCTGTAACTGCAGCTGAAATAATAACCAAAACAAACATATACCCTATAGTTTTCGGAAGAGAACGATTTTTAAAAATACTATATGCTGACCAAAAAACACTTCTGGCACCGGGCGGTTTATTTTCACTCATTTCATAATTACCGCAGTTTTCCCGAACCACATCCATATTTGCTCTTGCAGACAGCTCCAGCATGCTCAGCATCTTCTGCGGATGTTTCGCATAATACCTGACAATATCGCCTGTGTCATAATGGGAGAAAAATTCTTCTTCAAGGATCTTATTTTCTCCTGTGGTCACAGGAAACTCGTCATAAGCCGAAACATCTGCCAGCATAGAATAGGAAGGATCTATTCCAAACTCTTCCAACGTTTCTTCCGGATTGTCCGACTGCAAAAGCACGCCTCGCGTCATTGCATGCAGTTTATCTGCTTTATTAAAGTCTTTTTCCAGAAACAGGAAAGAACCCATAGATGATACCGCCATAAAAACCGTTGCCAGTACTACCGCCGTTTTCCATTTTCTGTCTTCTTGATCGGATATTCTAAGCAGACAAAATACCATCCCGGCAATTCCCGCCAGGAAACAGTATTGTCTCACAAAACACAATACCGATGCTGCCGCCGCAAACACAAACAGCCATACATATTCCCATTTTCCTCCTTTTTGCAGACTAAGCGCTGCACCTGTCATATAGAGAAGGCATATGATAATCAATGCTTCCGGATAAAAGGAATTAAAATAGGTGAGATATCCTACATCTCCCAATATGATCACAGCTCCTGCTGCCGGAACTAACTTCTGGGAGAACTTCGGCAGTCTGGAAGAAGCCGCATTTACAAACAGCATTACAGCCGGCAAAAACATCAATAGATACAAAAATGCCAGAAAACGTATATCAAAAGTCCGTCCTCCTGTCACCGCCTGAGATATAAATTTTGCAGCTTGTATCACCAGCGTCTGAACGGAATGATATCCCGTTCCCTGATTCACATTCCATACATAATCTTTTACAAAATAAGAAGCAGACGCTTCATAACCGTCTGGATAAGCAAGTCCTGCCCCTTTCATCACGCTATCCAACGTGCCATCATCTGCCACTCCCAATACCGGAGATAAAAAAAGCATAACGACCGCCAGTATACCGCAGACGGCAGACGATGTCAGGCCCAGCCACAGATCCGCGTGCTTGCCCACCATTTTTTGATTAATTCGGTCTCTCCATAATAATATCGGTTTTAAAATCTTTCTCATAATACCTCTGATGAAAATAATTTTTATCTAAACGTAAAAAAACGAAGCATCCCTTTTATCCGCAAGGATAAAAGAGTCGCTTCGTTTATAATAATCAATACTATGTTTGTATATTATGCACTTATAGACAGACGAATTCTGTCTGTCTGTCTGTCTGTCTGTCTGTCTGTCTGTCTGTCTGTCTGTCTGTCTGTCTGTCTGTCTGTCTGTCTGTCTGTCTGTCTGTCTGTCTGTCTGTCTGTCTGTCTGTCTGTCTGTCTG